>NZ_JBNPTO010000005.1:0-485205 GCF_051167715.1 Bradyrhizobium sp. HKCCYLS20291 | reverse complement strand
AAATCGCTCCGCTCAGAGAATCATATTCGCACCACGGCTGGCATCAAAAGATTCACAGCCTCGTAGGGTGGGCAAAGCGGCCGCCGCAAGGCGGCAGCGTGCCCACCGTCTTTCGGCAAGCCCGCGGTGATATGGTGGGCACGGCGCCACTGCAATCGTGCGGGTGGAGAGGGCAGTTTTGCGCCTCTGCCCACCCTACGACCTCACATCAGCTCGCGTGCTCCTCGCGCTCGTGGATGACGCTGGCGCGGCCGACGATCAAATCGTCGACATGGCCGATGCGCGAGACGTCCTTGCCGGCATAGGGCAGGGAGTGCAGCACGCAGCGCATCGCGTTCAGCCGCGCGCGCTTCTTGTCGTCGGACTTGATCACGGTCCACGGGCAGTCGGCGGTGTCGGTGGAGAAGAACATCGCCTCCTTGGCGCGGGTGTAGTCGTCCCATTTGTCGAGCGACGCCGTGTCGATCGGCGACAGCTTCCACTGCTTCAGCGGATGCGCCTCGCGCTCCTTGAAGCGGCGGCGCTGCTCGTCGCGGCTGACCGAGAACCAGAACTTGATCAGATGCATGCCGCTGCGCACGAGGTTGCGCTCGAACTCCGGCACCTGGCGCAGGAATTCATCGTACTCGGTCTGCGAGCAGAACCCCATCACGCGTTCGACGCCGGCGCGGTTGTACCAGGAGCGGTCGAACAGCACGATCTCGCCCGATGTGGGCAGATGCTCGACATAGCGCTGGAAGTACCATTGGCCGCGTTCGACGTCGCTCGGCTTGTCCAGCGCGACGACGCGCGCGCCGCGCGGGTTGAGATGCTCCATGAAGCGCTTGATGGCGCCACCCTTGCCGGCGGCGTCGCGGCCCTCGAACAAGAGCACCAGGCGCTGCCGCGCGTCCTTCATCCAGTTCTGCAGCTTGAGCAGCTCGGTCTGCAGGACGAATTTCTGCTCCTCATAGTCCTTGCGATACATGCGGTACTTGTACGGGTAGCCGCCGTGGCGCCAATTGTCGGAGAGCTCGTCCGAGGTGCGGCGCTTGTCGCGCTTGGCCTTGCCGTCGATCAGCGCCCGCATCAGCTTGGCGTCGTCGGGCGAGGCGCCATCCAGCATCGCCTTCACCGGCGCGCTGTCGGCATCGAGCGCCGGCGGTCCGTTCAGCACGGTTTCGAACGCGGACAGCTCGGTGATCCGCGCCGCCTGCATCGATTCGTCGACCAGCGACTGCGCGATCGGATCGAGCGTTGTAGCGGATTGCTTGCGCGCGACGCGCGTCGTGGCGCTCGCGCGCTTGCCTTTGGACGCGCTGCTCTTGGTACCCTTGGAGTTTGCCATGCGATTCCGCCCCGACTGCTGTTGCCGTACAGACATGTGAATCGATTTTTATCCGCCAAGCGCGCTGCGGCAGGTTGACCTGGATCAACGGGTCGCAGGCTTCGCGCGAGCAGGGCAGGGCGATACCGTTCCCGCCGTTTCGTCGTCTGAACCGGGTGGGCGATTATTTTGCTTCATGCCCGGGCTCGTCCCGGGCATCCACGTCGTTCCACAGCGCCGTGCGACGTGGATGGCCGGGACGAGCCCGGCCATGACGGCGCGGAGAGAGCGATAGCAGCTTCGACGAAGTGAGCGCGCGGATATTAGGGAAGCGTCACACCACGATGCTCAGCCGCTTCGCGGCCCGCGTGATGCCGGTGTAGAGCCAGCGGGCGCGGGCTTCCTGAAATGCAAAACTTTCGTCGAACAGCACGACGTCGTCCCATTGCGAGCCCTGCGACTTGTGCACGGTCAGCACATAGCCGTAGTCGAACTCGTCATAGGGCTTGCGCTGCTCCCACGGGATGTCCTCGATGCCGCCGGCGAAGCATTCGCCGCGCACCGAGACCTTGGTCACCTTGCGGCCGAAATCCTCTTCCGGTGCGACGCGCATGGTGACGATCTTGGACTTCGAGGTCGCGCGCGACTTCACCCGCCACAGCCCGCCATTGAACAGGCCCTTCTTGCGGTTGTTGCGCAGGCACACCAGCTTGTCGCCGGCGACGGGCAGCGCGTCCTCGATCTCGAGGCGCTGCCGGAAACGGTTGTTGTAGGCGCGCCGGGTGGCGTTGCGGCCGACCAGCACCTGGTCGGCCTCCATGACGCGTGACGGATCAAGCTCGCGGCGCTCCACCACTTCGCTCTCGCCGTAGCGGCCGATGTCGAGCGTATTGCCCTCGCGCACGTCCATCGACATCCGCACGATGGGATCGTCCTGCGCCTGGCGATGCACCTCGGTCAGCATCACGTCCGGCTCGTTGTCGGTGAAGAAGCCGCCGCCCTTGACCGGCGGCAGCTGCGCGGGATCGCCGAGCACCAAGAGCGGGCAATCGAACGAGAGCAGGTCGCGGCCGAGATCGGCGTCGACCATCGAGCATTCGTCGATGATGATCAGCTTGGCCTTGGAGGCCGGCGCGTCGTCCCACAATTCGAAGTTCGGCTGCTCCTCGCCGGTCTCCTGGGCGCGGTAGATCAGCGAGTGGATGGTGGAGGCGTTGTCGCAGCCCTTGCTGCGCATCACCAGCGCCGCCTTGCCGGTGAACGCCGCGAACTTGACGTCGCCATCGACGCCCTCGGCGATATGGCGGGCCAGCGTGGTCTTGCCGGTGCCGGCATAGCCGAACAGCCGGAACACCTGCGGCGTGCCGTTCCGGCCGGGCTTTTCCTTCAGCCAGTCGCCGACGGCCTTGAGGGCGGAATCCTGATGGGGAGAGAAGGTGGTCATGGCTCACAGAAATGGAGCCGCGGAGCGACTCGGGACATTCCGTGAACCTAAGGGCTGATGCGGGGAGATCAAGCGCTGGATGAGGGAGAGGGCCGCCACGTTCCGCGCTGAGATGCCGAATGTGCGTGGAAGTCGAGCACGTGCGACCCGGACGGTGCGCCCCTCCCCCTTGCGGACCCTTGCGGGGAGGGGGGTAGACCGCTGGCGCGGCGACAGCATCGGATGTTTGCGAGAAAAGGTAAGTGGAAGAGGCGGACGACGGTGCGCTCCCTCTTCACGGGGAGAGGGTTGGGGTGAGGGGCGGCCGCACGGGAAGTGCGTATTAGAAAGCGCTAAGAACCCTACTGCCAGCCCGGCACGCCGCGCATGTCCGGCAGATGATGCGCGATGCCCTTGTGGCAGTCGATACAGGTCTTTTCGCCGGTGAAGAGGAAGCGCTGGTGGGCTTCGACGGCGCGGGGGGACTGCTTGGTGATGTCCATCGATTGCGAGCTGTGGCAGTTGCGGCACTCCAGCGAATCGTTCGCCTTGAAGCGCGCCCATTCGTGCAAGGCCAGCTCCAGCCTGCGGTCGGTGAACTTCTCGCGGGTGTCGATCGAGCCGAACAGGTGACCCCAGACCTCCTTCGAGGCCTGCATCTTGCGCGCGATCTTGTCGGTCCAGTTGTGCGGCACGTGGCAGTCCGGGCATGACGCGCGGACGCCGGAGCGGTTGGAGAAGTGGACGGTCGTCTTCAGCTCGGCGAACACGTTGTCTTTCATCTCGTGACAGCCGGTGCAGAACTTCTCGGTGTTGGTGATCTCGAGCGCGGTGTTGAAGCCGCCCCAGAAGATCACGCCGGCGACGAAACCGGCGAGCACCAGCACGCCGAGCCCGAAGATCGAGCTCGGCTTCAGCAGCACGTCGATCAGGTCGAGCACGAACTGCCAGGTGCGGCGGATCAAGCCGAGCCGTTTTTCGGGGGCCGGCGTTCCCGTCCCCTGCGGGATGTCGGCGCTGCTCATCGCTTGCCACCCGGCTTGTCGTGCGACAGCACGGTGTCGATGTCGACGAAGTCGTTGCTGACCGGCGGAGTGGCGACACTCTGCGACACATGACACTGCGTGCAGAAGTAGCGCCGCGGCGATACCGACGCCAGGAACTGGCCGTCGCGATCCATGAAGTGGGTGATCGACAGCATCGGCGCCTTGGATTCGGCCGTGCGCGCGCGGGCGTGGCAGGACAGGCATTTGTTGCCCTGCATGTCGACCTGATAGCCGTCGATGGAATGCGGGATCACCGGCGGCTGCTCTGGATAGTTGCGCACCTCCTTCTCGGCGGTGTTCTTGGTCGGCTGCATCGGCGGCGCCGGGCCTTCGTCGTTGAGCGGCGTCTGGCCGCGCAGCGAGGACGAGACGCTCTGGGCGAGCAGGGCGCTCGAGCCGGCCGCCAGGCTGGCGGCGAGCAGCATCATGGCAAGTTTCTTGATCATGGTCGTCACACCCGCTCGATGCGCACGGCGCATTTCTTGTAGTCGGTCTGCAGCGAGATCGGATCGGTGGCGTCGAGCGTCACCTTGTTGATCAGCTTGGATTCGTCGAACCACGGCACGAACACGAGCCCGCGCGGTGGCTTGTCCCGGCCGCGGGTTTCGACGCGGGCGCGGATGAAGCCGCGCCGCGAGGCGACCTTGACCTCGTCGCCGCGCCGCAGGTTCGCGGCCTCGGCGTCGTCCGGATGCATGAAGCAGACGGCTTCGGGGAACGCCTTGTAGAGTTCGGGCACACGACGCGTCATCGTGCCGGAATGCCAGTGCTCGACGACGCGGCCCGTCGACAGCCAGAACGGATAGTCCTTGTCGGGCGATTCCGCCGGCGGCTCGTAGGGCAGCGCGAAGATGCGCGCCTTGCCGTCGGGGAAACCATAGAACTGCACGCCGGTGCCGGCCTTGACGTAGGGATCCGAGCCCTCGCGGAAACGCCAGCGCGTCTCCTTGCCGTCGACGACCGGCCAGCGCAGGCCGCGCTCCTTGTGATAGGTCTCGAACGGTGCCAAGTCATGGCCGTGGCCGCGGCCGAACTCGGCGTATTCCTCGAACAGGCCCTTGTGGACGTAGAAGCCGAACGCCTTCGATTCGTCGTTGGCATAGCCCGGCTCGATCTGGTCGAGCGGGAACTTGTCGACTTGGCCGTTCCTGTAGAGCACGTCGAACAGCGTCTTGCCGCGGACATCAGGCTTCTTGGCGATCAGCTCCTCCGGCCAGACCTCCTCGATCTTGAAGCGCTTCGAGAATTCCATCAGCTGCCACAGGTCCGAGCGGGCCTCGCCCGGTGCCGCGACGAGCTGATGCCAGAACTGGGTGCGGCGCTCGGCATTGCCGTAAGCGCCTTCCTTCTCCACCCACATCGCGGTCGGCAGGATGAGGTCCGCGGCGAGCGCGGTCACCGACGGATAGGCATCGGAGACGACGATGAAATTGTCGGGGTTGCGGAAGCCCGGATAGGTTTCCTCGTTGGCGTTCGGGCCGGCCTGCAGATTGTTGTTGACCTGCACCCAATAGGCGTTGAGCAGGCCATCCTTCAGCATCCGGCTCTGCAGCACCGCGTGATAGCCGGGCTTGTCGGGGATCGTGCCCTCCGGCAGCTGCCAGATGTGCTCGGCCTTTGTGCGATGCTCCTTGTTGGTGACGACCATGTCGGCGGGCAGGCGGTGCGAGAAGGTGCCGACCTCGCGCGCGGTGCCGCAAGCCGAGGGCTGGCCGGTCAGCGAGAACGGGCTGTTGCCGGCCTCGGCGATCTTTCCCGTGAGCAGATGGATGTTGTAGACTAGGTTGTTGCACCAGACGCCGCGGGTGTGCTGGTTGAACCCCATGGTCCAGAACGAGACCACCTTGGTCTTGGGATCGGCATAGAGCTCGGCGAGCGCCTGCAGCCGGTTCAACGGCACGCCGGACATCTCGGCGGCCTTCTCCAGCGTGTAGTCCGAGACGAATTTTGCATATTCGTCGAACGAGATGTCGGTGGCGTCGTTGGCTTTGGCGGCACCCGTGGCCTTCTTCTGCAGCGGATGCTCGGGCCGCAGGCCGTAGCCGATATCAGTCTGGCCCTTCTTGAATACGGTGTGCGCCTGGACGAAGTCCTTGTTGACGCGGCCGGTCGTGATGATGTGGTTGGCGATGGCGTTGAGGATGTAGAGGTCGGTCTGCGGCTTGAACACCATGCCGACATCGGCGAGGTCGAACGACCGGTGCTCGAAAGTCGAGAGCACGGCGACCTTGACATGCGGCGCCGACAGCCGTCGATCGGTGACGCGGGTCCACAGGATCGGATGCATCTCCGCCATGTTGGAGCCCCACAGCACGAAGGCATCGGTCGCCTCGATGTCGTCGTAGCAGCCCGGGGGCTCGTCGATGCCGAAGGTGCGCATCATGCCGGCCACGGCCGAGGCCATGCAGTGCCGCGCATTGGGGTCGATGTTGTTGGTGCGGAAGCCGGCCTTGAACAGCTTTGACGCCGCGTAGCCTTCCCAGATCGTCCACTGGCCCGAGCCGAACATGCCGACGCCGGAGGGACCACGCTTCTTGATCGCGTCCTTGAACTTCGACGCCATGATGTCGAAGGCTTCGTCCCAGGAAACAGGCGTGAACTCGCCGTTCTTGTCGTACTTGCCGTTGGTCTTGCGCAGCATCGGATGCGTCAGGCGATCATGGCCGTACATGATCTTGGACAGGAAGTAGCCCTTGACGCAGTTGAGGCCGCGATTGACCTCGGACTTGATGTCGCCATGGGTGGCGACGACGCGGTTGTCCTTGGTCGCGACCATCACGCTGCAGCCGGTGCCGCAGAAGCGGCAGGCGGCCTTGTCCCATTTCAGCTCGCTCTGCTCGCGCTCGGTGACGAGGTTGGCGGCGCGCGCAGCGGCCGGCATGCCGGCGGCAGCTGCGGCAATCGCGGCGGCCTCCAGCTTCAGCATCTGACGGCGATCGATCTTTGCTTCGGTCATGATGGTCTCGGTTGATTAGCCGGCGTCGATGGCGTGGAAGACGAGGCAGGCGGAATGCACGCAGGGAATCGCTGATATCGTGGTCATGGTGGCGCCGAGCGCGCCGGCATTGGGCGCGTCGACCACCACGATCAGCTTGCCGCGCTCGTCGCGGCCGTGGATCTCGCAGCCGGACAGCGCGAGGATCTCGGCCGACACGTGGTCGAGCTGATCGGGTCGGGTCTGCACGATGATCGAGGCGATCTCGCCCGAGGGCGGCGCGACCACCGGCTCGGCCGCGAGCACGCGGCCGGTGATCAGGGCGCGCCGGTCGAGAGCAGTGCGGGTTGAGAGCATGCGAGCCGTCCTTCCGGTCAATGCGCTGCGGGCGGGCCGGGCGGCCCGGCCATCATCTGGTAGACCCACACCGCGAGTCCGTAGGAGCCGACGGTCGCCACCGCGAGCGCGGGCATGATCACGGCGGTGAGGAACAGGAAGGCAAAAATTTCCATGCGTCTGCGGCGCGAACGCGCATTCGCATCGCTGCCAACGAGCGACATGAGAGAATTCTCTGCTGTGTGTGCGGGAGGAGAGTTTGCGGCATCCGGGCCGCGCCTGAACGATATACTACATTGGGCGACTGGAACCGGCGTTGATGTGGATCAAGTCGTGGAACCGCCCTCGGGGTGGCGGGCCGCAACTTCGGATTCGGCCCGGCTTGCACGCGATCTTGGTTGATGCGCCGTGAAGACGCGTGATCGCCTCGTCAAGGGTGAGAAATTATCGCTGCATTGCGTGGCGCAGCCGATACGAACATCCCCTCTCGCAGCGAGCTGACAGGACCCGCATCGCTATTTTTTCGGGGTGCTCGACACGCGTTCGGCCGACCACCATCATCTCTCGCATCGCATCAACGTCGATGCGCAGCTGATCTCGGAGAGGGCCATGAAGCGTCGTGATTTTCTGAAACTGTCGATGGCATCGGCTGCACTGATGACTTGCGCCGCGCCGTTGCGCGCCGAGGACAGGCCGAAGGAGATCCGCATCGGCACCCAGAAGGGCGGCTTCTTCCCGGCCGTGAAGGCGCGCCGCACGATCGAGAACACCTTCAAGCCACTCGGCATCGACATCGCATGGGTCGACTTTCAATTCGGTCCGCCGCTGCTCGAAGCCATCAACGTCGGCAGCGTCGATTTCGGCTATGTCGGCGACGCGCCGCCGATCTTCGCGCAAGCCGCGAGCGCCAAGATCCGCTATGCGGCGGCCGTGAAGCAGAACGGCAGCAGCCAGGCGATCATCGTGCCGAAGGACTCGCCGATCCAGACGCTGGCCGATCTCAAGGGCAAGCGCGTCGCCTTCGGCAAGGGATCGAGCGCGCACAATCTGCTGGTCGCCGCGCTGGAGAAGGCGGGCCTCGCCTGGAGCGACATCACGCCCGCGCCGCTGGCGCCGGCCGATGCCACCGCCGCCTTCGTCAAGGGCTCGGTGGACGCCTGGTCGATCTGGGATCCGTATCTCGCGCTGGCCGAGCTGAAGGAGAATGCCCGCATCATCGTATGGGACAAGGACGTCCACAAGCCGAATTCGTTCTACATCGTCGGCAGCGATTTCGTCGAAAAGTATCCGGCCATCGTGGCCAGGCTGAACGCCGCCTTCGCAGCCGAGGGCGTGTGGGCCAACAGGCATCACGAGGAGGTCGCCAAGGCGCAGGCTGAGGCGACAGGCGTCGATCTCGATGCCGTCAAGCGCTTCGTCGACCGCTCGGTCTACAGCGTCGTGCCGATCGACGACGAGGTGATCAGGAGCCAGCAGGCCGTGGCCGACCGCTTCGCCCGCGTCGGTCTCATTCCGAAATCCATCAACGTCGCCGACATCGTCTGGAAGTGGACGCCGTCCACCTGACGCCTGATCGCGCGCAGCAATCCGAAAGTGAACAACATGAGCAATGCATCGAAGCCCAACGTCCTCTGGTTCCTGCCGACCCATGGCGACGGCCGCTATCTCGGCACGTCGCAGGGGGGCCGCGAGGTCAACTTCAACTATCTGCGCCAGATCGCGCAGGCGGCCGACCAACTCGGCTATTACGGCGTGCTGATCCCGACCGGGCGCAGCTGCGAGGATTCCTGGATCGTGGCGTCGGCGGTGGCGCCGTTCACCGAGAAGTTGCGCTATCTCGTGGCCGTGCGCCCCGGCCTGCAGTCACCGGCCGTAGCCGCGCGCATGACCGCGACGCTCGACCGCGTCAGCAATGGCCGCCTGCTCGTCAACGTCGTCACCGGCGGAGACCCGATCGAGAACAAGGGCGACGGCATCTTCCTGTCGCATGAGGAGCGCTACGAGGTCACCCGCGAGTTCCTCACCGTCTACAACAAGCTGCTCGAAGGCGAAGCCGTCAACTTCGCCGGCAAGCACATCACCGTCGAGGACGGCCGGCTGCTGTTCCCGCCGGTGCAGTCGCCGCGCCCGCCGCTGTTCTTCGGCGGCTCGTCGGATGCCGGCATCGACGTCGCCGTCGACACCGTCGAGAAGTACCTGACCTGGGGCGAGCCGCCGGCCGACGTCGCCGCCAAGATCGCCAAGGTGAAGGCGGTTGCCGACAAGCGCGGCCGCAAGCTGTCGTTCGGCATCCGCCTGCATGTCATCGTACGCGAGACCAACGAGGAGGCGTGGGCGGCGGCCGACGACCTCATCAAGCACGTCACCGACGACACGATTGCCTCGGCGCAGAAGATCTTCGCCCGCATGGACTCGGTCGGTCAGCAGCGCATGTCGCAACTGCATGGCGGCCGGCGCGACAAGCTCGAGATCAGCCCGAATCTGTGGGCCGGCGTCGGCCTCGTCCGCGGCGGCGCCGGCACCGCGCTGGTCGGCGATCCCGACACCGTGGCGGCGCGGATCCGCGAGTATCAGGATATCGGCATCGACACGTTCATTCTCTCCGGCTACCCGCATCTCGAGGAAGCCTATCGCTTTGCCGAGCTGGTGTTCCCGAAGCTGGGTCTGAACGCGGTGGAGCAGGGCGGCAACGTGACGAAGCTCCGTACAAACACCGGCCCGTTCGGCGAGACCATCGCCAATGAGCATCGTCCTCTGCAGCGGGCGTCGCAGTCATGAGCCTGATTGAAAGTCTTCCCAAGGCCCGCAAGCTCGCGGTGCCCAAGGCGGATGGTCTGCTGCCGTGGATCGTTCCGCTCGCGATCCTAATGATCTGGCAGGCGGCCTCGGTCGCCGGCCTGGTCTCGCCGCGGGTGCTGCCGGCGCCGAGCGATGTTGCGCGCGCCGGCTGGAAGCTGTTGTGGTCGGGCGAGCTCGGCCGCAACATCTGGGTCAGCTTCTGGCGTGCCTCGATCGGCTTTTTGATCGGCGGCAGCATCGGCTTCGCCTTCGGGCTCGCCAACGGCCTCTCGCAGTTGTCGTCCAAGCTCACCGATACGACGCTGCAGATGATCCGCAACGTGCCGCATCTGGCGCTGATCCCGTTGGTCATCCTGTGGTTCGGAATCGACGAGAGCGCAAAACTGTTTCTCGTCGCGCTCGGCGTGTTCTTTCCGGTCTACCTCAACACGCTGCACGGGATTCGCACCGTCGACCCGCAACTCATTGAAATGGGCCGGGTCTACGGCATGACGGACGGCGAATTGTTTCGCCGCGTGATCGTCCCCGGCGCGCTGCCGTCGATCTTCGTCGGCCTGCGCTTCGCGCTCGGCATCATGTGGCTCACCTTGATTGTTGCCGAGACGATCGCGGCCTCATCGGGCCTCGGCTACATGGCGATGCAGGCGCGCGAGTTCATGCAGATCGACGTCGTCGTGCTCTCCATCCTGATCTACGCGCTACTCGGCAAGCTCGCCGACAGCGCCTCGCGGCTGCTGGAGCGCCTGACCCTGTCCTGGCATCCGGCTTTCAGCAAGCATTGAGGTCTGTCCATGCAGCAAGTGCTCCGAATTCCCGTATCCGAGGTCGAGGCGATCGACGGCACCGATGTGATCGGGCATGCTGAGGCTTTCCGCCATGTGAGCAAGCCAGGCGTGACTCCGCAGCCGGACAACAACGCAACGCGCGGCCTGCCGCTCGTCATCCGCGATGTGCGCAAGTCGTTCGGCGACAACGAGGTGCTGCGCGGCATCGATCTGGAGATTCCGGCCGGCCAGTTCGTCGCCATCGTCGGCCAGAGCGGCTGCGGCAAGAGCACGCTGTTGCGGCTGATCGCAGGTCTCGACAAGCCGACGTCCGGCACGATCAGCTTCGGCGAGGCTGCGGCGCGGCCGGAGGACGTCCGCGTGATGTTCCAGGAGCCGCGGTTGCTGCCATGGGCGCGGGTGCTGGCCAATGTCGAGGTCGGCCTTGGTCGCGACCGCAAGGCTGCGGGCGCGCATGATCGGGCGCGGCGCGCGCTGGAGGACGTCGGGCTGGCCGAGAAGCGTGATCAATGGCCGGCGGTGCTGTCGGGCGGCCAGAAGCAACGTGTGGCGCTCGCCCGCGCGCTGGTGAGCGGGCCGCGGCTGCTTGCCTTCGACGAGCCGCTTGGCGCGCTCGACGCGCTCACGCGCATTGCGATGCAGCGGCTGCTCGAGGGGGTCTGGGCAAACCAAACCTTTACCGCAATCCTGGTCACCCATGACGTCGCGGAGGCTGTCGCACTTGCGGACCGGGTCCTCGTCATCGAAGATGGCCGGATTGCCGAGGACATCACGGTCGGTCTGGCGCGGCCACGTCAGCGCGGATCTGCCGGGTTGGCCGCGCTGGAAGGCTCGATCCTGGCCCAGTTGCTTGGACCGGGCACGACGGGGTAGGAAAGACCAACGCAATGAACTCCATCGTCCGTCACATGCCTGATGCCACGGCGCTCCAGCCGGATTTCCGCTCTGCGATGCGCCAACTGGTCGGTGGCGTCAGCGTCATCACGGTCGGACGTGGCGATGACGTCACCGGCATGACGGTGAGCTCGCTCGCATCGCTGTCGATCGATCCGCCATCGGTCGTCGTCAGCCTCAATCGGAATGCCTCGTCATGGCCGATCCTGCAGCGCGAGCGTGTTTTCGGCGCCAATCTGCTGGCGGCGGACCAGATCGGCGTCGCCGAGCGGTTCTCGGGTAAAGGCGGGCTGCGGGGCGCCGAGCGGTTCGCCGGCGCCGACTGGCGCAAGCATGTCACCGGTGTGCCGCTTCTGGTCGGTGCGCTCGCCGCGCTCGACTGCGAGGTCGAGGAGATCATCGAGCGGCATTCCCATGGCATCGTGATCGGCCGCGTCGTCCATGTCGACGTGGCGCCGCAATCGGCGGCCCTGGCGTATTGGCATGGCAGCTATGTGTCGGTGGATCGCGACGACGACCGGGCGGCATTGGCTGCGCTCAGTGTGCCGGATCCAGGCTTCACGCCGTAGGCCTGAAGACAGCCGCGACGCTGGCGTCGGTCCGCAAGACGCCGTACAAGCACGCCGTCGGCCTCGGCAGCGGAAATCATGAATCGGATCGGAACCTGGGCTCTCTACGCGATCGGCACGGTGGCGATGCTCTATCTCGCGCTCTATGCCTATGCGGTGCTGACGCAGCGCGAGTTCACGCCGGGCGATCCGATCCACATCTTCCGCAATCCCGAGGCGCCGAACTATTCGTAGCGCGCCGCTGCTAACTAAATTGGCGCGCGAGCGATCGAGCCTTTTGCCCCACCGGCAGTTCTCGCGACGACCGGCTTCAGGACCTTACGGCTGATCGCCGGCACCAGACGGTTTTCGGGCAATCCCGAGGCGGCGCATCTTTTCGTTGAGTGTCCGGCGAGGCACCTGCAAAGCCTCCAGCGCCTTGGATACCGAGCCGTCGGCGCGTTGCAGGGCGGTGAGGATCAGGCGGCGCTCGTAGTCGTCGAGCATTTGTTCGAGGCCTGCCGAGACGGTCTGCTCCGACGCGACGTCGCGCTGGATTCGCAGGCCAAGACCCATCCCGTAGCGTTCGGCGACCGACCTGAGCTCGCGCACATTGCCGGGCCAAGCATACTCGAAAATCGCCGCTATCGCCGCTGCCGGCAGTTCAGGCTCCGGCTTTCCGGCGGCGTCGGCGGCCAGCCGCGCATAGTGCCGGAACAGCAGGAGCAGATCGTCGCCGCGCCGACGCAGCGGCGGGACCTCGATCTCGTATCCGGCAAGACGGTAGAACAGGTCTGCCCGGAACTGGCCGGCTTCGGCGGCCTTGCGCAGGTCCGACTTGGTTGCGCTGATGACGCGGATGTCGATGCTGATGGACTTGTTGCCGCCGACGCGCTCGATCGCGCGCTCCTGAAGCGCGCGCAGGAGCTTGCCCTGCGCGGCCAGCGGCATGCTTTCGATTTCATCGAGAAACAATGTTCCGCCATTGGCGAATTCGAACTTTCCGATGCGGACGCTGCTTGCCCCGGTAAAGGCGCCGGGTTCGTGTCCGAACAGTTCGCTTTCGACGATGTCGGCGGGAATGGCGGCGCAGTTGATGGCGACGAAGGGCTTGGTGTGGCGCGGCCCGCAAGCATGCAGCGCGCGCGCCACGACCTCCTTGCCCGCGCCGGTCTCGCCGGCGATCAGGACGTCGAGCGGCGCCGAAAGGAGAGACCGGATCTCGGCCTGCAATCGGACCATGTCGAACGACGTGCCCATCAGGCGGGCTGATACGCAGTCGTCGCCCTTAAGCTGCTGCTCGGCTGCGTGCAACCTGCGTTGCAGACGGGCCTGCCTGGCCGCGTTCCGAAGCGTGACGACCAGCCGGTCCGGGTCATAGGGCTTCTCGATGAAGTCGTAGGCGCCGGCGCGCGTCGCCTGCACCGCCTGCGGGACATCGCCGTGCCCGGTGAGGATCACTACCGGCAGGTCGGGCTTGTTCTCCCGAACATGGGCCAGCAGCTGCATGCCGTCCTGGCCCGGCATGCGCAGGTCGGTGAGGACGACGTCGAACTCCTGCCGATCGATCTCGGCGACCGCAGCGCCGACGGCGCCCGCGGTCCTCACCTCGAACCCGGACAGGCCGAGCCATTGTTCGAGGCTGCCGAGAAGCACCTCGTCGTCGTCGACCAGCAGCGCTCTTCCGTTGAATTCGCTCATGCGATGTTCCGTTCGGCTCCCTTCGCCCGCGGAAAGACGGCGCGGAAGCGCGTCTCGCCGGCGTCGGAGCGTTCGTACTGAATCGAGCCGCCATGCTCCTTGACGATGGAATAGGCGATGGAAAGGCCAAGACCCAGTCCGCGACCCGGCTCCTTCGTCGTGAAGAAGGGATCGAAGAGCCGCCCGCTGGCGGCAGCGGGCACGCCGGGGCCGCGGTCGCCGACGATCAGGACAACCTGCTCGTCCAGTGTTTCGACGGCAATGACGATGAGGCGATCTGCCTGGCCGGACACCGCGTCGATCGCGTTCTGCAGAAGATTGAGCACGACCTGCTCGATGCGGGCGGCGTCTCCGAACATCCAGGCGCGCGACAGCGGCTCGAACTCGATCTCGACATGCTCGTCGACGAGCCTGAATTTCAGCAGCTCGAGCACTTGGCCCACGCAGACCCCGAGATCGATCGTCTCGAACTTGCGATCGTCCTGCCGGGCGAGCCGTTTCAGATTTGCGGTCAGTCCGCTCAGCTTCTGGATTGCGCGATCCATGACGGACAGGTTCGCCGTCGCGCTCGCGAGATCATTGCGCTCCAGCAGCAGCCGCGTGGCGGAGACATAGGTTCGAAGTGCCGCCAAGGGCTGGTTGACCTCATGCGCAAGGCCCGAGAACGCCTCACCCATGGCCGCGAGCTTGGCCGTCTGGACGAGTTCGTCGCGCGCGCGATGGAGTTCCGCATCGGTCCGCCTGCGTTCCTCGACCTCCTGTTCGAGCCGTCCCAGCGCGCTCGCGAGGGCGGCGGTTCGCTCCGCGACGGTGCTCTCCAGCACCACCAGCGCGTGGCGCTCCGCCAGCACGCGCGCCCGGCGCTGCCACAGAACGATCAGAGAGAGCCACAGCGCGAGACCGGTCGTGAACACGATGGCGGCGGCCGCTACGGGCTGAAGCCGGCGGCCGTCTGATGGTATGATGGTGATCATGCGCCATGACGTCGATGCGATCGGCCCGGACGCGCTGAGATCCGCATCCAGCAGCTTTGCCTCGATGACGGCGCCGATCGGATTTGTCGCATAGCGCCGCTCGCCGTCGAGCCGTGCGCGGGCGTCGCTGGGCAGCGGTTGGACCGGCCGATACTTCACGAGCTTGTCGTTGGTCAGGAAGACGACGCCGTCCTGATCCGTCACGAGTACGGTCTCGCTGCCCTTTGCCCAGCTCTCCTCGAGCTCGGAGAAGTCGATCTTCACGACGAGCACGCCCGCCGGCTTCTCGTCCAGGGGACGGGCGATGCGAGACGACATGAAGTAGCCGGGCAAGCCGGTCGTGACGCCGACGCCGTAATACTGGCCTCGGCCCGAGCTCATCGCCTCGTGGAAATAGGGGCGGAAGCTGTAGTCGTGGCCGACGAAGCTTCCCGCGTCGCGCCAGTTGCTCGCAGCAATCGCGATGCCGCGGTCGTCGAGAAGAAAGAGAGCGGCAGCGCCGACGCCTTTTGCCGCGCGTTCCAGAAACGTGTTGGCCGCGGCGACAAGAGGCTGGCTGGCCGGATCCTGCAGAACCGCGATGACCGGCGAGCCAGCCGAAGCCAGGTCCGGAATGCCGCTGAACCGGTCGATCGTATCGTGCAGCGTGTCCGACAGAATGGAGAGGCGCTCGTTCGCGCGAACGCGTGCCGCTCGCAGGCTCGCGTCGTCCGCTGCCTTGTAGGCAAAGGCGGCCAGCAATGCCTGCAGCCCGAGTATGCCGAGCAGGAGCGTTCGCCGGTTCTTCATTCAGTGCGTCCGCAAGGCGCTTACTCCGATCGGCAGAAGCCTGCGCCGTCCCGGGACCTCTATCCGGCGACGATCGCCCGCCTGCAAGCGAGCAGGCGGGCGATCGCCTTATCACACATGCCGTTCCATGGCGCTGTCGTGCTTCGTGTCCCGCATGCCGGCATAGACCAGGAACGACAAGAAGATCACACCGGTCAGGTACCAGTAGTACCAGTCGGCATGGCCGATGTCCTGCATCTTCAACGCCACCCAGTCGGCCGTGCCGCCAAAGGTTGCGACCGTGATGGCGTAGGGAAGGCCAACGCCCATGGCACGGATGTTGGTGGGGAACAGTTCGGCCTTCACCACCGCGTTGATCGAGGTGTAGCCGGCCACGATCATCCAGGCCGCGCAGACCACGGCGAAGGCGACCCAGGCGTCGGTGACGCCCTGGAGAAACTTCAGGAGCGGATAGGTGCAGAGCGTGCCGAGAATGCCGAACATCATCAGCAGGGGACGCCGGCCGACCTTGTCCGATATCGCGCCGTAGATCGGCTGCAGCAGCGTAGCGAACAGCAGCGACCCGAACACGACCGCCGTCGTCTGGTCGTCGGTGAGCTTGACCTGCAGCTTGAGGATCTTCTGCATGGTCGTCGTGTAGGTGTAGAACGCCGTCGTGCCGCCCATGGTCAGGCCGATCACGAGCAGCACTTCCTTGGGATGCCGCAGCAGCGCGCGCAGCGAGCCAGCTTTCGTGGCGGCCGACTTCGCCGCCTGGAAGTGATCGGTCTCGTGCATGTTGGAACGCATCACGTAGGCGATGACGGCCAGCACTGCGCCGATGAAGAACGGAATGCGCCAGCCCCAGGTCTTGAGCTGGTCGGGCGTGAGCAGCACTTTCTGAAGCAACAGCAGCACCAGGATGGCGGTGAGCTGTCCGCCGATCAACGTGACGTACTGAAAGCTCGAATAGAACCCTCGCCGTTTGGGATCAGCCATCTCCGAAAGATAGGTCGCGCTCGCACCATATTCGCCACCGAGCGACAGCCCCTGCAGCATGCGTGCAATCACGAGAATGATCGGCGCGGCGATGCCGATGGTCGCGTAGCTCGGCGTCATCGCGATCACCAGCGACCCGAAACACATGAGCAGGACCGAGATCGTCAACGAATTCTTGCGGCCGTGATGGTCCGCGAGATAGCCGAACAGCCAGCCGCCGATGGGGCGCATGACGAAGCCGATGGCGAACACCGCGGCCGCGGAGAGCTGTTCCGCCACGGGATCGCTCTTGGGAAAGAACGACCCGGCAAAGTAGAGGGCGAACGCCGAATAGGCGTAGAAGTCGTACCATTCGACGAGATTTCCGACTGATCCGATCAGGATCGCCTTGATGCGACGTCCCATGTCCGAATAGTCGATCGAGCCCGTTTCCGTCTCGACGTGTGGCGTTCCGATAACCGACATAGATGATCCTCCCTCCGCTGTGCTTCGCCGCGGTTCGGGTCGACGGTCAGCAAGCGCCGGGCCAAGTCGTCGCATCGGGGGATATGTCAGATATGTCTCATATTTCAATCGGTTGGGAATTCCGCACTTCGGGAATGGCTGGAGCCGTCGGCGAACAATTGCCGTTCGCAATGATGAATTGGCAGGAATTGGCCTAGAAGTACCCGCTCCGTAGGAGGTCAACCGACTGCCGCCGATTGTCGCCCAATTTAGATCTCGCGCGGAAGATCCTCGCTCGTCCAGCGCCGAAAGCGGCCCATAGGCCAGCGCCTGCTCGACGCAGCGCTCGACTGTCTGATAGTGCCCTTGCAACCGCACACCCCGACCGCGAAGAACAAGGGGCTCCTCCCGGGAGGCGAGGAAATCCGAACCGACGCGACGGAAGCGCCACCCATGTCTTAGCTGACATGTCTTAGCTGACGTCTCTTGGCTAACGTCGCGTCGGCGTCTCGCGGACCCATGGATCGGTCGACTGACTGCAATCCTGCAGTTGCATCCAATCCCGGGTCAGAAACCGCACGCGGCAGCGGCGCCAGACGGTGGTCCGTGTCTTGCCGTCCGGCGAGGTCTCGACGTCGGACAACGATAGCATCGGCGTCCGCCAGCGATAGCGGCGCTCGTTGTCCCAGCCGTCGCATCCGCCGGCGCCGCAGGCGAGCGTCCGCGAGATCAATTTGCCTCTGCGGGCGAAGCACCAGCTGCGCGCGCCCCATTCCTCGCCCGACGTTGGCTGCACCAGCGGCGCGTGCGAGGTCTGCTCCCAGCAGCCGGTCAGCCGGCCGAGCGATTCGGCGCCCTTCGCTGAAACGACCAACGGCGCGCTGAGGAGCAGCGCGCCGCCGAGAATGTTGCGGATCAGGGCTGGCGGACTACACCGTGCTCGGCACCCGCGGGTCGCCCGCGCCCGGCGGCGGAATCGGCACGCCGCCGTCGGCATATTCGTTGAGCTTGTTGCGCAACGTGCGGATCGAGATGCCCAGAATGTTGGCCGCATGTGTCCGGTTGCCCAGGCAGTGCTTCAAGGTTTCCAGGATCAGGTCGCGCTCGACGTCGGCGACCGTGCGGCCGACGAGCGCCCGCGTGACCTGCTCCGCCGCCATCGTAGCATGGGCCACGGCCGGCTGGGTCTTGCTGATGTCGAGGCGCGCGCCGTCGGGCGTGAGGATCGCATCCGGCCCGATCTCGTCGCCCTGCGCCATCAGCACGGCGCGATGCATCGTGTTCTCCAGCTCGCGGACGTTGCCCGGCCAGCGATTGCTGGTCAGGATGCGCTTGGCTTCCGCCGAGATCGGTCGCAGCGGCACGGCATTGGCCTCGGAATATTTGCGCGCGAAGTGCTGAGCCAGTTCGAGAATGTCGGCCGGGCGCTCGCGCAACGGCGGGATCTTCAGGTTCACGACGTTGAGCCGGAACAGCAGGTCCTCGCGGAATGTGCCTTCGCGCACGGCGTCGGCGAGATTGCGGTTCGAGGTCGCGATGATGCGGATGTCGACCGGCACCGGGCGGGTGCCGCCGACGCGGTCGATCACGCGCTCCTGGATCGCGCGCAACAGCTTCGACTGCAGCCGCACGTCCATCTCGGAGATTTCGTCGAGCAGCAGGGTGCCGCCATTGGCCTCCTCGAACTTGCCGATGCGGCGCGCCACCGCGCCGGTGAAGGCACCCTTCTCGTGGCCGAACAGCTCGGATTCCAGGAGATGCTCGGGGATCGCGGCGCAGTTGATCGAGATGAAGGGACGCTTGGCGCGGGCCGAGCGGGTGTGGACGTAGCGCGCCAGCACCTCCTTGCCGGTGCCGGACTCGCCGGTGATCATCACCGAGGCGTCGGAGCCGGCGATCTGCTGCGCGAGCTTGATCACCTTGGCCATCGCGTCGTCGCGATAGACGAGGTCGCGGCTGTCGTTGGCCACGGCGGCCAGCACGGCCGCGATCAGCTCGGGATCCGGCGGCAGCGGAATGTATTCCTTGGCGCCGGCATGGATGGCGGCGACCGCGGCGCGAGCATCACTGGTGATGCCGCAGGCGACGATCGGCACGTGGATGTGCTCGGTGTCGAGCCGCATCACCAGGTCGCGGATGTCGAGGGCGACGTCGACCAGCATGAGGTCGGCCCCCTTGCCCCCGCGCAGCACCCGCATGGCCTGCTCGTTGTCCTCGGCATGAGTCACGGTGGCGCCGTTCTCCATGGCGATCTTGGTGGCCGCGGTCAGCTGGCCCTTCAGCGTTCCGACGATGAGAAGCCGCATGTTCGTCTCCTATTCGCTGGCGCCGCTCTCGATCAGCGCGCCGGTCATGTCTGTCAGTTGCGGTCGGACTTGATGATTTCCGTCATCGTCACGCCGAGCTTGTCCTCGACCAGCACGACCTCGCCGCGGGCCACGAGCCGGTTGTTGACGTAGATGTCGATGGCTTCGCCGACCTTGCGGTCGAGCTCGAGCACCGTGCCCGGTCCGAGCTTCAAGAGCTCGCCGACGTCCATCTTGGAGCGGCCGAGCACGGCCGAGACCTGGACCGGCACGTCGAACACGGCCTCCAGGTCGGCCGCGATGCGAGCGGCGTGCTCCTCCTCGTTGTAGCCGACGTCGCCGGTGATCGGCGGGGCATCGGCGGAATTGAGGTCGGGAAGCGGGATCTCGTTGTCGCTCATGACTTAACTCCCTCGGCCACGGCTGCGGCCTAGCTATTCCTGGACGCCATGTAGCGTCCGACCAGTTCGTTGACCTTGGCATCGATGGCGGCGCGATCCAGCACGACGCCGCCGTCGGCCCATTCGATCCGGCAGTCTCCGGTCGCGATCTCCGGCTCGGCCAGGATCACGAGGCGCCCCTCGAAGCCGCTCTGCTTGGCGAGCTTCTCGATCTTCTCGTGGGCGAGTTCGTAGAGCGAGTCGTTGATGCGCAGCACGAGATGCGGTGTCGCCACCAGATGAGCGAAACAGTCGTGCACCAGGCCGGTGATCTCGCCGAGCGGCTCGGCGGCAACCAGGGCAGCGCACAGCTTGCGGGCGACGGCCACCGCGACGTCCACGGCCTCCGTCTCCATCCGCGCCTCGATGCCGGAGAAGCGCGCGGTGATGCCCTGCAGCTGGATGTTGATCTGCTCCAGCGCCGCGGCGACGCGGCGGTCGGCCTCGACCTTGGCTTCGCGCTGCGCCGCCTCGTAGCCGTTGCGGTAGGCGGCGGCCTCGGCGGCTGCGACCTTCTGTGCGATCTCCGCGGTCGTCGCCGCGCGCTCGCGGGTCTTTTCCGGCGCGGCAAAGTCGGTATCGAACAGGAACTTCGCTGGCTGAGCCATCAATACACCAGTTCGTCGTCGGCGCGGTTCTTGCTGAGCATGATCTCGCCCTTGGCGGCGAGGTCCTTGGCGAGGTTGACGAGCAGGGCCTGCGCCTCGTCGACGTCGCGCAGGCGCACCGGTCCCATCGCGGCCATGTCGTCCTGCAGCATCTTGGCGGCGCGGGAGGACATGTTGCCGAAGAAGAAGTTGCGCACCTCCTCGTTGGCGCTCTTCAGCGCCACGCCGAGCTTGTCCTTGTCGACGTTGCGCAGCAGCGTCTGGGCGGAAGCGGAGTCGAGCTTGATCAGGTCGTCGAAGGTGAACATCAGCGCCTTGATGCGCTCGGCGGATTCGCGATTCTCTTCTTCCAGCGAGGTGATGAAGCGGGTTTCGGTCTGGCGGTCGAAATTGTTGAAGATCTCGGCCATCACCTCGTGAGCGTCGCGGCGGCGGGTCTGCGACAGGTTCGACATGAACTCGACGCGCAGGGTCTGCTCGACGCGCTCGATGACCTCCTTCTGCACGGCCTCCATGCGCAGCATGCGGCCGATGACGTCGAGCGCCATGTCCTCCGGCAGGATCGCGAGCACGCGCGCCGCATGCTCCGGCTTCAGCTTGGACAGCACGACCGCGATGGTCTGCGGGTACTCGTTCTTGAGATAGTTCGCCAGCACCTCCTCCTGAACGTTGGAGAGCTTCTCCCACATGTTGCGGCCGGCAGGGCCGCGGATCTCGTCCATGATGCCGGTGACGCGCTCGGCCGGTAGGTACTGCTGCAACAGCCGCTCGGTGGCGTCGAAATTGCCCATCAGCGCGCCCGAGGCCGACATGCGCGAGACGAATTCCAGCATCAGGTCCTCGACGACGTCGGCCTCGACGGTGCCGAGCGTCGACATCGCCAGCGACAATTCGCGCACCTCGTCATCGTCGAGCTGCTGCCAGATCTTGCCGCCGTACTGTTCGCCGAGCGCGAGCATCATCACGGCTGCGCGGCGCGGGCCGGACAAGGGCTCGCTCTTCTCGCGGCCGGCCTGGCGGCTCGCGAGCGTCGCGATGACGGTGGAGATGTCGTTGGCGTTGGCGTTCTGCGTCTGCGGGAGCGACATGCGATTACGTTCTTCTCAGTTCAGATGGTTCACGTCGTTGGATCAGTTCTGCGGCTCGGCGAGCCACTGGCGGATGATGGCGGCGGCTTCACCCGGGTTGCGATCGGCCAGTTCGCCCACCCGGTGAACGGACTGGGCGTGAACCTGGCCTTGCACCTGGGCGACGTCGATCATGTTTGCGGTCTGCTGCGCATGGGCCTGCGTCTGCGCGGTCTCGTCGGTGAGGGCCGGCGTCGTGGCGTTCATCGCTGCGGCGACCTCGTCGGTGGAGATGATCTTCTTCACCAGCGGACGGACCACCATGAACACCACGACGATGCCGAGCAGCATCATCACGGCGAGCTCGATGACGTACATCACGTCATCCTTGGTGAAGTGGAGCATGCCGAGGAAGCCGGTGGGCTCGTTGATCTGCGGCACGGTCGGGGCGTCGGCGAATTTCAGGTTGACCACCTCGACCTGGTCGCCGCGCTTCTGGTCGAAGCCGATTGCGGAGCGGACCAGCGCCGCAATGCGATCGAGTTCGTCCTTGCCGCGCTCTTTGTAGACCAGCTCACCCTTCTCGTTCTTGGTGTAGGCGCCGTCGACCAGGACCGCGACCGAGATGCGATTGACCCGGCCCGCCTCGGTGACTTCGGTCTTGGTGGTGCGGGAGATCTCGTAATTGTTGGTCTCTTCGGTCTTCTTGCTCTGGTCCTTGGGCTGCTGCTGCCCCTGGTTCTGCTGGGCGCCGGGCAATTCGTTGTTGACCGTGACCTGACCGTTATTCTCCGAGGTGGCCGACTGCTCTTCGCGGGTCTGGCTCGACCTGAGCACCCGGCCTTCGGGATCGTAGCGGTCCGAGGTCTGGGTGATGCGATTGAAGTCGAAATCGGCCGAGAGCTGGACGCGGGCGCGGCCCGATCCGACCACCGAGGACACGATGTCCTCGACCTGCTTGCGCATCCGCTTCTCGAAGGCGCTCCGGCGCTCGTCGCCGACCTGCTGGTCGATGTCGGTCTGGGTACCGTCGGCGAGCAGCTGTCCGGCCTCGTCGACGATCGACACCCGCTGCGGCTTGAGGCCGTTCACGGCCGAGGCGACGAGGTGGCGGATGGCGCGAATTTGGTTGGCTTCGAGGGCGCCGCGCACGCGCACGACGATCGAGGCCGACGGCTCCGGGGTCTCGCGCGAGAACAGCGGCCGCTCGGGGAGAACCAGGTGGACGCGGGCTTGTTGAACGCGGTCGATGGCGCGGATGGTGCGGGCGAGCTCGCCCTCGAGCGCCCGCAGATGGTTGATGTTCTGAACGAAGCTCGTGGTGCCCAGCGCGTCCGACTTGTCGAAGATCTCGTAGCCGACGCCGCCGCCCTTGGGCAGGCCGCCCTCGGCGAGCTTCATGCGCAGCCGGGTCACCTTGTCCTTCGGAACCAGGATCACGCTGCCTTCATTGCGGATCTCGAACGGAATGCCCTGGCGTTCCAGGTCTTTGATAATGCTGGAGGAGTCGTCCATGCTGAGGTCGGTGAACAGGGTCGTCAGCTGCGGCGCCGTCACGCGCATGATGACGAAGCCGAAGAAGCCGATCAAAGCGGCGGTGACCGCCAGCATGGCGGTGAGCCGCGCGGCGCCCAAACTCTTCAGGAAGTCCAAGAGACCTTGCAAGCAACTGCCCCATAGTTCGGCATTCGACGGGTGGCTGCTGAAGGTGATTTGAGCTTCGCGGGTCTTTAAGACCGGTTGCAGAGATCGCGAAATTCAATCCTTAAACCCTCGCCGGCACCCGCATTCCAGGTGGCGATCCGGTTTCAGCCTGGCTGCCGCGGTGTGGCGGACACGTCGCGCAGGTTGAATCGAACCACTGGGCAATTATTGCCTATGGGAAGGTTTCGATATGGTTAACGACGGTTAATGGGTCCTAACAAAGTGTCGACATGCAAAAAATCGGCTTGGCGGAGCCAAGCCGATTTTCGAAGAATTCCGGTCGCGTCGTTAACGCTTTATTGGCGATATTGCTGAATTCGGGTGGTGCGCAGGCCGGCGAGACCATGCTGGTCGATCGAGAACTGCCACGACAGGAATTCGTCGACGGTCAGGGTGTAGCGACTGCACGCTTCTTCGAGGGACAACAATCCGCCGCGGACCGCGGCAACGACTTCGGCCTTGCGGCGTATGACCCACCTCTTGGTGCCTGGCGCAGGCAAATCCGCGATGGTGAGCGGGCTGCCGTCAGGCCCGATGACGTATTTCACCCTCGGGCGATGGGGTTCTGTCATGGCGTACTCACAAACTCTTAACCACTGAACTCACGGTAAGAACCTACGCCGCCTCGCTTAAAATTTGCCTAAGCAAAGGGCGCGAATGCGGTTCTCGGCGCAAATGCCAGCGCTCCCGGCGCCAAACGGCTCCGGGAGCGAAAACGTGGTAAATGATAGGTTAAGAATTTCCGGCGCTTACGCCGATGTGTCGCCGTCTTGGCTGAGCTTGATGTTCAAGCTCAGCCGCAAATGTATCCGCAGTCTTAAGTGCGGCGCGCCGTCTTAACGGCTAGTTAACGATCCGCTGGATCTGGTTCATGGTGTAGGTCTGGCCGCCGATCGACAGCATCGGCGGCTGCTGGGTCAGGTCGACCGACGAGACGGTGCCCTGGACCTGGGTCGAGACCGCCACCGGTTGGCCCGAGTTGTCCTTGGCGGTGATGGTGAGCTTGTACTGGCCGTCCGGCCACTGGGTGCCGTCGCTGCCCTGGCCGTTCCAGGTGTAGGGCTGGTTGTCGCCGGCGGTGCCGTTGTAGGTGCCGCTGAAGACGGTCTGGCCGACGCTGTTGGTGATCGTCGCCGTCATCGTGCAGTCCTTGGGGATGCTGACGTTCCAGTCGGCCTTGCCGCTGGCAAGCGCCGTCTGGGAGCCGTTGACGACCGCGGTCTTGCCGACGAAGGCCAGCGCCTGGGTGGCCTGCGTGGTCTGCTGCAGCGTGAGCAGGGAGGCCAGCTGGTCGTTTGTCTTCAGCTGCTGCTCGACGCCGGCGAACTGCACCAGCTGCTGGGTGAACTGGTTGGTGTCCAGCGGATCGAGCGGGTTCTGGTTCTGCAGCTGCGTCGTCAGCAGCGTCAGGAAGGTCTGGAAATTGCCCGCGATGGTCGACCCCGCGGTCGTGCCCATGCTGCCGGTGGATGTGGTGCTGGTGGTGGTCTTGGTCGTGCCCGAGACTGCCGGGCTTGCCGTGATTGCGTCACCAATTGCCATGGAAGCCTCCTGTTACACCCTGATGTCTACGCCGCCCTGCGCGCCGAACATCCGTCCATAGGACCGGCCGGCGAGCTGGACCGGGACGTTTTCGTCCTCGGTCACGATCAGGCGTTGCGAGTTGCCATTCTGTTGATAGTCGCCGCCGTTCTGGCTGGACGAGTTCTGGTCACGAAGCGAGAATTGCAGCCCGCTGTTATTGCTCTTGAGACCGGCGTCCTGCAGCGCCTGCTGCAGCTGCGGCGCGGTCTGCTGCAGCATCGCCAGCGTCTCCGGCTTTTCGACCCGCAGATGCGAGGTGACCTGGCCGTTGCGGTCGACATCGATGCGGACGTCGATGCGGCCGAGCTCGGCTGGATCGAGCCTGATCTCGAAGCGGCTCTTGCCGTTGAGCGCTGACGCCGCGATCTCGACCGCGAGGCCGTGCAGCGGCACGGCAGCCGCCGTTGCCGCGGTCGCGGTCAGGTTGGCCGCGGTGAGCTGGCTGGCCGATGTGGTCGGCGTCGACAGTTGCGGCTGCGGCGCGGCGACGGCCTGCGCGGCCGGATCGGGAGCCGGAACGTTGTTCTGGGGGCCGGCCTGAACGGTATTGCGCTCGTGCGAGGCGGGCGCCGGCGCGTTGCCGGTGGCCTTGGCGGCTTCGGCCCCTTCCACCGTCTCAGACTTGGCGGCAGTGGCAGGGGGCGGGGTCAGGCCGGAATGATTCGTCTGCTGCGGGCCCTGCAGATTGCCGGCGCCATGCTGCGGCGTCTTGCCGGCGTCGGCGGCGGTAACGCCGGATTTCGCCGGCGTGCCCGGCTTGCCGGCTGCCTTGGCTGCGCCCGGAGTGGCCGAATCGAGTGTGGCGGTGAAGGTCTGATCGGGCGAGGCCGATGCTTCGCCGGACGCGGTGGCTGCCGTATCGGCGCCCGCCGCAGTCGTGGTCGCCGTCGCAGTTTTCTCGTCGGGTGTCTTGCTGGCGCCAGTCGCTTTCGCCGCTGCGGCCATCAGGCCGGCGGCGGCGTCGACGGTGCCCTGCTGGATCGGGGTGGCGGTTCCGACCGGCGCGGCTGCAGTCGGCGCAGTCGAGAGGCCGTCGCCATTTGCCGCTGCACCGCCGGTCGCGGGGCTGGCCAGCGTGATGTCTGTGGGGATCGCGACCGCGACCGGCGCCAAGGTCGCCTGATCGACTGCGGCCTGCGCCGCAGCCGTGGCATCGGCGCCGCTCTGGTCGCCGTCCTTGTTGCCGGCAGACTTGGCGTCTGCGGTGTTGCCGTCGGTGCCGTCCGGCCTGTCGGTTGTGGCCTTGGCCGATTTGTCAGCCGTGCCCGTCGCATCGGACGCGGCGCTGTCGTTGCGTGAGGCGCTGCCGTCAGCCTTGTCGGCGGTGTTGTCCTGGCCGCTATCCTGAGCCCTGGACGGGCTGTTGCGGTCGGCGTCGGCGCGCGCGGGCGCGCGGCCGGCATCCGGCGCGCTGCTGCGCGGCGCCGGCGAAGCCGGCGGCGGTGTGCTCGAACTCTCCGGCGGCGTCGCGGCATCGACCAGCGCCGAGAAGCTGTCGGACGGCGGCGGCGCGTCCGAACGGGACGGCTTCGGCGTGGCTGTCCGCAGGGTCGTACCGGTCTGGATGTCTGACGTGACGCTGAACACCTTGGAACCTCTCGCAATGAACTCGACGAGGCAGGTCAGCAAGGAGCGGGCCAAGCGTGGCGAATCTTAAAACTGTTGCAACTTCAATCGGTTGTTCGGACGTCGGTTGAACCGGGGCGCGGCCTCGCCCCCGCTTTTTCTGCCCGGCCGGCAAGATTTGCCGTCGAGGTCCGCGGCTAGCGCGATTGCTTCGCAGGATGCGCACCTATATTAAAGATGTCAGCTTCTTGCGCCGTTTTCCGATCAGGCAGGCTTGCCCGGAAGATCGCGGGAGGCAAGCCATCCGCAAACACGGCGCATGCGGGGTGTTCCCACACCGGGAACCTTCGGCCTGATGCCGCGATCGCAGTGACCTGATCATGCTCAACAGTCTCGATCTCGAAGGCCGGCCTGAAGACACCAGGGTCGTCGTCGCCATGTCCGGTGGCGTGGACTCGTCGGTCACGGCCGCGCTGTTGAAGTCGGAAGGTTACGACGTCGTCGGCATTACCCTGCAGCTCTACGATCATGGCGCGGCGACCCACCGCAAGGGCGCCTGCTGCGCCGGCCAGGACATTCACGACGCCCGCAACGTCGCCGAGCGGCTCGGTATCCCGCACTATGTGCTGGACTACGAGGATCGCTTCCGCGAGTCGGTGATCGACAATTTCGCCGCCAGCTACGCCTCGGGCGAGACGCCGGTGCCGTGCATCGAATGCAACCGCGCCATCAAGTTCGGCGATCTCCTGAAGACCGCGCGCGAGCTCGGCGCCTCCGTGCTCGCGACCGGCCATTATGTCGCCTCGCGCGGGCTGTCGAACGGATCGCGTGCGCTGGTCTGCGCCGCCGATTCCGATCGCGACCAGAGCTATTTCCTGTTCGCGACGACGCGCGAGCAGCTCGATTACTTACGCTTTCCGCTCGGCGACATGACCAAGCCGGAGGTGCGCGAGCTGGCGCGCCGCTTCGGCCTGGAGGTCGCCGACAAGCACGACAGCCAGGACATCTGCTTCGTGCCGACCGGCCGCTACACCGACATCATCGGCAAGCTGCGCCCGAACGCGATGGAGCCCGGCGAGATCGTCGATCTCAATGGCCGCGTGCTCGGCACGCATCAGGGCATCGCCAACTACACGATCGGCCAGCGCAAGGGGCTCGGCATCGCCGCGGGCGCGCCGCTCTATGTGGTCAAGCTCGACGTTGCGACCCGCCGCATCGTGGTCGGTCCGCGCGAGGCGCTGCGCACGCATCGCATCACGCTGCGCGAGGTCAACTGGATCGGCGACGGCGCGCTGGATGCCGCCGCCCGCGACGGTCTCGAACTGTTCGTGCGCGTGCGCTCGACCCGTGCGCCGCAGCCGGCCTGGCTGCGCGGCGCCGATGGTCATTATGAAGTCGAACTGGTCGGCGGCGAGGAGGGCGTTTCGCCCGGCCAGGCCTGCGTGTTCTACGAAGCCGCCTCCGGCCGCGCCCGCGTGCTCGGCGGCGGCTTCATCCAGAGCGCTGTTGCGGAGAGCAGCAGCGCCGGCGGCAACGCCATCCGGCCGCAGCGCGTGGCCGAGCCGGTTCGCGGCTGATCAGCATCCATCAATTCAGGGCAGGGGCATGGGGGACATCGACCGCGCGGGGGTCGAAAAGGCCTACGAGCGCTGGGCGCCGATCTATGATCTGGTGTTCGGCAAGGTCTTCGATCAGGGGCGCCAATCGACCATCGCGGAAGCCGATCGCATCGGCGGCCGCATTCTCGACGTCGGTGTCGGCACCGGCCTGTCGCTGTCGGACTATGCCCGCACCACCAGGATCTGCGGCGTCGACATCTCCGAGCCGATGTTGCGGCGGGCGCAGGCGCGGGTGCGCGAGCTGAAGCTGTTCAACGTCGAGACGCTCGCGGTGATGGATGCGAAGCATCTCGCTTTTCCCAACGACTTCTTCGATGCCGTGGTCGCGCAATATGTGATCACGGCGGTGCCGGATCCCGAAGCGACGCTGGATGATTTCGTCCGCGTGCTCAAGCCGGGTGGCGAACTGATCCTGGTCAACCACATCGGCGCCGAGAGCGGGCCGCGGCGGATCTTCGAGCTGGCCTTCGCGCCAATCGCGCGCCGGCTCGGCTGGCGGCCGGAGTTCCCGTGGGCGCGGCTGGTGAACTGGGCAGCGAAACACGGCGGCGTCACGCTGGCCGAACGCCGGCCGATGCCGCCGCTCGGGCATTTCTCGCTGATCCGCTATCGCAAGGGCTGATCGGCGGATTGCGGCTGCGCCGCTTCGGCGCGGGAACGCCCGCGCCGGCCCCGCGTTGCCCCGCCATGAGCATCAAGCAATCCTTGTTTCTCTCCTTCGTGCTGGCATCGGCCTCAGCCGCAGCCCACGCCCAGGCGCCGCCAACCCCGGCCACCCCGCCACAGGCGACGGCGCCGGCTCCCGATGCGAATGCGGCCTGCGCACCGAACGAGCGTGCGACGCCGACGCCCGACGGCATCACCACTGGCCGCGCCGGCGAGCCGCTGGGCGACAAGCTCGCCAAGACCAACGGCGTGCTGTGTCCGCCGAGCGGGGTCGATTCCGAGATGCATGCGCCGACCCCAGAGGGCGGCACCACGCCGGTGATCCCGCCGCCCGGTAGCCCCGGCGGCAATCCCAACGTGCAACCGAAATAGGATAATTCGCCGCAGGAGATTCGGGCTGTGGCTGACCACACGCGACGAATGCCGTTCCGCCGCGTGCGGTTGTGTCCGCAACGTGTTGACGAGTCGGACAGAAATCCCGCTGTCGGAAAACCTCTGGCGGCTGCGAGCCATGCTTGACAGCAACCGAGCCGGCTCCTTATATGCCGCCCGTTCGCAAGGCCCACCGCGCACGTCGCTGGACTCTCCTTGATCGGACACCGTGGCGGGGTAGCTCAGCTGGTTAGAGCACGGGAATCATAATCCTGGGGTCGGGGGTTCGAGTCCCTCCCCCGCTACCACCTTTCCCCACACTCCCTTCACGCTGCTTGGGTATGCCTCCCCGCCAATCAGCGAGTTGAGACGGCCTGCAATCTCGACACATACCCCGCCCGGGCGTGTGTCATCTCGCAACACCGTCACCGTCTCCACAAGATCTCGGATTGCTTCGGCAGCCTCATCGTCACCTGCGCTCACACCTTTGCCGAGCGCACTCTCGAGCCGCATCAACTGCTCTTCGTATCGCCTTAGAATGACGGGGTGGAGCGCGATCGGCTGCGGGGCAGGGAGCTGGCTTTGCAGCTCAGCCATAATCCGCTTCCGATCGGCATCCAGAGCCGTGGACCGCGGGCCGAGAACCGAAGGATCTCCATACCCCTTGGCAATGGCGTCAACCAGCCGATCGATCTCGCGGTTCAGTTGCCCGAGTTGCTGTTCCAATCGCCCTCTGTTAGCGCTGGCTGAAGCTGCCAACCGCTTCCTCTCCTCCAGGTAAGTCGTCACATACTCCGCAATCACCTTCGGCGAGCGCATTTCGGTACGCAGACCGCCAAGAACCGCCCGCTCGATCGAGTCGAGGTAGAAAGTCTTCGCGTCAGAACAGGTGCCGCTTTCCTTCGCTGCGATCTCGCGTTCATGATCTTCCCTCGCCGCTATCCGAGCAAGTGCGAGTGCGAGACGCAAGATCGCTCTATCTGGAGTCGCCGGCAAGTACCATTTGTGATCACGGGTCCGCACGGTCGTGCTCCAGGATGTTGCACGCGTAAGGAGCCCCGTCGTCTTCGGCGGGGCACACCTCGCAAATATCGACCGCGCTGATCATGCCCCACGGTTATCCTAACGGAGTAGGCGAGAGGAATGGTTGCCCAGATCGAGCCGTAAAGCTGGATGCAACAGCGAAGAAAAAGAAGTTCAGTTCTGCAGCATGATGGCCGGGACGGGGGTGCCCGCCACCTCACAGACCGCCTCGTGATGCCAGCAGCTGATCGCCCAACAGCAAAGCCTCGCCGATCACGAGGCCCGCGTGCGCCAACTCGAGCGCGGCCCGACGTTGCGTCAGTAATTTTCCGTCGTCATGGCCGAGCTTGGCCCAGCCATCCATTCGCGTTGCCGCGGCGGGCCGATATGATACAACTTCGTGTGTTGGGGCGTGGGGACGTGTTGACGATGGTGTCTGCAGGGAAGATGCCGCTCTCTGTTTGTTGGCCCCGTGGCATTTGTTTTGCGGCATTGCTGCTCGGGTTCGTGCTGTCGAGCGGTACGTCGTTTGCAGCCGCGCCGGCGGCGATCAAGCCGGCTGCGATGACGAAGCCCGCCACACAGCTCAAGCTCGCCGCGCGTCCCGCGCGACCATCGTCCCGCGCTGCCCACGCTCCGGCTAGATCAGCTCGGCCTGGCGATGGCCTCCATCGTCTGCGCGATGCCGATGGTGCTCCCCCTGGTCTATTTCACGGCCTCGTGCCGATTTCGTTTGCCCTCGTCAGAGGCTCCGCCGATGCCTGTGGTGCTGGTTGCGACAGCTGGATCGCGGCCGAGGGCACGATCGACCCCGGCGCGGCGGCGCGTTTCCGCAAGTTCATGAAGCAGATCGGTAACCGTAAGCTGCCGATCTACTTCAATTCTCTGGGCGGCATTCTCGAGCAGGCGCTCGCCATCGGCACCCTTCTGCGCGAGCGCGAGGCCGTGGTTCGCATCGGCCGCACCACCTTGCGCGAGTGCGGCTTCGAGGCCCAGGACGGCGAGACCTGCACCAGGCTCAAGCAGTCCGGGCGTGAGCTGCACGGTGAGGTCTGGACGCGCGGGACGATGTGCAACTCGGCCTGTCCCTACCTGATCCTGGGCGCGCCGAGCCGCGAGATCGCCCCGGACGCAACGCTCGCGGTGCATTCGCCGCGCGTCATGAACTTCACCGGCGGCTCGCTGACCTACGAGGTGCGCGCACAGCCGATGCAGCAGGCCATGGCGCGATTGGACCGGATGGTGCTCGACTATATCAGCAAGCTCGGCGCGGATCCGCGCCTATGGACCGTGTCGCGCTCAGTTCCCTTCGAGGGCATGCGCAACTTGACGCGCGAGGAGATCGCGAGCTTTGCGCTCGATCGGCGCGAGCGGATCGAGAGCCCCTGGATGTTCGAGGCGGCCAATCGCGGCGTCGCCTCCAAGACCATTCTCGTCCGCAAGGAAGGCGAGGCGTCGTTCCGCGCCACGCGCTTTCAGCTCGTTTGCTTCAATCAGGACCGTTTCGAGCTTGATGTCGAGCGCAATGCGCCCGCCGGCGCCGGATCTGCATCGCTGGCGCTGGTGAGCCGGGAGGTCCGGTTGAACTTCCTCTCGCCGCCGCGCCGATCAGACAGCCGTGAAACGTGGGGCGTGTTGCTCGACTTCGGCCAGGCGCGGGCGCTGGCGACGTCGGCTGCCGAATTGGTCGAGGGCCCATCGAACGTCGCGCGTGCAGACGACGCGACGTTCCCGGTCGACGGCGACGGCCTGCAGAACGCCCTGAAGTTGCTGCTGGACACCTGCCCGCCGCCCAAAACGGCTCCGCAGCCTGTCGTCTCACCCGTGCCCTGGCAGCAGATTCCGTGGCCCCAAGCCTTCGCCGCTCACCCCCTGCGCTGACCGGTGATACGGGAATGCGTGCGTTAGCGATATGTTAGGCGAAGGGGATGTAATGCATGCCATGAGACATTTGCATGCAAATGCATGAGCCAATTTGCTAATGAAGCAGCTTTGGGTCAATCGCGTCGCCTCGGATCGGGTAGGATCGCTTCTGGTCTCCAGCGAAAAGCTGACCTGCCGTTTGCTTCGCCTTTCTGATCAGAACAGTCCCACTCACAAGAAGCCATAGGCGTGCCGAAGCCGAAGAGCCGAGCCGCGCGAGGTCCAGTCAAGGCTGGTGAGCCGGCTTCGCCCGCCGCGCTTAGGCGCATGCTGCGCCTTTGCTGCCGAAACTGTCTCACTTCGTGCTCGCTCGATTACGCCGCCAGTCGGACCGGCCCGACGTTCGCTCATCTCCAATCTCAAGCTGAATTGCGCTTAGAAGCTGCGCAATAGCTTCACGAGTAGTGTGTCTCAGTCGCATCTTTGCGCTCCTTACCGCCTCGACGAGTCCTTGGATCCGCTGTTCGACCTTCATCAACTCGTCGCGCCAGCGATCAGCGCTGGCGCGCCGCTCGCGGTTCAGCCGGTTCGGCTCTTCAGCGTAGGCGCGCATGGCTTCGACGCCCAAGTCGAACTATGCCGATCGTCAATACCGGCGGAAGGCCGCCTGACAACGGCACCAGCCAGAGCATCGGATCGTGGGAGCCACTGAGTAGTTCAAGCACCGGGACCAATGATCATCAGACGACCCATCGCCAGAGGTTCGTGAGCGAAAGGCCGTCTGCTCGCCGAGCAGCATCATGCAGATACAGCTAATCCGGCGGTCGCAAGCCTCGCGAATACACCCATCTCTCGATACGAACCGAAAGATCGTCCCGCTGCGACTTGCCGAGAGGTGGTCCTGATCGCTGCTTCTGCAAAGCTTTCCGCCGAATCCTTTTCGTCCACGCGGAGATTCGATCGTGAATTGGCACGGACTGACTTAGACGCCATAGCAACATTTGTCCCCCCAACTTGGCTGTCCATATCATATAGATCACAGCCAGCCATGAGCTTCTATTCCGACTTTGTGCATTTTTGTCTGAGGTGGAGAGTGCAGAGGCGGAAATGTAAAGCCAAATTTATCAGTGAGGCTGATAGTTATTTGATTGTCAGCGCGAAGGGGCCCTCGAGCCCAACAAATCTGCACAGAACTACGAACCATCGAATTTGCAACGGGATATACTGATGAAGCCGTTGACCAGCAACCGATCCGCGCGACGATCTTGATTTGACGCAAAGTCGGCGGCGTACGTTGAAGCCAGAATTTTACGGGGACTAAGATGGAAATATCTCGATGAGAATAAAATACGCATGCGCCTCGCTTCATTCGTGCGAATTGCGCGCCAATGCACGCAATGCAAATGGTAAGACGATGGTCTGCAAGGCCATCATCCGCTCGATGATGGCGAGTCTCGTTCTTATCATGTGCGTCTCGGCCGCGCAGGCGGCGCACAAGGCACGAAAAGAAGCGAGCCAGAACGTCCCAACCGAGTCACGGCGTAGTCCGCCGAGGTCCCACGTCGGTGATGTCGAGCCGGCGGGAGTTGACAACGGGACGATCACATATTGGGAGGCTCAAGCACGAAGGAACCAGGTCCGTCAGGAGCTGGCGGTCCATATTCGCTATACGGATATCGAAGCTGGGATGATTGTGCAGCCAGAAACGGAATTGTCTGCAGACCAGGTACTCTGTATCGAGGCGAAGACGGACTACAACATCCGTGCCAGTAATCAACGTCGTCGAGCGCGACCGGCGAGGTGCTTCTTATGCCGCCTTGCCGTGCTGTAAAGCGCAGTTGTGAACTGCGAGTGTCTCTCGGGCCTGACCGGAGAGTTCAATGAAGCAAGCCAAAGGCTTAGTCGTGTGACGTCGTTGGATGCGGTCCGCTGGAGCTTCAGTCTGCTCGACCGATCACGCCGCATGCAGGGGGATCTGCTGGACATGCTCGGTTTTGGACCGAGGGAGACGCCCTATCGCGTTCAGCTCGCCGGCTCTCACTGGATGCTCAGAGACTATGGTGGTGGCGATCAAATGCAGCCGGTTCTCATCGTCGCTGCGCCGATCAAGCGTCCCTATATCTGGGATTTGTTGCCAGTGGTGAGCGCCATTCGGCGATGTCTCGAAGCTAGCCTCCACGTCTACCTGTTGGAGTGGATGCCAGCATCTGCTGAAACGGCCGATGTTGGCCTGGCTGAGTATGTACGGGCGATCGAAGCTGCGCTGGCTGCCATCGAGCAGCGATCCGATCAACCGAGGCCCATACTCATGGGGCACTCGCTCGGAGGTACGCTGGCGACGCTATTTGCGGCTAAGGAGCGACCCGCAATCGCCGGGCTGGTCCTGCTCGGTGTGCCGCTGTGTTTCGGGAGCAGCCCGTTTCGCGACGCGCTGATGACGCTCGTGCCAGAGCACGTGCCGAATCTACACCCCTTTCCCGGGTCGATTCTGTCGCAGGCAAGTGCTCTGATATCGCCCTATGCGTTTGTCTGGTCCCGCCTGTTGGCTGCCGGAGTCTCCGGAGGTGATCCCTTCGTGGTCGACATTCAAACGCGCATCGAACGTTGGGCGCTCGATGAGATCGCTCTGCCCGGAAGGCTGGTGAGCGAGGTGGTAGAATTGCTATACAAGCAGGATTGCTTCCGTCGCGGGATCTTGCAGATCGGTGCATCGACCATAGGACCGGAACGGATCTCGGCTCCGGTTCTCGCTATCGCCAATGCCGCAGATCCCGTCGCGCCGTTGAGTTCGGTGAGCCCCATCAGGGACGTGCTCGGCGCTGGAAGATTTCAGATCATCGTCTATCCTGGAGAGCGCGGCATTGGCCTGCAGCATCTCGGCATTCTCGTCGGGAGGCGAGCGCATGACCAAGTGTGGCCGAAAATCATAAAATGGATCAGCAGTCGAGCCGCGGATAGATAGATCCGGTCAGCAAGAGAGGCGGGGCTGAGAGCGAGCGAGGAGACCGGTCGACCAAATCACCCAGACCCGGCTTCCAGGAAAATCAGTCGATCGGTGAGAGGTTCTAGCTCTGTCATGCTCAGCGGTGCTACGAGCGTGCCTCGCTCAGAGATATAAGACAGTGAAGGACTGGCGATTTCTGACGTGTGGTCGGCTTTCGGCGCCAGAACAGGTGGGGCACTGACGGTCGCAGGGCAGCTCACGGAGGGGATACGGTCGCTATCTTCCGTGGCGGACGCGCCTGAGTCTACGGAGCGCGCCTCATACTGATCCGAGCGCCGATCGCAAGGCTGATTGGGCCGTCAGCATCAAAACTCGTACAAAACTCCACACTTCAAATGTAGTATAATCTTAGAATCCCTCATTATTTAGCAGAAAACTGTTTGCGATTCGAGAATGGCAAGTGCGCAAGTGTGTATGGCTTGGTTTCCAGAGTTGATCATTCCGTTTGGCAGTGGGTGGTTTAATGGTGAAGATGCTCTGGCAAGCGACTTCCTCGGAGGAGTCCGTCATCGAAAAGCGCGATGTGTCAGTCGGCTCGCGCGTTGGCATCACGTCGTTGGCCGGACCGAAATTATCAGGAAGGATTGGGCATGTCGTCGGACATGGCTATTATCCGAAAAGTCTGCGGATCGTTCTCGACGGATCGAAATCGCCGATCACGCTGCACTTCACCTATGTCGAGCTATTGAGACAAGAGCGGCCCTGAAGGACCTAACAGGCGGACGTCTCCGGTGAAGACATATCCGACGCCGCGTACGCTTTTGATGAGGCGAGGCTCGTCAGCCGAGGTCTCGAGCTTGCGCCGAAGGCGTGCAATGTGGCCATCGATGGTCCGGTCGAGAGGAGACCATTCGTGCCCCAACAGCGAATTGGAAATCTCATCTCGAGACAGGACCCGGCCGGCATTGCTGGCGAGGCACTGAAGGAGACGAAATTCGATATCGGTCAACCCGACCACGATCCCGTCAAGCGAGCGCAACTCGCGCTTGGTCGGATCGATGACGCATCCATCAAACGCGATCTTGTGTGAGTGCTCTGAGGATGGGATCGAAGAGTAACGTCGCAGAACATTATGGATACGTAGGACAACCTCGCGGATGTGGAAGGGCTTCGTGATATAGTCGTCCGCTCCATGTTCAAGTCCGGCAATTCGATCCCAAAGCGCATCGCGCGCGGTAACCATGACGATCGGGATGTTTCGCTTGTTTCGAATCAGGCGAGCTGCCTCAAGCCCGTCTTCGCGCCCTAGACTGAGGTCAAGGGTAACCAGATCGATCGCGTGATCCTCGAGGCATTGCAGTGCCGAAGCGAGGTCGGCCGCTTCTTCAACGACAAAGCCGTCCAGTTCCAGTGCTTCGCGAAGCACGGCACGTACCTCCGACTCATCATCTACAACAAGGATGTGCATAATTGTAAACGGTCTGGGGTTTTCGAATACCGGGCAGTCTAGCCGGAACCTGCAGAGTTGAGAAATGTTTTTGCGACTGGGACAAACGGGTCTACATGACGGGTCCGCGGTTCGACTGGGCTGCAATTCGTGCCGTGCAACGGGGCACGCGCAACTGGCCGTAGGAGCCGTCACGGACCAGCCTGCCTGGCGGAGCCGAACGCTTAATAGCGGCAAGTCAGCTGCCGTTCAGCTTCTCGATTTCGTGCTGAATGGCATCCGCGCGTATGGCGAGCTTGTCAAAATCGGATGCCGCAACCGCAAGACAGTGCCGCTGCGAGTCGTGCTCGTCAGCCTTGGCACGAAGTTCGCGTGCCCGCTCTCGCCAATAATCTCCATCGTAAGCCTGAGCCGGAGTTATCGGGATGTCGTGTTCGTTCATGGTAGGTCATCCAGGACAGGTGATCGGGTCACAAGATCGAGAGGAGGCTGGCGACTGTGGGCGCGGCATGCCCGCTCAATCGAGAGCGCCACCGCCGTTTGCCGCTCTATCGGCAGAGAGCTTGCGTCGCGCGAGATCGCGCTCGATGCTGTCGGGAAGTTTTTCTATTTCCAGCGCAAGCAGCTTGGCGATGGTGTCGCGTTTGGCGGGATTTTTCTCCGTTAGAAGCTGGTCATTGAACAAGGCGATGTTTTCTTGAACGACGAAGTCGATCATGATGGCTGCTCCCTCATCGAATGTGAACGACGGCCGGCTTGCGCGGGTGGTCACGTGATTGATCGTGCCGCCCTGAACTTCAGCGGTCGAGCGAGACCTCACGTAGACCCGGCACGAAGGGCAAGGCGCTCGTACTCAACAGCGACCTTGATGAGCCTGTCATGGAGACGAGGATCTGTGGCCCAAAGAGCCTTTTCGCGTGTAGGGTATGCACGTTGCAACCAATGGGCGCTATCGTAATGACTAGAGTAGGGTGAATCGGCGGACCGTCTGGCGACGTCTTTGTCGGATGACAGTTGCTGCATCGTACTCCTCACGCACACTTATATTTACTACAGAGAATGAACCCCCAGGTTGAAAACTGTTACAAATGGCTCCTTTCGATGCCAGAATTAATTTGTACAGAAATATGATTGCGAGTACTGCGGGCATCTGCTGCCGTTTGCTTGACACGAACTTGTAAAGCAAAAGCGACAACTTCCGAAGCTCGGTTCCGGGAGCTCAGGACGCAAATGCAGCTAGGTGTTTACGACTGACCGCGATCTTCGAAGGCGCCCCTCAGAGCCACGGCGAGCTGCGAGCGGCTATAGGGTTTGTGCAGCACGGTCCATCTCGCATAGGCAGCTTCAGCGGAGGATTCGCCTGCAAAACCCGTCGTGAGAATGATTTTCGAACCGGGCCGCTCCGCTTCTGCCCAGCGGGCGAGATCTACCCCGCCTTTGTCTCCCGGCATGAGAACGTCGCTGAAGATCAAATCGGCCTTCAGGCCCGACTTTAGCAGCTCAATTGCCTCCGCGGTGGAACGAGCTCCCTCCACGGCATACCCCAGCGCTTCAATTCGCTGCAAAGTGATTTCCCGAAGCTGGTCCTCGTCTTCGACCACCAGAATAAGCTGCCCTTCTCCAAAGGGGAGCACGCCATCCTCAGGATCTGGCGCGCTCGGTAGCGGCTCCCTGGTGCGCGGCAGATAGAAGCTCGCCGTCGTTCCATCATTCTCGCGGCTTTCAATGGAGAAGAAACCGCCAGCTGATTGAGCGAAGGTCTTCACCCCGTGAAGACCGAGGCCAATTCCCTTGCCGGCGCGTTTGGTCGTGAAGAACGGCTCCGTTGCGCGCTCCAGAATATCCTTTCGCATGCCTATTCCATCGTCGATAATGGATACGCAGACAAAGTCACCGGTCAGTGCTTCTTGTGGGGGCGTATGACTCGTGTCTTCGATGGTCATGTTGCGCGTTCGAATGACGATGCTGCCGCCTTTGGGAAGGGCATCACGAGAGTTGGTAACGAGATTGAGTACCGCACTGTCGATTTCACCGACGTCGGCTATTGACGTCCATACGTCCTGTGCAAGGTCCAGCGTGAGGCTGATCTGCGGTCCCAGCGACCCCTGGAGCAGCAACGCCAGATCGCGCAGTCGATCATTGACTCTCAGGGCGGCAAGCTGGCTTCCTTGTCGCCGGCTCATCGATAGCAACCTTCGATTGAACAAGGCGCTCGACTCGCTTGCGCGCATCGCGGAGCGAACGAGTCGTCGGAGCCGATCGTCGCTGATCTGCTGATCAAGCAGCTCCAGATTGCCGGAAATGATTGCCAGCAGATTATTCGAGTCGTGTGCGATCAGGCCGGAAAGCTCACCTATCGCAGCCATGCTGCGGGCATCGGACAGTTCTCGTTCGACCCTCTTACCCTCTGTCAGATCCGTGATCAGGCCCCCAAAAAACCGATCGCCGCACTTGGACACCCATTCGGCGACCGCGAGATGCAGTTCGACGGCCGACCCGTCCTTGTGGCGTCCCGTGACCGCCCGACCGTCCTGAGAAATCCTGCGTATGCCGCTAATCTTATAATTCTGCAGATAGCTATCATGACGCGCTGCGTGATCGGAAGGCATGAGCATCGAGACGTTCTGCCCGATCATTTCGCTCAGGTCGTAGCCGAACATCGAAGCCGTGGTGGCATTTGCGGTCTGAATGATTCCTTTGTCGTCGATGATGACGATTGCCAGCGGAGCGCATTCGACGATCGCGCGATAGCGCGCATCGCTGTCGGCGGCCAACATTTCCATGTCTTTTCGGCTCGTGGTGTCCGTCCCCGTACCGAACCACTCAATGATGTGTCCGCTCCGGTCAAGCACAGGAATGGCCCTGGAAAACATCCATCCGAGATGCCCATCTGCGCGTTTGACGCGGTGTTCGAGCTGAAAGGTGCCAGTCGTCTGGGTGGCCGCGTGGATCGCTGCCTTGACGGCCGGCTGATCTGACTTTGGAATATAGATATCCAACCAGTCGGCCATCGGACCCGGCGCGTCTTGCAGGAAACCGCCGCCTTCCAAGTGACGCATCTCGGTCCAGTCGGGGCTCATTCGATATGTTGCCTCTGATGTCGATGTAACCAGTGCGCGATAGCGGCTTTCGGTCTGATGCAGGGCTTGCAGAGCGTTGTGAGCCGGTGTGACGTCGACAATCGTGATGACGATACCGTCAATCCGATGATCGCTCGTCAGATACGGATGGATACGAACAAGCGACCAGTTCGAATCATCTCCTTCAACTTCCTTCTCGATCGGAATCGAGTGCGTGAGTACGCGGCGTGCATCCGCGACAAGATCTGGATATTTGAGCCGGCTGTTCAAATCCGTCAGTAGGATCCCTTCATATCCATCCGAGAGATTGAAGTATTTGCGAACCCTCGGTGTAGCGCGCTTGACGTGCAGCAAAGGACCTAAGAACAGTGTCGCTTCGCCAGTTGTCGCGGTCAGGTTGTCTAGATCCGATTGATATCGACCAAGAGTTTCCAGCTGGGACTTGAGTTCGAAGTTGAGTACATTCAATGTGTTGTTAGCAGTCTGTAGCTCCTTCCGGCTCGCTTCGAGCTGCTGTGTACGCCGTAGAAGACGTTGGAGCACGGCCGAGCGCCTTCGATCGACAGCACCGTGACCACCGCGAGCTCGGAGCAATGCACGCATCCGTTGGATCATCCGGTCTGACGATGTTTCAGTGCCGCTGGAAGGCACGACATCGCTGGTTTTAATCAAATCAACCATGGCTCGGAGCATCCTGTCGGCGGCGATGAGCGATGTATATCCCGGTAAATCAGTAATGGATATTATTGCCGCCATACTCGGTGCGGAAATTAAGTATGTCATTTATGAATGAAGCAGGCTTGCCGGGATGTTCAACGGCGCCATGCGGAATTGCGGGTATATCACCAGCGATAGAGGCGACTTCGACGTCCAGCCCGCAACAACGGCTTGACTGGTGCCCATATTCGAGACGGTCTTGAGCGAATAGGCCGCGTCGAGCAAAGGGACACGTTTTCGAACGACTACAAAATTGAACGCCCAAGACTCAATCAACTGTATCCACGAGGCGGCTGGTCAGGCGGTGGGGCGGCAATGTCAGCAAGGAGCGGCAGCCAGAGCTCAAAGCGAAATGTTTCAATAGATGCACGTTATGGTGCATTGTATAATGGGCGTACATAATTGCACAATTGAGGGCTTTTGTTAGAAGTGAGGAAAAAGTAAATGTGAAAAATAGTAAAATGAGTTGGGTTTGCGACATGCCGCGTCGTTTTGTTGCAACAGTTCTTATTGGTCCAAATGCGCTGCGTAGGGAAGGTACCTTGCTAGTGCTTGGCGATACTGAATTTCGGGTCGTCGCGCTCGCTTCGGATCTCGGAAAGATAGTAAGTGCATCACTTGCGCAGTATGGCGAGCTGTTGTTTGTCGTCGACTGCGGAAGCGATATCAGCTCAATCGTCGATAAGGTCGCCGCGATCAAAAGCGATTTGCCCGGGAGTCGCTTCGTCCTTCTCGCGGAATATTCGAGTTCTGAACTTGTGTTGGCGGCCTTCCGTGCTGGGGTGAATGCGTATCTCGTGAATGTCCCAACTCGGGATGTCTTCATAAAAGCCCTTGAGCTTGTTATGCTTGGCGAGCCTATTCTTCCAGTTGAATTGCTGAATGACCTCGAGGTGTGGTCCGAGGCATTCTCTAAGACCCTGGGAACAGCTACATCTGACGTAAGTGAAGCAGATCGCCCGGTAGATCCCTTTATTGAGGGTCCTCGTTCGCCTCTGTCAGAGCAGGAAAAGGCCATCCTGCGCTGCATCGCTCACGGCGCGTCGAACAAGCAAATCGCCCGAAAACTGGGAATTGCCGAAGCGACGGTCAAAGTTCACGTTAAATCCATCCTTCGCAAGGTTGACGTACAGAACCGTACCCAAGCTGCAATTTGGGCTATGAGCAGGATCGGATATAGAGCGCCCTTCGCAAGCGACGAGGTACCGATCGCGCTCGAGGCGCCCATGGCTGACGTCGCTTGCGATCATGCGCATCGCAATGGCGAGGCCGTACTGCAGGTCGATGACCGTGAAATCATGTTGGTTCGTCCAAAGTGAGCAAAGCCCCGCGCTTTGTCTTCCACCACTTGCGCGCGTGTGGGCCCGGGTCTGTCCCGGAATGGATCACTCAACGGTAACGGATTTAGCCAGATTCCGCGGTTGGTCGATGTCGGTCCCCCTATAGAGGGCCATATGATAGGCGAAGAGCTGCAATGGGATCACGTAGACCAGCGGGACGATAAACGGATCAAGCGTTGGCAGAAGAATCTGTCTCCAAGGCGCGATCGAGGCTTCGTGGAGGCCTTCCTGGTCGGTGATCAAGATCAGTCGTCCACCGCGGGCTGCGACCTCCTGCATGTTTGATGCGGTCTTTTTTATGACATGGTCCGATGGGGCAATGACGACAACAGGCATGGTGTCGTCCACCAACGCGATCGGTCCGTGCTTGAGTTCGCCGGCAGCGTAACCTTCTGCATGAATGTAGGATAGCTCCTTCAGCTTGAGGGCGCCTTCGAGAGCGAGAGGATAGCTGATCCCACGGCCGAGAAAGAGCATGTTGCGGGTGTCGCCGACGGAACGTGCGAGGGACTCGACGTCACGTTCGACTTGAAGTGCCTGAAAGACCAGCCGGGGAACGTTGATCAGCGCTTGTATGAGCCTCTGTTGCCGGTCCTGCGCGAGGACGCCCCGTGCCCGGCCGGCGGCAATGGCCAAGCAGGCGAGGACGGCGAGCTGGCAAGTGAAGGCTTTCGTCGATGCGACTCCGATTTCCGGACCGGCCAGCGTCGGAAGAACGACGTCGCTGTTTCGCGCGATCGATGACGTGGCGACATTGACAATCGAAAGGATGTGCTGGCTCTGCTCTCTGGCGTAGTGAAGCGAGGCCAGCGTATCGGCGGTCTCGCCGGATTGCGAGACGAATAGGGCGGCGTCGCCTGGACGCAAAGGCGCCGCGCGATACCGAAACTCCGATGCAATATCAACGTCGACTGGCAGACGCGCATACGTCTCAAACCATTGCTTGGCGATCGAGGCCGCGTAATAGGCCGTGCCGCAAGCCAGGATCGATAGCCTTGAGAGCTCCGCAAAATCGAATGGGAGTTCGACCGGCAGCGAGATCTGACGGCTCTCGCGGTCGATATAATGTTCGAGGGTGTGAGCAATGACCTCCGGCTGCTCGAAGAGCTCCTTCGCCATGAAGTGGCGGTAGCTGCCCTTGTCGACCAGCAGGGCCGATGCTGTCGACCTGACCATCGGTCGAGTCACGAGTCGGCCAGTGGCATCCAGAATTATCGTGCTGGTATGCTTTGCAACGACGAGGTCGCCATCCTCGAGATAGCGGATCGTCTGAGTCAGCGGTGCCAGAGCAATCGCGTCCGACGCCAGATAGGTCTCGGCAGTGCCGTGACCGACCACGAGTGGCGATCCTCGCCGCGCGCCGATCAGCAGATCCTGCTCGTGGTCGAACAGGAAGACAAGTGCAAACGCGCCGCGCAATCGGGGTAACACGCGCGAAACGGCTTCAATGGGTGAGCGGCCGGATCGCAATTCCTGGCTGACCAGATGTGCGACGACCTCGGTGTCGGTGTCGCTCTTGAAGATGATGCCGACGTCCGTGAGCTGCTGGCGGAGTTCCTGAAAGTTCTCGATAATGCCGTTGTGGACCACGGCGACGACATCGGTTGCATGTGGGTGGGCATTTGCCTCGCTCGGGCGACCATGCGTCGCCCAACGCGTATGACCAATGCCGACGACGCCATTCAGTCGGCCGTCGATGAGACGGTCTTGAAGATGCCGCAACTTGCCTTCAGAACGCAGGCAGACTAGGCGGCCGCTCTCGAGCGTTGCGATGCCGGCGGAATCGTAACCGCGATACTCGAGCCGCTGCAGGCAGTCGATCAGTCGATCGGCAACCGGTAAATTACCCAAGATTCCGACGATCCCACACATCATTTGTCTCCCATGCAACGGCGAAGTGATCGAACGCCGGACTTGCGCGATGAACCAAGCGAGCTCATGCCGATTTGAGACAGTTCTCGTTCATCGCCTGCAAGTTCGCTCGCGCCGCCGACCCGACGTGACCCCGGGACACAGGAGCGGACGCCATTTGCCGTGCCAATGGCGATCTCGTCCTGAGCCGATCGAGATCGAGCAAGAGAATGGTGTGGCGGCTCACGCGCTTGATGAGGCCCAAGGTCGAGAACTTCACCATCGTGCGGCTGAGGGTGTCGCTATTCATCACGAGATAGTTGGCGATGTCCGCGCGTGACATCGGAAGCCGGACGACGACTCCGGAGACCGGCTTGACGTTGTAGATGCAACTCATTGCCAGGAGGAACGAGGCGACGCGTGGCTCTATCTCCAGTCGCCCGGTCATGAGCTGGTGAAGATGCGATCGAAAGATCTGCTGCTGGCAGCGATCAAACAGGAACGACCAGCAGCTCGATGGCAGAACGCCGTCTTCCAGAAGGCTGATGTCGAATGAGACGAGCCGAGCAGACGTAATCGCGCGTACCGATAGCCCTGATGCCGTTCGAATGATGGGAGCTGCCACGACGTCGCCGGCAACGAGGAAATCCAAGATCTGCAGCCGGCTCGTCGTCGGTGCGGCATCCAGCGCGAGAAAGCCATCCAGGAGCACGATGATCTCATTCGCAGCAGTGAGGGAGAATCGTTGCTGAGGGCGAAGCGTGATGGTGCGACCGTAGCTTGCAAGCTGATCAGGAACGCCGCCGTCGTCAGTGCGGAAAGCAGGGCGTAGATCCGCTATCTGGATGGAGGTGGGGCGATAACCGTTGCCATGAATGCTCTGTCGACCAATCGCATGGGAATTTGGCGTGACAGTCATGATGCAGCCCCTCTCGTTTGAACCTGGTCCGCGACAAGATTAAGGGCTTTCGGTTCATCTTGCTTGGGTGCAGAGGGATTAACCCGAAATAGCGAAATGATGGAGCATGCCGCCAAGGTAGTATTTGAGCCCGTTGAGACACCAGCGAGCAATGGCGCGTTGCGCGGAGAGAGGGGGATTGTCGGCTGGCGACCGGACGGGAGCGCCGGTCCTACCACGAGAGTCTCAAGAAGCGACCAGGGCTGCCGCGCAACGCTGTAAGCAGCGACCTGAGTGATCTCCGGGGTGTCCTTGCAGCGTCAAACGTCTCGGCCGATCGCTGACCGTACGAACTGGACGCGAACGCACCAGCTCTCGCCGGTCCGTTCGCCGCCAAATGGTGAACTCCGTCGACGTCAGCGGCTTGCGCTCTGCTGACCGATCGGTATGGCCCGGCTGCGGAATGATGTGGTCGCGCCGGGCAACCGTTGAGCACCTGTATTTGGTTGCGATCCACCGACTTCGACTTTCAGCACATCTCCCGGCTTCAGGACCGCAGTCTCGGTCGCGGGAATGGTGGCGGGACCCTCCGGTCCGGGGCGCACGATCTGATAGTTCTGAGGGGCTTGTCCACGGTGGGCAGCAAGGAGGATACCGATCGCTTCAGAAGAATTGAGGGAACCGCGCGCTTCTGCAATGTCCTGATCAACGGCCGCGATGCTTTTCGCAAGGGACTCGTCTTGATCAGCCGAAAACGCGGCCTTTTCCTGCTCGGCCTGTGCCAATCGAGTCGTCGCTTGTACCACTGCAACGACATATTCCTCGCGGCGAGCCTCGATATCGGCGAGTTCCGTGCGCAGCGCAATGACGCTGTTGTTGTTGACGATGCCGCGGTCCTTCAGCTTTTGCAGGTCATCGAGACGGTCAACCCGCATGTCGCGTTGTACGTCGGCTTGACTGAGCCGACGCTTGAGCGCCTCTAGCTCCTTACCTGCTGCGGCCACCTTGGCCGTGAGCGCTTGCTCTCGCTCTTGTCGCTTGGAAGACTCGACGCGCAAGAGCGTGTTTTCCATCGACAGAAAGGCCGCGATCCCAGAATCTCGATCGAGCTTGGCGAGGTGGAGCGGAAAAGGCACGGATGTGAGGCCATTGCGCTGCGCTTCAAGCCTGGCGCGACGCGCGAACAGCCGTTGGACCCGGTCCGACGTCGTCTGGAACCGCTCCATCTCGCGGACACCGTCGATGGCGCTCGACAGGCTGGTTTCGCCGCGATCGAGGCCGCCAGCGAGCGCAACGGCCTGCAAGACGATCATGCCGGGGACATACTTGTAGGCGCCGGGGGCCTTGACCGGTCCGACCACATAGATCGGTGGCCGGTCGATGATGGCAAGGCTGACGTCGGCGGTCCGCGCCGTGAAGGCCGTCGCGAAGGTGGCGATCAAATCGTTACGGACCTCGTCGAGTGTGCGACCGGCAAGTCGGAATTTGCCAAGGAGCGGAATTGCAATGGAGCCGTCTTGATCGACCTGATACTCTCCACTCAAATCCATGCGCTGATAGAAGGTCCGTAGTGTGCTCATCGCCGGAGCACGGTCGTCCGCCTTGCGGCTTCCGAGCTCGACTGATTCGAAAAACGAGATCTTGAGCTTGTCGTCGACGCCGATCGTTGGTCCATGAGATGGGGCGGGCTCGGGCGCTGGTTCGGCCCTTACGGAGGCGGCTGCGGAGAGTGCCTGGCCACGGACGGGCCCGAGGGGCGTGCTTGTGATCGTCACAATGGCTGCGACCGCGGCGGCTTGAGTGAGTCTGATGCGCATTGAAACATCTCCCCAGAACCAATGTGATGAAGCAGGGCCGGCGTCCGATTTGCGTACGTGCTCAGACCCATCTTGATACGACCGGCCAGTCGGGGACGCCAACGATAATCCCTGACATGCATCAGACGAGAAGCTCAACGTTCGAGCGATCGCCATACCGCATCGTGCAGATCGGGACGGCCGAGGACCAAGGCTTGCTTGGCGAGTTCTGGGGCGAGGTCGATTGGCAGGCGTCGGACTTGCCAGAGGGACAGCAGCCGATCGACCGCGTCTGCTGGCGTGTCGATTTGTTGCAGAAGTCCGAGCCACTTCTCGCGCCCTTCGGGCGTCAGATCGTTCGGATCGCACAAGTTCAGAAACCGGCGCGCGGTCTCACGATTTCCCTCGGACAGAGACAGCTTGGCGGCAAACAGCGGACGGGCAAGCAGCATCTCGGTCGAGACGAACGGGCGTATGGCGGCCACGGCCTGCGTCCCAAACGTATCCGCCGTGTCTTCGGCAAGACGTGCCAAGGCGGCGCGATTGGAACCATCGTGCAGAAGCCGCAGGAATGTCTTGACCACGATCGAGGATGCATCGAGCCTGGCGGAAACAAGCACGAACGCATGGAGCTGCGTCTGGCTTGGATGCTCCACACGATCGGCCCAGCGTGCGAGCATGACCCGGGCGAGTTCCGAATGACCTCGACTGATGAACAGACCCGCCAAGTCGAATGTCGTCGCCGGCATCAGGTTTTCCCACTCCGATGCCAGCTCGGTGGCTGCGCCGGTCAACCCGGCCTTTGCCATCCGCAGGATCAACTTTCCTGACAAAAATGGATCTCGCCATGCAACCATCCATTGGCGTGCATAGCGAAGCGCGCGGTCGCGTTCACCATTCTGCAGGAGAACCTCCAGGAGAAGCAGGCGTCCTGTACTGCTGCTCGATGCCGACATGCTTTCGGCTGCAGCGAGCCATTGCTGCGCTCCGCGCCAATCGCTTTCGCTTGCCAAAAGAGCGCCCAACCGCTCCAATTGATCGGTCTGGAGAAGTCCGCGTTTCGCATAGGTCGTCAGGATCTTCAGCTCGTCCGCTGTCCGTCCATGCAGACGATAGAGAGCAATCAACCGAGCGAGCTTGTCAGGGCTGGGGTGTATCTCGACAGCATGGGCCAACACCGTGAAATAGCGATCGACAAGACCAGTCTCGATCAACAGCCTGTACTGCTTCTGCAGCGCGACGAGGTCGTCCGGCCGAGCGGCGAGATACTGGTCGTACAACGAAATGGCCTGATCATATTCGCCAAGTGCGGTATGGGAGCGAGCAAGCGCCGCCAGCAGGCTGGCGTCGTGGGGGCGTTTTGCCAATTGTTGGTTGAGGAGGCGGATCGCCGTCTGGTAGCGCCCATCCGCCGCCAGCGTCGATATCTGCTCCGGCTGGCGTTGAAATGCCGCGGCCGACATGAGACCCAGGAGCAGGACCAACACGATGACAAACCTGGAGGGTGTCGTCATAGGGAGGCTTCCCCTCAGTATCGCGGTCGTGACACCGAAAGACGTTCTATTTGACGTATCTGTCGGTACGGTAGCAGGCAGAATGCTGCCGCACGAAATCGATTGTCTGTCTCAGGCCAGTATCGAGCGAGATGGTGGGCGACCAGCCCATCGCGCGTCGCGCGAGCGAGTTGTCCGAAACCAACTTCATGACCTCGCTGCGGGCAGGGCGTAGCCGTTGATCGTCAGTTACGATAGGCTTTTGGACGCCCATCAAAGTGAGAATGCGATCGGCGAACCAGCCGACCGGATGGGTCGCGCCAGTGCCAAGGTTAATCGTTTGGCCATCGAGTCCGGGAGTGGTCGCGGCTGCCAAGAAGCCTGCAACCGTGTCGCTCACGTAAGTCATGTCGCGCTCAGGTGTCAGCGAGCCTAGGCGAATTTTTCGGCAATCGATGGCTTGCGAGATGATCGTCGGGATGAATGCCCGAGCACTCTGGCGAGGCCCAAATGTATTGAAAGGGCGTACGGTCACGACGCTTGTACCGAACGATCGATGATAACTTTCAGCGAGCTTGTCTGCCGCGATCTTGGAAGCGGAATATGGCGATTGACCCTGCAGCGGGTGGCTCTCGCTGATCGGCGTGGAGAGGGCGGTCCCATAGACCTCGGACGTACTAGTGTGGATAACCAGGTTGCCGTACCGTCGCGCCGCTTCGAGGACATTCAATGTCCCCTCGACATTCGTACGCAGATAGCTCCGTGGCGCGTCATAAGAATACGGAATGGCGATGAGCGCGGCGAGATGGAAGACAATCTCCGCGTCTTTTAGGGCGCGGTAAACGAAGTCGCTGTCCTCGACGTTTCCGCTCACGACATTGACTGCATCGAGGTGAGCTGGCTCCAGGAAGGCAAGATTGCCGATCGAGGACGCAGAATTATAGCGAACAATCGCCGTTACGTTCGCGCCGGCGTCGATCAGCGCATCCACGAGATGGCTTCCGATGAAGCCGGCAGCTCCGGTTACCGCGACCCTTCTGTTCGTCAGCATGTCAAAATTCCCAGGGTTGAGATGAACGAAACGTCAGTGCATCAGCGAGTCCACGACCAGGTCAAAGCGAGCTGTTGTTCGTGATGAACGCGTGAAAATGAATCCAGGGCAGCTCCTTCATCAGGAGACGAAAGCCGACGAGCAGGCTGGCGGCTGACGCAAAGAGACTGCCGTAGCCGTAGAACGCGGGGCCGAGTGGCAGAAACGCCAGTGTCAGCGCGCCATTGAGAACAAGAAACGTAAATACGATCCGAAGGGCAGGACGACGCAAGTCCATCAGCAGCAGGAAATTGAAGCAGAGAATTGCGCTTGAGTAGAACGCCATCGCGCAGAGAGAGATCCGCAGGATGCTCATATAAGCGGGACGCAAGCCGAGCTGAGGCATGAATGCCACGGATGCAAGAATCATCATGGCTGCGACAATCGTGAATGTTCCAAACAGAGCGACAATGCTTGAGAGCACAAGGCTCGTCGCGTCGCTGACGAGGTCCTTCAGATCGGTCAAGCTCGCGCGCGCCTGCATTGCTCGGTGGAATGCCGACAGGCGGGCGGAAAAACGGGTTTCTACATGGACGACGAAGATCGCAATGACCGGTATCGACGACAATTGCGACCAGAACATCGCAGTATCGTAGCTCGGCATCGTCTGGAACAGCCCGGCGACGGCGAGACTGTCGGAGGGGGCGAGGTGCCACATGACAATCTTGTCAATCCACAGACCGAGCGCGTAAGCGAAGCCGGCAAGTGGCAGTTCCCAGACCTCGCGAAGTTCGCCGATCAGGTCGCGGTCCACGACGATTGCGCAGCCGAATCTGCGGACGATGACACACATCATGATCAGATCGATGATTGTAAAGCCGCCATTGAACGACAGCAGAAGAGACGTAACCGTGGTGTCAACCGGGATATGGCTGAACAGGAGTATTGCCAGGCTGCCAGCGCCGAAGGCGAAGATGATCTGGTTGTGAGCGCGGATGGCGCCAAGGAAAGGAATAAGCAGCCAGGCGCAGCCGATCAGGAAGAGGGTGTGTATGCTCGCCAACGACTCGATCGCCTCGAGCGTGGTTCCGAAAACATAGAATGAAACGACCAGCAGTAGGACAACGGCGAGAAAGATGGCGAGTGAAAGCACCAGTACATAGTAGACGTGATCTTCGGAGCCTCGATAGATCTGACGAGATGTATAGCGGCCGGCGAAGAACGCGAGGGGGCTAGTTATGATCAAGGAGAACATCGAGTTGTAGATGACGACTGAACGGAATATCGTTAAATCCAAGCATGTTCCGTCGCAGGCGGTCGCGCTCAGGAACGAAAGCCCGAGGACGGTAAAGAGCCACGGCCCCGCAACGATCATCGCTGCATAGGAATAGGCGCCGAATATGGCGGCAAGGGTGCCGCGCCGTGTCAGGTCCGAAATGGTCGCGTTGCTGTTTATCATGCGTGCGCACCAGACGTATTGGAGACGAGCTTGGTGTAGAGCTCCTCGTAGAGGACTTTGACGCGATCTTTGTGGTAGTAAGTCGCGGTACGTTTTCGCATCACCTGACCCATCGCAGCACGCAGGTCGTCGTCATTCAGGATGGTTGCGAGCGCCGCAGCCATTGCGCCGGGATTGCATGGGGCGACGACGAGCCCACCAGCGCCCTTGACCGGATCATCCTCGAATCCCTCGATGATCTCGCGGCAGGATCCGACGTCGGTCGAAACCACGGGCAGTCCGGTAGCCGCAGCTTCCAGGACTGCAATCGGCTGCGCTTCGCTGATGCTCGACAAGGCGAGCACGTCGGCCGATAGAAGATAGGTCCGGACGTCCGGGACCCGACCCAGGAAATCGACTGATGACGACACGCCGAGCTGCTCAACGAGCTGACGGCATCCGGCTGCATAGGCCGGATCCTCGCCCTCGGGACCGATGATGATGCCGAGCACGTCCGGCACGAGGTCCTTCAAGAGCGCGATCGACATGATGAAGGTACGGATGTCCTTGATCGGAACGATGCGTCCGATCATCAGCACGGTCGGGCGGCGTGAGGCCGTGCTACGGGCGAGGGCCGAGAAGGCGTCAGCGTCGATACCGTTGGGAATGATACGGAGCTTCGGTTCGGGGGCGCCTTCGAGGTTCTGGAGCAGCTGGTTGGCACGATATTGTGTGGTCACGACATCGGCGGTTGCGTAGCTGATACGTGAAATGCATTGGAAGGCGTTGAGCCAGATCGCGCGGAGCTCGGTCGGGTGGGTGGGGATCCCGAACCCGCTTGCGCCGGAGTCGAACAGCCATTCCGAGACGGCGAGATCGATGCGGCGTTCGTTGGTATAGATTCCGTGTTCGGTCAGAAGCAGCGGGCGTCCGGTCGAAATCTTGGCGAAGCTGCCGACAAGGCCCGAGAATCCCGTCGCCGAGGCATGGAAGACGTCGACGCTCGGCAATCGGGTCGTCGCGATGGCCAGCACGCTACGCAACAGGAAGCGCCAAGACCAGAAGAAGTCCAGCAATGGGCTGCTGGGCAGGAGCTTGGCGTAAGCAGCCTCGATCGCGAGCCAACCCGCCCGCGAGTCCAGGAGTGCAGCTTGGCTGAAGCCGGTCGCGAGAAGTTGCGAGATGAGCTGCCTGAAGATGGTGCCATCTCCCGTGATCATTGAGGAGTGCAACAGGTGAAGAAGCTGCTCGATGGCTTCGTGGTCCTGCCGCGATGGAAGCCGTCCGGCAGGACAGGCATCCAGAATGATGTCGGTGAGTCCGACCACGTTCGGCGGGAAGTCGTAGCTTTGGCGGCGGGTTTGGCTTGAGACGCCGATCGCAATGATGTGGAACCGGAGCTGAGAGGAGGCGCGCATGAACGCATCGGCCCATGATGCGACACCGCCGACGACGTAGGGGTAACCCCCCTCCACAATCATGCAGATGTCCGCGTCGTTCGACATCTAATTGCTCCGGCAATCGGTCGTGGTGGCGGGCGTGCGATCGCTGTCAGGCGGCTCGCGACGCCATCGGACGGTCGCGCGGTCCAGCTCGACGAGGCCTGGTTCCAGCGGATTGATCTCCCTGGCGCGTAGAAGGGCCATCATGGCTGCGTCGGCTTCGACCCTGGCCTGCGCGGGCTCGAGCAGCCCGCTCGCCGCATAAGCCAGCCGGGCGTCAGCGAGCTGCAGAAAGACTTTGGCGTCAGTCGTCTCGCTCGCGCTGTTCGCTTGGCGTTCGCCGATCCTCCGACTGAACAGGGCGTTGAGCCTTGCGATGACCGTGGCGGCGAGCACCCGGACGGATGCGTCAGGATCCTCCAAAGCCCGCCTGAGCAGCCGCGCCAAGCTGGCATCGTACGTCCTGAACGCGACGGCGAGTGCCTCCAGCTTGTCCGAGCGGGAGCCATCGATCATGACGTCCATCAAGGGGCGGACGTTCCGGGCGCCGTCGATCCGAACACGGTGGTTGTGGAGCGCGCTCTGCAATCGCTCTGCTAGCGTGATGTCCCGGCGATCCTTCGTAGCGTCGGCCAGGTCCGCGGACTCTCGTCGAGATACGGGCGGGGTCAACCGCAACGCCAGAGCGATGGCCACCACGGCTCCCCCGGCGCCAACAAACGTGGACCAGGCGATCATTTGAAGAGCGACGTAGCGCTCGTGACGGATCGGACCGAAGCACTTGAACACCGAGACGGCGAGCAGGATGCAACTGAGCAGGTGGCTAGCGAGATATTGACTGAATGCGATGAGGCCGGCGAGCAGGGCTGTGAGGAGTGTGAGCTGCCAGCCAACAAGGACCGCCGCAAAGCTCACAAGGTGGCGCGAGAGAAGGTCGTCGCGATCGATCTCGGGCGCGTCAACGACGCGTCTATCGCGCCCCTGGTCCGCTTCGTAAGCAAGTGATTTCAAGGATTGAGCAGAACCCATTGTCGAATCCTAGGCCTGTTGCTCGTGAACCTTGGACAGGATGGTCGAAAAGGCGCGTTTCAGATCGTCCAGGCGACGATCGAGCCGTTGATCGTTGGATGCGTCTGGCGGAACGAGGTAACGGATCGCAGCAATCGGGGGATGGCGATCGGTCGCGTTGGAGCGCAGCACCAGCGTACGCTGCCCAATGGGCGGTGCCACTGGGTCTTCGCTTGGCTCACCGCCGCCATCTAATGGCGCTACCGACGTTAGAGGCCGCCGCATGTCGTTCTCGATTGCCAGAACCGGCCGCAGGTGTCCGTCACTCTGGACAAAGACCGTGAAATCCTGTGCGCCGGTCGCAGTCCTGAACAGGTCACCCAGGCTGACCGCCGCACTCGCCCTGCTGCTCAGATCAATCCGGGACAGAGCCTCCGTGAAGGTCGCGACAGTCGCAGCGTCGGTGGCGATGCGCCGCTCCAAAGCGGTAATCTCTTTGAGAGCATTCTCGAGCCCATCGGCGAGATCGTTGGCGCGTTGCTCGAACAGGGACAGCTCGTTCGCGAGCTCACTCGCTTGATGGATCTGGAGGCTGCGCAGTCCGCCGAGCACCAGGGCGGTCGTGAGCCAGAGTGTCGGCTGAAGCGCGGCCGCGCTGGCATAGACGTAGAGGTCTTGTGCCGCAGATCCCGCTGGGAGCTCGAGGAGATAGAGCAGAGATGCCGCCGAGGCAGCGATCGTGGCACCGAACACGCCATACTGGCTGGATATGAGCAGCACGGGGATCCAGTACGGTTGCGGCAGGCCAGGGATCCCGGAAAGGTTAGGAAGCCAGAAGGTCAGAATGGCAGTTGCCGCGAGAAGGACCGAGGTCTCCAGTGTGAATTTCGGCCAGTTCGCCAGCGACAGTGATTGGAGCAGTGCGAAATCTGGCTCCGCTGGTGCGTCGATCGGCCGAACGATTTGCGACGAGGCAGCTCCGTCCGTGACGCAATCCGTCGTCATCACGCAAGTCCTCGGTGAGCCTGGACGCGGGTGTTGGCGATCATCGCGCGTCTCAGGAGTGCCTGGGTTCCATTTTGAAGCTAGCGGCCGCGAGCCAGGAACGCCAATGCAGACCTCTGACGCAAATCAGTGAAACGAGCGCAGTGCAGTCGCCAAATGCACTCGCAATGGTGAGTATGGGAAGGGGTTCAGCGGGGTTCGGGAACGATGCTGTCGAGCAGGCGGGTCGCGACATAGGGATGGTGACCGAACGCCCGTTCACGCCGGTACAGCTCAGCGATCATCTTGCGGTCGCCGGGATCCCAGTAGTCGAGGCTGAGAATGGGCAGCGGCGGCCGGCGTCTTACCGCTGGCGCGAGCAACGCCCTCTCAAGTGCAACGGCGTCGGGATCTGCGAGTACGAAGTGTCCCTGTCCGTCCGGCACCGTCAGCAGGCTCTCCACGATCACTGCGTCAATCCTTGGCGCGAGGTCGGCGAGCAAGTCATAGCCGCGGTTCATGATTAGGGTCATGTTCGGATGCCCGTCGCGGATCGCGTCGACGAGCGCGATTGCCGCCGCCCGCATTCCCCGGTAGCGCTCAGCGTCGGTTGCTTCGAGATATGTCGCGGTATCCAGGGTGTCGAGCATCAGACCGTCAAAGCCGGCGGCCTCGATAGAAGGGATGGCTGTATCGAGAATGAAGGCGCGCCAGGACGAATGTCTGACATCGACCCGACGCGTTCCAGGCCAGTCCGGGTTCGGCTCGAGCAGCGCTGACGCGTGAAGAGCAGAAAACAGAGGGTCTCCGGTCCTGATTTCGCAAAGGCTCAGATAACTGCAGACGCGAGCGCCGGACGCGCCGATATTCGTGATGGAGCCGCGATACCCACGGTCCAAGATGACGATCTGATAGCCATCAAACGCCATGTCGTCGGCGATCTCCCCATAGAACGCGAGCCATCGAACCGGGCCCATCTCTTGCCTGCTTGCTGCCGGTTTCGAAAGTGAGCCCAGACCGATTGCAGTCGCCGAAACCCAGCTCGCGCCGATGATGCATCTCCGCCTGTTCAGACGTAAGATCATCGGATGTGGCTGATACGTGATTGGCACCGGGCCGCCTCGGCAATGCGTGACATCAGCGCAGGAAAATCCGTCTTGGGTGGCGCACATCCGAGATCCGAGAGGAGCTTGGTGCTTCCGACGATAGTCCTCAACTCCTTCTCTCTGAGACGGGCGCTGTCGAGCTCGACCCAGATCGGCTCGCCGAAATTGACCATGATCATCTCGACCAGAGCACGCAGTATGGGAGCCTGGCCGCTGCACACATTCACGATGCCGCGTGCGGCCGGATGATCGGCCAATCGACAAAGCAGGGTAGCCACATGCTCGACGTCGATCATGTCTCGTCTCACATCGAGATTGCCGACCTTCAATGTTCCTCCGCCTCGCGGCATGGACGCGAGCTGTTTCGCGAAGTCACCGATCGCGAGATGAGAGGGCATGTCCGGCCCGAGCGCGTTGAAGATGCGAGCAACGAGAACGGGATTTCCGGTTTTGTCGGCATAGCGCAACGCGGCGTGGGTCTGCGCGTACTTGCTCATGCCATAGTCGGAGCATGGCGCGCATGGCGTCGACTCCTCGATCGGCTCTCCATTGCGGATGGCAGAGCCATACTCGGCTGCGCTTCCCGCAATCACCAGCACTGGGCGCAAGTGAACCGACGCCAGGGCGTCGAGCAGAGCCTCGGTCATTCCTAGATTGACCCTTGTCAGTTCCTCACCAGGCCCAACTGCGGTACCTGCCAGATGGAAAATGCATTCGGGATCCACGGTCCTTAGAATGCCAGCAAGCGCGTCGGCATTCCAATCGTCGCCACCCAGAACGATGTGCTTGCCGTCAAGTCCTAGCTGGCGGCCGATCGTATAGACATCAACGCCGCGACGACGAAGCGCCCGCACGAGGTGTCTGCCGATGAAACCGGAGCCGCCGGTCACAATCGCGCGATGCATGACGGCAGCGCGCTATGCATGACCGAGAAAGGCGTCACGATCCCGCTCGAACATCTGCTGAGCCAACGCAAAGTCGTCCGGACGACCGATATCGAGCCAGACACAATCATCTTCGAAGCATACAACGGTGCCGTTCGCAGCGTGAATCTTGAGAAGCAGCGTGGGCATATCGAGATAGTCGACGTTCGATACATGCGGCCGGATGGCGGCGCGATCGAGAATATAGACGCCCATGCTGACAAAATACTTGCTGGTCGGCTTCTCGCGATAGGCGCTCAACCGGTGCTGGTTATCGAATTCGATCAGGCCGAAATCGATCTTGTTCTCTCGCTCGAAGACACCAATCGACGCATCTGCCTTCTCGGTCACATGGTTGAACGCCATCCTGCCGAGATCCATAGTGGTCAGAAGATCGCCGTTGGCCAGAAAGAAGGTCTCATCCAGCAGGTCGAGCATATTGCCGAGCGCGCCTGCAGTTCCGAGCGGCTTGCTTTCGTTGCTATAGCGAAGCTTCAGCCCGATCGACGCGCCGTCGCCAAAGTAGGCTTCGATCAAATGTCGAAGATGGTTGACGGCGATGATCACTTCTTCCACGCCGTCCGATTTCATTCGCCGCAGCAGCAGTTCAAGTATCGGCATGTCGCCAAGGGGCATCAGAGGCTTCGGAAAAAGAGCAGAGTAAGGATGCAGCCGGGTTCCCTTGCCGCCGGCCATGATGACGGCCTGCCTCACGAGCGGCGCGTTCGGAATTGCAAGACGCTCGGAGTGACCGCTGGGGCTGTGCTCGGGTAGCAAGATGTGCTTGTTCATGATCATGCTCCTGCGAACTGCTGAAGATCGCGACACCATCGCAAACGATCTGATGCCGGGGGCTTGGCAGACGTTGGAGAAGAGCTGCGACGTCTATGGCCATCCCGAACGTAACAATACGAATTCACGGCGATCGAGGCGAAGCAAAAACTCTGACGTCGATCAGTGCAGTACGAGCACGGCGTCCGAGCATGACAGTGAGCCGGCGCGCTCATTTGAGGCCGCGCGAGCTAATCGCTCTCGGAACCACGACAGACGATATGGATCGTGACGGGATCAACGGCAGTAGTCGGTACTGCGAAGCGGAGTTGCCCGGCGGCGTCGGCCTCAGCGTTGTCGCGCCAGAGCTCGTGGTCAGATTGCGTCACGCTGATCAGATAGCCTCGGGCGCTCGCGCCAGACCAGGAGAACGTGCCGGGACCGAAACCCTGTGCCTCGAAGCGCGTCGCGCAAGGACCTCTCGTTACATGTCGAATCTGCCATCGACTATCGTCCAGGGCCAAGGTCCCTGGCAACGTCGCTTTCGAGTAGGTCATGACGATGACGGCCGTTTCGACGTCCTCGTCGAGTGCGACGTAGAGCGCGTGTCCCACGCGCCGTTGTCCAATAACGCCGACACTGCTAGCGATCGACGCGCTCATGCCGTCGGCGTCATCGAAGCGGATCGTCTGCAGGGCACCGCGGTTGCCAATACGCCACGATCCGCTGCCGACTCTCTCGATGCGTGCGCTGAAAAATCCGTCGACGATGGCTGCATAACGATCGGCGGAGATGGGAGCCAGCGCGGCCGTGTTTGCGATCTGCAGGATCCGGCGTACGCTTTGAAGGAGATCCGCCCGTTCTCCGACATGAGCTTGATAATTCAAATTGAAGGGTGTCAGCCGCGGCGGACCTTCCGTCCTGGCGAAGGTCTGCTCGAGCCCGGCGAGATCCCCCTCGTTCGTGGCGCCTCCGGCATCAAAGATGATCCCTGCGTTCAGAGCCGTATTGACAACGCGCTGGGCCGGGCTGCGGGGGCTGGCGCTGACCAGCGGCGACAGGTTGGAGATCGAGGGGTATTCAGCGTCGAATCGTGACCGTGGCGCCTCGAAGTGACGCCGGGAGTTTCGAACGCTGGGTGTCGCAAGGATGTCCTGCGCGATCCGTCTCGCCTCAACAGCGCTCCGACCGGACTTTGGAAACGCGTCATCGGGCAGATCGATCGTCGTCGGCAGGTCGGCAAAGGCGCCGATGAGTTCGTGCAGAACAACGCGGGCGGCGGTCGCGCCCTCATCGCGAAAGTGCTCGATCGTGCTCGGCCGGTTCCAGCCCTCTGAGCCAAACAGGTTGAAATAGATCCGACGGCCGGAAACCGTGGTCGTGTCGGGGACTGGCTCGCCGTGAGAGCCGAGCGCTGCACGAAAGAAGGTCATCGGGTTGATGAGCCAGCGTCCGTGATAAAATGGCTGTGTCGGATGACAGAACTCGTAGTTCAAGGCGGCATAGCCGCCGCGTGCCCCGATGGCGACGGGTACTGTTGTGCGGCCGGATTCAAATGCTGGCAGTTGGAGCGTCAGACCGATGCGTGTATCTGCGCCGGTTGGTTCGAGCACTGGAAAATCCGGGAGAACTGGATCGAGATGGCATTCGAACTCCAGGAGCTCCGGGTCTTTGTCGACGATACGGGTCCCAAGAGTTGGCGATACGAATGTACCGGTATGACGCAGACCAGCCAGCGCGAGCAGTCGGTTGACGACCGCGATATTGTCGGGCCCGACTGCAACACCGATGTCGCCGAGTATGATGAAACGGATGTCTCTTCGTACGACCTGATCAGCCCATGTCAGATAGTGATCGGGATTCTGGACCGGGCCGGCGAACCACGTCAGGACCGCGCGGTATTGGTCGAGATCGGCGGCATCAGGCAGCTTGTCACGGACGTCACGGAAGTCGAGTACGAAGCCATCGTGATTGAGCGGCAGCTCTGCGAAGCGATGCAGCCTGGTGAAATTGATGTTGCCGCCCTCTTGTCCACCGTCATAGAGCGCCAGAAGGTGGCGTTTGACTGGGCCGAGCTGCGGGTTCCGTGCCGCGGCATTGCTGCAGCCGATGACCCAAGCCGCATAAATGAAGAGCAGTATAGCGAGTCGTGTTTTCATCCGCATATGCCGTTTTTTAATCAGCGTCGGATCAGGGGGCAGAATCATCGCTCCCGAAAAGCTCGCCCAAGCTGATCTGCGAGTGGCTTGACCAGGTAGGAGAGGGCGCTTCGGGAGGGAGTCTGGATGAACGCGTCGACTGGCATGCCCGGGAGCAATTTGTGATTGCCGAGCGCTGCAAGATCGGCGGCGTTTGGTAGGATGCGAACCGTATAGTAGAATTGATTGGTTTCGTTATCGCGACTCGCGTCGGGGGAGATGCGGGTGACCGTACCGTCGACCTCCGGGGTGGTCCGTTGATTGAAGGCGGTGAAGCGCAGCGTGCTCGTCTGGCCAGTCTCGAGTTGCTCGATGTCGGAGCTGGGAATGCGGACTTCCACTTCGAGCGTGTCGTCGCTCGGCACGATCAGCATCAGCTGCTCTGCCGGATTCACGACCCCGCCTATGGTGTGGACGCTCATTTCGTTGACGATACCGTCAATCGGCGACCTCAGTTCAACATGCCGAAGCTGGTCTTCCGCAGCGATCTTGCGCTCCATCAGCTCTGCAATGCGGCCTTCGATATCGCGCAACTCCTTTTGCGAATCGGCCAGGCGGCTTTGGCTCAGAGCGATGATCTGTAGATTCGCTTCGGTCATCTGGCCAGCAAGCCTTGCGATTTGCGCGGTGAGCGTGCCGATTTCGCCTTCGATACGTGTTTGATCTCGTTGCAGACTGAGGACGCGCGTGATCGGGAGGAGGTTGCGCGCGTAGAGATCGTTGACGCGATCGAGTTCCTCGCGGATCAAGACGAGCTCATGACCTTTCGCTTCATTTTGCCTGGTCACGCCGGCGCGTTCCTCGTCATACTGCTTGATCCGCTCTCGGAGCTGGGCTTGCTGTCCTTGCAAGGCCGCGAGGCGGGCTTGAAACAGGCGCGTTTCACCATTTGCAACGTTCGCCGCCGCGGGTCCATCCGCGGAGAACTCAGGCGGAAACGACAGATTGTCGAGGCCGTCGCGTTCGGCGGTCAGACGGAGCTTACGGCCGTTCAGCTCGATCAATTGCGAGTTGACAATGCCGAGGGTTGCGCGTGGCTGTGTATCGTCCAGCCGAACCAGGAGATCGCCGGTGACGACGCGAGTCCCGTTCCTCACCTCGATCCGTTGGATCGTCCCGCCCTGGGCGTGCTGAATTTTCTTGCTGCTTCCAGCCGAGACCACGATCCCGCGCGCAACGACGGCGCCGGACAATTTCGCCAGGCTGCCCCACATGAATATCGTGAGGACGATGGATGCGGAAAGGAACAGTCCGATCAGGATCGGTCGCCACATCTCGGCGATATCCGGCCCGACGGCCGCTTCGGCGCTGGCTGGTCGCGGCGTTGGTTTGAGAGCGAGAATTGAAGCAGGCATCCGTTCATTCCTCCCGCTGGCCGTCAGCCGACAGCCGTACGAAGCGGTTGACGCAGCACTTTTCTAAGAACGTCCTCCTTCGGACCGAAAGCGGTGAGTTGTCCGGCGTTGATGACGGCAACGAGGTCGACGGCGTTGAGCGCGCTTGATCGATGGGCGACGACGACCGCAATGCCATGGCGATCTCGGATACCTTGGATGGCCGTCGTCAGGCTTTCCTCACCGTCTGAATCGAGATTGGAGTTCGGCTCGTCCAGGACGACAAGAAATGGGTCACGGAAGAGCGCGCGCGCAAGCGCGAGGCGTTGGCGTTGCCCTGCCGACAGGGCGGATCCGTCAGGGCCGACATCCGTTTCATATCCGTTTGGGAGGCGCAGAATCATGTCGTGGATGCCTGCCGCTTTCGCGGCGGCGATAATGGCCATGCTGTCTTTTTCATCTTCCATGCGGCCGATATTGTCTGCGATGGTTCCGTCGAACAGCGTGACATCCTGTGGCAGGTAACCGATATGCTGTCCGAGTTGCTTGGAAGACCAGTGATTGATCTCGGCACCGTCAAGGCGGATGCAGCCCTGCTTCAACGGCCATACGCCGCAGATGGCGCGAGCCAGCGATGATTTCCCGGCGGCGCTCGGGCCGATGATCGCCAAGGCCTGTCCGGCGCGCAGCTCGAAGCTGATATTGGACAGGACGAGACATTGGGTGCCGGGAGCGCAGAGCGTTGCATTCTCCAGGGACAATCTTTGTGTTGGAGCGGGAAGCGCGAACGGCGGATCCAGAAGTGGCAGGTTCCGGAGCGTTTCGGATAGGCGTCTGAGACTTTGCCGAGCGGCGAGGAACGGCCGCCAATGCGCGATGACCTGTTCGATCGGCGCCAGCGCTCGTGAGGTGGTGATCGATGCTGCGATGATCGCGCCGCTCGTAATTTCACCGCGGACCGTGAGATATGCGCCGAGTCCGAGCATGCCCGATTGCAGCGTAAGCCGCATGAAGCGCGACACGGACGTCAGCCTTGCAATCAGTTGGCTCGAGCGCGTCTGTACGGCCAGATATGAGCGATTGGCTGCGTCGAACCGTTGAGCGGCTCTGTCCTCCAGACCCATCGCCTTCAGCACTTCAGCGCTTCGTGCCTGGGTGTCCGCGATGCCGCGCCTGGCAGCGTCGGCGCGTGTGGCCGCAAGGGCATCCTTCTGTGTCAGCCATTCCGTGAGCAGCGTCAGCATCACCAGCATCAGCATGCCGGCGAGGCATACCAAGCCAAGCAGAGGATGGAGCACGAAGACAAAGGCGAGATAGACAGGCATCCATGGCAAATCGAGAAAGGCGACGGGTCCGCCATTGGCCAGGAAGTGTCGAATGGCGTCGACATCGCGCATGGGTTGTTGCGCAAGCGACCGCGACGCGCCTTGGAGAGGCAGGTTGAGAACCGCAAAATGCACCGGGCGTGCCATGCGCCGATCGAAGAGCGCCGCAGCGTGGCTCGATGCTTGGCTACGCAGCATGTCCAACGTGCCGTGAAAGGCATAGAGCACGATCATGAGGAACGACAGCGCAATCAATGTCGGTACGCTGTGGCTCGACAACACCCGATCATAGACCTGGAGCATGTAGAGCGAGCCTGTCAGAGCTAGCACGTTGATGATGCCGGAAATCACCGAGACACCCAGGATCGCGCCACGAAAACCTGCAAATGCGGCACCCGGGGTCGCGGGCGATGTGGCACTGTTGACGATCGGCGAGTAAGGCAAAGCGTGCTCCGTCTCAAGAAGGCAGATGATCCGCAGGTCGTTGTTCCAGGGACGGACGTAATCTCCCGTCTTCACACGAAGTGAATATCGGCCAGGGCACCCAGCTTCAGCGTCGCGAGGCTCACGTTGCTCATCGTGATCGAATCCGTTGGATCGATGGTGATGACGGTGTTTGCGCCCGACTGGGCGACGGTGACCGCGTCTCCCGAAATGTTATGCGCGGTGCCGGCGAGCAGCGACGCCGCGGTCGTGCCCGTTGCGAACATTGTCGCGGACAGCTGAAGAATGTCGTGATTGGTATTATTCGCGTTGGCGATAAAATCCGTGATGGTATCATTGCCAAAGCCGGCGCTATAGACGCCGTTCGTCGTCGCCGGCCTGACAGGCGCGAAGACGAACGTGTCCTGGCCGGCCCCACCGGACAACTTGTCGTTGCCAGCCCCGCCGATCAGCGTATCTGCGCCGCCATTGCCGGTGAGCGTGTCGTTGCCGGAGCCGCCGGTGATGGTATTGGCGAGGCCATTGCCCGAACCGGTGAAGTTGCCGGTTCCCGTGTAGGTCAGGTTCTGGACGTTGGCAGGCAGAGTGTAGCTCGGAAGCGTGGTCAGGACCGTCGCATTGGCGCTGCCGGCGACTTCTGAGACACTGGTGGTCGCACTGCTGACCAAGAAGGTGTCGGCTCCGCCGTTGCCGCGCAGGATGACATTGCCGAAGTTGCCGTCGCCAAGCGTGTCGGGACCGGTGCCGCCGGTCAAGGTCTCTCCGGCCGCCGTTGCCGTCGAGGTGAAGCTGCCGACGCCGACGAAGGCCAACTTTTCGACATTCGTCGGGAGCGCGTAGTCGTTCAAAGTGGTCTGAATCGTGTCGGTTCCGTTGTTCGACAGCTCGGTCACGATTGTGCTTGCGCTGTGGACGATGTAGGTGTCGTTGCCGGCGCCGCCGACCAGGGTGACCCCGAATAGGCCATTATCATTGAGAGTATCGGCACCGGCGCCGCCGTCCAGGATCTGGCCATTGGCGCCGGCGGTCAGCATGTCGTTGCCGCCAAGGCCCTGGACGAGTGCGCTCGGTGTCGAGGTCGTCAGAACGTCTGCGCCGGCCGTTCCATTGATGGTCAAGGCGGTGGTGGCGAGTTGAGATGCGGTCAATACGAGGCCGTCGCTGAAGTCGAAGAAAGAAACGGCAATCGCCGTCAGCGTACCGTCCGGAGAGCCTGCCCTCTTGTCGACGAAGGTGACACTGCCGTCCGCATTGTTCACGATGCTGTATTGGTTGAAAGTTCCGCTGAAGTCGATGGTGTCCGTGCCTCCGCCCCCGCTTACCGTGCTGACGCCGGTAAACCCGCTGAAGATGTCGTTGAGGGCGTTGCCGATGATCTGGATTCCGGTCTTCCCCGTGTAAACGAACTTCTCGATGTTTGCGGGCATCACAAGGCTCGAGAGGCCAGTATAGATGGCTGCCGCGACCGTATTCGGCATTTCCAAGATCGCCGTTGCTGCGTTGCCGACGATAAAGATGTCATTGCCACCGTCGCCGATCAGCGTCACGCCGGCAAAGCCTGCGTCGTTCAGCGTATTGGCGCCTGTTCCGCCATCGAGCGTCTGGTTCGCGGCGCCGGCCATGAGGCTGTCCGCGCCCGCCAGACCGAGCACGACTGCGCCAGTGAGAGCACTGGTCAGGACGTCGGAGCCCGCGGTACCGAGCAGGACGCCGTTTCCATTCAATTGTGCGGTGGTCAGAACCAATTGATCGAGGAAGCGGAAGTCTTGGAAGTTGTAGCTGATATCGGTGCCATCGGGTGTCCCGGCCCTCGTATCAATCAGGGTGTTGCTACTGTCCGCATTCAGCTTGATTGTGTAGTTCTCGAAGAGACCCGTGAGATTAAGCGTATTTGTGCCAGATCCGCCAAATAGAATGTTCGTCCCGCTCGACAAGACAGCGGTCGTGCCTTCGACGATCGCGACGTTGTGGAGCACGGGCGTGCCTTGCGGCGAGCTCGATGAAATCGCAAGCTGGCCGTCGTTGAAGGCGAGGGACAGGTCTGTGCCGTTGAGCGATGCCGCGGGAGCTCCCTGCACGGAAACAATATTGAGACCCGGTGTCTTGACATGCACATCGACGATGCCATCCCCCGTCATCGAAAAGCTGAGATTCGATCCGTCGCCCGACACGGTCTTCAGATCGACGCGCATCGGCAGCAGGTCGATGTGTGTCACATCATCCTGTGTCGTCCCGAGCGTGACGTTGAACGTTCCGCCGCCATAAGGCAGAAACAGACTGTGGGTATCATAGGCGTACCAATTTCCAGCATTCTGGATGACTTGGCCCGTGGCGGCGTTGGTGACGTTGAGTGCCATGGCACCGAGATCAGGCGCGCTGGCATCAGGCGTAATCGTCGCCGTGATGACGTTGCCGGTCGTCGTCTCGGACAAGTGGGCCTTCTGTTGGGCGGAGATGCGGGCTGCGAGATCTTCTTGCGTCACGAACTCGTAACGCGCGGCGGCTGCATAGGCTATGAAATCGCTGAACATCTGGGTGGTATATGCGGGAGGACTGCCCGTGCCATTGGTGTTCCAGTCCGTCGGACCGTAGTCGTGCCAGGGCCAGACGATGATCGGCGTCTGCGAGTGTGCGGAGAGCTGGTTGAACAGTGCTTCCCAATCGGCAAGCGCCTGGGCCGCTGTCTTGTTTTGGAATTGGATCTCCGTGAAATCAAAAGTGATGTTGGGCGCAATATAGACCGATCCCGTGTCGGTCGGGCTGAGATAGCCGAAGGCATTTGGATAGCCGGCGCCGACGCCCGTCCAGCCGCCGCTGACATAGCCAGTCAGGCCGCCTGCCACGCTCTGGTAATATTGCATGATCTGCTGGGCTGTGCTGAACGTATCGCCCGCGCCGGGCACGGCTGCGCCGGCGATCGTTATGCCGAGGTTCTGCTGCTCGACGGTCTTTGACTGGCCGAACTCATAGGAAAAAGTCCAATTTGGCGCAGAGCCGTTCGACGGCGGAGTCACGTAAAGAAAATTTGTGTTCTCGTTCCATAGCGAGACAGGGACGCCGTTCACCAGGATTGTGGGAACAGGGTTTCCGTTGGCGTCGATCGTTGGCGGATTGATCAGGTGGGTATAGGAGTGATTTCCGATTTCGTTGCCGAGGGCGATGATTGCCTTGTAGTAGGGGGCGGAGATAGACCAATCGGTCGTGTTGCCATTGGCAGGATTGGCGGTGTCACCGACATTGACATAGAACGAGCCGACAAAATTGTACTGCTGCTTCCACTGCTGCAGCAGCGGAATCAGCTGATCGTAGATCCCCTGTTGACCGGCGCCGGGGGACACATCGGATGGGAATTGAGACTGATCCATATCAGTGCGTGACGCGACGACGCCGGCCATTCGGGTCAAGTCAATCGTAAGACTTGGCGTCGCGCCAAGGACGGCGTTCTGGATGGCATGTTGCAGAAGATTGCTGTCGCCAAGCAGTGCTGTCGTCGCAAAGTGGGTATTGGTGGCGCCCGTCACGGTTTGGACGACGCCGGGCAGCGTGGCGCCGCCCTGTAGATTGATATCCGCCAGCACTGTGGCGGGCTGGGTCACGCCGGAAAAGGTGAGGTATCCGGAATTGGTATAGTATCCGGAGGTCGTTCCGGCGATCTGTCCGCTGGCGCCGCCGATCAGCTCGGTCGCCCCGTAGCCGGTCATCACCGGGTTCTGGCTGGCCAGCGCCGCCGGATCGGCCGTGACGGAGTAGGTCGCAGTCCCGTAGCCGCTCTGGGTCAGGTTGAGCAGGGTCTGCATGTAGATATAGGGATTTCCCGGAAGCGCTGTGCCGGTCTGGTCATTGGTCAGAAAGTCGCCGGCCGTGATGAGCGGCACGTGGTAGCTGTAAACGACCTGACTCAGCGCGTTCGAGATCGCTTCGACCTGGCTGCTCTGGACGTTCTGCATGTCCGGGAAGATGAGCGCGCTGTATTGCGCGAGCTTGGCCACGTTGGTGAGGTCGGCTTCGGTCAGAAGGTCGTAGGAGACACCTGCGGCTTCCGCCTGGTGCTGAGCGGCCATGAACAGATCGGCGTAGGCCGTCTGTCCCGCTTGGCCGCCGCCAAAATACAGCGCGGCTGTCGTCGCGGAATATACGATGCCGACCTTCTTGATCGTGTGGTCGACCGTTACCAGTGTCGATGGATCCGTGATCGTGTATTGGGTATTGCTGGCGAAATCGCCGGGCAGTGCTGCCGCGCCGTTGTTGATCAGCGCGTCGAAGTTGATCGTATGAGGGGCCGATCCGCCGGCAGGTGTCAGCAGCGCCTGCGGAATGGCGAGTTCGACGCTCTTGCCGTCGCTGGACGTGGCAAAAGTGAGCGGCGCGCCGCCGTTCAGCAGCGACGCCGCCCCCGTCGAAGTCACGGAATAGAGATAGGGTTGAAGCGTGCCGCTCGACCCGACTGTGAACTGCACGTAATATTCAGCGCCGACAGCGCCAAAAGGACTGTAACCGGTCGATGATGCCTGATCGGTGTTGAGGTAGATGAACGTGTTGGACCCGATCACCGCGTCGGTCGTGCTGGTCGCGTTGATGCCAATGACATAGGTATTGCCAAGTGTCGCATCGTTCAGGAGAGCGCCGTAGACCTGATATCCCGCCACCGTATTCCCCGGCGTCATCAGCGCGTCAGATGCCGGCCAATCAGTGAAATGCCCATCGAGGGTGATCAGGTTGCCAATTGTCTTCGGCACGACGGCGGCTTGATCGGGGATGACATATTGCGGGTTGTTGGCGAAGTCGCCGGGCAGAGCCGCGGCCCCGTTGTCAATCAATGCGTCGAAGTTGATCGCATGAGGCTCAGGGCCGGCGGCTGGGGTAAGGAGCGATTGGGGAATCGCGAGCTCCAGGCTCTGGCCAGTGCTGGATAAGCCAAAATTGAGTGGTGCGCCCCCGTTGAGCAAGGTCGGCGTGCCGTTGGACATGACTGAATAGAGGTAGGGCTGAATTGTGCCGGTGGCATCGGGCGCGAACTGGACGTAGTATTCAGCGCCGACCGTTCCGAATGGGCTGTACCCTGTCGACGTATTCTGATCGGTATTGAGATAAATGTAGGTGCCGGACGCGATCACGGGCTCCGCCGAGTTGGTTGATTCTATGCCGATGACATAGGTGTTGCCCAATTGCAGATCGGTGATCAGCGCACCGTAGACAGCATATCCTGCGACAGTGTTTTCCGCCGTCGTGAGGGATTCGGACGCGGACCAATCTGAAAAGAGGCCGTCCAGCGTGATCATGTTGCCGATGTTTGTGGTCATGCGACGATTCCTCAATCGATCAGTGAACGAGCCTTGGCGGCAGCCGATTCGTGGTGACAAGAGCCGCCATGGCGCGATCGAGAGGTCAGAACTAGACGGCATGCATCGCTTGCCTGTCCAACCGAAATCCCTGCTGCAGGTCAGAGTTCTTGCCACTGCTGTAAATCCGTATTGCTCTACGATCTGTGACCAGCAGGTGTCGATGATCGACGTGCGGCTTCTGCGCGAGTATCGCGTCACAGAGGCATGCCGTTCGGCTCACGGCGCCTGCACGGCGGTCAGCAGCAGGTCGCCGTGCACGCGTGCTCGGATATCCGTGTCGTTGGCGACGTTCCAACAACAAGGGCATGGTCGCGGCGCGGTGACCGGGGCGTCGGACGGCGCGTCATAGCCCGCTGCCTTTTGGGGCGGTTGCGAAGGAGGCCTCATGAGCACAATCGGCGTGGCTACGCTGGATCACACGGTTCAGGAAACAAGCGTCTGGCTCAAGGCGGTCCAGGACGGGCTCGCGCTGACCAATCGCCAGCAGGCCTACAATGCCTTACGTGCCGTGCTGCATGCCGTGCGCGATCGCTTGCCGCCCGAGGTGGCCGTGAAGTTCGCCGCCCAACTCCCTATTCTGGTGCGCGGCATCTACTATGAAGGATGGCATCCGGCAGCGACGCCGACCAGAGAACGGCACCTCGAGGAGTTCGTGGAGCATGTCGAAGGCGAGCTGCCGCCGGCGTTTCCTTGCAAATCTCTGGCCGCGATCCGGGGCGTGTTCGAGACGCTCTGGGAAAAGATCGACCCCGGCGAGTTCAAGAAAGTGATGAATCACCTGCCAGAGTCGATCAGGGACATGCGGAGTTCGTCATGACGGTCAGTGCAGGGGCTCTCATGTCATGACCAGTCGGCTGTCCACCGGGACGTCCGAGGTCACCATTCCGCCGGCGGATCTCGTTGGAACACTCACTGTGCCTCAACACGCGCGCGGGTTGATCATCTTCGCGCACGGCAGCGGGTCCAGTCGTCAAAGCCCACGCAATCAGGCCGTTGCGGGGGCGCTCAACGAGCTGACATTTGCGACTCTGTTGTTTGACCTGCTGACGCCGACCGAAGAGGCAGACCGCGCTAACGTTTTCGACATTTCGTTGCTTGCGGAGCGGCTGGTGAATGTCGTTCAGTGGCTTGGGGTGCAGGAACCGTCGATCGCTGCGCTTCCGGTCGGGCTGTTCGGCGCCAGCACCGGCGCGGCGGCGGCCCTGGTCACCGCGGCGCGGCTGCCGGAGCGGGTTCGGGCGGTGGTGTCGCGTGGAGGACGCCCAGACCTCGCGGGTCATGCCCTGCCCATGGTTCGGTCCCCGACGCTGCTCATCGTCGGAGGCGCGGACTTCAGCGTGATCGAGCTGAATCAAGCAGCTCTGACCCAGCTGGCAGTGCCGAAGGCGCTTAAGATCATTCCCGGAGCGACCCATTTGTTTTCGGAGCTTGGTGCAATGGACGCGGTGATCGCGCATGCCGCCCATTGGTTTGAGCAGTATTTGACGGCTCGGGGGCAGCAAGGTCCGAGAACGAAATGAGATGACCGTTGGCCCTCGAGAGCCCGTGATGTTCGCCGAGGTCCGGCCGAACGGAGTCCGATTGACGGCCGAGCTGCAAACCAAACAAGCTTTCGACCGTATCGTACCTCATCAGACGCTCTCCCGCGACGCGACCGTCACGTGCGACAGTCAGGAGGTCCAGATCGACGGCGGTGTTGCGCCGGCAGGCTGTTGCCGCCGCTACGACGGAAGGCCCATCCTGCGATCAACCTCGGCAGCGAGCTGCTGCAAGGGCGGCGCTATCCGAACCGGATAGGGCGTCGACCGAGCGGCCCTCGTGAACTCCACCGGCAGCCGCTGGAGCTGCCGCGCTGCATGAGCCCGGATGTCGTTGAGCGAAAGCTGTGGCGCGATCCGATGACCATTCGTCATGACCCGGTGAATCAATTGTTCGCCATCGTGCCTGTCGCTCTCGGTCGACAGAATATCGCCGGTCATGCGATGGTCATGGCCGTCGTAATGTCGCCAGACCTGCTTGCGGCCTGGCCAAGTCGCCTTGCCTACGGATCGTTTGCGCCGTGGCAATCCGGCATACTCCTGAAGCTTGTAGGCACAGTCGAGCGCAGGAGCGTCTGACGAGGTGACAAGGCTCGTACCGACGCCGATGCCATCGATTGGTGCGGAGGTTTGAGAGAATGCAACGAGGGTCTCGTCCTCGACACCCCCGCTGACAAAAATGCCGACGTCCGTCAGGCCACCTGCATCGAGGATACCGCGGACGCTTCGAGCAAGCGCTGCGAGATCGCCGCTGTCGATCCGCACGGCTCGCACTGCGACACCTTCCTGTTTGAGACGTGGCGCCAACGCGACCAGCTTTCGCGCGGCTGCCTCAGTGTCGTAGGTGTCGATCAGCAGCGTCAGGTTCTCGGGACGGGCGCGGGCAAAGGCCACGAACGCAGCGACCTCATCATCGAAGGACTGGACGAACGAATGCGCCATCGTGCCATAGGTCGGAATTCCGAACGACTTCTCCGCCAGCAGCGTCGCCGTCCCGGCGAACCCGGCGACATAACTGGCCCGCGCCGCGAGCAGTCCGGCTTCAGAGCCGTGAGCCCGCCGCAGGCCGAAATCGACCAGCAATTTCCCAGGCGCCAGCAACGCCATGCGCGCAGCCTTTGAGGCGATCAATGTCTGGAAATGCAGGATATTGATCAGCCGCGTCTCGACGAGTTGCGCTTGCGCGATCGGAGCGGTGACCCGTAGGATCGGCTCGTTGGCGAAGAACGGCGTTCCCTCTGCGATAGCGTGCACGTCGCCGCTGAAGCGGAACCGGTCGAGATAGTCGATCAGCGCGCTGCTGAACTTGCCGCTGCGACCGAGCCAGTCGATGTCGTCCTCGGAGAACCGCAGGTTCTCCAGAAAGTCGAGCGCCTGCTCCAGGCCCGCTGCGACGAGGAAGTTGCGCGGCTCCGGCAGTTTCCGGACGAAGAACTCGAACACCGCAATGTCGGTCTGGCCGGACTCCAGATAGGCCTGGACCATGCTGAGTTGATACAGGTCTGTCAGCAGCGCGGTTGGCGACAGCGACATGCGTCACTCCTAGCCGTCTTCCGAGGCGGGTGGCGGGTGCTTGTCTGGAAATCTGTTCAACGCGGCGATGACCTCGTCATCATCGACCTGGCGGAAGTCACGGTAGAAGCAGCCGATCGCACCAAGCTCCTGAGGGGTGTCCAGGCAGACGATTGTGTCGACCTCGGGCCGTAGCCGATTGATGGTCTCATGTGCCGCGACTGGGACCGCGAGCACGAGCTCCTTCGGTCGACGCGCGCCGACGGCGCGGATGGCCGCGAGTATTGTCGCGCCGGTCGCAATTCCGTCATCAACGATGATCGTCACGCGTCCCGTCACGTCGGCGCGCGTCCGGTCGCCGAGATAGCGCGCGCGGCGCCGATCGATCTCGCCGCGCTCCTTCCGGCAGACCGTGTCAAACTCCTTTTCGCTGACGCCTGAGGCTTCGATGATATCGCGGTTGCGTATGATGATCGGCTGTTCGCCTTCAGCAACCGCGCCCATTGCCAGTTCCGGCTGCAGCGGCAGGCCGATCTTGCGCACCAGGAGCAAGTCGAGGGTCGCATCAAGCGCGCGGGCCACCTCGGCCGCGACCGGAACGCCTCCGCGAGGCAATGCGAGTATGACCGGGTGGCGGCTCTTGTATCGGTTCAACGCTTCAGCAAGCCGGCGGCCGGCATCGGTGCGATCTCGGAACAGCATGCACGCTCCTCCGCAATTTTGCGTTATGCTATAAACTGGGCAAGTTCGTCGATTGATCGATATCAAGCAAATGGGAGTTCCGATTGTGATATCCCGTGATGCACGAACGTCAGAATAAACCATTCGACGTCGTCGACGACGCAGCAGTGCTCGCGCGAAAGGTCGGTCATCTCAAGCGCCCGCAGAGCTACCTTTCTGCACCCGCGGCCGTGGTCGCGCGCGAAACCCACATGTCGTGGGTCTTCCTCGCCGGCGACCGCGTCTACAAGCTGAAGAAACCGGTGCGGTTTCCCTATCTCGATTTTTCGACGCTCGAACGGCGTGAGACGGCGTGCCGGGCAGAGCAGGCGCTCAATCGCCGATTGGCCCCGGACGTTTATCTCGGCTTGGTGCCGCTCACTGTGGCGGAAACTGGTGCTATCGGTTGCGGGGGTCTTGGTTGTCTCGGCCGCAGGCCACCATGTTTGGCTCCATGCCGACTGCGACGGCGAGTGCCTATTCTCCGCAATCCGAGGTGGTTGAGGCATCGCTGAGAAGACGCTTCGAAGAGGTGCGACCTGCATCATCTTTCTGGCCGCCGACAGTCTGTGCGAGAAGGCTCACCGTCGTGCACACGAGTGAAACTGCTGGAAAACACGACTGTTGGCCCGTCAATCAACCGATCGGTTGAAGTCAGGATCCAGATGGTCTCACTCGACCGATACGAAGTGATCGACGTGGTCCGGAAATTGCTTGACTAAGCGCGGTACCTGTCTCAGCGTTGCCGGCGCGAGGACACGCCAGATGTCCCGGATGGAGTAAAATCGAGGAGGGGAGGCCATGCTGATGCGTCAGGACCGCACGGACGCGGCAACCAGCGAAGCCTTGCACTTCGCTCAGTCCATGTTGGACGGATCGTCGACAGCGTTTTACGAGGTCGACGGACGGTACAATCTCCAGCGCTTCCTTCTGTCGGGCGTTCCCGAGCCGTTTCACAGGCAGTATGTCGAGGGCATGGGCGAGTTCGATCCGCAGCATCCGCGTCACGCGGGAGGGCTTGTGGTCGCGCGGCTCAGCAGAACGATGTCCAGCCGACGGCCCGACGAGATGGCGCGCTACCGCGCCTTCGTCGATCAGTGCGGTATCGTCGATATGATGGACTTCTTCTTCCGGCGCGACGACCAGATCGTGGCCGGCATGAGCGTCGGATGGAGCAAGGATGCGCGCATTCCAGACGGCGTGGAAGTCATCGCCCAGAAGATTCACCAGTATCTTCAATTCAACCTGGTCGGCCGGCCGGCCGGGTCCGAGGACGGGCAACGTTATGGTCTGACCAGTCGGGAGATGGACGTGGTGCGACTCCTGTGCTGTGGCCGTACCAATCGCGAAATCGGCGAAGGTCTGAAGATCGGCCAGGCCACCGTGAAGACGCACCTGATCCACATCTTCGAGAAGCTCGGCGTGGAGACGCGGTCCGCCGTCGTGGCGCTGATGGCGCGGCCGAACTAGCCCGCGGCCGCGCTCACGTGCTCAGGCGCTGGCGAGGCCGTGATCGATGGCGTCTGCGATCGTCCTTGCATCGTCGGCGGTGATGATCAGAGGGGGTGAAAGGATGATGTTGCTGCCGGAGACGCGCACCATCACGCCGGCGTCGTAGATCGCATCCGCGATTCTGCCGACAATCTTCTTGTCGAGAGCCTTTTTGGTGGCGCGGTCCGCCACCAGCTCCAGCGCGGCCATCAGTCCCTTGCCGCGGACATCTCCGACGATGTCATGCTTCTGCTTCAGCGCGGCGAGCGCATCGTTGAGCACGATGCCCGAGGCTGCGGCCTTCGCATCGAGCTGCAGCCTTTTGGTTTCGGCCAGTGCGGCGATGCCCGCGGCGCAACCCACCGGATGACCCGAATAGGTGTAGCCGTGGCCGATCGAGCCGAAGCTGGTCTCGTCGCTCTCGAAGGCCTCGGCCATCTTGCCGCCGATCATGGTGGCGCCCAGCGGGAAATAGCCTGACGTCACGGCCTTTGCGATCGTCATCATGTCCGGCTTGACGTTCCAGAGCCGCGCACCGGACCATGCGCCGGTGCGGCCGAAGCCGGTGACGACCTCGTCCGAGATCAGCAGGATTCCGGTGCGGTCGCAGATCTCGCGCACGAGGCCCATGAAGCTGTCATGCGGCACGATCACGCCGCCGGCGCCCAGCACCGGCTCCATGATGAAGGCGGCGATGGTGTCGGCGCCCTGGAATTCGATTTCGTCGACCAGCGCGTTGGCGCAGAGCTGCGCAAGCCTGGCTGGATCGATCTCGTTGAACGGATTACGATAGGTCCAGGGCGAGGGGATGTGGTGTGCGCCCGGCAGCAGCGGCTCGTAGTTGCGGCGGAAATTGGCATTGCCGTTGACCGACGCGCCGCCAAAATGCGTGCCATGGTAGCCCTTCTTGAGAGACAGGAACTTGGTGCGGTCGCGCTGGCCCTTGATCTTCCAGTATTGCCGCGCAAGCCGCAGCGCGGTCTCGACGGAGTCGGAGCCGCCGGACGTGAAGAACGTCCGGGTCATGCCTTCGGGCTTGAACCATTCGGTCAGCTCGTAGGCGAGCTCGATCGCCGGGCCCGTCGAGACGCCGCGGAATCCGGAATAATACGGCAGCTCGCTGAGTTGATCGGCGATCGCCTGCTTGATCGGGTCGCAGCTGTAGCCCAGCGTCACGTTCCACAGGCCGCCGACGGCGTCGAGCACCGACTTGCCATGGATGTCGGTCACGTGGATGCCCTCGCCCTTGGCGATGATGCGCGGCGGATGGTCCTGCATCTCCTTCGGATGCGCCATCGGGTGCCAGATGCGCCGGGCGTTGTTCTCGATGAGAAAGTTGATGTCGCGCATAGAGTGCTCCGATGGAGGTCAGTCGAGGGCGAGGCCGAGCATTTGCAAGGCCTGACTATAGGATTTTTCAGGGCGGCGCACATCGAACCAGACGGTCGACAAGCCGCAGGCGATCGCGCCGTCGATGTTGCGCCGCTGGTCGTCGACGAAGACGCACGCTTGCGGCGGGAGCTGCAGAGCGTCGCACACCGCCAGGTAGGCGCGGTGATCAGGCTTCAGGATGCCTGTATGCGTCGCATCGATGATGACGTCGAAATGCGCGAGCAGCGGCAGCCTGCGCCGAAAGTCCTCGCCGTAGAAGAGGTCGAGCTCGTTGGAGAGAATGGCCAGCTTGCAGCCGGCGCGGCCCGCGATGCGAATCGCGCGCTCTGCTTCGGGACGGATCACCAGCGCCGGATCAGCGCCGCGCGCGCGGCGCACGAAGGTCTGCATGTCCCGCCAGTCCTCGCCGACGAGCCGGCCGACCTCGCGGCTGCGGGTCGCCCAATAGTCGCGTTCGGACAACTCGCCGCGCTGCATGGCCGACCAAAGTGGATCGCTGTCCTCAGCAAACGGGCCGCGCCACGTCAGCGTGCCCTTGGCCAGACCGAGCGCGGCCTCCGTCGCGTCGTGGGTCTCGAACAGGGTCTTCGAGATCACCCCGCCAAAATCCAGAACCAGTGCCCGTGATGAGGCGGCGGTCATCGCTGCTCCGTGTGGATCGCGCCCGCGGGGATGATGCCGCCGGCAACCCAGCGATCGAAGATCGTCAGCACCTTGGCAACAAAGCCCGTGTCGTTGATGTGGTCATCGATTTCATGAAGCTCGACGGGCGGCTGTATGGCGTCGCGCATTTCCGTGACGAAGGCGTCGAGGCCCTCCGGATCATGCAGCGGCTCGCCGTCCCGATCCCATTGCTGGATCCCCCCGGCCGGGAGCACGAAGGCAATCGGCGCATTCACTGCGGCGAGCTTTGCCGCGATCGCGCGCGCGATCCGGCGCCGGTCGATGGGACGCGACGTCGCGGACGCGAGAAGGCGATTATGCGCGTGGAATGGGCGGTCGCCGAGCTCGGCCGGTACCGGTAGCCAAGCGGGAAAATCCACCATATCGATGGCGCCAGGTGCCACGATCTGCGGGATGCCACTGCGTCCCGCATTCGTCAGCCGATCGGACCCGGAACTGACCACCGAGCCCATCAGCTGATTGGCGACCTCCTGCAGGCTGAGGTCGAGCACCGCGGCAAATCCGCGATGCGCCGCGATCGACTCCATCGCGCGGCCACCCATGCCGGTGGTATGAAAGACCACGACCTCATAGCCGCGCGCTTCGAGCTGAGGCTTCAACTCGACCATGTAACTCAGGCAGCTCTTGCCGAGCGAGGTCAGCGCCACGATCGGCCGGTCGGGCCGCAGCCTGATGGCGCTGCGGGCTGCGCCGACGACGGCACCGCAGGCTTGCGACAGCACCGCCTTGCAGGTGCCGTTGAGGCCGTAGAGCCCGCCTGCCCACAGGATCATCATCAGGTCGGCGGCGATGCGTTCCGGCGGGATCAGATGCGAGAACGCGATGGTCGAGACGATCAGCTTGGGAAAGCCGAGCGGCAGCGCGAGCGCGACGTCGAGCGCGAGGTCGGTACCCATGGTGCCGCCGATCGCGATCATGGCGTCGATCTCACCTTCGTCGCACAATCGTCGCGTCAGGCGGGATGCGCCGCGCGCCATCAGAGTCATCGACGAATTCTCGTCGCCGCTGGCGATCACCGCAGCGATCGTCGTATCGGCAGCGGCAGCCACGGCGTTCTTGTCGTGCGCTGCCACGTAGGGAGGATCACCGAGCACGCTGATGTCCATCATCACGGCCTCGCCGCCCGCATCGTCGATGCAGCGCTGCATGAACAGAAGCTCATCTGCCTTGGTGTCGCCGGTGCCGATCAGGAGGATGCGCGGGCGTGATCTGTTTGTCATGGTCTTGGATTGTCGTCCCGAATGCGAGAAGCGCCGCAACCTGTCGTCGTGTGCAGGCGGGTGTTGTCTGCAACCTATGAAGTTGCTGCGTTGCATGACATCCACCTATCGGTGGATTGTGAGAAATGGCTCATCCGGCTGAATGAGGAACGATCGGATCCGGCTGCGCGGCAATCGGCCGGCCGTTTCTCCGCAGGGCTCCTTCATGTTGCAATCCGAAATCGACGCGTTGCGCGCAGCGACCGTTTCTCCGCAACGGCACTTCATCGCCGGCGCCCCGGCCGAGAGTTCAGCCGGCATGTCTTTGGACGTGATCTCCCCGATCGACGGCAGGCGGCTGACGACGATCGCCGACGGCAACGCCGCGGATATCGACCGCGCGGTGGTGGCCGCCCGACGAGTCTATGACAGCGGAGCATGGTCGCGCGTCGCGCCTGCGGAGCGCAAGAGGGTGCTGTTGCGGTTCGCCGATCTCGTCGAGAGCCATGCGCTCGAGCTTGCGGTGCTCGGCGTGCGCGACAATGGTACCGAGATCGGCATGGCCTACAAGGCGGAGCCGCTGTCGGCAGCAGGCTCCATTCGCTATTACGCGGAGGCCATCGACAAGGTCTATGGCGAGATCGCGCCGACCAGCCGGGATGTGCTCGGTCTGATCCATCGCGAGCCGCTCGGCGTAATCGGCGTGATCGTTCCGTGGAATTTCCCGTTGATGATCGGCGCGTGGAAAATCGCGCCCGCGCTTGCTGCCGGGAACTCCGTGGTGGTGAAGCCGCCGGAGACCGCGTCGCTGACGTTGTTGCGTCTGGCTGTGCTTGCGACTGAGGCGGGTTTGCCGGACGGCGTCCTGAACGTCGTCACCGGGCGAGGCGCCACCGCCGGCGAGGCGCTGGCGATGCATATGGATGTCGACGTGCTGGCGTTCACGGGATCGGGGCCGGTCGGGCGACGGCTGCTGGAGTATTCGGCCCGCTCCAATCTGAAGCGGGTCTATCTCGAGCTCGGCGGCAAGTCGCCGAATGTGGTCTTCAACGATGTCGTGGACGTCAAGCAGGCCGCCAGGGTGTCCGTCAATGGCATTTTTCGCAACTCCGGTCAGGTCTGCGTGGCCGGCTCGCGGCTGCTGGTGCAGTCCGGAATCTATGACCGCTTCATGAGCGAACTGCTCGCGGTCACGTCCAAGCTCAAGATCGGCGATCCGCTCGATCTCGGTTCCGATATTGGTGCGGTCAATAGCGATGCTCAATTGAGCAGGAATCTCCACGTCGTGCGGACGGCGGAGGAGGAGGGCGGAGAGCGCCTGTGTGGCGGTGAGCGGCTGCACGAAGCCAGCGGCGGCTACTACATGGCTCCGGCGATCTTCGCCGGTGTGAATCCCGGCATGCAGCTGTGGCGCGAGGAGGTGTTCGGCCCGGTGCTCGCGGTGACGTGGTTCGAGGATGAAGAGGACGCGGTGCGGCTCGCCAATGCGAGCACCTACGGCCTCGCCGCCGCGGTCTGGACCGGATCGCTCCGGACGGCGCACCGGATGGTGCGCGCGATCAATGCCGGCGTTGTGCATGTCAACACCTATGGCGGCACCGATCTGACGGTCCCCCTCGGAGGTTTCAGGCAGTCCGGTTTCGGCCGCGACAAGTCGCTCCACGCGCTGGACGAATACACCGATCGGAAAACCGCGTGGATTTCGCTATGAATCCGCCAGGTCAATTGGCGCTCGACCGGCTGATCGACGCGGAGCAGGCGCGCTTCCTGCAGCTGCATCCGCGCTCGGCGGCTGCGTGGCGGGAGGGGCAGCGGCATTTCCTGTATGGCGCACCGTCGCACTGGATGCGACGTTGGGCTGGCGGCTTCCCCGTCTATGTGGACGCGGCGACGGGCTCCCATGTCTGGGATATCGATGGCCACGACTATGTCGACTTCTGCCTTGGCGACACGGGGGCGATGTGTGGCCATGCGCCCGAACCCGTGACGCGAGCGGTCACCCGGCAGATCGCGCGCGGCGCCACGATGATGTTGCCGACCGAGGACAGCCTTTGGATCGGCACCGAGCTGTCGCGCCGCTTCGGTCATCGCTACTGGACGCTGACGACTTCGGCAACCGATGCCAACCGCGCGGCCATTCGGATCGCACGCATGATCACCGGTCGTGCCAAGGTCCTGGTGTTCTCCGGCTGCTATCATGGCGGGGTCGACGAGGCGCATGTCGAGCTTTGCGACGGGCGGGTCGGTCTGCGCAACATGATCCACCCGAATGCAGTCGCCTATGACGCCGTGGCGAAGGTGGTCGAATTCAACGATGTTGCGGCGATGGAAGCGGCGCTCGCCGCAGGCGATGTAGCCTGCGTCCTCACCGAGCCGGTGATGACGAATTTCGGCATGATCCCGGTCGCCGACGGGTTTCATCACGCCCTGCGTGAGGCGACGCGGCGCGCCGGCACGGTGTTGATCATCGACGAGACGCATACCTTGTCGTGCGGACCGGGCGGCTACACCGCGCTTCACGGGCTTGAGCCGGACATCCTCGTCGCCGGCAAGGCGATCGCCGGCGGCATTCCAGCCGGCGTTCTCGGGCTCGACGAAGCCATCGCCGAACGGCTGTGGCAGATCGTGCCGCCGGTCAATCCCCGGCACCGACAATCGGCGCATCTTGGCTTCGGCGGCACGCTGGCTGGCGGCGCGCTGGCGGTCGCCGCGATGCGTGCTGTTTTGGAGGACGTGCTGACGGCGTCTGCCTATGACCGGATGATCGAACACGCCGAACGGCTTGCCAAATACGCCCATGACACGATCTCCCGCCATGGGGTGCCCTGGCATGTGACCCAGATCGGCGCCCGCATCGAGATCATGTTCATGCCTGATCCGCCGCGCAACGGCGCAGACGTGATCGCGGCGCGACAGCCGGATCTCGAGACGTTGATGCATGCCTACTACATGAACGAGGGCATCCTGATCACGCCGTTCCACGGCATGCTGCTGACATGCCCGGCGACTTCGTCGGCCGATGTGGACAGGCATGCGGAAGTGTTCGAGCGCTTCGTCGGGCTGGCCGGAGACGCAGGAGTGATCTGAGCATGGTCCAGCCGTTCGATCTGACGGGGCGCGTTGCGCTCGTGACCGGCGGCGGCCGGGGCATCGGTGCTGCGATCGTGACGCGGCTGGCGGAGGCGGGCGCGCACGTCGTGATCGCCAATCGCTCGCGCGATGTCGCCGATGCTCTCGCGGCTGATTTGAGCGGGCGCCGGCTCGCCGTGAGCACTGCGGGGTTCGATCGAATTGATCGCGACGGTCTGCACGAGCTCGTGAAGGACGTGGCTGGCCGTTTAGGCGGGCTCGACATCCTCGTGCACAACGCAGGCGGCTGCCCCTGGGCCGGAATCGAGGAACTCGACGAAGACAAGCTCGATCAGGCCCTGTCGATCAACCTCAACGCGGCCATCTGGCTCATCCAAGCGGCCGTGCCGTTCATGCGCACGCAGCAATATGGGCGGATTCTCGTGACGTCGTCGATTTCGTCGCGCCTGGCGATGGGCGGCGGCGCGCACTACTCGGCTGCAAAGGCAGCGATCAACGCATTCATCCGAGGCACAGCCTTCGAATTGGCGCGCGACGGGGTCACCGCAAACGCAGTAGAGCCCGGCTTCATCGCGAAGCCCGGGCGAGGGACCTTGAGCACTCCCGAAAATCTGTCGCGGGTCGCTCGCCATATTCCAATGGGACGGATCGGGACCGCCGACGACGTTGCCTACGCGATGCTCTATCTCGCTTCCGAGCAGGCCGGCTATGTCACCGGACAGACCATTGTGGTCGATGGGGGAACGACACTCCCCGAGACGGGCTTTGCAGTCGAACGGCAGTGGGGCTGATGCGCGAACCGTTGGCGCTGCACGAGCCAGGTGCGGGATTCGTCGCGTCATCAACCAAACGGCTGATTGTGAGAGGCGGAAGCGCGGAACAAGCTCAGGGTGCAATCGGGATCGGGGAATGAGCGAGATCAAGACCAGCGCCGACACGTTGTTCCGGAACGGCAGGATCTACACCGTCGATCCTGGCCGTCCCTGGGCAAGCTGCGCGGCTGTCAAGGCTGGGCGCTTCGTCGCCGTCGGTGAGGAATCCGATGTTGAACCCTTCGTCGGTAACGACACCGAGGTAGTGGATCTCGCAGGCCGCATGGTCATGCCGGGCATCGTCGACATCCACAACCACATCATGATGGGCGGTCAGGCCGATCTCTACGAGCTGCGCTTTCCGTCGAGCCATTCGATCAGCCAGATTGCGGCTGTGGTGAGGGACGCGGCGGAGAAGGCGGCGCCTGGAAGCTGGATCGTCGGCGGACAGTTCGGCAACGACCTGTTGCAGAGGCTCAACACCGACGCCGCGGCAGCGGAGCTCAACGCCGCGAGCCTCGGCCATCCCGTGCTGCTGCGCGACGACAGCTATCACAATCGCTGGGCCAGCGCCGAGGCGTTGCGGATTGCAGGTCTCACCCAGGAGACGGAAAACCCCGTCGACGGCGAGATCGGCCGGGATCTCGACAGTGGCCGGCTGACCGGGCTGATGGTGGAAGCGGCGTCCGGCATCATCGAGCGCGCGCTCGCGAAGGCGGGCCATTATACGGCTGAGATGGACCGCGCTGCTGTTGCGCGCTCGATCGGCGTGCTGAACTCGTTCGGCGTCACCGGCTTCGTGGACGCCGCGAGCATGCAGCCGATCCTGGCGGCGCTGAAAGGGCTCGACGACCGCGGCGAGTTGTCGGCGTGGGCGGTCTGCGCCATGCCCATCGTGGAGCCTGGCTTCATGTTCGGTACGTCGGGCGAGGAACTGTTCGCGTTGCGCGACCAGTATCGCTCCGCCCATGTGAAGCCCGACTACGCCAAGATGTTCCTCGATGGCGTCCCCGGCGCCAAGACGGCTGCTTTTCACGAGCCCTATTTGACAGATCCCGTGCGCGGCTGCTGCTTTCGTGGCACCACCATGCTGACTGTGCCGGAGTTGATCCGCTGGCTTGGAAAATGCGAGAAGCTCGGCCTTGCAGCCAAGATCCATTGCGCCGGTGATGCCGCCGTGACCCAGGCGCTCGACGCGATCGAGGTGGTGCGCTCGTTCAACGGACCGACTGCACTCATCCATCACATCGCGCATGCGAGCTACATCGCGCCCGACGATATCCGGCGCTTCGCCGATCTCGGTGTTGCGGCCGACCTCTCGCCGATCATCTGGTTTCCGACGATCTTCCTCGAGGCGCACAAGGCGGCGATGGGTCCGGAGCGGGCAGAGCGGTTCTGGCCCAACCGCGATCTGAAGCTGGCCGGCGCGCTGATGGCTGGCGGCTCGGACTGGCCCGTCATCCCGAACCCCGATCCCTGGCACGGCATCGAAGGCATGGTGACGCGGCGCAATCCGGCGGGCGACTTTCCCGGCCAGGCGCTGTGGCCCGAGCAGGCGCTCGACCTGGCAACCGTGATCGAGATCTACACCATCGATGCCGCGCGGGCGGCAGGCCTCGGCGGCATCACCGGATCGATCGAGGTCGGCAAGTCCGCCGATCTGATCGTGCTCGATCAGTTGCTGTTCGAGATCCCCGCCGATCAGATCGCGGAGACGAATGTGCAGATGACCTTCTTCGAGGGTCGCAAGGTCCATGAGCGAAACCGATGAGCAGTGAACCGCTCATTCCGATCACCGTGCTGACCGGTTTTCTCGGCAGCGGCAAGACCACGGTGCTGAACCATCTGTTGCGTCAGCCCGGCATGGACGGAGTGGTCGCGATCATCAACGAGTTCGGCGAGGTCGGTCTCGATCACCTCCTGGTCGAAACCAGTGAGGAGCGCTTCGCTCTGCTGGACAATGGGTGTGTCTGCTGCTCGGTCCGCGAGGACCTCGTCGCGCTGCTCGACGATCTGTCGTCGCGTGAAGCCAGCGGCGCATTGCCGCCGGTGCGGCGCATCCTGGTCGAAACCACCGGGCTTGCCGATCCGGTGCCGGTGCTGCACACGCTGATGACAGCGCCGAGCGTCATCGCGCGCTATCGGATCGACGGTGTCGTGGTGACCGTCGATGCGGTCAACGCGATCTCCTCGTTCGAGAGGCATGAAGAAGCCATCAAGCAGATCGCCGTGGCCGACCGGATCTTGTTGACGAAATCCGATCTCGCCGAAGCCGCAAATATCGCTGCTGTGGAGCAGTCGATCCGCTCGATCAATCCGACGGCCTCCGTCATCCGCGTGGCGCACGGAGCGATCGCGCAGGACGCATTGTTCGAGGCCGGCCTGTTCGCGCCGCAGTTGCGATCGCGGCAGGTCGAAGCCTGGTTTGCGTCAGCCGCCAAGGTCCACGCGCAGGCGCATCATGATCATCACGCCCATGGCTCAGGCATCTCGTCCTACTGCCTCGTGGTGAACGAGCCGATCCGCTGGGCCGCCTTCTCGCGCTGGCTGGACTATGTGGTCGCGCTGAAGGGAGATGACCTGCTTCGCTTCAAGGCGATGGTCAATGTCGAGGATCGTCCGCAAGGGCCGGTGGTCGTGCACGCCGTGCAGCATGTGCTGCATCCGCCGATCGTGCTGGAGTCTTGGCCGTCGGACGACCGTAGCTCCCGCCTCGTGTTCATTGTCCGCGACATTCCGGCCCACGCGATCGAGCACACGCTCGCGCGCTTCGGCGAGATCAGTCGCGACAGCATCGCACGGCCGGCTGCATGAGAGTGACGGCCCTTCAACCAACCCATGATTTCGCAGGAGACATGTCGTGACGAAGATCGGTGCTCATAAGGTCAGCCGGCGCAGCCTGCTCAAGGCCGCCGGAACCGCAGGTCTGGCTGCGGCCAGCAACGTGCCGCTGGTCAATATTGCCGGCGCAGCGTCGACGACGATCAAGATCGGCTGGGCCGGATGCCTGTCCGGTGTGCGCGCCGCCTTCGCCGAGCCGGATCCCTGGATTCACGAGCGAATGAAGGGACTGGTGAAGGACGGCCTGAAGATCGGCGGCAAGAACTACGCCGTGGAGTTCGTCATCAAGGACGATCAGTCCGATCCCAACCGCGCGTCGGTCGTGGCCAGCGAGCTCGTGCTGCGCGAGAAATGCGATCTCATCCTGGTCGAGGACGGCGACGCCGAAATTCCGATCGGCGAGCTGGCGGATGCGCGCGGCGTGCCGACGATTTCGACCATGCTGCCCTGGCAAGGCTGGATGTTCCCGCGTAAGTCGACGCCGGACAAGGGCTTCCCCTACACCTTCCATTTCTTCTGGGGCGCTGACGACGTCGTGAAGAATTTCATGGGTATGTGGCAGTCGGTCGAGACCAACAAGAAGGTCGGAACGCTCTACATCGACAATCCCGCGGGCACGGCGTTTTCCGATCAGAAGCTCGGTCTGCCGGCCGGCATCAGGCAGGCCGGCTTCCAGGAGGTCACGACCGGCAGCTTCCAGATCGCGACCGACGACTTCTCCAATCAGGTGTCGACCTTCAAGAATGCCAGCGCGGACATCGTCTCGGGCTTTGCCTACGGCAATCATTGGGTCACGCTGTGGAATCAGGCCGCGCAGGCCGGCTTCAAACCGCAGATCTGCACCGTCGCGGCGGCGTTCCTGTTCCCGAGCGCGGTCAACGCGCTCGGCGATCGCGGCGACGGCATGTCGACGGAGGTGTGGTGGACGCCTGCCTATCCGTTCAGATCCTCGCTCACCGGCCAGACGGCTGCCGAGCTTGCGGCCGAGTGGGAGAAGACGACGGGCAAGCAATGGACGCAGCCGATCGGCTATGCGCATGCGCTCTGGGAGGTCGGCTTTGCGGCGCTGCGCAACAGCGATCCCAAGGACAAGAACTCGCTGCGCGATGCCATCGCCGGGCTCGATCTCGAGACCGTCGTCGGCCCCGTGAAATTCAAGGGCAGCCCGATCAAGAACGTCGCGGTGACCTCGCTGTCCGGCGGACAATGGCGCAAGACCAAGAGTGGCAAGTCGCCCTATGAGCTCCTGATCGTGCACAATGGCACCGCGCCGTTCATCCCGAAGCAGGCCGATCTCGCACTGCTGTCCAAGCTCGCCTGAGGAATGGCCGCGTGCTGCGCGTAGAAGGTCTCTGCAAGAATTTCGGGGTCATCCGCGTCGCGGATGACCTCGCATTCGAGCTCGCGCGCGGAGAGTGTCTCGGCGTAATCGGTCCGAACGGAGCCGGCAAGAGTTCTGTGCTGAACCTGATCGTCGGGCTGCTCAAGCCGGATGCCGGCACGATCACGCTCGATGGCCGCGATATCACCAACGAGCCGCCGCATCGCCGGGCGCGGCTCGGCATCGGCCGCGCCTTCCAGATTCCGCAGCCGTTCCCCCATCTGTCCGTCTATGAGAACGTGCTGGTCGCCGCGACCTATGGCGGTGGTCTGCACGGCGCAGCGGCCACCGGCTGGGCCATGGAGGTGCTCGGCCGCACCTCGCTCGCCGGCAAGGCGAACCGTGTCGCCGGCGCGTTGCCGCTGATCGACCGCAAGCGGCTCGAATTCGCCAAGGCGCTTGCTTCCAAGCCGCGGCTGATCCTGCTCGACGAGATCGCGGCCGGATTGACCGAGCCGGAAGTCGAGCGGCTGATCGACATCATCGCGGGCGTCAAGACCGATCACGCCATGATCTGGATCGAGCACATTCCGCACGCCTTGCGCGCCGTCGCCGATCGCATCCTCGTGCTCAATTTCGGCCGCAAGGTGCTGGATGGACCGCCTGCGGAAGTGATGGAGAGCCGGACGGTCAAGGAAATCTATATGGGGCTGACGGCCGATGACATTGCTTGAGGTCGCGGGCCTCGACGTCTTTCACGCCGACCTGCAGGCGGTGTTCGGCCTCGACTTCACCGTCGCCGAGCGCGAAGCCGTGGCACTCGTCGGCGCCAACGGCGCCGGCAAGACCACCTTCCTGCGCGCGCTGGTCGGACTGATCGACAGCAAGCGCGGCAGCGTCCGGTTCGACGGCGGTGACATCGTCGACATGCCGGCCGAGCGCATCGCTCGGCTCGGCCTCGGCATGGTGCCCGAGGGGCGCATGCTGTTCGATACGCTGACCATCGAGGAGAATCTCCTGATGGGCCGGGTGAGCCAGCGACCGGGGGCGTGGACCCTCAAGCGCGTGTACGACCTGTTTCCGGCGCTGCAGGAGCGGCGCAATCACATGCCGCGCCAGCTCTCCGGCGGGCAGCAGCAGATGGTCGCGATCGGCCGCGCGCTGATGTGCAATCCGCGGCTGCTGCTGTGTGACGAGATCTCTCTCGGTCTCGCGCCGGTCATGGTCGAGCAGATCTACGGCGCGTTCGCCGACATTCGCAGCGAAGGCACGGCGCTGGTGCTGGTCGAGCAGGACGTCAAGCGCGCGGCCAGCGCGAGCGACCGCATCTACTGCCTGCTCAAGGGGCGCGTGTCGCTGTCGGCGCGCGCGGGCGAGGTCGGCCTCGCCGAACTGACACACGCTTATTTCGGGATGTGAGCGAGGGGACATGGCCTGGGTGGAGACGCTGGTGAACGGGGCACTGCTGGGCGGGCTCTACGGCTTGCTCGGCATCGGGCTTGCGCTCGTCTTTGGCGTGATGCGGCTGGTCAACATTGCCCATGGCGAGTTCATGGTGCTGGCCGCCTATCTCGCCGTGCTGCTGGTCGGCCTGTTTCCGCAGGTGCATCCGCTGTTCGTGCTGATCCCGGTCGTATTGGCGGCGTTCGGCGTCGGCTATCTCTATCAGGCTGGCATCATGAACCGGGTGGCCCGCGCGCCGGACCCGCTGGCGCCGCTGTTGCTGACCTTCGGGGTCTCGATCGTGCTGCGCAATTTGATGGTCGAGATCTTCGGGGCCGACGTCAGGGGATTGCAGCTCGGAGAGCTCTCCCGCGCGAGCATCAGGCTGTTCGGGCTCAACATCGGCGTCATGCCGTTGCTGACGCTCTGCGTCGCCGTGCTGCTGTTCCTGCTGCTGCAATGGGCGCTCAAGCGCACGGTATTCGGCCGCATCGTGCGCGCGACGGCAGACCGGCGCGACATCGTCCGCTTGTTCGGCGTCAGGCCGGATATGGTCTACAACTACGTCATGGGCCTGTCGCTGGCGCTCGGCGCGATCGGCGGCGTGCTGCTGGCGGTCCGCTCGAGCTTCACCCCGTTCTCGGGCGTCGAACGCCTGCTGATCGCCTTCGAGGTCGTGGTGCTCGGCGGCATCGGTTCGTTCTGGGGCGCGCTGCTCGGCGGCATCGTGCTCGGCATGGCGCAGCTCGCCGGCCTGAAATGGGATGCGAATGCGGGCCTGCTCTATGCGCACCTGCTGTTCTTTGTGATGCTGCTGATCCGGCCCGCCGGTCTGGTCGCGAGCAGGGCGTGATCCGATGAGAGGAATAGCGATCTCCTTGACCATCGCCGCGGCGCTGCTCGTCGCCGGCCCATGGCTGCTCGGCGAGGGCACCCTGCGGTTTGCGACCGAGTGCCTGCTGGTGCTGGCGATGGCGCAGATGTGGAATCTGCTGGCCGGATATGCCGGGCTGGTGTCGTTCGGTCACCAGGTGTTCGTCGGCATCGGCGCCTACGGCCTGTTCCTGATCTCCGATACGTTCGAGCTGTCGCCCTATTGGGTTCTGCCGATCGCGCCGCTGGCCTGCGCCGTGGTGGCGGCGATCATCGCGCGGCCGCTGTTCCGGCTGCGCGAGGCGTATTTCTCGATCGCGATGTGGGTGTTCTCGGAGATCGTTGCCGCCCTCGTCATGAAGGCCGGCTGGCTTGGCGGGACGTCGGGCCTGCCCTTGAAATCGAGCCGGCTCATGGATCTCGACTGGTTCGAGCCGGCGCTGTTCTGGATGGCAGGGACGCTGGCGCTCGGGACCATCGGCGGCCTGTTCGTTCTGATGCGCTCCGGCTTCGGTCTCGGCCTGATGAGCGTGCGCGACAACGATCTCGCGGCGATGAGCGTCGGTGTCGACGTCCAGCGCAATCGCTTCATCGTATTCGTGTTGTCCGCCGCCGGTTGCGGGCTGGCCGGCGCGGTCTCCTTCCTCGGCAATCTCTATGTCTCGCCCGCCGCGGCGTTCGACGTGAACTGGGTGGTCTACATGATGTTCGTCGTGATGATCGGCGGCATCGGCACGCTCGAAGGCCCGATCATCGGCACGGTGATATTCTTCGGCTTGCGCGAGCTCATCACCGACCAGCTCGGACTGTCCGCCGGCTGGTACCTGGTCGCGCTGGGCTCGGTCGCCGTGATTGTCATGCTGTGGTCGCCGCGGGGGCTGTGGCCGCCGCTACGCGATCGATTCGGGCTCAACCTTCTCGGCGTCGGCCGGACAGCACCGGTCGCACCGGATCTTGCTGCAGTAGCCGGCAAGGCCGGACAAATAGGATAGTGCATCATGTCTGTGAACGGAATGTCGACGACCGGCACGCCTGCCGATGACATCTGCTTTCTCAGCGCCACTGAGCAGCGTGCGCTCTTGGCCGCGCGGCGCATCAGTGCGCGCGAACTGCTCGATATTCATCTCGATCGCGTGAAGCGCGTCAATCCATCCTGCAACGCCGTGGTCGCGCTCGATGAAGAGGGCGCGCGCCGTCAGGCCGTCGCCGCCGACGAGGCACGCGCGCGCGGCGCGCAGGCCGGGCCGTTGCATGGCCTGCCGATGACGATCAAGGATTCCTTCGCCGTGACCGGCATGGCCGCGACCTGCGGGCTCGAAGACCTGCGCGGCTATCGCCCGCCGGAAGACGCCGTCGCCGTGGCGAAGATCCGCGCCAGCGGCGCCGTGATCTTCGGCAAGACCAACCTGCCGGCAGGGGCGGCCGACCACCAGTCCTGCAACACGCTGTTCGGCCTGACGCGCAATCCCTGGGACGGCGAGCGCACCGTCGGCGGCTCGTCCGGCGGCTCCGCCGCAGCGCTCGCAGCGGGGCTGACGTCGCTGGAGCTCGGCAGCGACATCGGCGGTTCGATCCGCGTGCCCGCGCATTTCTGCGGTGTCTATGGGCACAAATCGAGCTACGGCCTCGTCAGTACCGAAGGCCACATTCCGCCGCCGCCGGGACATATTGCACCGGCTGAGCTCGGTGTCGCTGGCCCGTTGGCGCGCAGCGCCTTCGATCTCGAGCTGCTGCTCGACGTCGTCCAGGGCATGCCCGAGATCGCGGCTGCGGGGGCCGAACTGCGGCTGCCGCGCGCCCGGCATCAGGATCTCCGCGCTTTCCGCGTGGCGGTGTGGAGCGACGCAAAGTCCTATCCGCTGGACGGCGGCTACGCGGCGGCGATCGACGCCTTCGTCGATGATCTCGTCCGCCTCGGCGCGACGGTCGACAGGGACGCGCGTCCGCCGATCGATCCTGCCGCGAGCTACCAGCTCTATCTGCAGACCCTGTTCGGCATCATCGGGGCCGGGCTGCCGCCGCCCGCGCGCGCCGCGCTGCTCGCCGAAGGTGAGCAGGCGGAGCAGGGCAGCTACGCGCGCCGCGTCGCCGACGCGGTCAGCCAATCCTTGCCGCAGCATTTTGCTGGAGGAGAGCAGCGCCATCAGCTCTTTCGCGCCTGGCGTCGCTTCTTCGCCGACTACGACGTGTTGATCTGTCCGGTCACGCCCACGGTGGCGTTCCCGCACGATGTCGAGCGGCTCGATCTCGCCGCGCAATTCACCCGGCGCCTCGCCGTGGATGGCGGCAGCATTCCGTACATGGACAACCTGGCCTGGCCCGGATTGGTGACGGTTGCCAACCTGCCGGCCACGGCTATTCCGACCGGCCGCAGGGTCGGCAGCGTCCCCGCCGGAGTGCAGATCGTGGGACCCTATCTCGGCGACCGCACCACGCTGAAATTTGCCCAGCTGGTCGAGCAGGCCCTCGGCGGCTTTGCCCGTCCGCCCGGCGTCTGAGGATCTGTCATGGACATCAGCACCGGCCGGCCGGTCACGCTTGCGCCCCGCGGAATGGTGACGTCGCCGCATGCGCTGGCCTCGAGCGCAGGCGTCGACGTCCTGCGCGCCGGCGGCTCCGCCATCGATGCCGCGATCGCCACCAGCGCCGTGCTGTCGGTGGTCTATCCGCACATGACGGGCCTCGGCGGTGACGCGTTCTGGCTGATCCACGACGGCCGCAGCGGAGCGGTCAAATTCCTGAACGGCGGCGGCAAGGCGGCCGCATCGGCCTCGTTGTCAGCGTTGCGCGACCGAGGCATCAGCGAGATCCCGCTGCGCGGGATCATCCCGGCCACGCTGACGGTGCCCGGTGCTGTCGCCAGCTGGACCGAGGCGCATCGCGCCTTCGGCCGCCTGCCGCTCGCCAAGGTGCTCGACAACGCCATCGCCTACGCGCAGGACGGCTTTCCGGTCACGGCCCGGCTGGCGAGCTTCATCGAGCTGATGCGCGACGAGCTCGGCCGGCAGCCGGAGGCGGCCGCGCTGTTGATGCCCGGGGGCACTGTCCCCGCTGCGGGCGCGAGGCTCGCAAATCCGGATCTCGCCCGGACGCTGCGCGCCATCGCGGACGCGGGCTGGGACGGTTTCTATGCCGGGCCGGTGGCGGACGAGCTGACGCGGTTCTCGCGCGAGGCGGGAGGCTTCTTTTGCGACAGCGATCTGGCGCAGCAGCGGGCGAGCTGGGGCACGCCGCTCGTCGGCCGCTACCGCGGCGTCGAGATCTACAATACGCCGCCGCCGACCCAAGGCTTCTCGGTGCTCGAGATGCTCAATCTGCTCGAGCCGCACGGACTGCACGAGAAGGATCTGCTCGGTCCCGACCGCGTGCATCTGATGGTGCAGGCCAAGCAGATCGCCTATCACGACCGTGACCGCGTGCTCGCCGATCCCGCCTTCGTCGACGTGCCGGCTCAGCAGCTCATTTCCAAAGCCTATGCGGACAGCCGCGCCGGACTGATCGATCTTCGCCGCGCGCTGCGGTGGGATCAGGTCCCGTCCTATGGCAGCCTCGCTGGCGACACCGTCTATGTCGCGGTGGTCGACGGCGACGGCAACGCCGTCTCCCTGATCCAGAGCCTGTACGGTGCGTTCGGATCCTGCCTGGTCGCCGGCCGCACAGGCGTCGTGCTGCAGAATCGCAGCGCCTATTTCTCGCTCGATCCTGATCATCCCAATCGGCTCGAGCCGGGCAAGATCCCGTTGCACACGTTGATCGCCTCGATCGCCAAGCGCGATGGGCAGTTGTGGAGCGTGCTCGGCTGCATGGGAGCGGACGGACAGCCGCAGATTCAGTTGCAGCTTTATTCGGCGATGATCGATCACGGCCTCGATATCCAGGAAGCGATCGAGCTGCCGCGCTTCCTCTCCGGCCGCTTCGGCCTCGGCGAAGCCCGGGATACGCTCCATATGGAAGGGCGTTTCCCGGAAGAGACTGTCAAGGATCTGGCGCAGCGCGGCCACGTCCTCAACCGCTGGGGCGCATGGAACGAGATGGCCGGCCATGCCCACGGCATTACGCGCGACCTGCAGAGTGGCATCCTGGCCGGAGGCTCCGATCCTCGGAGCGACGGTGCTGCGCTCGGCTGGTAGTTCTGGACAGGTGCGATCCCAACGATGGCATCCCCAGTGTCGTGGCGCTTCGCCGACGATGGGCCGGCTCTCCATACCAGAAAACTGGCCTGCCCTGTGATCCGGCCGTTCGGTGATCGGCATTGTGTCGGCGTCAGCGGATATCTTCGACGCCTTTGGCCACGGGCCTGCTTCGCTACACTGCTGGCGAAGATTTGCGCAAGGAAGGCGGACTCTAACGAATCTTCTGATTCACTTCGCGAGCTGGCTCGTTCTTAGGTAAGAAAACAGGGCCGGCAAAGTTGCGCCGCAAACGTTCGAGCGCGTCCTCGATTTTGTGTATACTGCGCGAGCGGGAGGTTTCTTCCGATCGCACCATCCGGCTCGATGCCGTTCTGAAGAACTTTCCGGACCGTGCGGCGGTGTCGGCGAGCCTGCGCAAGAACGGCCTCGGCGTGGAACGGCTCGATCGGCTGACCACGGCCAAGGGGACACCATGGAAAGCCCGCTTTCCGGTGTTCACGACATCAAGCAGGAGGGTGACTTCGCGGAGGCCGACTGAGATCAGGTTCCGCGTTGTCTCATCCTGATCGCAGGATCTGCAACATGGCTGACAGCTTCACCATTCGTGAGGTCGCGGCGTTCTGCTATCGGTATCCCCTGGCAACCCCGGTGGTGACGTCGTTCGGCAAAATGCTTGACCGTCCTGCGGTCTTCGTTCGCGTTGTCGATGAAGGCGGCGTCGAGGGCTGGGGTGAAGCCTGGTCGAACTTTCCCGCGCCGGGCGCGGAGCATCGTGCCCGGCTGGTCAACGAGGTGCTTGCTCCTGGCCTCGTCGGGCACACATTCGACAGTCCTGCTCAGGCTTTCGAGACCCTGACCAGGGGTACGGAAGTTCTGGCGCTTCAATGCGGCGAACCCGGTCCGTTCGCGCAGGCGATCTCGGGCATCGATCTTGCGTTATGGGATCTCTGCGCGCGTCGTCAGCGGCTGCCGCTATGGCGACTGCTTGGCGGACAGTCGCGCAAGATCAAGGTCTATGCCAGCGGCATCAATCCCGGCGCTGCCGCGCAAACGGCTGAGGCCGCGGTCAAGCGTGGTCATCGTGCGCTGAAGCTCAAGGTCGGTTTCGCCACGGAGACCGATCTTGCCAATTTGAATGCGTTGCGCGAGATCATCGGCGCCGGCATGCTTGCCGCCGATGCCAATCAGGGCTGGTCAGTCGCGCAGGCGATGGAGATGCTGCCGCGGCTTGCCGAATTCGGTCTGCGTTGGCTGGAGGAGCCGATCCGCGCCGATCGTCCGCGTGAGGAATGGCGCAGGCTGCATGCCGAAGCGACGATGCCGCTGGCCGCCGGCGAAAACATTTCCGGCGTCGAAGCATTCAGGCACGTCTTGTCTGAAGACGTGCTCGGCGTGGTCCAACCCGACATCGCCAAATGGGGGGGCCTCAGCACCTGTGCCGTGCTGGCTCGCGACATCCTGAGGGCAGGCAAGACGTTTTGCCCGCATTATCTCGGCGGCGGTCTCGGCCTGCTTGCGTCGGCGCATCTTCTTGCCGGAGTGGGCGGTGATGGCTGGCTCGAAATCGACACCAACGACAACCCGTTGCGCGATTTGTTTTGCGGCTCGATCATCAACGTGAGGGAAGGTACGGTCGAACTGGATGAAACTCCGGGGCTCGGAATAGTGCCTGATCTTTCCTGTATCGAGCGCTATCGCAGCTAGACGAGAGATTTCCGGCTTCCGCTACATCGGAACAGGGCAAGTCGGATGTCGGTAGCAGCTGGCGCAAACCGGGCGTTCAGCTTTGGTCATATGGCAAGCAACGTTAAAAGCCGACTTCAACAAGTGCTCCACTACGACTGCAAAACGCGTGGCCTTCGTTTTGGCCGACTCGAACGATGGAGACCTCGTACTTCCTGCTGTTGAAAGAGCTCCGCACAGACACCACGCAACCATTGGCTGGCGGGATCGTGATGGAAACGGGCGTGCCAATATTGCTTTACCGTGAACCCCGAGATCTTCAGCGGGCAGTCAAGCACGTGCAGTCCATAGTAGTGAGCCAGCGTCTCGCCAATGTGCCTCGGAAGCGTGGCGACCAGATCGGTCGTCCCGACGATGGCGGGTAGTCCTAAAAACCCGGGTAGCTCGAGCGCAACCTCAAGGACTATCCGCTGGTCCCGTAGCGCGCCAGCGAGCAGCTGATGTCCCGTGCCGGAGCGAATGAGGACGTGTGCCTCGCGCCTGAAATCCTTTGGCGTTATGCGGTCGCGGATTCGCGCGTGTTTGGCGCTCGTCAAACAGACCCAGTCCTGCGGAAAGAGCGCCTGCTGGAAGTGCCCGGCGTCGAGATCCGAGATGTAGCCGAGTGCAAGATCGGCCTCACCGGATTGCAGCATCCGTGGAGTGTCAGCGCCGATCTGCCTGGCCTCGATACGGACGCCAGGAGCAACGCGGCGGACGTGAGCGAGAATGGACGGGAGCAGCGTGACATGGCTTGCATCCGTCATGCAGATGGCGAACCGGCGCTTCGCAGTGGTCGGATCGAAGTCGGTGCGAAGCTCCGCGAGACGACGCAGCATCTCCAAGGCCTGCCTTGCCGTGCCGATGAGGGCCTCGGCGCGCGGGGTCGGCAGCATCCCTTCCGCTGACCGGACGAAGAGCGGATCGTCCAATTCCCTGCGCAGCCGTGCCAGCCAGATCGAGATCGTCGGCTGACTTTGACCGAGCTTCTCGGCCGCTTTGGTGACGCTGCCCGTGGTGAACAATGCGTCGAACAGCCTGAGCAGGCGAGGGTCGAGCAGGCTGGTCTCGGCATCATCCGGGTGCGTCATTGCGAAACACAATAATGGATATAAAGACCATAGCATATCGTAATGTGAGCCGGCCTGATACCAACCCACCCCAACGCCGGCAGGCGAGGGAGAGGCGTTCGGATGAGGATCTGCTTCATAGGAGCAGGGGCCCTTGGCTCGACCATTGGGGGTACGCTGGCGCGCGGCGGGGCCGAGGTCTGGCTGATTGATCCGTTCCAGGCTCATGTCGACGCAATCAATGCCTCGGGCCTGCGGATGCTCGAAGGTGACGCCGAGAGCGTTGTGAAGGTCAGGGCCTGCACCTCAGCCGCCGAGCTGGGCGCGGAGGCAGACCTCCTGATCGTCCTGGTCAAATCCTACCACACGCGGGATGCCATCCGGGCGGCAGCGCCGATCATCGGGCCGCGGACCGTGGTGATGTCGCTTCAGAACGGCCTTGGCCACGAGGACATCCTGTCGGAGGAGGTCGGTCGTGACCGCGTCATGGCGGGCAAGACCTACATCGGCGGGGTTCTGCTCGGCCCTGGCCGTGTTCGCTCGGGGGTCATGGGAAAGGAAACGGTCATCGGCGAACTCGACGGCAGCGTGACGGAACGCGCCCGGCGGATTTCCGAGACTTTCAATCGCGCCGGCATCCTCACGCAGCTCAGCGACAACATCCTGGGCGCGATGTGGGACAAGCTCTTTATCAACGTCGCCGGCGGTGGGGTAACCGCCATTACCGGTCTGACCTATGGCGGCCTCTATTCGCTCCCGATTCTGGAAGAGTGCGCGCTGGCCGCAATCTCGGAGGGCATCTCGGTCGCGCAAGCCGCCGGCGTGAAGATCTCGATTACCGAACCGCGACGGGCCTGGACGATGGCGTCTGCTGGACTGCCGCCCGAATTCAAGACGTCCATGCTGCAGAGCTTGCAGTCCGGCAATCTGACCGAGGTCGACTACATCCACGGCTCCGTCGTGCGTTGGGGCGCCAGGCTCAACGTGCCGACCCCGGTCAACTCCACTCTCGTCGCGCTGGTCAAGGGCATCGAGTACGCCCGCTGCGACTATCCTGGAAAGGCCTGAGACGATGTCGCTGCCGCGCGCTTATGTCGAGCACGTCGCGATCCGCGTGCCCGACGTCGATCGTCACGTCGGCTTCTTTCGCGACGTGCTCGGTCTCGCCATTCGCGACGAGCAACCTGCGGACGCCGGACGTCCGCGCCAGGTATGGGTGCTCGGAAGCGTGCAGCTGATCGAAGATCCGAACTTTGTCGGACCAGAGGGGCGTCTCGCTCATCTCGGCATCATGGTCGATGATTTCGACGGCGTGCTGATCCGCGCTGCGGCCTGGGGCGCCAAGGCGTTGCCTGCCGGGCCGAACTGGCTTGAGCTGCCGGGCGGGCTCAACGTCGAAATCCTACAAGCCAGCGTAGGCGCCGTTGAAGCCGCCCTGGCGATTAATCCCCGCGCCTAGACTAAGAAAGAGACGCGCCATGACCGATGAGCGCTACTGGGACGATGCCAAGGTGGGTGACGAATGCATCACGCCCTCGGTGACGGTCACCGAAGCGATGGTGAATGCCTATGCCGAACTGACCGGCGATTTTACGCCCGTTCATGTCGACGAGGAATACGCCAAGACCACGCCATTCGGCACGCGGGTCGCCCACGGGCTGTTCGGTCTGTCGCTTGCCGACGGCTTGAAGACCCGTGCCGACTACCGCTTCCTTCCGGGAATGTCGCTGGGCTGGACGTGGGATTTCAAGCTGCCGATCAAGCTCGGCGACACCGTGCACGTGAAATTCCGTGTCGGTTCGATGCGCGCCACAAGGCGTGATGGGTGGGGCATCGTTGTGCTGCCCTCCGAGCTGATCAATCAGCGCGGCGAGGTGGTGCAGCTAGGTGAGCATCGGCTGATGATTCCGATGCGCCCAAAGGGCAACTCCGTAGGAGAGCAGGCATGACCGCGCAAGATCTGCCGCTCCAGGATCTGCCACTCAAAGGCATTCGTGTCATCGACTACAGCCATTTCCTGGCCGGCCCCTTCATGGGCCGTTGCCTCGCGGCGATGGGTGCAGATGTCATCAAGGTCGAGCGTCCGAAGCAGGGCGATGCGGGCCGCGCCCACGGCTATTTCAAGGACGGACAATCCGGTTACTTCCTGCAGCAGAACATGGGCAAGCAGGGATTGTGCATCGACCTCCGCGATACGCGTGGTCTCGACCTGATGATGAAGCTGGTCGACACGGCCGACGTCTTCATCGAGAACTACCGCCCCGGCGCGCTCGAACGTCTCGGGCTCGGCTACAAGGCGCTGGCGGCGCGCAATCCGAGACTGATCTACTGCTCCGTCTCCGCCTACGGCCACACCGGTCCCTATGCCGACCGTCCGGGTTTCGGCCTGATCGCAGAGGCGATGTCGGGTGCCTTGGCGCAGCTGGGCAATCCCGGCGAAACGCCGCCGCTGCTGCGGATGCCACTGGCCGACATGTACACCGGCATTCATGGTGTCGCAGCAATCAATGCAGCTCTTGTCGGTCGTGCGTCGTCCGGACGAGGCCAGCATATCGATCTCGCGCTATACGATTGCATGGTCTCCATGCACGACTATGCGGTTCAGCGTTACTTCCTCTCGGGCGGCACCGACTTGCCGAAGCAGACCGGCAGCGGACAGCCGGACTCGACTGTCTACGGAGTCTTCCCGGCCAGGGACGGCAACCTTGTCATTGCCGCGCAGGTCGATGATGCATGGCGACGGCTGGCAACGCTGATCGGCGGGAGCGTGCTGGCATCTGACGAGCGCTTCGCCAAGCCTGCCGCGCGGAACGCCCATTATGCCGAAGCGATGGAGATTGTGCGCAATTGGACGCTGTCGCAGCCGTCTCGGAATGCCTGCCTTGCTGCACTCGATAAAGCAGGTGTGCCGTCCGCTCCTGTGCAGACGATCGAAGAGGTCGTGAACGATCCGCAGGTCCACGCCCGCGGCATGCTGATCGAGCAGGAGCATCCGGTGCTCGGCAAGGTGACGCTGCCGAACCTGCCGTTCCGCTTCTCCGACTGTGACACGACGGTGCGCACCTCGGCGCCTCTGCTCGGCCAGGACAATCGACGCATTGCCGCCTCGCTCGGTTTTTCGGCGGAGAATGTCGATGCGATGGTCCGCGACGGCATTCTCTACAGCGAAGCCGCCGTGAAGGAGTGAGCGATGACTGACCGCTATGCCGTCATAGGCAATCCGATCGGGTTCACGAAGTCCCCCTTCATCCACGGCACGTTCGCCGACGCAACCGGACAGGACCTTTCCTATGAAGCAATCGAAGCCCCGCTTGGAGACTTTGCCGGACGGGTCGATCAATTTCGCGCTGAGGGCGCCAAGGGGCTGAACGTCACCGCTCCATTCAAGCTTGACGCCTTCGTCTATGCGACGGAGCTGTCGGACAGCGCAAAGCAGGCCGGCGCCGTGAACTGCCTGAAGTTCGAGGGCGACCGGATCATTGCCGAGAATTTTGACGGTGTCGGCCTCGTGCGCGACATCACGGTGAACCTCGGTGTGACGATGAAAGGCCGCCGCGTCCTGATGCTGGGCGCCGGAGGAGCTGCGCGTGGTGCGCTGCTGCCGTTCCTGCGCCAGCAGCCGTCAGAGCTGGTGCTCGTCAATCGAACGCTGTCCAAAGCTGTGGCCCTGGCTGAGGAGTTCGCCGGCCGTGGTCCGCTGATTGTTAGCGGCTATGCAGGACTGGCCGACCTTGCCGAAGGCTATGACATCGTTGTCAACGCGACCTCGGCCAGCCTGCGTGGCGAAATGCCACCGGTTCCAGGGAATGTCTTCCAGGGCGCAAAGCTGGCGTACGAACTCGCCTACGGCAAGGGATTGACGCCTTTTCTACGTGCCGCCCGCGCCGAACGTGTAGCCAAGCTGGCGGACGGCGTCGGCATGCTGGTCGAGCAGGCGGCGGAAGCCTTTGTTTGGTGGCGCGGCGTTCGCCCGAGCACGGCTGAGGTGATCGCCAAGCTGACCGTTCCCTTGAGCTGACGGGGCAGCGGCATGTTGGCGGTTCATCCGAAGTCCAGCTTTCTCGTCGGCCTGATCGGCAGCGGCATCGCGGCATCCCGCACCCCGCGCATGCACGAAGCCGCGGCCGACGCCGCTGGCATCCGATATCTCTACAAGAAGATCGACCTCGCAGAGTTGAAGCTCGGCGTGGAGACATTGCCGGAATTGCTCGAGGCCGCAACGCGGATGGGCTTCGACGGGTTGAACGTGACCCATCCCTGCAAGCAGGCGATCCTTCCGCTGTTGGACGAGCTTTCGCCGGACGCCAAGGCGCTTGGCGCCGTGAACACCGTCGTCATCAGGAACGGTCGACTGATCGGCCACAACACGGACTGGTTCGGTTTCGCGGAGAATTTTCGCCGCAACATGCAGGGCGCGCCGCTCGGCCGCGTCGTCCAGTTCGGAGCGGGTGGGGCAGGCGCCGCAGTTGCGTTCGCGCTCATGAAGCTCGGCGTGCAGTATCTGACGATCATCGACGTCGACCTGGCCAAGGCGCAGAGCGTGGTCGACGGGTTGTCGTCTCGATTCGAAAGGGGACGCCTGAAGGTCGGCGAGGATGTCGCAGCCGCCGTGGCTGCCGCGGACGGAATCGTCAACGCGACGCCGATCGGCATGGACAAGTATCCAGGGACGCCGCTACCGGCAGCCTTGCTGCGTCCGAGTCTCTGGGTCGCCGAGATCATCTACTTCCCGCTGGAGACCGCACTGCTCCGCGCAGCGCGAGCCCTGGGCTGCCGCACGCTTGATGGCGGTGGCATGGCGATCTTCCAGGGCACCGAAGCATTCCGCCTGTTCACGGGCATCTCACCTGATCCAGACATCTTCTTTGCAACTTTCGCATCCCTGGGAGGGTGACACCCGGCCGATGGGCGAGCGGTACGCACAACGCCCGAGAGGAAACGCAGGATGGGCTACACGCTCGATTTCTCGGTGGTTTGGCATGCGATGCCCGCGCTGCTGTTGGGTTGCGTGGGTACGTCGGGCCTTGCGCTTGCCGGAATGACGCTCGCGATGATGATCGGTGTCGCCGGTGTCGCGGCGCGCGATGCGAAGGCGGCCTGGTTGCGTGCTCTGGTGATCGGCTTCGTTGAGATCGTGCGCAATACACCTTTCCTGGTGCAGATCTTCTTTCTGTTCTTCGCCCTGCCGCTCATCGGATTGAAGCTCAACCCGACGGCCACCGCCATTATCGCACTCGGTGTCAATGGCGGCGCCTACGCCATCGAGATCATCCGCGGCGGGGTACAGTCCATTCACAAAGGACAGTTGGAGGCCGGTTACGCTCTGGGGTTGCACAGAGGACAGGTCTTCCGGTTCATCGTCCTCAAGCCCGCGCTCCGCGCGATCTATCCCTCGCTGACCGGTCAGTTCATCATGCTGACGCTGACCTCGTCGATCTGTTCGGCGGTGTCGGCTTATGAATTGACGTCGGTTGCTCAGCGCATCGAAAGCGACACGTTCCGCAGCTTCGAGGTCTACTTCTCCGTCACCTTCCTCTACCTCGCGATCTCCTGGCTGTTGATGCTGGGCTTCGCCGCCATCTCTCATCGCTTCTTGTCGTATCCGACACGCTGAGGGGGGAGATCATGGCACCGCATTTCGGCCTCCCTGAGTTCGGTTTCCTGCTGCGTGGGCTGCAATGGACGATGCTGCTGACGCTGGTCGCGTTTGCGGGCGGTTGCACCGCGGGGCTGGCCGTCGCACTGCTGCGTACCTGTGGTCACAAGGGCGTGGAGTGGGCCGTCCGCATCTATATCGGGATTTTCCAGGGCACTCCGCTGCTGCTGCAGCTTTTCGTCGTGTACTACGGACTGGCGTTGACCGGGCTGAAGCTCGACGCCTTCGTCGCGGTGGCGATCGGCTTCACCGTGAATGCCTCGGCCTTTCTTGGCGAGATCTGGCGCGGCGCGATACAGGCCGTGCCGCGCGGCCAGACCGAGGCGGCGATGGCGCTCGGGCTGCATTATTCATCCCGCATGCGCGACATCGTGCTGCCGCAGGCGATCCGCATCTCGCTGCCGGCAACCATCGGCTATCTCGTGCAGCTCATCAAGGGCACCTCGCTCGCCGCGATCGTCGGATTCATCGAACTCGCCCGCGCCGGCCAGATCGTATCGAATCAGACCTTCCAGCCGCTGCTCGTCTTCGGCGTGGTCGGCGCAATGTATTTCGTCCTCTGCTGGCCACTCTCATGGTGGGGCAGCCGGATGGAGGCCAGGCTTTCCCCAGCAAATCAAAGGTAGGAGCGGCACACCTGCCCAATCAAAACACAGCCGCCGCAAAGAGGAGGAGAAAGAAAATGCTACATTCGATCATTCGCCGCCACCTTGGAATCGCGCTGCTCGCATTGGCAGCTGTAGCCACCGCGGGCAAAGTGCAGGCCGGGACGTTGGACGACGTGAAGAAGAAGGGAGTCGTCGTCATCGGTATTCAGGGCGACAATCCTCCTTGGGGCTACGTCGATAGTTCGGGAAAGCAGGACGGCATCGATGCTGACATGGGGCGCGCCTTCGCTGAATTTCTTGGCGTCAAGGCCGAGTTCACGCCGCTGGCCGTGGCTAATCGTATCCCTGCTCTGACCACGGGCCGCGTTGACATCCTGTTCGCGACCATGGCGATGCTGCCGGACCGCGCCAAGGCGGTGCAGTATTCCAAGCCGTATGTCGCCAACGAGATCACGCTTGTTGCCGCGAAGGCAACGCCGATCAGCAGCAATGCGGATATGGGCAAATACGTCATCGGCGTTCCGCGCTCGTCCACGCAAGATACACAGGTCACCAACAACGCCCCGTCGGGCACCGAGATCCGCCGATTCGACGATGACGCGGCCACCATACAGGCGCTGCTTTCCGGGCAGGTCCAGGCCGTCGGCGCAAACCTGTTCTACCCGCAGCGTCTGAACGCAGCAAAGCCAGACCTCGGATTCGAGCCCAAGCTCCACTTCACCGCGCTGTACAATGGCGCATGCACGCGGCTGGGCGAGAAGGAGTGGAACGAGACGGTCAACAAGTTCATCGACCAGATCAAGTCGGACGGCAGGCTGGCCGCCTTCTACGCCAAATGGATGAAGGTGCCCGTGCCGGCCTTCCCAGACTCGATCACCGGCGTTCCGTTCACCGTCCAGTAGCCACGCGAGCGGCCGGCGCGATCTGCGTCGGCCGCCGCTCGATAGCGGAGGCCAGCATGCAGGACCAGACCCTGATCGAAATGAAGGGCGTACAGAAGTGGTACGGCGGGTACCAGGCTCTGCGCAACGTCGATCTCACCGTGCGCAGGGGTGAAAAGATCGTGCTCTGCGGTCCATCCGGTTCGGGCAAGTCGACGCTGATCCGCTGCATCAACCGGCTGGAGCCGATCCAGCAGGGCAGTATCGTGGTGAACGGTCATCGGCTGGACGACAGCATCAAGGCGATTGACGTTGTACGGCAGGACGTCGGGATGGTGTTTCAGAGCTTCAATCTTTTTCCGCATATGACGGTGCTGCAGAACTGCATGCTCGCCCCCATTCGCGCGCGCCGTGTCAGCAAGACTGAGGCGGAAGCGACGGCGCGAAGATATCTCGAGCGCGTGCGCATCGGTGACCAGGCCGAGAAGTATCCGGCCCAGCTCTCAGGCGGTCAGCAGCAACGTGTCGCGATCGCGCGTGCGCTCTGCATGCAGCCCAAGGTCATGCTGTTTGATGAACCGACCTCGGCTCTCGATCCCGAAATGGTCAAGGAGGTGCTCGATACGATGATCGGCCTCGCCAACGACGGCATGACCATGATCTGCGTCACCCACGAGATGGGCTTTGCCCGTCAAGTGGCCGACCGCGTGATCTTCATGGCTGAAGGCCAGATCATCGAAGAAGGCGCGCCGGAGGCTTTCTTCGGCGATCCACAGCATGCCCGCACCAGGCAGTTTCTTGGTGAGATTCTTGCCCATCATTGAACGGAGAGGCTGGGCCTGGAGCGCAACAGTTGACTTTCCTCGCCCTCTTCGCCCCCCTCATGCGTAGGAGAGGATGAGATATCGCAGATTTGGCTGGTGTGGGGAGAGGCGGTAGCGCTCCAGCGCTACCAAAAGGTTTGGGTGCCGTTCGGTCCGAGCCGCGGTTGATTCTTAACTCTCGGCCCGTCAACGGCGGCACTGTGGGCGCGGATGAGCATTCGCGCGCCGTAGCCGCTGGTCCGCCCCAATGGCGCACGGCGGCAATCGTCGTGAACAGCGCGATGATTCCGCCCTAGCCGTAGGGTCGGTCTCGGTGGCACACTCGCATGCCTCGAGCACGCGCTTGAGGGAACCCACGACAGAAGGGGAGCATGCGATGAAGCCGATCAAGGGACCCGGATTGTTTCTGGCCCAGTTCGCCGGGGACGCGGCGCCGTTCAATTCCTTCGATGCGATCTGCGGGTGGGCGGCGTCCCTCGGATATCAGGGGGTTCAGATCCCGACCTGGGATGGCAGGCTCTTCGACCTCACCAAGGCATCCGAGTCGCAGGACTATGCCGACGAGGTGAAGGGCATTGCGGCGCGGCATGGATTGGCGATCACCGAGCTCTCGACCCATCTCCAGGGCCAGCTGGTTGCCGTTCACCCAGCCTACGATGCGGCCTTTGACGGGTTCGCAGCGCCGGAGGTCCGCGGCAATCCAACGGCGCGCGCGGCTTGGGCCGTCGACCAGGTGAAGCGGGCGATCCTGGCGTCGCGTCGGCTCGGGCTCACCGCCCACGCGACCTTCTCCGGCGCACTGGCGTGGCCCTACATCTACCCGTGGCCGCAGCGTCCGCCCGGACTCGTCGAGGCCGCGTTCGACGAGCTCGCCAGGCGCTGGCGGCCGATCCTCGATCATGCCGAGGAGCACGGGGTCGACATCGCCTATGAAATCCACCCCGGCGAGGACCTGCACGATGGCGTCTCCTATGAGATGTTCCTGCAGCGGGTGAGCAACCACAAGCGCGCCAACCTGCTGTACGATCCCTCGCACTTCGTGCTGCAGCAGCTCGACTATCTCGACTACATCGACATCTATCACGAGCGCATCAAGGCCTTCCACGTCAAGGACGCCGAGTTCAACCCGACCGGACGCCAGGGCGTGTACGGCGGATTTCAGAGCTGGGTCGATCGGGCCGGCCGTTTCCGTTCGCCCGGTGATGGCCAAGTCGATTTCGGCGCGATCTTCTCCAAGCTGACGCAATATGACTATGGCAGCTGGGCCGTGCTGGAATGGGAGTGCGCCATCAAGCATCCCGAACAGGGCGCGCGCGAGGGCGCCGACTTCATCAGGAATCATATCATTGAGGTCACCGAGAAGGCCTTCGACGATTTCGCAGGTTCGGGCGCCGACGACATGGCGAACCGCAAGATGCTCGGCCTCGCCTGAGCGGAGGAGCACATGGCCATCAACGCAAGCAACGAAGCCGGTCGACGTCAGCGCATCCGGCTGGGAATGGTCGGCGGCGGGCAGGGGGCCTTCATCGGCGCCGTCCATCGCATCGCCGCACGCATCGACGACCAGTTCGAACTGGTCGCCGGGGCGCTCGCGTCCGATCCGGCCCGGGCCAAGGCATCGGCCAGGGAGATCGGCATCGCCGACGATCGCGCCTATGGCTCGTTCGAAGAGATGGCCAAGGCTGAAGCGGCGCGCGCCGACGGCATCGAGGCGGTGTCGATCGTCACGCCGAACCACATGCACGCTCCGGTCGCGAAAGCCTTTCTGCAGGCCGGCATCCACGTCATCTGCGACAAGCCGCTGACGACGACCGTGGCCGAGGCCGAAGAGCTGGTGGCTCTGGTGCGGTCGACCGGCAAGGTGTTCGTGGTGACGCACAACTACACCGGCTATCCGACGGTGCGGCAGGCGCGGGCGATGGTCGCAAGTGGTGAGCTCGGCGACATCCGGCTGGTGCAGGCCGAATATCTTCAGGACTGGCTGACCGAGCGGCTGGAGCAGAGCGATCACAAGCAGGCGGCGTGGCGCACCGACCCGGCCCGCTCCGGCCCGGGCGGCTGCATCGGCGACATCGGCACGCACGCCTATAATCTCGCCTGCTTTGTCAGCGGCCTCGAACTGGATGAACTGCTCGCGCAGCTGTCGACCTTCGTCGAGGGACGGCGGCTCGATGATGACGTCCAGATTCTGCTGAGATGGAAGGGCGGAGCCAAGGGCCTGCTCTGGGCAAGCCAGGTCGCGGTCGGCAACGAGAACGGCCTGACGCTGCGCGTCTATGGCAGCAAGGGCGGCCTCGAATGGGCCCAGGAGAATCCGAACCAGCTCTGGTTCACGCCGCATGGGCGGCCCAAGCAGCTCCTGACCCGCGGCGGCGCGGGCGCGCTCCATGACGCGGCTCGCGTCACCCGCGTGCCCTCGGGTCACCCCGAAGGCTATCTCGAAGGTTTTGCGACGATCTATGCCGAGGCCGCGCTCGCCATTCGAGCAGCAAGGGCCGGAGCAAAGCCGGATCGCGAGGTCCTGTTCCCGACCGTCGAGGATGGCCTCGCCGGTGTGAAGTTCATCGATGCGGCGGTGAGATCATCGGCGCGGAAAGGCGCGTGGGTATCAATGACGTGACGAGCCCGTCATCGGCTGGGGACCAGAAAATGAGACTGCGCTCTTCGTGTCTCAGACCGACTTCAGCCGCGGCAGATCTCCCACGCCATCCAGATCCGGGGCCTGGCCATAGCCCATGCGGCGGATCTGCTCGTGGACCTGTGCCATGTCGGCCTCCGTCAGGCGCGGCGGCTCGCCGATCGCCAGCGCATGGACGTACATCTTGGCCAAGGTCTCCACCTCGACCGCGAGCCAGAGCGCCTTCTCGAAGGTCGGCCCGGTGACGATCAGTCCGTGATGGCCGAGTAGGCAGGCCTTGCGTCCGTCCAATGCGGCGAGCGCGTGGTCCGACAAGGCCTGGGTGCCGAAACAGGCATAGGGCGCGCAGCGGATGTCATTGCCGCCGGCGACCGCGACCATGTAGTGGAAGCACGGAATCGCGCGCTCGTGCACCGCCAGGATGGTGGAGAAGGTGGAGTGCGTATGCAGCACGACATTGACGTCGTCCCGCGCCTTCAGGATGTCGCGATGGAAGCGCCACTCCGATGACGGCCGATGATTGCCCTCATACTCGGCGGAAAAGTCCATCGCGACGATGTCGTCTGTGGTCATCTGCTCATAGGGCAGCGAGGTCGGTGTGATGAGCATGCCGCCGGGAATCCGGTGCGAGAGATTGCCCGACGTGCCCTGGTTGAGTCCGGTGCGATTCATTTCCCGGCAGGTTTCGACAATGCCCTGGCGAAGGATCGTGTGGTGGTCTCTGGTCATGCTGATTGCTCCGATTGGACGAGCCAGGATTGGTAGGCCTCGAGAACTTGCCTGCGCTCGGCGACGTCGTCGAGCGGGGTGGCCTCATCGAGCAGAACGCTCGAGACCGGTGCGGTACGGGACGAACGCTTCCAGAGCAGCGCGGCACCGAGCGCGGTACCATCGCGCGACTGGCTCCGCGACACGCGCTGACCCGGCCGCAGCGTCGCCAGCGCCCGCGCGAAAGGTGCATTCACTGCAAAGCCGCCGTCGATGATGACGTGCCCGCTGCTCGCCAGCTCATCGAGGCATTTGCTGGCGGTGAACGCGGCATAGAGCGCCGCCAGCGCCTGCCATTCCGACGGCGCGAGCGGCGACGGGCCCGTGATCCGGCCGCGCCGGCCGGCTCCGGGAAACAGTCCGTCGTCGCCGACGAAGGAGGGCAGCGCCAGCGTCCGCTGCGCGCAAAGCCTGGGGATCGCGGCCAGCACCGCCGCGTCGTCGGCCAGGTGGTCGCGCCGGATCAGATCATACTCCCGTCCCGTCATCGTCAGCGTCGACGGCACATTCTCGCCATCGACATCGACGTTGAGCACCATGGCCCGATCGGGATCGAGCTGGGCCGGATCGAGGCCGCGGTTGAAGCAGATCATCCAGGTCCCGGTCGACAGCACCGAGGCCTCGCGCAGGCCGGCGGCCTTGTAGCGGAACAAATTGGCGTTTGAATCGTGCGCCCCGCAAAGGATCTCGGTCGACGGCGACAGGCCGGTGCGGCGGCTCACTGCTTCGGACACCGTCCCGAGCACGGCCCCCGCCGTCTCGCGCGGCGGCAACAGCCGGTCCCAGCCTCGCGCGCGCATGATCGAGGACGGTCGCTGCCGGATCGCATCCCAGATATGGCCCTGCGCAGCCAGCTGCGAGATTTCACTCGTGGCGCGGCCACCGAGCCGCATGGCGATGTATTGCGCCGTGGTGAGATACAAGGTGGCGCGGGCAAACTCGGTCGGGAATGCGGTCTGTTGCCAGAGCAGTTGCTTGGCGAGCCGCATCGCTCCCGAACCATTGGAGCAGAACACCTCGGTGTAGGGCGGCGCGATCTCTTCATACGCGCGATCGATCTCGGGCGGCGAAACCGCCTCGTAGTCCATCATCGGCAGCACCGGCGATTGACCGTCGGTGAGCACAGCGGAGCAGCCATGCGCGGTCGCGACCACGGCCCGGATGGCGTGGCGCCGCGCGACCTCGGTCAAGGCATCGAGGAACCAGCCTTCCAGCGCCGCCAGATCGTAGGCGAGATAACGGTCGGAGGTCGTAGCAGAATTTGGAATCGACAACGTCTCGATCGGCCAGCCGTCATCGCTCGCGACCAGGAGTTTAAGGTTGCTCTTGCCGATGTCGAGGACGGCGATCCTGGAAGGTGCTGCCGCGCCGTGCATCGCAGGCCTCACCTTCGCAGCAAGGCGCGCAGATGCGGCACGGCGGCCACGGCGATGAGAGTGCCGCCCCAGATCGCCAGCGTGAGGAACTGGCTGAGGTTGAGCAGATTGAAGGCCGACGAGATCATCTGCAGGATCGCCAGCGCCAGGATCAGGCCGCCGACCTTGCCGAATCCTCCGAACGGATCGACCCCGCCCAGCACCGCGGCCAGGATCGTGACCAGGAGGTAGCTCTCGCCATAGGCAGCGTTGGCGGAATTGAACCGCGCCATCATCACGACCGCGGCGACGCCGGCGAGCAGGCTCGAATAGACGTAGAGCCGCAACAGCACGGCGCGGGTATCGACGCCGGAATAGCGTGTCGCCTTCTCGTTCGACCCGATCAGATAGACCTGGGCGCCGAATGGCGTGGCGTTGAGCAGGATCGCCACCGGAATAGCACAGAGCGCGAAGACGACGAGGGCGAACGGCACACCGAAGATGGTGCCGTTGCCGATGAAGATGATCGGATCGGGAAAGCCGGAGATCACGTTGCCGCGGGTCAGCCCGATGGCAATGCCCTTGCAGAGCGTCATGGTGCCGAGCGTGGCCAGGATAGGCGACACGCCGAGATAGGCGATCACGTAGCCGTTGATGAGTCCGATCAGCCCGGCGACGGCGAAGCCGGCGGCGATCGCCACCAGCTGCCATCCCACCCAGGCGATGCCTTCGCTGCCGGGCACCATGCGCGTCAGCACGAATGCGATGGTGAGGCCGGTGAGATTCGCCGTGGCGATGATCGAGAGATTGAGTCCCCCGGACAGCAGAGCGAGCATCATCGCCAGCGACAGGATGCCGAGCTCCGGCATCTGAAAGGCCATTGATTGCAGCGTGCTCGCCGAGAAGAAGCGGTCGCCGATCACGAGCGCGAACACGACCCACAGCGACACCAGCAGCAGGATCAGCGTCCCGATGGTGCCGCCGCCGACAAAGCGGCCGACGCGCGTGAGCAGCGAGAGCGAGGTTTCCTGCTTCATGCCCGCACTCGCCTTGCGCGCCGTTCGCGCTGCGACCACGCCGTCACCGACACCGAGATCAGGATCACGAGCCCGACGAACAGCTGCGACCAGTAGGACGACACGCCGAGCAGGATCAGCCCGTTCTGCAACACGGCGAGCAAGGTCAGGCCGAGGAACGTGCCGAACACCGTTCCGACGCCTCCCGACAGGCTGGCGCCACCGAGCACCACGGCGGCCACCACGTCGAGCTCCTTGCCGACCAGCACGGTGGGCGCCACAGATTGGGCGAGCTGCGCCTGCACCAGCGAGGCGGCACCCGCCATCACGCCCATGTAGCAGTAGACCAGCACATTGAGCCTGAAGGTGTGAAAGCCGAGCCGCTGCGCGGCGTCCGGATTGCCGCCCATCGCGTAGACCTGACGGCCGATATTGGTGCGGTTCAGCAGCAGCCAGGTCACCAGGAAGCCGATGCCGAGCACCAGGATCTGCAGGTTGACGCCGTACGAGCTGGTCGGGCCCCAATCGAACTCGAACCAGAAGATGCCGGTCGCGAACCAGTCCGGCAGCGAATAGATGTATTTGCCGCCGGTGACGAAGATCAACAGGCCGTAGAAGATGTTGAGCGTGGCGACGGAGACGATGATGGAGGGGATGCGCAGCGTCTGGATGAACAGCGCATTGATGGCGCCGAGCGCGAGGCCGACGCCGCACGCGATCGCGAACACGGTGAACCAGTTTGCGCCATAGGCATTGGCCAATGCCAGCGCGACATATTGGGCCACCGATGCGGTCGCGGTGAATGAGATGTCGATCCCGCCGGCGATCAGCACGACCAGGAGCCCGAGCGCCAGAATGCCGACGAATGCGTAGGAGGTCAGCAGATCGAACAGATTCTGCATGGTCAGAAACTGCGCGTTGGCGATGCCGAGGCCAGCACAGAGCACCAGGATGACCGCAAGCAGCCAGAATTCGTGGCTGCGCCGGAATCGTGCCAATGCGGCTTTGAGACTGTCAGGCATTGACCGCCTGTCGCAATGCCGGCTCGGAGGTTTGCGAGCACGGGACATCCACGGTCAACCGTCCGTGCCGCATCACCAGCACGCGATGGCTGTGATAGAGCACCTCGGGGATCTCATCGGATATCAGTAAGACTGCAACGCCGGCGTCCGCGAGGCGGCGAATGACGTCGTAGATGCCGTCCTTGGCGGAAATGTCCACGCCCACTGTCGGGCTGTCGAGGATGAGGACGCGTGGGTTGGTCGCCATCCACTTCGCCAGCACGACCCGCTGCTGGTTGCCGCCCGACAGTGTCTTCACCGGGTTCTCCGGATCGGACACCTTGATCCCGAGCTTGGACACCCATTGCGCGACGTGATCCTTCCGCGTCCCGGCGCTGATCAGCCCAAGCGGGCCCGCCAGGCGCTCGAGAACGGTGAGCGTGAGGTTCGAGGTGATCGACTGGTCGAGAACGAGACCCAGGGTGAGCCGGTCCTCCGGCACATAGGCGATGCCTTTGCGGATCGCGTCCGCATTGGAGGCAAGCGTGACCGGCTTTCCGTCGAGCAGGATGGCGCCGCGATCGGGCGGGTTCATGCCGAACAGCGACAGCGCCAGTTCGGTCCGGCCGGAGCCGAGCAGGCCGGTGAGGCCGAGGATCTCTCCGGACCTCAAGGTCAGATCGATATCCTCGTAGTCGCCGTCGCGACCGAGCCCCTGCAGCTCGAGCACCACCGGCGCGCCCGCGAGATTGTAGGGATGAATGTCGTAGTCGAAGGCGTGGCCGGTCATCAGATGGCTGAGCTTGCGGCTGTCGATGGTGTCGGCGGCGAAGGTGCCGACCTTGGCGCCGTCGCGCAGGACGGTGACGCGCTCGGCGATCTCGAGCACCTCGTCCAGCCGATGGCTGACGAAAACGATGCACATGCCGGCCCGCTTGAGTTCGCTGACCAAAGCGATCAGGGCATCGACCTCGTGCCGGGTCAGCGACGCCGTCGGCTCGTCCATGATGATGAGCTTGGCATCTGCCGCCAAGGCGCGGCAGATCGCGACCAGCTGGCGTCCGGCGATCGGCAGCTCGGCGACCTTGGTGTCCGGATCGAACTCGGCGCCGACCTTGGCCATCGCGTTCAGCGCAATGGTGCGCATCGCCGCCCAATCGACCTTGCGCAGGCCGCCGAGATGCTGGCCGATCGCAATGTTCTCCGCCACGGTGAGGTTGGGAAACAGCGACAGGTCCTGGTAGATCACCTGGATGCCGCAATGGGTCGAGCGGACCGGATTGAGATGCGGGTAGTCCTGGCCAGCGATCGAGATACGCCCGCCGGGCTCGGGGGCCTGCACGCCGGAAATGATCTTGATCAGCGTCGACTTGCCGGAGCCGTTTTCGCCGACCAGGCAATGCACTTCGCCGGCTTCCAACGTCAGGTCCACATTGCGAAGGGCATGGACGCCGCCGAAGCGCTTTGAAATGCCGGACATGTCCAGGAATGGCGCCAAGGTCTTGGTCTCGAACTGAAGAAAGATGCCGGCAAGAGGAGCGGCAAGAGTGAGGAGCGGCCAGAATGACGCGCGCTGCAGGGAGACGGCAGCACGCGCGGGATCGGCAACGTCGCGCCCCGGGCACAGTGCCCGGAGCGCGATGTGATGGATCAGAGTCCGCCGGCGATCAGGCCGTCGACGGTTTCCTTGTTGATCCGCATGATCTTGTCGACCTTGATCTGCTTTCCAGCCACGTCCACCGCCGCCTTGCCCAGGCCGGGCACCTCGATGCCATCGGTGATCGGCTTGCCGCTGAGCACGAGCGAAGCCACGGACACCATCGCGTAGCCTGCATCCGTGGGATTCCAGAGGAAGCCCTCGCGGATGATGTCGTCGTTGATCAGCGCCTTGGCCTGGCTCGGCAGCACGGTGCCGACAATGGCGATCTTCTTCTGCAGACGCTGCTGGCGAACCGCGTTGCCGGCGCCGATCGGTCCGTTCGAGCCGAAGCCGAGAATACCGGCGAGGTTCGGATAGGCCTTGATGACGTCCTGCGTCGTCCGCTGGCTGGTGTCGATCTCGTCGGCGCCCGGAAACCGGTCGGCGACCAGCTTCATGTCGGGGAAGTTCTTCTTCTGGTAGGCGATGGCGGCATCGGCCCACTTGTTATGCAGCGGCGTCGTCAGCGTGCCGACATAGACGACGTATTCGCCCTTGCCGCCCATGTCCTTGGCGAGGCGCTCCATCTGCACTTCGCCGAAGCGGACGGAATCGATCAGCTCGACGTTCCAGTCGCGCCCTTCCTGCTCCGGACCTTCATGCGTGATCACCTTGATCCCTGCGGCCTGTGCGCGCTTCAGAACCGGCTCGCACACCTTGACGTCGAGCGGGACGAGGCCGATGACGGCAACCTTCTTGGCAATCAGGTCTTCCAGCAGCTTGACCTGCTGCGCCGGGTCGACGTTCGCCGGGCCCACCATGCTGGCGTTGATGCTGAAATCCTTGGCGCCCTTCTGGATTCCCTTTTCCAGCGCGTTGAACCACGGGATGCCTGCGATCTTGACGACGGTGACCATTTCCTTCGGAGTATCAGCCCAGGCCAGACTCGGCAGGCCGGCCAGGGACATGGCTCCGCCCATCAGCTTGAGCGTCTCGCGTCTATTCATTATTCCCTCCCAGGAACATCTTTATGACACTGCTCGCACGTTCTCGGCTTTGGCCGGAGCGGAGCTTTTCGTCGGATCGCATGAGAACGCCGGATGAGACCACCGGTCGGGCCATGTAGGCCGCACTGTCAAGACTAGAGGCTGCACCTCTCGTGTCAAGCGAACGCGACTGCGCAGCACGCCTGCGCCGACATCTGCGCTGCAGCAAAGATGGCTTCAGCTTTGCAATACCGGATACGCGGTGGTGCCGTCGCAGGGCTTCGGCCTCGAACTCGCGAGCAAGTGCGGTTGTGCCAATACCCTAGCGAGCGAAGCCATTCACGATCCCGAGCACGCGCGACATCGCGTCGGCCTTTGCTGCGGCATTGCCCGGAACGGACTGCTGCTTGTTGCCGGGATCGTCGAAACCGTGCGTCGTTCCTGGATAGAGAACGGCATCGATCGGCGTGCCCGCGGCGCGCGAACGATCCGCCACGTGCTGGCAGATGTCCGGCGAGACCTCCTCGTCGTCCGATCCGAGCAGCAGCGTGATCGGCGTCGTCGTCGTCACCGTGGATTCGAGCAGCGCCTCCTTTCCGCAGCCGGGATAGAAGGCGAAGGCGGCGCGGAAGCCCGGCCGTGCGCGTTGCCGGATCATCACGTTCAGCGTCGTGCTGCCGCCATTGGACCATCCCTGCAGAAAGACGCGGTTTGCAACGACGTCGCCGCGCGCGAGCAGATAGGCGAGCGCACCCTCGGCGTCGAGCGGACGCACGGTCAGCTCGTTGACACTGTCGCGGTCCGGATCGCGGTGGGTGAACCGGCCGAAGCCGTGCGCCTTGCCGCGCGGACCGAAACTATCAGGCAGCAGTGCGAGGTAGCCCCGCTCGGCCCAGAACTGTCCCCACATCTGATGCCGCTTCGACAGAGTGGCCGCGTTGCAGCGCGACGTCACGGAGCGCGCGACCAAGGTGCAGCCGGCGTTGTCGTTGGCGGAGTAGGGGCCGGCACGACCGTGCAGCATGACGACGGCAGGATACGGCCCGCCCGCCGTCGGCCTGAACAGATAGCCGACGATCTCGTCCTGGCCGTCTGCGCTCTTGAAATAGACCGTTTCCGGGGCGGCGGCGAACGCCGATGCGCAAAGCAGATGCGCGAGCACGCCGCCGAGAATCAATCGTCCGAGATTCAACATGACGCTTTGCTTTCTCCACGGTTCCGATGTGCAGCGGAAGATGGGGATGAAGGACGAGCTGTCATTTGGGGAGCAGGATAGTCGATCGCCTTTGCAGACCGCAAACGCACGGCTTTGGTTACCGCTCGCGCAGACCGCTCTACCTCGACCGTTCGAACTGCGGCTGCCAGCGCAGCAAATAGGACTGCAGCGACTGCACCGCGAGCGCGAGCAGGATGCCGACGAACATCATCACGAAGATCGCGACCATCATCTCGCTGGCATTGGCGCGCGCCTCGGCCTCGATGATCAGCTTGCCGAGCCCGCGTTCGGCGCCGATGAATTCGCCGACGATCACGCCGACAAGGGCAAACGACACCGCGGGAAGCAGCGAGGCGAACACCCAGGCGAGCGCCGAGGGGACGACGACCGTTCGCAGCACGATCATCTCGCTCGCGCCCATCAGGCGCGCCGCGGCGATCTGGTCGCGATCGACCGCGCGGGTGCCTTCGAAGGTATTGAAGAACACCACGAAGAACACGACGAGCCATGCGGTTGCTATCTTCGAGAGATCACCGAGGCCGAAGATGAGGATGACCAGCGGCACCAGCGCGATGCGCGGGATCGAGTTGAGCGCGATGATGTAGGGGCCGAACACGCGGGCGAGAAAGTCGGAGCGCCCGAGCACCACGCCGGCCGCGATGCCGGAGAGCGAACCGAACAGAAAGCCCCACCAGGTGTTCTTGAGCGTGACCAGGGTGGCAGTCCACAGGTTGTTGTCGGTATTGCCGACGCAGGCGGCCAGGCCGGCGGGATCGCTGAGGCAGCCGAGCCGCAGGAAGCTCTGCCAGATCAGCGTCGGCTTCGCCACGAAATAGGGATCGAGGATCTTCGGCACATAAGCCTTCGGCAGCACCGCCTTGCTCCATTCGAAGCCCCACTGCCAGACGATGAGCACGATGGCCAGGATCGCGATCTGCCAGAACAGGATGACGGCGCGGCGGGTCGACATGATCAGTCAGCCTCTTCAGTCGGCCTTGGTGCGGCGGAATTCTTCGCCCAGGGAATGCCAGATGTGGGAATAGAGCCGGCCGAACTCGGCGGTCTCGCGCAGGCTGACGGGATCGCGTGGCCGCGGGAACGACACTTCGAAATCGTCCTTCAGCCGGCCGGGTCGTGCGGACAGCAGGATGATGCGGCTCGCGAGCGTCAGCGCCTCGCCGAGGTCATGGGTGACGAACAGCACGGTCTGGCGTTCGCGCTCCCAGATCTCGAGCAGGGTCTTGTGCATCTCCAGCTTGGTGTGGGTGTCGAGCGCGCCGAACGGCTCGTCCATCAGCAGGATCTCGGGCGCCAGGATGAGCGTGCGCATCAGCGCCACGCGCTGGCGCATTCCGCCCGACAGCATGCGCGGAAAGCTGCGGCCGAAGCCGGTGAGGCCGGCTCTGCCGATAGCGTCCGTGACACGCTGTGCGCGCTCCGGCCTCGGCACTCCGGCGATCTCCAGGCCATAACCGATGTTCTGCTCGACCGTTCGCCACGGAAACAACGTGTCGCGCTGAAACACGTAGCCCACCCGCGGATTGACCTTGCCGGTCTCGACCGTGTCGCCGTCGATCAGGATGCGTCCGCCCGAGCGCGGCAGCAGCCCGGCGACCATGTTGAGGATCGTGCTCTTGCCGCAGCCGGACGGCCCGAGCAGGGCGACGAACTCGCCTTGCGCAACATCGAACGAGACGTTGTCGACGGCGACGAACTCGCCGCTTCCGGTGTTGTAGGTCTTCATCAGCCCCTGGACCGCGATCCGCGTGCGTGCAGCAGCTGGGCTGTCCGCACCGCGCGCCGCGGCGAGGCTTGGACCAGACGCCGACATCATTTGTATTTCGCCTTTGCAGCCGCGAGGAAGCTCGGATCGACGATATCTTCGTAGCTCATCTCGGGAATGTCGGTCCCCTTGCGGTACCAGGGCTTGGCGCCGCGCGCGTAGGACGCCTTGTCGATGCTGCCGTCATAGGCCCAGGTGGAGGTGTCGAAGCCGAGCTCGGCCTTGACGGCATCGGGATCGATGCCCGAGAAGTATTTCGAGGTGACCAGGGCCTGAACCTCGGCCAGCGGCGCGCTCTTGACCCAGGCCATGGCGCGATAGATGGCGTTGACGAACGCCTGCACCAGCGCCTTGTCCTGCTCGACCGTGTCCTTCAGCGCATAGAGGACGAGCACGGGGATCGTGCCGCCAAAGTCCTTCTCGAACAGTCCCGGCTTCGAGGTGTCGTAGATCACCTTGCCAAAGCCCTTTTTCTCGACTTCGACGATCCAGCTTGGCGGCGCCATGATGGCGTCGAACTGCTTGGTCTGAAGCGAGGGAAACATCGTGTTGGTGCCGCCGCCCGCCACCCAGTTCACCTTGTCGCCCAGGCCGCGCGATTCGAACACATAGGTGCCGTAGACCCAGGTACCTGATCCGATCGCAGTGGCCGCAACGACCGGCTTCGCACCATCGGCGCGCTTGTAGGCGGCGAGCTGTTCGACCGAGGTGATGCCGCTGTCGTAGAGATCCTGGCGCACCACGACGTTGGCGTAGGAGCAGACCATCTCGGTCGCCAACAGGATCTTGCACGGCTTGCCGCGCGCCGTGAGCTGCAGTGGATGGCTCGCATCGCCATGCGCGAACAGTGCCTGCTCGGCGGCCAGCGTCTGGCGGCCGAACGTGCCGGAATTGCCGGTGAGCAGCTTGGGATCGAGGCCCTCGTCCTTGAAGTAACCCTTGAGCTCCGCGATCATCGCAATCGCGTAGACCGGCGAGACCGGGCCGAACGCGATCGAGGCAGGCTTGCTCTCGGCCAACAGCCGCCCCGGAAGCAACGAGGCGCCTGCGAGTGCTGCGCCGGTCGCGAGCGCGCGGCGCCGTGTGATCGTCATGACATCCTCCCGCAGTTCCTATTGTTTGATGACGCGCGTCGTCGTTTCTCAGGCCGTCGAAATCGTTCCATCCGCTTCCAGCAACGCAACGTCGTCGGGCAACAGCCCGATCTCGGCCAGGACGTCGCGCGTGTGCGCGCCGATCTGGGGCGGATCGTAGCGGTTCGGAAGCCTCTGTCCGTCAAGCGACACCGGTAGCACGGGAGTCTTGGCGCGCCGTCCGTCGGGCAGACGAATCTCGGTCAGGCCGCCCGATGCGTTGAGATGCGGATCGTCGAACAGATCACCCGGCTTGTTGACCGGCGCATAGGGCAGCTCGAGCCGCTCGAGCACGGCGGCGAGGTCGTGCTTGTCCCATGTCCTGAAGATCGCGGCGATCTCGGGGATCAGCCAGTCGCGATGATCGACCCGCCCTTGCGCGGTGCCGAAGCGGGGATCGTCGAGCCATGCGGTGCGATCGAAGGCGCGGCAGAACGCCACCCATTGCTCCTCACCGACGATGGTCACGAACAGTTTCGAGCCGTCCTTGGTGTCGAACAGATCATACACTGGCCACGGACTGTCCTTGATCGAATAGGGGATCGAGGGCTGGCCGGTGACGGTCTCGTACATCATTGCCTGCGCCATCAGGAACACGTTGTTCTCGTACAGCGCGCTCTGCACGTAGCGGCCACGCCCGGTGCGCTGGCGTTCGGCCAGCGCGGCCTGGATCGCGATCACGCCGAACATGCCGCCCATGATGTCGTTGACCGAGGCGCCGGCGCGCATCGGCCGGTCGGGCAGGCCGGTCATGTAGGCGAGGCCGCCCATCATCTGCACCACCTCATCGAGCGCGAGGCGGTTCTCATACGGGCCCGGCAGATAGCCCTTCAGCGAGCAGTAGATCAGCTGCGGCGCGAACGTCGCCACGGCTTCGTAGTCGAGCCCGATGCGCTTCATCAGTCCCGGACGGAAATTCTCGATCAGGACATCGCTGCGCGCGATCAGCTTGCGCGCCACGCTCTGGCCCTGGGGCGCGGACGTGTCGAGCGCGATGCTGCGCTTGTTGCGGCAATAGGTGGCGAAGAAGCCGGCCGCCGGCCCCTTGAACGAGCGGGTGCGGTCGCCCTTGAGCGGCTCGACCTTGATCACGTCGGCGCCGAGATCGGCGAGGATCAGCCCGCAACTCGGGCCCATCACCATCTGGCTGAACTCGACGACGCGCACGCCCTCCAGCGGACGCAGCTGGTCGCTCGGAGCGGCGTGATCTCCGGGCCAGCCCGTCATGCCGCCCTCCGCAGCACCTTGGGAATGCCGGCCTCGTGCAGATGGCCGGTGAGATGCTTCGGCGCGATGTGGCGGGCCAGGATCTCCCGCGTCAGCATCAGCCGGTCGAGGTCAATGCCGGTCGTAAGACCCATGCGTTCGAGCATGAAGACGAGATCTTCGGTCACGATGTTGCCGCGGGCGCCCGGCGCGAACGGACAGCCGCCGAGCCCGGAGACCGCAGCGTCGAAGCGGCGGATGCCGGCTTCGAGGCCCGCGACGGCATTGGCGAGGCCCGCACCGAGCGTGTCATGCAGATGCAGGCGCAGCGGGACGCCAGGGCCGATCTCGCGGCGCACCGCGGAGACGATCTGCTTGACGAGCGTCGGCGTGGCATAGCCGACGGTGTCGGCGAGACCGATCTCGTCGGCGCCCGCTTCGGCGAAACGGCGCGCCAGATTGCAGACCGCCGCCTCGCTGATGTCGCCTTCGAGCGAGCAGCCGAACGACGTCGAGATCGCGCCCATCAGATGCGGCCTTTCGGCCGGGGATCTCGCGTCGATCGCGGCGCGAACGGCGCGGAAGGCCTCGACCTGCTCGTCCACCGTCCGCCGCACATTGGCGCGGTTGTGGGTCTCGCTCGCCGAGATCACGAAATAGATGCTGTTGACGCCGGCTGCGATGGCGCGCTCCGCGCCCTTGAAATTCGGCACCAGCGCGCCGATCCTGGTGTCCCGATGAGACAGCGCATGGGACATGACAGCATCGACGTCCGCGAATTGCAGCACCACCTTCGGCGGCACGAACGAGCCGGCGTCGATTTCGCGCACACCAGCGGCAACGATGGCGTCGATCAGCGCGCACTTGGCCTCCGTCGGAACGAAGACGTCGAGGATCTGCAGTCCGTCGCGCGGCGCTACCTCGCAAATATGGACATCCGGCTCGCGGCTCATCGGCCGTCCTTCCCCGTTCTCTTTTCGATTGTACATTTTATGGATAAAGAACAATCTTGCGGACGATCTGTCAAGCCAAAAGAGGTCTCATCCGGGCCATGACCGACCAGGACACATCCTCCGCCGCAGGACGGTCGGGCACGACCGACCGTGCCGAGCATCTGGCCGGCCTGATCCTGGCGTTTGCGCGCCGCGAGGGCATGAAGGCCGGCGACCGGCTGATCGAGCAGAAGCTGGCCGATGCGCTCGACGTGTCGCGCGCGCCGATCCGGCTTGGGTTGAAGGCCTTGGAGGCCGCGGGTCTCGCGCGCGGCGAGCCCAACCGCGGTTTCGTGTTGACCAAGAACCCGACGAGCGGCGCGGCGCGGCCGACGCTTGCAGCGGTCAGTCGCGCCGAGCAGGCCTATGCCGACATCGCCGCCGACGTCCTGGATCAGCGTATCGCAGCCGACGTCACAGAGGCCGAGCTGATGCGGCGCTATGAGCTGAGCCGCACCGAGCTGCAGCGCCTGCTCGACCGCATCGCCGCCGAGGGCTGGATCGCGCGGCTGCCCGGCTATGGCTGGCGCTTCGCCGACACGCTGTCGAGCCCGGAAGCGCAGGCGCAGGCGGCGGCTTTCCGCGCCGTGATCGAGCCGGCCGCGATCCTGCAGCCCGGCTTTCGTCTCGACAGCGAGGTCATAGACCGGCTGCGCCGGCATCAGCAGCGCGTGCTCGGCGGCGAGCTCGACAAGATGACGGTCGGCGAGGTCTATCAGTCCGGCTGCGAATTCCACGAGGAGATCGCGCGCGGCGCCGGCAACCCGTTCTTCGTCGACTCACTGCGGCGTGTGAACTCGATCCGGCGGCTGTTTGCCTATCGCAGCTTCGCCGATCGCGACGGCATGCGCCGCCACGTCAAGGAGCATCTGCGTCTGCTCGACCTGCTAGAAGCCGAGCGCCTGGAGGAGGCGGCCGCGCTGATGCTCCGCCATCTGCAGCGGCCGCTGTCGCGCGGCGCCTGACCTTCAACGCTGCGCCGGCAGGGCGCTGTTGTGGAAGTGGCTGAGGAAGCTCTGCGTCGACGGCTCATTGGGCGCGTCGATGACTTGCCGCGCCGGTCCCTGCTCGACGACGACGCCGTCGCGCATGAAGACGACGGTGTCGGCGACCTCGCGCGCAAACGCCATCTCGTGGGTCACCAGCATCATCGTCATGCCTTCCGCGGCGAGCTGGCGCACCACCGCGAGGACTTCGCCGACCAGCTCCGGGTCGAGCGCCGACGTCGCCTCGTCGAACAGCATGACCTCCGGCTTCATCGCCAGCGCGCGCGCGATCGCAACGCGCTGCTTCTGTCCGCCGGACAATTTGTCGGGCGCGACGTCGGCCTTGTCCCTCAGGCCGACCTTGTCCAGCAGGGCCAGCGCTGCCGCGCGGGCTTCCTCGGGTCGGGTCTTCAACACGGTCACCGGCCCCGCCATGACGTTCTCGATCGCCGACATGTGCGGAAACAGGTTGAAGTTCTGGAACACCATGCCGGTCCGGGCGCGAAACGCCGCGAGCTCGCGGTCGCCCGGCAGCTTGTGGCCGCTGGTGAAGTCCATGCGGCTCTGACCGACCCGGATCTGGCCGCTCTCGGGGATGGTCAGAAGGTTGAGGCACCGGAGCAGCGTCGACTTGCCGGAGCCGCTCGGGCCGATCAGCGCGACGACGCCGCCGCGCGGGACCTGCAGCGAGATGTCCTTGAGAACGCTGACCGCGCCAAAAGCCTTCTTGACGTGCGTCATCTCGATCATCGGAACGTCAGGCACGGCAGCGTTTCCTGTTTGCAGCATCGCGTCCTGCCTCACCGCGCCAACCGCGCTTCGAGCGCGCTGGCGGCGCGCGTCATCGGGAACAGGATGATGAAATAGATGACGGCGATCATCGTGTAGGTCTCGAGCGGCCGGTAGGTCGCCGAGGTGATGAGCTGGCCCTGGTAGAGCAGGTCGGGAACGGCGAGCACCGACAGCAGCGAGGTGTTCTTGAGCTGAAGCACGGCCTGGTTCACCAGCGGTGGAATCATCCGCTTCAGCGCCTGCGGCATGATGATGCGCTTGAGCAGATCGAAGCGGCGCATGCCGAGCGCGCGCCCCGCATCCCATTGCCCGATGTCGATCGAGACGATGCCGCCGCGGATGATCTCCGAATAGAAGGCGCCGCCATAGAGGCTGAGCGAGATGAACGCGGCAAACGCGGGCGAGAGCTCGACGCCAATCAGGACCGGAAGCGCATAATAGATCCACACCAGCTGAACCAGCACGGGCGTGCAGCGAAATACCTCGACCAGCATGACCAGCGGCGCCGATATCAGCCGGACGTTGGAGAGGCTCGCGATCGCGACCACGCATCCGATCAGGAAGCCACTGGCGGCGGTGAGGATCGTGAACCCGATCGTGTAGGCCGTTCCGACGCCAATCAGCCGGCTGTACTGCCAGAGAAAGCCAAAACTCCATTCGTAGTGCATCACGCCTGTCCCGTGCCGAATGATTGCGAAGCGGCGCCTTGGATCAATCCCGAATGAAACCAGCGTCCGAGTGTGAGGATGTCATAGACGGGGAGCCCGAATTCCCGCGACACCTCGTTCGAGAATGGCGGAAGGTTGGTGCATTCGAACACGAGCGCGCCGATGTCCCTGTTATTGGCGAGCAGGGCGCGAACCGCTGAACAAATGTCATTCCCGATCCGGTCGCGATCATAGGGCTGTCCGTGCTCGATGTGGGCGCGCAGCCCGCCATCGGGCGGCAGGCCGGCGACTGGCGTCGAGGGATCGGCGCCGACGCTGGTGAAATGCCGTTCCGTCAAGGCGTCCGCATCATAGGTGATGACGCCGGCGCGGCGGCCGCGAGGCAGGCAGCGCTCCACCATGGGTAGCTGCAGCAGGCTCGAAGTGGCGAGCGGCAATGTCATGCGCGCCGACAACTCCCGCTGGCGTGAGGCCAGGAAGCCGCACGACGTCGTCAGTCCGACCGCGCCTTGCGCGCGCAGCACCTCGCCGGCGGCGACGAACGCATCCATCAGATCGGCATCATCTCCACCGACAACCTTGCGCGCCGTCGCGCCCGGAACGGTCTTGAAGATGACCTCGAACGGCCAGCTCGCGGAATGACCGACATCCCCCGGCGGGCGCTCGATCGCGATGTCGAGCATGATGATCCCCAGCGGATGTCGCTCATTTGGCATCGTTCGAAGCTGTCCTCGGCTCGTCGAACTAGAACTGCAGTCCGGGCGGAACGTCCTGCTCCTGGATGTTCACGAGCGCCAGGCTGCCGAGAATCCATTCGCGCAAGGCGCCGAGCGCGCGGCTGTATTCGAGCCAGTTGTCGACATAGGTGCGGAAGCGGGTGTCGACGTCGACGCGAACGCCGCAGCAGGTCGGCTGCGCCGCCACCGGCGTCGGGATGATCACCTTGCCCACCTTGGCATTCTTCTTCACCGTCACCAGCGACAGCATCGCGACCTGGATCAGGCAGTCGGCGCGTCCCGCTTGTACCGCCAGCACAGCCTCGTCCGGCGTCTTCAGCGCCACGAGTGTCGCCTTGGGCAGGATGCGCCGCGCGTAGAGATCGTGGGTCGAGCCGATGTCGACGGCGACGCGCACGTCGGGCTTGTTGAGATCGTCCCACGTCTTCGGCTCGAAGCCGGGCTTGGCGATGATCGTGAAGGTGTTGTTCATGATCGGACGCGTGAACTCGACGATCAGCGCGCGCGACGGCGTCGGGCTGAGGCCGAACATGATGTCGATCTTGTTGCTCTGCAGGTCGAGCACCGAGTTGCCCCAGGTGGACTCGACGATCTCGACCTCGGCCTCCAGCGACTTCGCGAGATCCGTCGCCATGGCCACGCAGAAGCCGGACCATTGTCCGGTCGCGATGTCCTTGTGATAGTACGGCTCGGTGCCGACGATGCCGGCGATCCGAAGCTTCTTGGTGCGGCGGATCTGGGCAAAGGTGCTCTCGCCCGGCTGCGCCTGCGCGGCGGCCTGGGTGACGGTCGACCCTGCGGCGATCGCGGCCGCGGCGGCGCCGAGGCCGACGAGCGATCCGATTTCACGACGATTGACCATGACAGACGATCCTCTCAGTTGATGGCTTGAACCTGGATGATGTGAAGTTTTTGCTCTTCCGGCCGACGGACCGGATCACGGCGGCGCTGCAGGCGTGGGAGAGTGGCGGCGTTCGATCGCGCATCTCGAGCGAGTTCACGATTCCGGAACCGGCGGCCGTCTGGGCGTCCGGCAAGCAGTTGATCTGCGACGTCGAGCTTCGTGGTGCGGCGAGCCGCGATATCCGCGATGTTGGCCGTTGGCGCCCCGGCCTCGGTCAGCTCGAACTGATGTGTCCCAGTCTCCACAGCGTCCCGTGCGATGCCCTGGTTGAAATCGATGGACAGGCGCTGACGACGACATCCTGCTCCTTCGGAAATCCACCCGGCCTGTGGAGATCCCAGCGTTGCAGACCTTGGTAGCGAAGCTTGAAGCTCGACTCAAGGCAAGTTGGGGGCTGCCGGCCCAGCCAACGTGCTCATGGCCTGCTCGGCGAGCGGGACGGTCTTGGTTCAACCGTCCTGAGCACTGCGCTATCCTGCGAGGGATGAGCGCTGCCGGTGCTACGTATCTCCAGCCATGATGATACCGGTGGAATCTGGCTGGATGCCGATGCTCGCGATGAGCCAGGCCGCGCGCGCCAGCTATCATCGCGCGGCACGCGCGTCTCGACGCGATCGCCGCAAGCGCGTGGTGAGAGGATGCGAACTCCTCTGGTTGCACGGTGCAAAGCCGCGTTGGCGTGTTGGTCACGCCGCCGAAGGTGTTCTCCGCCTACATGTAGCGCGCGACCATGGCCGCGATGTCAGGCGCATGCTGCCGCAGCGCCTGCAGGCCGCGCTCTTCCATTGTGGAGCCCGGCCGATTGCTGGTGTGGGCGGAGGCGACCGCCTTGCTGGCGCGCCGCGGCTTCTGTGTCGTCTCGTTGCGAGCGGCCGGCTCGGCGATCTTCGCCGGCGCCGTCGTCGGCGCGGCAGTGCTAACAGCGGGGGCTGGCTGCGCGGGTGCCGCGTCGACCGGCTGCTGGGAGAGAACATCGGCCGGCTTGGAGTCCTCGCGCGCGGGGGCGGCGACGGGAACGACGGCCGGCGGAGGGGTGGGCTCCTCGAGTGCGGGCTTGGCCGGCGGCGTGATCATCGTCTGGGTCGGGGCTGACGCCAGGACCATGGCGGTGCCGGGCTCGCGCTCGGGCGTCGCAGGAACGTCCTTTGCGGCGGCCACAGCGGGCACTGCAGCCGGCGGGCGGGGCGCGGCGGGCTGGTCGGCCGCTTCCGCGACGCTTGGCGGCTGGGTTGTGCTCGCAGGGGCGACGCCTGCGTCCGCGCCGATCTTGCGCTGGATTACGGCATCCCGCGCCTTGGTGGCGAATTCGGACTGGGCCTTTGCCAGCCAATCCTGCGACGAGCGTGCCGGCTGCGCGCCCCAGGGCATCGCGACGATAGCTGAAATCGCGGCAACGCTGCTCAGCATCAAGATCTTGGTCATGTGCATCTCCCCGAATTGCTGGCGGGAGAATCCTCGATTGCGCAGGCGGCGACTGTGACGTCGATCACGGCGGCTTCTGTCGGCCGATCGCCGTTCGGCTCAAATCGGCTCCAGCGGGATCACCCTCGCCTTGGCGAGGGCGAACACGTCGTGCGCGCCAGCCCCGTCGCCCAGTGCGAGCACCTCGCACGCCGATGCGTCGATACCGGCGTGGCGGAAGACCGCCGGATCGGCCAGCAGCTGCGTGCCGCGGCGCGCGGCCTGCGCCGCCAGAACCGAAGCCAGATCGATCGCGACACCGATCGCGCTCAGCGTCTTGGCCGGGCCGGCGCCGAGCCGGCCGATATAGGCCGGCCCGCTGACCAGGCCCATCGCGGCTTCGACCGGCCGTCCGAGCTCGGCGGCAAACCGCTCGTTCAAGCGGTCCAGCGCCACGTCCATCGCCGCGCTCGCGGCGACGGCTGATCGGCAGGCTGCACCAAGTTCGTCCTCGCGGCCGAACACCGCGATCAGTCCGCCCGCGCTGGTGTGGGCGACCCAGCCGTGATGGGCCGTGACGGCCTCATGCGCCGCATCGAGAAAGGCGTTGAGCAGGAAGATCGCGTCATAGGCCGCGCGGTTCCGAGCCAGGGCGGCGTGATCGCGCAGCTGGATGCACAGCGCCACGACCTGGCGCTCGATGCCTGAAGCGTCGATGTCCGGCCCGGCGGCTGCCGGATCGCCGTGAGCTGCGGCCAGGCGGGTCACCGTGAGTGATGCGGTCGGCCAGATCTGGCAGGCCAGGCGGACCTGGCTGTCGGCGTCGCCCAGCATCGCCCGCTCCGTTGCGCCGGCGGGCGGCAGTGTGTCGATGCCGTGCTCGATCCGCACGCTGCAGGCGGTGCAGCGTCCGCGCCCGCCGCAGCCGTCGCCATGCGAGAGGTCATGGATGCGGCTGATCTCGAGCAGCGTCGGCCCGATCGCGGTCTTGAGCGTCGGCCCGTTGACATAGGTGACGTCGATCTTGGGCGCCACGACGATGCGAAGCAACCGCGTCACCAGCGCGACGGCGGCTGCGAGCAACACCACGCCATACACCGACAGCGCCAGCAGCCGGATGCGCCCGAGTATCGCCTCGGCCTCAGGGGAGGGCCAATGACCCATGCTGCGGATCTGCGCCGCGACCTGCTCGTCGGCCACGAGCACGCCGGCGACGCGGGCCGAGGCGATCAGTCCCGCAATGGCCGCGATCGGCAAGGCGAGCGCGATCACGCCGAGCAGCGGCGCGATGCGGGCGTAGCCGGGGCGCGGCCGCAGCGCCTGGTGCAGTCCGAGACAGCCATGCGCCCACAACAGCGCGATCAGCGCGACGTAGAGAGACGCGCGCTCGGGCCAGAGCTTGGCCAGCCGGTACAGCGTGTCGTCGGTGACCCCGAACAGAATGGCAGCGCCGGCCGTATCGACCATGGCCGGCAGGAGTAGCAGCGGAACCAGGATGCCGCTGATGATTTCGAGCGCATCTTGCCACGACATCCGCAACGTCCCGCGGCTGGCCGTGAGCCACAACGTCGCGCCGATGTGGCTCGCCAGCGCGAGGGTGAGAATCGTCAGGCACGGGCTGGACTGCAGCAGCGCGTCGCGCCAATCGGCGATGCGGCCCATGGTATCGAGCGAGACCAATCCGACCGCATCGGTGACCAGCTCGAGGGCTGCGAATGCAAATATGACGAGGCCCGAGCCGAGAGCCCACAGGCGCGCGACACGCGCGATTCTCTGGCGGTGCTCAGTCATCCTGTCAGCCGACGTCTCGTGAGCTTGGCCAGAAATCTGTACGGGGTCCATCTCGTGTTGGAGGGCCATAATGCCTAGCCCGACGCGAGCGGGTCAAGCCGCGCGATCGCGCTGGGCGCGTGTGCCCGGGCGCGATCGCGGCGCTGCCCGGAGGCCTGATGCTCAGAGCACGTTGATCGGCACTTTCAGAAAGGTCTTGCCGCTGGCATCCGCGGGCGGCAGATGTCCGGCGCGGATATTGACCTGCAGCGAGGGAATGATCAGGCGCGGCATCCCCAGCGTCTTGTCGCGGGCCTCGCGGAGCGCGACGAACTCGTCCTCCGACATGCCGTCTCGCGCATGGATGTTGTGCAGCCGCTCCTCGCCGACGGTCGTCTCCCAGCGCACGTCACGGCCGTTCGGACCGTAGTCGTGGCACATGAACAGCCGCGTCTCACGCGGCAGCGTTTCTAGGATCCGGCGGATCGAGCGGAACAGCGTGCGCGCATCGCCGCCGGGAAAGTCGGCCCGCGCCGTGCCGCCGTCGGGCATGAACAGGGTATCGCCGACGAAGGCCGCATCGCCCATCACATGCGTCGCACAGGCCGGCGTATGGCCGGGCGTGTGCATCACGAACGCGGTCATCTCTCCGACCTGGTAGGTGTCGCCGTCCTTGAACAGCCGGTCGAACTGGCTGCCGTCGCGGCGAAACTCCGTGCCCTCGTTGAACACCTTGCCGAAGGTTTCCTGCACGGTCAGGATATGTTCGCCGATGCCGATCCTGCCGCCGAGCCGGTCCTGGATGTAGGGCGCGGCGGAGAGATGGTCGGCATGGGCGTGCGTCTCGATCAGCCATTCCGGACGCAGGCCGTTCATCCGCACATAGTCGATCAGCGTGTCGGCGGAGCGGGTGCTGAGGCGCCCCGCCGCGTAGTCGATGTCGAGCACGGGGTCGACGATCGCGCAGGACGGCGACGACGGGTCCTTCACCACATAGCTGATCGTGCTGGTGTCCGGATCGAAGAAACCGGCCACCTTGGGCTGCACGCGCAGATCGATTGGATAGGACATGGCTCTGCTCCGTTCCGGGGCGGCACCGCCGCCCACGCGCTGTTCGTGTTTCTGCCGGTCTAGGGTGCCGGCTTGGTTCCGCAGGTGTTGATGCCGAGCATCGCGTAAGGCGGGCACCAGCCGGTCAGTGCCGTGCCGAGCGGGATCAGGCCCAACAGGCCCCACAGCGTCTGCGGGCCGACAAAAACCAGGCTGAGCACCGCCAGCCCGACGATGATCCTGAGCAACCGGTCGATATTGCCAACGTTCTGTGTCATGTCGCGCTCCCCTTTGGCTTTGCAACGATGCGAGTGATAATGCGGGACCCGGCTGCGGTATGTAACTAAGTCACCGAGAACGACAGCTCTCAACCGTGCTGCGCCAGCCGGGTCAGCGCCGATCTGTCGGCAATCTCCACGGCGCCGCGCGTCACCCGCAGCCAGCCGCGCCTGGCGAACTCGTTGAGCTGCCGGCTGATGACCTCGCGCGCGCTGCCGAGCTCGTTGGCGAGCTCCTGATGCGTCGCGACCACCTGCGGCTTCGTGCCGGCAAGCTCGAGCAGCTTTTGCGCCAGGCGCACGTCGATGCGCTCGAACGCGACTTCCTCGATGACGCGAAACAGGTTGGTGACGCGGCGGCTGAACGCGGTGAAGACGAACTGGCGGAATTCGCGCGAGCTCGCGATCAGCCGGTCGAACAGCGTGCGAGGAATGGCCACGGCGCGGATCTGCGTCTCGGCGATGCCCTCGGCCTGGTATTCCTCGTAGCCCATCAGACATGCGGTGGTGAGCGCGCAGCTTTCGCCGGCCTGGACGCGGTACAGCACGATCTCGCGGCCGGACTCCGATGTCTGCTGCACGCGGATGGTCCCGTCCAGCAGCAAAAGGAAGGAGTCCGGCGCCTGGCCGGGACCGAAGATGCGGCTGCCCTCGGGGAGTTCGACGATCAGGCTCGACTCGCGCAGTTGCGTGAAGACCTCTGCGGGCAGCTGCCGCAACGGCGGGAAAGCGTGCGTCCAATCCTGCTTCGACGACATCACGACATCCGACTGTGTGGCAGCGGCCCGGCCGCCGCGACGACCGAACGCACCCTTGGAGACTGCTAGCGCGAGGATGATCATCGTTACTTGAGCTGCGTCAACGATGGATTGTCCAGGCAGCTCGATCCGGACATGCATGAGGAGCTCGTGCGCCCCCACGGATCTATTGCGATGCAGCGATCCCGACCGCGCGTCATCTGTCCGCCTGGCCACGATCAGGCCGACGCAACGTGATCGCGCGCGGAGGTCGCAGGATCTGCCGGTCGTGCTAGGATTGCTCGTACCCATCAACGACATTCGTCTCCTCTTTTTGCGCCCGAGCGAACGGCTGAGAAAGCCGGGGAGAGTGGATCGTCGCGACGAGCTGGAGAGCTGCCATGAATGCCAATGTCAAACTGCCTGCCGCCAAGGGCGTCTTCATCGACAACAAGTGGCAACCCGCACAATCGGGCCGCACCATCGCGATGCTGGCGCCAGCCACCGGGCAGGTGATCGCCTCGATCGCGGCCGGCGACAAGGCCGATATCGATCTCGCGGTGGCCGCAGCGCGCCGCGCGCTGGAGGGCCCGTGGGGCAGGCTGACGGCCGTGGAGCGCGGGCGGCTCCTGTCCAAGCTCGGCCGTCTCGTCGAGGACAATGCCGAGGAACTGGCCAAGCTCGAGGCCGCGGACACCGGCAAGCCGATGAAGCAGGCCAAGGCCGATGTCGTCGCGGTCGCGCGCTACTTCGAATATTATGGCGGCGCCGCCGACAAGGTGCATGGCGACACCATCCCGTTCCTCGACGGCTTCTTCGTCACCACGGTCTACGAGCCGCTCGGCGTCACCGGCCACATCATTCCCTGGAACTATCCGGGCCAGATGTTCGGCCGCACCGTTGCGCCGGCGCTGGCCATGGGCAATGCGGCCGTGATCAAGCCGGCGGAGGAAGCGTGCCTGGTGCCGCTGCGGCTCGCCGAACTTGCGGCGGAGGCCGGCTTTCCGCCCGGTGCCATCAATGTCGTGCCGGGTCTCGGCGAGGAGGCAGGCGCCGCGCTGTCGGCGCATGACGGCATCGACTTCGTCTCCTTCACCGGCAGCCCTGAGGTCGGCACCCTGGTGCAGACGGCGGCCGCGAGAAATCACATTGGCTGCACGCTGGAGCTCGGCGGCAAGTCGCCGCAGATCGTGTTCGCCGACGCCGATCTCGATGCGGCGTTGACCTCGGTTGCCGCGGCAATCGTGCAGAATGCCGGGCAGACCTGCTCGGCCGGCTCGCGCGTGCTGGTCGAGCGTTCGATGTGGGACCGCTTCCTGTCGGAGCTGAAACTTCGCTTCGAGAAGATCACCGCCGGCACGCCGGAGATGGATCTCGATCTTGGCCCGGTCATCAGCGCGGTGCAGAAGAAGCGCATCGAGGGCATGCTCGCACGCGCCGAGAGCGGCGGGGCCAAGCGCGTTGCGACCGGCAGGATCGCCGAAGGCGTGCCGAGCGAGGGCTTCTACGTCGCGCCAGCGCTGTATCAGCATGTCGACCGCAATTCCGAGCTGGCGCGCGAGGAGGTGTTCGGTCCGGTGCTGGCGGCGATGCCGTTCGACGACGAGGCCGACGCGATCAGGCTCGCCAACGGCACTGATTTCGGCCTGGTCGCCGGCGTGTGGTCGGGTGACGGTTCGCGGGCGATGCGCGTCGCGCGCAAGGTCAAGGTCGGGCAGATGTTCGTCAACGGCTACGGCGCCGGCGGCGGCATCGAGCTGCCGTTCGGCGGCATGAAGAAGTCCGGCCATGGCCGCGAGAAGGGGTTTGAGGCGCTGTACGAGTTCGGCGCGATGAAGACCCTGATCGTGAAGCACGGCTAGATCAGCGAGCCGGGGCTCCGGTCAATTCCGCCGCACGGACGCGACGACCGCACGACGTTCGGCGTTGTTGTCAGTCCGCGCGGCAAAAGGCTAATGACGTCAGGTGTGGCAAGGAGACGAGCGGAATGAGCGACGAGAAGGAACTGTTCGAGAAGGGTTTGAAGGTGCGTCGCGAGGTGCTCGGCGCCGGTTACGTCGACGGCAGCCTCGCCAAGGCCGACGACTTCATGATGGCGTTCCAGCACATCACCACCGAAATGTGCTGGGGCTATGCCTGGACCCGCCCGGGTCTCGATCGCCGCACCCGCAGCATCGTCAATCTCGCGATGCTGACGGCGCTGAGCAAGCCCAGCGAGTTGAAGCTGCACGTCAAGGGCGCGCTCACCAACGGCGTGACGGTCGACGAGATCAAGGAGATCCTGCTGCACGCGACCGTGTATTGCGGCATTCCCGCCGGCCTCGAGGCCTTCAAGGCTGCGCATGAGGTGCTGGTGGCGGAAGGCGCCATCGCCAAGAAGGACGGCGCATGAGCGCGCCGAAATCCGTCCTGTTCGTGGGTATCGGCAACATGGGTTGGCCGATGTCCGCGCGGCTGCTCGGCGCCGGCTATACAGTGGCCGTCAACGACGCCGTTGCCGGCCGCGCCGCTGATTTCGTCCGCGAGGTCGGCGGCGCTGAGGCGGCCGATCTCGGGGCGGCGGCGGCGCAGGCGGATGTCGTCATCACCATGCTGCCGACCAGCAAGCATGTCGCCGACGCCGTCGCCGCGTTGCGTCCCGGCCTGAAGCAGGGACACATCGTCGTCGACATGAGCTCCGGCGCGCCGGCGGCGACGCAGGCGATCGCGGGGGATCTCGCGCCGCTCGGCGTGATCATGCTCGATGCGCCGGTCAGCGGCGGCGTGCCGCGCGCGAAAACCGGCGAGCTCGCGATCATGGCCGGCGGCGATGCCGCGGCGCTCGACCGCGTCGAGCCGCTGCTGCGTGCGATGGGCACCACCATCCACCGCATCGGCGGCCTTGGCTCGGGGCAGGCGATGAAGGCGCTCAACAATCTCGTTTCCGCCGGCGGCTTCCTGATCGGCATCGAGGCGCTGCTGATCGGCCAGCAGTTCGGCATCGATCCCGGCCTGATGACCGACGTGCTGAATGCGTCGACCGGCATGAACAACTCGACGCAGAAGAAGTTCAGGCAGTTCGTGCTGTCGCGGCAGTTCAACAGCGGCTTCGGCCTCGATTTGATGGTCAAGGATCTCTCGATCGCCCTCGAAGTCGCCCGCGCCACCGGCGTCGCCGCGCCATTCTCGAACCTGTGCCGGGAGCTGAGCGCCAGTGCGCAAGGCCTGCTCGGTCCGGGTCAGGATCACACGGCGCTGGCGAAGCTGAGCGAAGCGCTGGCGGGCGTCGAACTGGGCGGTGAGTAGCTAGTCGACCGCTTGCAAAATCCCGTCAGGTGGCCCGCACCGCTGACCAAACAAGCAGTGTCATCCCGGGCAAGGCCGCCAACGCGACAGCGTTGGTGGCCGCCGACCCGGGATCCATACGCCGTGACGTTTATGGCTGGGCGAGCTGTAGCGGCCTTCGTGCCTCGCAGATCTCCCTGTGGCTATGGATCCCGGATCTGCGCGCGCGTGCCGCGCGCTTGTCCGGGACGACAGCGAGGGTGTGGTTGGCGGCGTCGGCATCCACATGGGAGTGTGCTAGGCGAAGTCGGAATCGCCATGCTTGTTCCGGTTTGCCCGCGCCGCCCACCCCACAACCACTGTCATCCCGGACAAGGCCGCCAACGCGATAGCGTTGGTGGCCGCCGACCCGGGATCCATACGCCGTGACGTTTGTGGCTGGGCGAGCTGTAGCGGCCTTCGTGCCTAGCAGATCTCCCTGTGGCTATGGATCCCGGATCTGCGCGCGCGTGCCGCGCGCTTGTCCGGGATGACAGTGAGAGTGTGGTTGGACGTCGGGCTACCCCTGCCGCCGCAGAAAACCCGTGATCGTCACCTTCTCCCAGATGCCGGCGGCGGCGAACGGGTCGTTGCGGTTGAACGCTTCGACCTCGGCGCGGCCGGGGGCCTCGACCAGGAACAGGCTGCCGATCATCGTCGCGCCGTCGTCGGAGACCAGCGGGCCCGACATGACGATGGTGACGGGCAGGCGCGCGGTGTCGCCGAGATAGGCCTTGTGCGCGTCGTAATTGGCCAGCCGGGCCGGCAGCGCGCCGGGCTTGTCGAGCGCGTGAATCGCAAACAGCATGAAGAATACTCCGAGAGCTGATGCGGGACGGCTGCACGCCGCGAGCCGTCCCGCATGTCAATGATGGGCTATTCCTACTTCGCCGCGAGCTTGCTCGCATCCTCGAAGCTCGGGCAGCTGCGCTGTTCCAGCGGCACGTCGAACGGCTGGTAGTTGTCCTTGGTGATGACCGTCGGCTTCAGCACGATCTCGGTGATGACAGGCTGCCCGCGCAGCGTGCGGACCGCCATCATGGTGCCGAGGCAGCCCTGGGCGAAGCCGTTGTAGTCGCCGCTGGCGAGCAGCTTGCCGGACTTGATCGCGTCGATCGCCTCCTTGGTGCCGTTGATGCCGATCACCTGGGCCTTGCGGTTGGCGCCGTCCAGCGCCTCGATCGCGCCGACCGCCATGGCGTCGTTGGCGGCGAGCACGCCGTCGATCTGCGGGTTGGACTGCATCAGGTTTTCCATCACCTGCAAGGCCTGCAGGCGCTGGTAGTTGCCGGGCTGCGACGCCAAGAGCTTGGCGCCGGGATTCTCCTTCAGCGCGTCGTTGAAGCCGCGGACGCGGTCGACATTGGTCAGCGAGCCCTTGACGCCTTCGATGATGACGATGTTGCCCTTGCCGCCGAGCGTCTTGAGCAGGAAGCGTCCGGTCTCCAGGCCGAGGCTGTAGTCGTCGGCGCCGACGAAGGAGACGAACTTGCCGCCGGCCGAGCGGTCGGTGATGTTGACGACGGGGATCTTGGCGTCGTTCATCTTCTCGACGCCGGGCACCATCGCCTTGTAGTCGACCGGCGTGAACACGATCGCGCTCGGCTTCTTCACCACCACGTCCTCGATCTGGCTGAGCTGCTCGGGAATCGAGTCCGGCTTGGTCGGGATGTAGTGCAGGATCTTGGCGTTGAGCACCTTGGCCATGTTGTCGGCGCCGACGCGCACCGTCTGGAAGAACGGGTTGGTCTGGTTCTTGGTGAAGACGGCGATGGTCTCGCCGTCGGCGCGGGCCTGGGTGGTGGCCGCAGCGATCAGCAGTGACAGCGCGAGGCCGCGCGATATCCGGTATTTCATGTTGTTTCCCTCCCTGTTTTTTTGGTTTGCTTCCGACTTCATTGCGTCCGGCGCCGCGTCTTCATGTCGAGCCAGACTGCGATGATCACGATGATTCCGGTGACGAGCGGCTGCCAGTTGGCGCTGATCGCGAGCAGGTTCATGCCGTTCAGCACCAGCGTCAGGATCAAGGCGCCGATGAAGGTGCCGAACACGGTGCCGACGCCGCCGAACAGCGAGGTGCCGCCGATCAGCACGGCGGCAATCGCCGGCAGGGTCAGGCTCTCGCCGATGTCGGCCTCCGCCGAGTTGAGCCGCGACAGGAAGATGATCGAGGCGAGCCCGGCCATGGTGCCCGACACGGTGTAGACCAGCAGCAGCCGGCGCGCGACGGGGATGCCGGACAGCCGCGCCGCGACCGGGTTGGCGCCGACGGCATAGATCTCCTGGCCCCAGATCGTGCGCTGCGCGAAGAACGATCCGATCGCGAGGAACACCAGCAGCAGATAGACCGGGATCGGCAGGCCGAGGAAATAGCCGCTGCCGATCTGGCGGAAGCCGGCCGGAAAGCCGTGGATGGTCTCGCCCGCCATGTACCAATAGGTCACGCCGTTCAGCACCCACAGCATGCCGTAGGTGGCGATGAAGGAGGGGATGCGCAGCGCGGTGACCATGAAGCCGTTGAGGAAACCGACGCTGCCGCCGGCGGCGAGCCCGGTCAGGATCCCGAGCACTGGCGAGCCGGTCTGATGGATCACGGTGCCGGCGAGACACGCCGACAGCGCCACGTTGGCGCCGACCGACAGATCGAGCCCGGCGGTCAGCACCACCAGCGTGAGGCCGGAGGCGATGAAGAAGGTCAGGCTCGCCTGCCTCAGCACGTTGAGAATGTTGCCGAGGCTGAGGAAGGAGTCGCTCAGCACGCTCAGCGCCGCGCAGATCAAGAGCGCGGCCGCCAGCCGGTAGAACAGCTGCGTCGCGTTCTGCGACAGCAACGAGCGCGGCGGCGGCAGCGTGTCCTTGGCGATGTCGCTCATGACCGGCTCCGCAGGCCATCGAGGAACATCGCGAAGATGACCAGTGCGCCGACGCTCGCGACCTGCACCGAGGAGGGCAGCGACACCAGGTTGAGCCCGTTGCGCAGCACGCCGACGGCGATGACGCCGAGCACGGTGCCGAGCAGCCAGCCATTGCCGCGCTCGAACGAGGTGCCGCCGACGGCGACCGCCGCGATGGCGTCGAACTCCAGCCCGAGACCTGCTGTCGGATGCCCCGAATTCATCCGCGCCGTCATCAGCAGCCCGGCGATGCCGGCCATCGTGCCGCTGATCGCGTAGACCGCGATGAGCAGCTTGTTCGGCGACAGGCCGGCATAGCGCAGCGCCTCGCGGTTGCCGCCGAGCGCGAAGATGTAGGTGCCGAATTTGGTGTGATAGAGCAGGGCGTGGAACACGGCGTAGGTGGCGAGCCCCATCAGGATCGGCACGGGGATGCCGGCGAGCGTCGCCGAATAGATGTCGCGCACGCCATGGGGAATGCCGACCACGCTCTGGCCGTCGCTGACGATCAGCGACAGGCCCTGCGCCATGCCGAGCGTGGCGAGCGTCGCGACAAATGGCGGAATACCGACGATCGCGACCAGCCAGCCATTGACGGTGCCGAAGGCCGCGCCGACGAGCACCGCGGCGCCCAATCCCAGCAGCACCGACTTGGTCGCGAGCGAGACGATGGCCACGCACAGCGAGGTCAGCGTCAGCACCGCGCCCATCGACAAATCGAGCCCCTCGGTCATGATGATCAGGGTCATCGGCAGCGCGAGCATCGTGAGGATGGTCGACTGCACCAGCACGTTGGAGAGGTTCGCGGCCGACAGGAAGCCGGGCGCGATCGCGCCGAACAGCGCGATCAGCAGCACCAGCACGATCGCGACGCCCGGGATGCGCTGCAGGGATCGGATCGGCGAGACGATGGCGGCGTCACTCATCATGCATCCCCAGTCGTACGATATTCTCCTCGGTCAGCTCGCCGCGCGACAGATGCCCGGCGATGCGGCCCTCGCGCATCACATAGGCGCGGTCGCAGACGTGGCAGATCTCGATCTGCTCGGACGAGATCATCAGCGCCGCCGCGCCCTCGGCGACCAGCCGGTCGATCAGCGCGAAGATCTCCGATTTGGCGCCGACGTCGATGCCGCGGGTCGGCTCGTCGAAGATGAAGAGCCTGGCGCCGGCCGCGAGCCATTTGCCGATCACGACCTTCTGCTGGTTGCCGCCGGAGAGCAGGCCGACCGTCTGCCGCGCCGTCGGCGTCGCGATCCGCAGCTGCCGGATCAGGCCGTCCGCCGTGCGCTGCGCGCCACGGGGATCGTACAGTCCGCTCGGAAACAGCTTCTTCAGCGCCGACACCACGAGATTGTCGCTGACCGAGCGCAGCAGCGCCAGGCCCTCGCTCTTGCGGCTCTCGGGGATCAGCGCGATGCCGCGGCGCGCCGCGATGTCGGGCTCGCCGGTGATCGGCCGGCCGTCGAAGATGATCTCGCCGGCGCTGACCGGATCGGCGCCGAAGATCGCGCGCGCCACCTCGGTGCGGCCCGAGCCGACCAGGCCGCACAGGCCGACGATCTCGCCGCGCCGCACCTCGATGTTGATGTCGGTGATGCCGCTCGGCGCGCTCAGCCCCTTGACCTCGAGCACGAGCTCGCCCGGCGCGTCGGCGAAGCGGCGCGGATAGCTCATGTCGACGGTGCGGCCGACCATCATGCGCACCAGCTGGTCGGGCGTGACCTCGCCGGGCCGGACGTCGCCGATGCGGCGGCCGTCGCGCAGCACGGTGATGCGGTCGCCGAGCGCGAACACCTCGGCCATGCGGTGCGAGATGTAGACGATGGCGACGCCGTCGGCCTTCAGCCGCGCGATCAGCGCAAACAACAGCTCCGCCTCGCGGTCCGACAGCGCCGCGGTCGGCTCGTCCATCACCAGGATGCGCGCGTTCTGGCTGACTGCCTTGGCGATCTCGACCATCTGCTGCTGCGCCACGCCGAGCGTATCGACGATGACGGAGGGATCGATGTCGAAGCCGATGCTGTCGAGCACGCGCCGCGCATCGGCCAAAATCCGGCGGCGATCGATGGTGCCGGGGAGGCGGCCCTTCGGCTCGCGGCCGAGATAGATGTTCTGCGCGATGTCGAGGAACGGCACCAGCGAGAACTCCTGGAAGATCACGGCGATGCCGAGCGCCTGCGCGTCCGCCGTAGAAGAGATCTCGACCTTCTTGCCGTTGTAGTAGACCTCGCCGGCATCGGCGCTGTAGGCGCCGCACAGGATCTTCATCAGGCTCGACTTGCCGGCGCCGTTCTCGCCGAGCAGCATGTGCACTTCGCCCGGATGGATCGCGAACGACACGTCGTCCAGCGCCTTGACGCCGGGGAACGACTTGCTGATGCCGCGCAGCTCCAGCAGCGGCAGGTCCGAGGATGTTGCGCGCGCGGCCGCCGCGGTCATGCCAGCGCTCCGCCGGCAAAGATCTTGCCCGGATTCATCAGGCCCGCGGGATCGAGCGCGGTCTTGATCGCGCGCATCACCGTGACGGCGTCGCCGAGCTCGTCCCTGAGATAGTCGACCTTGCCGAGGCCGATGCCATGCTCGCCGGTGCAGGTGCCGTCCATCGCGATCGCGCGCGCCACCATGCGCGCCTGCAGCGCCTTGGCGCCGGCGAGCTCGGTCTCGTTATCGGGATCGACCAGGATCAGCATGTGGAAATTGCCGTCGCCGACATGGCCGACGATCGGCGCGAGGAAGCCGCTGGCGTCAGCGTCGCGGCGCGTCTCAATCAGGCATTCGGCGAGCCGCGAGATCGGCACGCAGACGTCGGTGATCACGGCGCGTGCGCCGGGTCGCAGTCCCAAGCCGGCATACAGCGTGTTGTCGCGCGCGTGCCAGAGACGGCTGCGGTCCTCGGCCGCCTTGGCCCAGGCAAAGCCGCGGCCGCCATGCTCGTTCGCGATCGCCTCCGCGATCTGCGCCTGCTCGGCGACGGCGGCCTCGGAGCCGTGGAATTCCAGGAACAGGGTCGGCGCTTCCTGATAGCCGAGCTTCGAATAGGCGTTGATGCCGCGGATCATGACATCGTCGACGAGCTCGATCCGCGCCGCGGGCACCGCCGACTGGATCAGGGCGATGGCTGTGTCGACCGTGTCGTGCAAGCTTGGAAAGCTGCAGGTTGCGGCCGAGATCGCCTGCGGCAGGGGATGCAGCTTCAGCGTCACTTCCGTGATCACGCCGAGCGTGCCCTCCGATCCGACGAACAGCCGCGTCAGGTCATAGCCGGCGGCGGATTTGCGCGCGCGCCGTGCGGTACGGATCACGCGGCCGTCGGCCAGCACGACCTCGAGCGCGAGCACGTTGTCCTTCATCGTGCCGTAGCGCACCGCCATGGTGCCGGAGGCGCGGGTCGAGGTCATGCCGCCGATCGAGGCGTCGGCGCCGGGATCGATCGGAAAGAACAGGCCGCTGCCGCGCAGCTCGGCATTGAGCTGCTTGCGGGTGATGCCGGGCTGCACGACCACGTCCATGTCGGCTGCGTCAATCGACAGCACCTTGTTCATGCGCGCGAAGTCGATGCAGACGCCGCCGGCTGCGGCCGCGGCGTTGCCCTCGAGCGAGGTGCCGGCCCCGAACGGGACGATCGGCATGGCGGCCTCGGCGCACAGCTTGACGATGCCGGCGACCTCCTGCGTGGTCTCGGGATACACGACGATGTCGGGCGGCATGGCCGGGTAGTAGGATTCGCTGCGGCCATGCTGATCCAGCACGCCGCGCGCGAGGCTCGCGCGGGCGCCGATCAGGTTCGAAAGCCGCTCGGCCAATGTGCTCGCGCCGACCCGCAGGTCCATCAGTCCTCCCGTTGATGCCGCGACGTTGTGCTGACCCGCGCGGTCGATTGTCGTCAGCTCAGACCGCTACGCGGGCGCAAGCTGCTTCAGGCCGAAATCGTATTTGAGATGATAATAGTGGTCTGTCACCATGCGTCCATCTGGCGCACGGCCCGGCGAGCAGCGCGCGAAGTCGCGGATCAGGCTGTCCTTGACGCCGAACACGACATCGGAATCGAGATATTCGTCGCCGGCCACGAACACATGCGTCACCAGCCGCTCGAAGCCTGGTGCCGAGATCATGAAATGCACATGCGCCGGCCGCCACGGGTGCCGCCCCTGCGCCTTCAGCATGTCGCCGACCGGCCCGTCATTGGGGATCGGGTAGGCGGCGGGCTTGATCGACCAGAAATGAAAACGCCCGTCGGCATCGGCGCGGAAGCGACCGCGCATGGCGAGATTGCCGATCTGCTCGAGCCGCTGCACGTCGTAATAGCCGTCATCGTCGGAGTGCCAGACGTCGACGATGGCGCCCGCCAGCGGCCGGCCGTCCGCGCTCGACACCGAGCCGGTCACCAGCAGCGGATCGCCCTTCATCGGCCCCGAGATGTCGTCGCCATTGGCGCGTTCGGGCGCGGCCTGGACGAAGAACGGGCCGAGCACCGTGGTCTCCGTGGCGCCCTCCGGCACCGGATGGTTGATGGCGTCGACCAGCATGGAGGCGCCGAGCACATCCGACAGAAGAATGAACTCCTGGCGCTTGTCGTCGCACATGTGGCCCGTGCGGGTGAGGAAGTCGATGCCGAACTCCCATTCCGCCTGCGTCGGGCGGACCTCGCGCAAGAAGGCATGGAGATGGCGCACCAGGGCCTCGCTGACCTGCTTGGCCCTGGCATCGGTTGCTCCCGCCAGCCGTTCGAGCACCGCATGCGTGATCGTGTTCTCGTCGAAGTTTCGCAAGATGCAGTCTCCTTTCAGAGCGGCTCGCCGAGGCCGGACAGCCGTTCGACGTGCCGAACGGTTGCGAGGAAGTCGGTCTCGGCGTCGCCTGACGCAATCAATGCAGTATAGGTCTCGCGGACCTGCGCGGCGAGCTGCAACGGCACGCCCGCGGCGTGGCCGGCGCCGAGGATGAGGTCGAGATCCTTGGCCATCTGCGCGCAGGAGAAGGTCGCGGCGAAGTCGCGCGCCAGCAGCGGCGCAGTCTTGTACTTCACCATCGGCGAGGCGATCGCGCTGTCGTGCAGCACCTTGAGAATGTCAGGCCAGGCGATGCCGCCCTTGCGCGCCAGCGCCAGGCTCTCGGCCATCATCGCCGCCGTCGTCGCGATCATGAGGTTGACGGCGAGCTTGGCGTAGCGCGCTTCTTCCGCGGCACCGAGATAGGTCTGGGCCCGCGTGAACGCCTGCAGCAGCGGCGTGACCTTGACGAAGGCGTCCTGCGGTCCCGACACGAAGCAGGTCAGCTCGCCGGTGTGGGCGATGCTGGCATTGCCCGAGATCGGCGTACGCAGATAGGCGATGCCGCGCGCGTCAGCGGCCGCCGCGACCGCACTCGACGCGTCGACGCCCACGGTGCTGGTCTCGATCAGGATCGCGCTAGGTGCCATCGCCGCGATCAGTCCGCCGCTGCCGAGCATCGCGCTGCGCAGCGCGCCGTCGTCGGGCAGCGACGAGATCACCACGGCACTGTCGCGCACGGCGTCGGTGGCCGACGGCGCAGACGTGACACCGAGCCCGCGCGCCTCGTCGAGCCGCACGGCGTTCGGGTCGAATGCGGTGACGGCATAACCGGCCTTGGCGAGCCGCACCGCGATCGGCAGGCCGATCTTGCCGATCCCGATGAAGGCGATGCTGTTGTCAGGACGTGACATGGCGGTCGTCCGTTGCTTGCGTCACCGCGCTGCCTGCGGCGGGATGTCTGCGTGGTTGGCTCTGGTGACAACGACCGATCACGCGCCCGCCGCTCCGCCAATGGGATAGTCGACCTGGAAGCGCCCGATCCTGAGGTCGCCGAGCTCGTCGCGCACCCGCAGGTGCTCTGGATGCGACGCGTAGGCCTTGAGCGCGGCGTGGCTGGCGAATTCGGAAAACAGGACGACATCGCAGGCATAGTCGACGTCGCTGACATCGACGCCCACCTCGATATGGGTCAGGCCGTCGATCCGACCTTTCAGCCCCTCGAACAGGGTCTTCACCTTGAGCCGGGCCGCGGCGCGCTCGGCGGCCGTTTCGGCGCGCAGCCGCCACATCACGATGTGCCTGATCGGCCCCGACATCCGTGCGTCCTCACCTGTGATTGTTCTTGTCGGGCGATTTTGCCTTGCGTCAGGCGGAAATAAAGACCAAAATTTGTAACTCTCTTTTCCGCTATGCGCAACAATGGACCGTCTGCTCCAGCTCGAGGTGTTTTCAAAGACGGCCGAGCTGGGCAGCCTGTCCAAGGCCGCCGAGACGCTTCGCATGTCCAATGCGGCAGCGAGCCGGCATCTCAGCGCGCTGGAGGAGCGGCTCGCCGTGCGCCTGATCGAGCGCAACACGCGCCGGCTGTGGCTGACCGAAGCGGGGCAGGAGCTGCTGCAGCGCTGCAGCCCGCTGCTCAACGAGCTCGCCGAAGCCGAGGATGCCGTCAGCGATCGCGCGCTGTCGCCGCAGGGCATGCTGCGCGTCACCAGTTCGCTGTCGTTCGCGACCATCTATCTCGCGCCGATGCTGCCGGCGTTCCGCGCGGCGTATCCGAAGCTGAACCTGCAGATCATCGCCGCAAATCGCTATCCTGATTTCATCGAGGCGGGCATCGATGTGGCGATCCGCACCCGGGAGTCCGAGCCGGACTCCAGCATCGTCGTCCGCCGCATCGGCCAGATGCGGCGCGTGCTGGCCGCGGCCCCGTCCTATCTCGCCAGCCGCGGCCGTCCCGTCATACCGGCCGATCTCGCGCGTCACGACATGCTGATCTACAACCTGGCCAACGATCCCTATTCGCTGTCGTTGCGCAGCGGCGCCACCGCCCAGAGCATCCGGATCGCACCGACACTCGACAGCAATGACGGCCAGGTGATCCGCGGCGCCGCGCTGGCCGGGCTCGGCATCCTGATCCAGCCGCTCTACATCGTGCAGGCCGACATTCTCGCCGGAAGGCTGGTGCCGGTGCTGCTCGACTGGGAGCTTCCGCTACTGACGATGAACATCGCCTACCAGAACCGCGGCCGGCTGCCGGCGAAGATCAGGGTGTTCGCCGACGCGTTGATCGACCACATCCGCACCCATTCCGATCCGGGCATCTGGATCGAGCCGCCGAAGCCGGCTTGAGCTATGGCGGCGGTTCGATTCTGAAAAAAATAAAACTGTTGCGCTTTTTCGGAAATCATGTTTTCTTGTGTTCAACCCGCCTCGAGCAGAGGGACGTACGCGTCGTCACGAACGTGAGGTGGGCTGCGATGGACGTGGCGGTTGCGCTTGACGAGCGCGGTCGACGCGGACGGAGAAGTCGTGTGGTCCTGGCCTCTCGACGCTGAGGTCAAGTCCGTGATCGTTGCTTGACGGCACGCGCGGGCGATGGGGGCAAGAGAGCCGATCCCCAGGGAGAGCACGAAGGACACCGTTAAAACCAGTCGCGCGGGGAAGGCCGGGATGTCCCAGCCGAACCTGTGGTACCTGCCGCCTGCATTTTTTTCTGCAGGCGGGCCATGGGGGCGGCAGGCTCCCGGCCTTCTCCGCGCCCTCTCGTTGTTTGGAGGGCGATGACGAAAGCATCACTCGGGCACGCCGTGCCGCGAGATGTCGTTGTCGCGTGTCGTGAGTTGGCGCGGCTGCCAACCCCACACACTACTGTCGTCCCGGACAAGCGCGCGGCCACGCGCGTACAGATCCGGGATCCATAACCCCAGGGAGCAGTATGAGGCACGATGGCCGCTCCATCTCGCCCAGCCACACCCGTCACGGCGTATGGATCCCGGGTCAGCGGCCACCAACGCTTCGCGTTGGCGGCCTTGCCCGGGATGACACTGTTGGTGTGGTGGGCGGCGCGGGCAAACCGGGACTGATGTCCATGGATGCCGACCCCGCCAACCCCACCCTCCGCCGTCATCCCGGACAAGCGCGCGGTCACGCGCGCGCAGATCCGGGATCCATAACCACAGGGAGGAGTATGAGGCACGAAGGCAGCTCCATCCCGCCCAGCCACGACCGTCACGGCGTATGGGTCCCGGGTCGGCGTCCACCAACGCTTCGCGTTGGCGGCCTTGCCCGGGACGACACCGAGGATGGGGAGGCGCTGGCAATTCGTCGTGAGCAGGGGTCCTTACACGTCGTGAGCAGGGTTCTTCCAAGATGACGCCCGGCCGCCCTCCGAGTCCTGCCGAGCGATCCGTGGAAATCCGGAGCAAAATCAAATCATCAAATATTATCAACTGCTTGCGTCTGTCATCCAGCTGTCATCGAACCTTTATAAAAGCGGCACCGAGGCCCCTTAAAGCGGCCGGGGAAGCGCGATCGGGCGCACATGGCGCTTCGCTTCCCGAGCATGGAGACCAGCTATGAATTTCGTCAAAGCACTCGTCGCTGCCGGCTTGGTCGCCGCATCGACGTCGGCATTTGCCGCCGACATCACCGGCGCGGGCGCGACGTTTCCGTTCCCGATCTATTCCAAGTGGGCCGACGCCTACAAGAAGGAGACCGGCAACGGTCTGAACTACCAGTCGATCGGCTCCGGCGGCGGCATCAAGCAGATCCAGGCCAAGACTGTGACCTTCGGTGCCACCGACGCGCCGCTCAAGGCCGCGCAGCTCGAGAAGGACGGCCTGGTGCAGTGGCCGATGGTGATGGGCGGCATCGTGCCGGTCGTCAACCTCGACGGCGTCAAGCCCGGCGAGATGGTGCTGGACGGCGAGACGCTCGCCAACATCTATCTCGGCAAGATCACCAAGTGGGACGACGCTGCGATCAAGAAGCTCAACCCCAACGTCAAGCTGCCGGGCGATGCCATCGCCGTGGTCCGCCGCTCCGACGGTTCGGGCACGACCTTCAACTTCACCTATTATCTGTCCGAGGCGAGCGCCGACTGGAAGAGCAAGGTCGGCTTCAACACCGCGGTCGAGTGGCCGGTCGGCGTCGGCGCCAAGGGCAATGAGGGCGTGTCCGGCAACATCAGCCAGACCAAGAACGCGATCGGCTATGTCGAATACGCCTACGCCAAGCAGAACAAGCTGACCTACACCGGTATGGTCAACAAGGCCGGCAAGACCGTGCAGCCGACCGTCGAGGCCTTCCAGGCCGCGGCCGCCAATGCCGACTGGGCCAAGGCTCCCGGCTACTACGTCATCCTGGCCAACCAGCCCGGCGACAAGTCCTGGCCGATGACGGCTGCGACCTTCATCCTGATGCACAAGGAACCGGCCGACAAGGCGGCCTCCGCGGAAGCGATCAAGTTCTTCAAATGGTCGTTCGAGAAGGGTGGTAAGATGGCCGAGGATCTCGACTACATCCCGATGCCCGACAGCGTCGTGAAGCTGATCGAGAAGACCTGGTCGGCCGACATCAAGAGCTGATCTCAGCACATCGGTAACGGCCTCCTCCCCACCGTGGGAGGAGGCCGACGGGTCTCACGGATCTCCAGCGTGTCCAACAAACAGGGGGCTGAGTTGGCGGAAATGGCCGTTCAATCCGAGGTGAGCGATATGGCTGCCTCTGCAGGGCCTTACGACCGCGCCCGCGCCTTGAGCGCCTTCAAGCTCGGCGATGTGACGTTCTACTGGATTACCCGGCTGTCGGCGATCTCGGTGCTGCTCATCCTCGGCGGCATCATCATCTCGCTGGTCATCGGCGCCTGGCCGGCGATGAAGGAATACGGCTTCCAGTTCCTGCTGACCAAGCGCTGGGCGCCCTCGGCCGATCCGCCGGTGCTCGGCGCGCTCGGTCCGATCTACGGCACGCTGGTCACCTCGTTCATCGCGATGCTGATCGCCATTCCGGTCGGTCTCGGCATTGCGATCTTTCTCACCGAGCTGTGCCCGCAATGGCTGCGCCGCCCGATTGGGCTGGCCATCGAGCTGCTCGCCGGCATTCCCTCGATCATCTACGGCATGTGGGGCTTCTTCGTGCTGGGGCCGTTCTTGGCCACCACCTTCCAGCCGTTCATGATCAGCCTCTGCGCCAACATCCCGGTGCTGCAGGACATCTTCGCCGGCCCGCCGTCCTATCTCAGCCTGTTCAACGCCTCGTTGATCCTGGCGATCATGGTGCTGCCCTTCATCACCTCGATCTCGGTCGACGTCTTCAAGACGGTGCCGCCGGTGCTGAAGGAAGCCGCCTATGGCGTCGGCTGCACCACCTGGGAGGTCGTGCGCAGCGTGGTCATCCCCTACACCCGGGTCGGCGTGATCGGCGGCGTCATGCTGGCGCTGGGCCGCGCGCTCGGCGAGACCATGGCGGTGACCTTCATCATCGGCAACTCGTTCCGGATCTCGTCCTCGATCTTCGCCCCGGGTACGACGATCTCGGCGGCGATCGCCTCCGAATTCCAGGAGAGTGACGGGCTGCATCAGTCGAGCCTGATCCTGCTCGGCCTGCTGCTGTTCGTTCTCACCTTTTTCGTGCTCGCGAGTGCCCGGCTGATGCTGGCGCGGCTCGAAGCCAAGGCGGGGAAGTAGCTCATGTCCACCGTCGATATGCCGGTCAACACCGTCAATCCGATCTATGCCCGCCGCCGCCGCAAGGACATCGTGATCCGCGGCCTGTGCATCGCCGCCGCGGCGTTCGGCGTCACCTGGCTGGCGCTGATCCTGTTCACGCTGTTCTACAACGGCCTTGCCGGCCTGAGCCTGCAGGTGTTCTCGGCCGACACGCCTCCGCCGGGCGCCAGCGAGGGCGGACTGCGCAATGCCATCGTCGGCTCGGTGATCATGACCGTGATCGGCGTCGGCATCGGTGCGCCGCTTGGCCTGTTCGCCGGCACCTATCTCGCCGAATACGGCCGCAACGACCGGCTCACCTCGGTGATCCGCTTCATCAACGACATCCTGCTGTCGGCGCCGTCGATCATCATCGGCCTGTTCATCTATGGCGCTGTCGTGGTGCCGATGGGCGGCTTCTCGGCGATCGCCGGCGCGCTGGCGCTGGCGGTGATCGTGATCCCCGTCGTGCTCAGAACCACCGAGGACATGCTGCTGCTGGTGCCGAACCCGCTGCGCGAGGCCGCTTCGGCGCTCGGCCTGCCGCGCTCGCTGGTGATCCGCCGCATCGCCTACCGCGCGGCCCGGTCGGGCCTCATCACCGGCGTGCTGCTGGCGACCGCGCGTGTCGCCGGCGAGACCGCGCCGCTCTTGTTCACCGCGCTGTCGAACCAGTTCGGGAGCCTGAACCTGTTCAAGACGATGGCGAACCTGCCCGTCACCATCAACAATTTCGTCCAGAGCCCGTATGCCTATTGGAAGCAGCTGGCCTGGAGCGGAGCTCTTCTCATCACTCTGGCCGTGCTCGCTCTGAACGTCGGTGCACGCATTCTCGGCGCCGAGAGGAACGCAAAATGACCGAACTGTCCGTTTCCGTCAGCCAACCTAATCCCGCTCTCCTGCATGGCCAGTCGCTTCCCGAGGCGCCGGCCAAGGTGACCGCGCGCAACCTGAATTTCTACTACGGCGATCACCACGCGCTGAAGAACATCAACCTGACGCTCGGCACCAACCGTGTCACGGCGTTCATCGGCCCGTCCGGTTGCGGCAAGTCCACGCTGCTGCGGATCTTCAACCGGATGTACGATCTCTATCCGGGCCAGCGCGCCACCGGGCAATTGATGCTGGACAACACCAACATCCTCGATCCCAAGCTCGACCTCAATCTGTTGCGCGCCCGGGTCGGCATGGTGTTCCAGAAGCCGACGCCGTTCCCGATGACGATCTACGAGAACATCGCCTTCGGCATCCGCCTCTACGAGAAGATCTCGAAGTCCGAGATGGACGACCGGGTCGAGAAGGCGCTGCGCGGCGGCGCGCTGTGGAACGAGGTCAAGGACAAGCTCAACGCGTCCGGCCTGTCGCTGTCCGGTGGCCAGCAGCAGCGCCTGTGCATCGCGCGCACCGTGGCGGTCCGCCCGGAGGTGATCCTGTTCGACGAGCCGTGCTCGGCGCTCGACCCGATCTCGACCGCCAAGGTCGAGGAGCTGATCCAGGAGCTCGCCGAGAACTACACGATCGCGATCGTCACCCATAACATGCAGCAGGCGGCGCGCGTCTCCGACAAGACCGCCTTCATGTATCTCGGCGAACTGATCGAGTTCGACGACACCAACAAGATCTTCACCTCGCCGAGCGATCGGCGGACCCAGGATTACATCACCGGCCGGTTCGGCTGACGCCGACGCATTGCTTTCAGGAGATCATCATGGCCAGTGAACATACCGCCAAGGCATTCGACAGCGACCTGCAGGATCTGACCCGCCTCGTCTCCGAGATGGGCGGCCTCGCCGAGCGTCTGATCGTCGACTCCGTCGATGCGCTGGTGCGGCGCGACGTGGCGCTCGGGCAGAAGGTCGTCACCGCGGATGCCGAGGTCGACCGTCTGCAGCGGCTGATCGAGGAGCGCGCCGTGCTCACCATCGCGCGCCGCCAGCCGATGGCGGTCGATTTGCGCGAGATCGTCGGCGCCATGCGCGTCGCGACCGATCTCGAGCGGATCGGCGACCTCGCCAAGAACATCGGCAAGCGCGTCGCGGCGCTGGAGAGCGATTTCCATCCGCTGAAGCTGATCCGCGGCCTGGAGCACATGACCGATCTGGTGCAGTCGCAGGTCAAGTCGGTGCTGGATGCCTATGCCGCGCATGATCTGCCGGCGGCAATGGCGGTGTGGAAGGGCGACGAGGAGGTCGACGCCATCTGCACCTCGCTGTTCCGCGAGCTTCTCACCTACATGATGGAGGATCCGCGCAACATCTCGTTCTGCATCCATCTGATGTTCTGCGCCAAGAACATCGAGCGGATCGGCGATCACGCGACCAATATCGCGGAGACCGTGTTCTACATGATCGAGGGCCAGGCGATCGTCGACAAGCGTCCGAAGGGCGACATGACGAGCTTCACGGCGACGATCCCCGGCAACTGAGAAAGACCTGTTCGACATGACCGCGCGCATTCTGGTGGTGGAAGACGAAGAGGCGCTGACCACGCTCCTGCGCTACAATCTCGAGACCGAGGGCTACGAGGTCGAGACGGTGGGGCGCGGCGACGAGGCCGACACGCGGCTGAAGGAGCGCATTCCCGATCTCGTGGTGCTCGACTGGATGCTGCCGGGCTTGTCCGGCATCGAGCTGTGCCGGCGCCTGCGGGCGCGCTCCGAGACCAAGCAGCTGCCGATCATCATGCTGACTGCGCGCGGCGAGGAGAGCGAGCGCGTGCGCGGGCTCGCCACCGGCGCCGACGACTACATTGTCAAGCCGTTCTCGGTGCCGGAGCTGCTGGCGCGGGTGAAGGGCCTGCTGCGCCGGGCGATCCCGGAGCGGCTCGCAACGATCCTGTCCTATGGCGACATCGAGCTCGACCGCGAGAAGCGCCGCGTGGCGCGCTCGGGACGGCCGATCGATCTCGGCCCGACCGAATATCGGCTGCTCGAATTCTTCCTCGAGCACCCCGGCCGGGTGTTCAGCCGCGAGCAGCTGCTCGACAGCGTCTGGGGCCGCGACATCTATATCGACGAGCGCACCGTCGACGTGCATATCGGGCGGCTGCGCAAGCTGCTCAATCCCGGCCGCGAGCAGGACCCGATCCGCACCGTGCGCGGCGCCGGCTATGCGCTCGACGACCGCTTCGCCAAATCCGAGCAGGCGTGAGCGGCGGGCAGGTCTGACGGCCGGGCGCATTAAGCATTAAGGAGTTCATCGTCCGCTTTCCGCCACGCCGCCGCCGTCTTGATCATCTTGGCTGGACGACCCATCTCGGTGTTGCCAGTCGCAGCGGACGCCTTTGATCAAGCCCCTCATCATCATTCTTTCCGTACTGCTCGGCGCCGTCACGAGCGTCTCGGCCGCCGAGCTCGAGGACGCCGTCGCTGCTGCGGCGAATGGACAGCCCGCGGCGGCGCTGCGCCGTCTGCAGCCGCTGGCCGCCAAAGGCGATGCGCGGGCGCAGTTCGATCTCGGCTTCATGACCGCCTTCGGCTGGGGCGTGCCGCGCAATCCGACCGAGGCGCTGGTCTGGTACCGCAAGGCTGCCGATCAGGGGCTCGCCGTCGCACAGCATTATCTCGGCATCGCCTATTTCAACGGCGAAGGCGCCGCCCGCGATCACGGCGAAGCCGGACGTTGGTTCAACCGCGCCGCCGCGCAGGGCTTTGCCCAGTCGCAATACATGCTCGGCCTGATGATGCTCGACGGTCAGGTCATGACCCGGGATGTCATCCAAGGCTATGCGTGGCTGGTGATGGCCGGCCGCAACGGCGTCAGGTCGGCCGGTCGCGAGCTCCAGCGGGCCAAGCTCAACGACGCGCAGCGGCAGCAGGCCGAGGCGACGATCGCGGCGTGGCGTCCGAAGCCGGAATCGGCCGATGCGGGTATCGTCAATCCGCGCGCCGAGCAGCTGCTCGGTCTGGACCATCATTTCGGCGATGTCGTCGATCCCACCTCGTGGCCGGCGTCGGCGATCGGCGTCGTCACCGTGGCGCAGTTCAGCACCGGAGGCTCGTGCACGGGCACGCTGGTGGCGCCGCGCGTGGTGCTGACGGCGGCGCACTGCGTGTTCAATGGCGTGACGCTGGTCAGCCCAGGGAACGTCCACTTTCTGGTGGGCATGAACAAGGGCACCCCTGCCGCGTCGTCGATCGCCGACAAGCTGATCGTGGCGCCGGATTTCATCCCGACGCAGCACGACAAATGGTCGAGCGACCGTTCACCCGCTGATTGGGCGCTGATCGTGTTGAAGGACGCGTTGCCGTCGAAGCCGGTGCCCGTGAAGGTGATGAGCCGCGACGAGCTCGCCGCGGCGACCCAGGCCGGCACCATCTCCGAGATCGGCTACGGCCAGGAGCGGCGCTATTCGCCGACCGGACAGCGCAACTGCACCGCCGGCATGACCAAGGATGCGCGGCTGCTCATCGTGCATTGCCTTGCCAATTTCGGCTATTCGGGCTCGCCGATCCTCGCCGAGATCGGCGGCGTTCCGACGGTGGTCGGCATCTTCTCCGCCTTTCACGAGGAGACCCGGCTGATGTTCGCCGCCCCCGCCAGCCAGTTCGAAGCAGCGGTGCGGCGCGAGATCGCGGCGCAGAGTGCCTCGGCGCGGTGAGGTGAGAGGGCGAGCTGGTCAATGTTTGTGCGTGACCGGATAGCGGGTTGCCAAGGGGGGGAGATCGATCTGGGTCGAACGGGCGCAGCAGTTGATTTGCGGGAGATTTTGACGCTGGAGCGCGAGCCTTGCCTTTTGGCGCAGGTCTTGCTCTCTTGTCCAAGTATGACGATTTTGCCAATTGATCATCCTCGGTCCTCGATCCTCGCCCGGTTCCGCACCGAGGGCGGCCGGAACGCGGCGCTGCTGGCGGGCCTGGTGCTCGCCAACGCGCTCGCCTGGGCCTGGGTTTTTGCGCTCTATGCCGACCGTCCCGCCATCGTCGGCACCGCCATGCTGGCCTGGCTGCTCGGCCTGCGCCACGCGGTCGATGCCGATCACATCGCGGCGATCGACAACGTGGTGCGCAAGCTGGTGCAGGACGGCGACGCCCCGCGCGCCGCGGGTCTGTACTTCGCGCTCGGCCATTCCAGCGTCGTCGTCATTGCCACCATCGTCGTGAGCCTGATCGCCGGCGCCGATCTGTTGAGCGAGGACAGCGCGATCCGGGCGATCGGCGGCACCATCGGCACTGCGGTGTCATCAGGCTTCCTGCTGCTGATCGCGGTGTCCAACCTGATCCTGTTCGTCAACCTGTGGCGCCGCTCGGCTGGATCGCAGCCCCAGATCGAAGCCGCCAGTGCAGGGCGCGGCTTGCTGATTCGTCTCCTCCGTCCGGTGCTGCGCATCATCTCGCGGGCCTGGCACATGTACCCGCTCGGCTTCCTGTTCGGCCTCGGCTTCGACACCGCCAGCGAGATCGGCCTGTTGAGCCTGTCGGCGACCGAAGCCGCGCGCGGCGCAAGTCTCGCGCATGTGCTGGTGTTTCCGGCGCTGTTCGCCGCCGCGATGGCCACCGTCGATACGGCCGACAGCATGCTGATGGTCGGCGCCTATCGCTGGGCGCTGACCGATCCCGCGCGCAAGCGGCGCTACAATCTCGTGATCACAGGCGCGTCGGTGGCGATTGCGCTGGTGATCGGCAGTGTCGAGGCGGCCACGCTGCTGGCGCCTCGGCTCGGCCTTCCCGTGATCGGCCTCGGCGACGAGATCGCCAATCTCGGCATCGTCGCGATCGGCGCGTTCGGGCTGATCTGGGCCGGCGCCATGCTGGCCGGCCGGCGGCCCGGTTCCGCATCGGGCGAACCGCTTGCCAGCATTCGCGCCGGAGGGCTAAACCCGAACTCGGTAGGCCGAACGCTTGGAACGGGATAGCGGCGGGACCTGACGATGGCCGGCTCGGACGCAATGATCAGGATGCTGTGGCTGCAGGGCGCGAGCTGCGGCGGCTGCACAATGTCGATCCTGGAAAGCGGTGCCTCGGGTTGGTTCGACGAGCTGCGCCAATCCGGCATCGATCTGATCTGGCATCCCTCAGTCAGCGAACAGACCGGCGACGAAGTCGTCGCTGTGCTCGAGGCGATCCGCAACGGCCGCGAGCGGCTCGACCTGCTCGTCCTCGAAGGCTCGGTGGCGCGTGGACCCGGCCTGACCGGGCGCTTCAACATGCTCGCCGGCACCGGCCGCTCGATCTATCACTGGCTGCTCGACCTGGCGCCGCTGGCCGACTACGTCGTCGCGGTCGGCAGCTGCGCCGCCTATGGCGGTATTCCCGCGGCCGGCATCAATCCGACCGACGCGGTCGGACTACAGTTCGAGGGCAGCGATATCGGCGGTGCGCTCGGTGCCGGCTTTCGGTCGAAGCGCGGGCTGCCGGTGATCAACGTCGCCGGCTGCGCGCCGCATCCGGGCTGGATGATGGAAAGCCTGCTGGCGCTCGTGTCGGGCGACCTGACGGCGGATGGCCTCGACGCCGTGGGACGTCCGACCTTCATCGCCAATCACCTCGCCCATCACGGCTGCTCGCGCAACGAGTTCTATGAGTTCAAGGCAAGCGCCGAGACCATGTCGGAGCGCGGCTGCCTGATGGAACATCTCGGCTGCCGCGCCACGCAGGCGGTCGGCGACTGCAATCAGCGCTCGTGGAATGGCGGCGGCTCCTGCACCAAGGGCGGCTACGCCTGCATCGCCTGCACTTCGCCGGGATTCGAGAGCGCGCAGAGCTATCTGCAGACGGCCAAGCTTGCCGGCATACCGGTGGGCTTGCCGACCGACATGCCGAAGGCCTGGTTCGTCGCGCTCGCAGCGCTGTCGAAATCGGCGACGCCACGGCGCGTGCGCGTCAACGCGACCGCCGACCACGTCGTGGTGCCGCCGAGCCGGCCCAGTGACAAGCGCAGCTCATGACACGGATCACCGTCGGCCCGTTCAATCGCGTCGAGGGCGACCTCGAGGTCAGGCTCGACATCGAGAGTGGCCGGGTCGCGCGCGCGGAAGTGACGGCGCCGCTCTATCGCGGCTTCGAGCAGATCCTGGAAGGCCGCCCGCCGCTCGATGCCCTGGTGATCGCGCCGCGCATCTGCGGCATCTGCTCAGTCTCGCAATCGATCGCCGCCGCCAGCGCGCTGCGTCAGGCGATGGGAGTGAGCGCGGCCCCGAACGGCATGCTCGCAACCAACATTGCGCACGCCGCCGAGAACGCCGCCGATCATCTCACCCATTTCTACATCTTCTTCATGCCCGACTTCGCCCGCGACGCCTATGCCGCGCACGCCTGGCATGCCGCGACGGCCGAGCGGTTCACTGCGACCAAAGGGAGCGCGACACGCGAGGCGCTGCCGGCGCGGGCGCGGCTGCTTGAGATCATGGGCCTGATTGCCGGAAAATGGCCGCACAGCCTGGCGTTCCAGCCCGGGGGCACGACGCGCGCGATCGAGCTCGGCGAGCGCGTCCGGCTCAATGCAATCGCGGCGTCGTTTCGCGGCTTCCTCGAACGAATCGTCTTTGCCGACAGGCTGGAAAACGTACTCGCTCTGTCGACGCAGGATGAACTCGATCATTGGCGCGAGGGTCGCGGCGGTGACTTCGCGCATTTCCTTCGCCTGGCTGACGCGCTGGCGCTGGCCGATCTCGGCAAGGGGCCGGGCGTGCTGATGAGCTTCGGGGCCTATCACCATGCGGATGGCGCTCGCTTTCGCGCCGGTCTGCGCGCGGGTACTGGCGCGATCGGAGTCCTGCCGGGCGATCAGATCACCGAGGACGTCTCGCATGCCTGGATGCGCGAGACGTCGAGCGATCCGGCCGAGAGCCGCACGCTGCCCGATGCCGACAAGGCCGACGCCTACAGCTGGTGCAAGGCGCCGCGGCTTGCCGGACAACCCGTGGAGGTCGGCGCCCTCGCGAGGCAGGCGGTCGACGGTCAGAGGCTGATCACCGCCTTGGTCAATGCCGATGGCAGCAATGTCCGCAACCGCGTCATCGCGCGGCTGATCGAGACGGCACAGCTTGCGCTGTCGATCGAGAGCTGGGTGAGGGCGCTGCGTCTCAGCGAGCCGTTCTGTGAAAACAGCGCTGACGTGGCCGACGGCCATTTCGTCGGACGGGTCGAGGCCGCGCGCGGCAGCCTCGGCCACTGGCTCGCGGTGCGCTCTGGGCATATCGAGCGCTATCAGATCATCGCGCCGACGAGCTGGAATTTTTCGCCGCGCGATGCCCAGGGCGTCGCCGGCCCGCTCGAACAGGCGCTGGTCGGAACCGACGTCGGCGATGCCGGCGCGCGCGCTGTCAGCATCCAGCATGTCGTCCGATCATTCGATCCCTGCATGGTCTGCACTGCGCATTGAGCGCGCCGCGAACGAGCGGAAACCAGCTTGCCGGGTGCAAAGCGCGTGATTTCCGTTTCCAACCCGAGATCCGGCTCGGATGTGTTGTTTGATCTCGTGCCCCGACTCCAAGCATCTGGAATCATTATGATTCAAACTCAGCAATGATGCTGGCCCGCATCTTGCTGTCCCCTTCTGTCAGATAGCGACCACAACGGTCGCCAAGGTGGTCACAGGGGGAGGACTCATGGGCGCGGAAACTTTCTATAGCGTGATCAGGCGCCAGGGCATCACGCGGCGAAGCTTCCACAAATTCTGCAGCCTCACGGCGACGAGCCTTGGCCTCGGCCCGCTCGCGGCGACGCGGATCGCAAACGCGCTCGAGACCAAGCCGCGCACGCCGGTCATCTGGATGCACGGGCTGGAATGCACCTGCTGCTCCGAGAGCTTCATCCGCTCCGCGCACCCGCTGGTGAAGGACGCCGTACTGTCGATGATCTCGCTCGACTACGACGACACCATCATGGCCGCGGCGGGACACCAAGCCGAAGCCATTCTCGAAGAGACGCGGGCGAAGTACAAGGGACAATACATCCTCGCGGTCGAAGGCAATCCGCCGTTGAACGAAGGCGGCATGTTCTGCATCGATGGCGGCAAGCCGTTCGTCGAGAAGTTGAAGATGATGGCCGAGGACGCGATGGCGATCATCGCTTGGGGCGCTTGCGCCTCGTGGGGCTGCGTGCAGGCTGCGAAGCCCAATCCGACGCAGGCGACGCCGATCGACAAGGTCATCACCAACAAGCCGATCATCAAGGTGCCGGGCTGTCCGCCGATCGCGGAGGTGATGACCGGCGTCGTCACCTTCATCACCACCTTCGGCAAGCTGCCCGAGCTCGACCGCCAGGGCCGGCCGAAGATGTTCTACTCGCAACGCATCCATGACAAATGCTATCGCCGGCCGCATTTCGATGCCGGCCAGTTCGTCGAGGAGTGGGACGACGAGGCGGCGCGCAAGGGCTACTGCCTCTACAAGATGGGCTGCAAGGGCCCGACCACCTACAACGCCTGTTCGACGGTGCGTTGGAATGGCGGCGTGTCCTTCCCGATCCAGTCCGGTCATGGCTGCATCGGCTGCTCGGAGGACGGCTTCTGGGACAAGGGATCGTTCTACGACCGTCTCACCAACATCAAGCAGTTCGGCATCGAGCGCAACGCCGACCAGGTCGGCATGGTGGCCGCAGGAACGGTGGGAGCGGCAGTCGCGGCGCATGCGGCGGTCACGGCCGTCAAGCGGCTCGCCACCAAGCGCGACGACGCCAAACAAGATCATTGATCGAATTCAGGGCAGGTAACCACGATGGGCATCCAGACTCCCAACGGCTTCAATCTCGACAATTCCGGCAAGCGCATCGTCGTCGATCCGGTCACCCGCATCGAGGGACACATGCGGGTCGAGGTCAATGTCGACGCCGACAACGTCATCCGCAACGCCGTCTCCACCGGCACGATGTGGCGCGGCATCGAGGTCATCCTCAGGAACCGCGATCCGCGCGACGCCTGGGCGTTCACTGAGCGGATCTGCGGTGTCTGCACCGGCACGCATGCACTCACATCGGTGCGGGCGGTCGAGAACGCGCTCGGCATCACCATTCCGGAGAATGCCAACTCGATCCGCAATCTCATGCAGCTCGCGCTACAGGTGCACGATCACGTCGTGCACTTCTATCATCTGCATGCGCTGGACTGGGTCGACGTGGTGTCGGCGCTCTCGGCCGACCCGAAAGCGACGTCGACCCTGGCACAGTCGATCTCGAGCTGGCCGCTGTCGTCGCCGGGCTATTTCCGTGATCTCCAGACCCGCCTGAAGAAGTTCGTCGAGTCCGGACAGCTCGGCCCGTTCAAGAACGGATACTGGGGCAGCAAGGCCTACAAGCTGCCGCCCGAAGCCAATCTGATGGCGGTGGCGCACTATCTGGAAGCGCTCGATTTCCAGAAGGAGATCGTCAAGATCCACACCATCTTCGGCGGCAAGAACCCGCACCCGAACTGGCTGGTGGGCGGCGTGCCGTGTCCGATCAACATCGACGGCACCGGCGCGGTCGGCGCCATCAACATGGAGCGGTTGAACCTCGTGTCGTCGATCATCGATCGGCTGATCGAATTCAACGAGCTGGTCTATCTGCCCGACGTCGCAGCGATCGGATCGTTCTACAAGGACTGGCTCTACGGCGGTGGCCTTTCCGGCAAGAGCGTCCTGGCCTATGGCGACGTGCCCGAGCATGCCAACGACTACTCCGCCAAGAGCCTGAAGTTGCCGCGCGGCGCGATCATCAACGGCAACCTGTCCGAGGTGTTTCCGGTCGATCACGCCAACCCGGACGAGATCCAGGAGTTCGTCGTTCATTCCTGGTACAAATATCCCGACGAGACCAAGGGGCTGCATCCCTGGGATGGCATCACCGAGCCGAACTACGTGCTCGGCCCCAACGCGAAGGGCACCAAGACCGACATCAAGGAGCTCGACGAGGGCGGCAAGTATTCCTGGATCAAGGCGCCGCGCTGGCGCGGGCACGCGATGGAGGTCGGTCCGCTGGCGCGCTGGGTGGTCGGCTACGCGCAGAACAAGGCGGAGTTCAAGGATCCCGTCGACAAGTTTCTCAAGGACCTCGATCTGCCTCTGACCGCGCTGTTTTCGACGCTCGGCCGCACCGCGGCACGCGCGCTGGAGTCGGTGTGGGCGGGGCGCCAGATGCGCTACTTCCAGGACAAGCTGATCGCCAACATCAAGGCGGGCGACAGCTCGACGGCGAATGTCGACAAATGGAAGCCGGAAAGCTGGCCGAAGGAGGCCAAGGGCGTCGGCTTCACCGAGGCGCCGCGCGGCGCGCTCGCGCACTGGATCAAGATCAAGGACACCAAGATCGACAACTACCAGTGCGTGGTGCCGACGACCTGGAACGGTTCGCCGCGTGATCCCAAGGGCAACATCGGCGCTTTCGAGGCCTCGCTGATGAACACGCCGATGGCCAATCCCGAGCAGCCGCTGGAGATCCTGCGCACGATCCATTCGTTCGATCCGTGCCTGGCGTGCTCCACGCACGTCATGAGTCCCGACGGCCAGGAACTGGCCGAGGTCAAGGTCAGGTAGCGCGGGAGGATTGTCATGATGGATGCAGTTGCACGTCCCGCCGATACCGAGCCGAATCTGGCCGCGATCGCGGCCGATGCGGCCGGCGAGCATGCGGTCGGCAGGCCTACGGTCTATGTCTACGAGGCCCCCGTCCGCATCTGCCACTGGATCAATGCGTTCGCGATCCTGATCCTGATGGCCACCGGCTATCTGATCGGAACGCCGCTCCCGACGGTGTCGGGAGAGGCGTCGGCGAACTTCGTGATGGGCTACATCCGCTTTGCCCATTTTGCGGCCGGGCAGGTGCTGGCGGTGTTCTTCCTCGCCCGCATTTTCTGGGCCTTTGTCGGCAATCACCACTCGCGGCAGATCTTCTACATCCCGGTGCATCGCAAGCAGTTCTGGAAGGAAGTGCTGCACGAGATCCGCTGGTACGCGTTCCTGGAACGCGAGCCGAAGATGTATGTCGGTCACAATCCGCTGGCGCAGACGGCGATGTTCACCGGCTTCACGCTGTTCGTCGCCTTCATGATCGTCACCGGCTTCGCGCTCTATTCGGAAGGCACCGGCATCGACAGCTGGCAGCACAAACTGTTCGGCTGGGTGTTTTCGATCTGGCCGAACAGCCAGGATGTCCATACCTGGCATCATCTCGGCATGTGGGCGCTGGTGACGTTCGTGATCGTCCACATCTACGCGGCCATTCGCGAGGACATCATGTCCCGCCAGAGCATCATCTCGTCGATGATCTCGGGCGAGCGGCAGTTCCGGGATTGATGAGATGACGGAGCAGGCGGCGATGGACGAGGTCGGGCGCAACCGCATCCTGGTGCTCGGGATCGGGAACATCCTGTGGGCGGACGAAGGCTTCGGCGTGCGGGTGGTGGAGGAATTCCACCGCCGCTACACCGTGCCCGACAACGTCACGATCCTCGATGGCGGCACGCAGGGGCTCTACCTCGTCAACTACGTCGAGGAGGCCGACGACCTGATCGTGTTCGATGCGATCGACTACGGACTCGTCCCGGGCGAGCTCAAGCTCGTCCGGGACGAGGAGGTGCCGCGCTTCACCGGCGCCAAGAAGATGAGCCTGCACCAGACCGGATTCCAGGAGGTCCTGAGCGCGGCCGATCTGCTCGGCCGCTATCCGCGCCGCCTGGCGCTGATCGGCTGCCAGCCGCTCGATCTCGAGGATTGGGGCGGGCCGCTCACCTCGCCCGTGCGCGCGCAGATCGAGCCGGCGATCGAACTCGCCTGCGCATTGCTCGCGGAGTGGGGCGCGCCGGCCGTGCTGCGGCTGGAGCCGCTCGCCGGCGATGCGCGGCTGCTCGCGAACGACATCGATCATCACAGCTACGAGATGCGGGCCGGCGCGGCAGAGTGAGGCCCCGGCCTCACGAGGGAGAGACGTTCATGTGCCTGGGTCTGCCGATGACCATCGTGGAGACCGATGGCGTCTCGGCGCTGTGCAGCCTTGATGGCGAGCAGCGCCGCGTCTCGGTGCTGCTGCTGTCCGATCCGCCCGTCGGCGCGAAGGTGCTGGTCTATCTCGACAACGCCGTACGCGTGCTTGACGACGAGGAAGCCCGGCTGATCGGCGAGGCGCTGCGGGGGCTGCAGGCGGCGATGAATGGCGAGAACTGCGACGACTTCTTCGCCGACCTGATCGACCGCGAGCCGCAGCTCCCGGAGCATCTGCGCTAGGCCTTTGCTCCGCCGCCCGCCGGAAACAAGGTTGCCATATATAAAGAAAGTTGGCAGTCTTTACCTGCAAAGTTCCTTGGCAAGTTTGTTGGCGGAACTCTGACCTCTAAGAATACATAAATTTTTCAATAACTTGTTGAAGTCGCCACGAGCGCGGCTTCTGGCACGTTGATTGCTAACCATCCAGAATACGTCAACGAGAACTGGTCAGGGGGAGACGTCGATGGAAATGCTGCTGCGTGATCCAGCGCGCAGGCGACACGGATTGCCGGAGGTCGATACCACGACGGTCGACGCCTTACTCGACGACGCGCATCGCGCCGGCACCATTGCCGTGCTGCTGTCCGCCGGAGACCCGGCGCGGTTTCCCGAGGCGCTCGACGTCGCGATCGTACTGCCCGAGCTGATCACCGCATTTCAGGGGCGGCTGCGTGGCGCCGTTATCGCGCGCGATGCCGAAGCCGAACTCGGGACCAGGTTTGGCGTGCGTGTGCAGCCGAGCCTGATCCTGTGCCGCGGGACCGAGACGCTGGGACTGATCGCGAAGATTCAGGACTGGTCGGTCTACGTCGAGCGCATCTCGCGCCTGATCGATCGCCGTGCAGGCGCAACGGCCGCAGTGGTCGCGAGCATCATTCCGTCCCATCAGCCATCAGGAGCCGATCGATGAAACCCGGATTTTGGATCGCTCCCGAAGGCGCGGAGCAGCCGGTCAGCGTGTTTCCAATCGGCGAAGAGGCGCTCAAGGCGCAGTACAGGGGGCTGACGGCCTCCGGCGCGCTGGCCAAGCTCGCCACGCTGGATTCGGAGGCGCTGGCCCGCAGCTGTCCGCGCGCGGTCGAATTGCTGTCGACGATCGCATCCGCCGTCGCAGCGCAGACCGCCGATGCGCCGACGCAGTTGTTCCGGCTCGCCGGTCTCAACGACCTCGAACGCCGGCTGATCGACGACGTGCTGGGAGAAGGCGAGGTCGCGGGCGTGGTGGCCTTGCCCGACGGAACGCTCGCGCAGATCCAGGAATCCGTGCTGGCGGGCATCTGGCGGGTCCGGCTGGAGCGCGACGAGAGCCACGACTACATCGAGATCGGCGCCGTCCCCGAGATCGTGGCGCGCGCAGCCACCGATCTGACGGCGTCCGACATCGTCATCGGGCCGGCGCCCGAGGGCGCGATGAATGCGCTGCCGGTGCTCGCCGAGATCCGCGACCGCGCGCTGTCCTGGCGCCCAGGCCAGCGCTCGCAGACGATCAACTTCACCTTGCTGCCGATGAGCGCCGCCGACATGAGCTTCCTGCAGGAGACGCTCGGCAACGGGCCGATCCAGCTGATGTCGCGCGGGTACGGCACCTGTCGCGTGCTCGCAACCGGCGTGCGGCATGTCTGGTCGGTGCAGTTCTTCAACGCCATGGACACGATCATCCTGGACACGCTCGAGGTCGGCGGCGTGCCGGTGGTCGCGCTCGCCGCGCCCGAGGATTTCGAGGATTCCGCCGAGCGCCTGAAGCAGATCATCGAGGCCTATTTCTCATGAGCGGAGGTTTTGAGAATTTCGGCGTGCGCAGCGATCTCGCCGATGACGTGCTGCTGGAGTGCGGCATCTGCTGGACGCGCTACGACCCGGCGGAAGGCGATGCCGTCGCGCAGATCGTGCCGGGCACGCCGTTCTCCGCGCTGCCGGACGAGTGGCATTGCCCGAACTGCGACGCGCCGAAGGCGAAGTTCATGGTGGTGGAGTCATGAGCGCCGCGGCGGCCGGGCAGGGGACTGATGACGTCACACCGGTCGCGTGGGGCGAACGCCTGGTCCAATACTACCAGGACATCGGCGAGCGCGTGATGCGCGACCTGCCGATCTATCACGATGCGCTGGCCGTCGAAGCGATCGGCTTCACCAGTTTCCAGGGACGGACGATCGGCATCGTGATCACGCCCTGGTTCCTAAATGTGGTGACTCCGGTTGCACAAGGCGCGGCCGGATCGTCCGTGACGATCGCGCTTCCTGCTGGCGGCTTCGAGTTCACGATCGGCGAGGTCGACGGGATCGGGCGGATCGCGAGCTGCTCGTTGTTCTCGCCGATGTTCGACTTCGTGGACATGGCCGCGGCGCGCGCGGCCGCCGATGCGGCGCTGGTTGCGATCATGGCTCCGCCGGAGGACGAAGCGTCAGCCGTGCCTGCCGGAAAGCCACCGGGCGCCATTGACCGCCGCGCCTTCCTGCGCGGCACGCTGTCGGAGGGGCGTCCATGACGCTCGCCTTCCGCAACCACATCGACGTGAGGCTGTCGGTTGCCGATCAAGTGATCGCCGGCGTGGATATCCAGCCGCGCACGCGTCCGCCGCTGCGACGTCTGTTCGCCGGCAAGCCGGCCGAGACGCTGCTCGCGACACTGCCGCGGCTGTTCTCGCTGTGTGCCGGCGCGCATCAGGTCGCGCTGATCTCGGCGCTCGAGGCGGCGCGCGGCCAGCAGCCGTCATCCTTGACGCACCACCGTCGTATCAAGGCTGTCATCAACGAGCGGTTTGTCGAGATGTTGCGCGGGCTGCTGCTCGGCCCGCTGGCTGGGGATCGCGGCACCACGCAATCGGCTCAGCGCCTTCTGCAGGCCGTCGCGTCGCTGCAGGGCGCATCGGGCGCGGCCGAGCCCGCTTTGCAGCGGGTGGAAACCTTGTCACAGATCAAGATCGGCCTGTCGGCGTTGGGCATAGGCTTGGAGGCGGAGCTCGTTTTGCCGGGAACTCCGCTCGCGTCGTTGATGGCGGCGTCCAGAACGGCTGCCGATGAAGGATGGAAGCCCATTTCGTCCGAGCACGGCGTGCTCTCGGCGGTCGACGATGCCGACGTGGTCGCCCGGCTGGCGGAGCCGGACTCGGCGTTCGCGGAGTTGCCTGATCTCGATGGCCGCGTGCCGGAGACCGGCGTGTGGGCCCGGCATGCGGTGCACAGGGCGCATCGAGCCGCAGGACCGCTGGAGCGCCTGTCCGCCAGGGTTGCCGAGATCGCTGCGCTGGCGCGCTGGATCGAGGCCGGCGAGGCTGAGGATGAAGCCAGCGACGACCGTCTCGTTGCAGGTTTCGCGATGGGGCCGGGGCGCGGCGCAGGCGTGGTCGAATGCGCGCGCGGGCGGCTGTATCACGTCGTCGAGCTCGACGCCGAGGGCGCGATCGCGCGCTTCGACTATCTCGCACCGACGGAATGGAATTTCCATCCGCGTGGCCCGGTTGCGACCAGCCTGATCGGCGCGCGGCTCCGCGACGCCGCCGATCACGCCGCGGTCGAGGCAATGGTCGGCGCGTTCGATGCCTGCGTCGGCTGTCGCCTGGTGGTTCGGGAGATGGCCGATGCATGAGATGGCGCTGTGCGAGGGCATCGTCGAGATCGTCGAACAGGAGGCGCGCAAGGGCGCGTTCTCCAAGGTGAAGACCGTATGGCTCGAGATCGGCGCGCTGAGCCATGTTGCGCCGGAGGCGCTGCGGTTCTGCTTCGAGGCGGTCACCGCGAACACGATCGCGAAAGGGGCGGCGCTCGAGATCATCGAACAGAAGGGCACGGCGTGGTGCCTGGGTTGCTCGCGCAGCGTCGAAATCGTTCAACGTTGTGACGCCTGCCCTGCATGCGGCAGCCATCAGCTGCAGGTCACGGGCGGCGAGGACATGCGGGTCAAGGAACTGGAGGTCGAGTGATGTGTACAGTCTGTGGCTGCAGTGACGGCAAGTCCTCCATCGAACATGGCGATCATCATCACGATCACGGTGATCATCATCATCATCACGAGCACGCGGATGATCACGGCCACGATCATGCCGGACACCATCACCACGGCCACCATCACCATCATCATGGTCACGGCCCCGATCATGATCACCACCATCATGGCCACGATGATCACGACCACGGTCACGCGCATGACGACCATCATCACCATGACTCAGCGGATCGCATCGACTGCTCGGCCAACCCGGCCGGTCAGGAGATCGCCGGCCTGTCGAGCGGGCGCATCATCCAGATCGAGCGCGACATTCTCGGCAAGAACAACCGGCTGGCGGCCGAGAACCGCGCGCGCTTCGCGGCCCACGACGTGCTGGCGTTCAACCTCGTCTCCAGCCCTGGTGCCGGCAAGACCTCGCTGCTGGTTCGTGCCGTGTCCGAGCTGAAGCAGAGCCGGCCTGTCGCGGTGATCGAGGGTGATCAGCAGACCTCCAGCGATGCCGAGCGCATCCGCTCGACCGGGGTGCCGGCGATCCAGATCAACACCGGCAAGGGCTGTCATCTCGACGCGGCGATGGTCGGCGAGGCCTATGGCCGGCTGCCGGCGCTGCGTGGCGGCCTGCTGTTCATCGAGAATGTCGGCAATCTGGTCTGCCCGGCAGCCTTCGATCTCGGCGAAGCGAGCAAGATCGTCGTGTTCTCGACCACCGAGGGCGAGGACAAGCCGCTCAAATATCCAGACATGTTTGCGGCGTCGGCGCTGATGCTGATCAACAAGATCGATCTGGCGCCGGTGCTCGATTTCGATCTGGCGCAGACGATCGAATATGCCCGCCGCGTGAATCCCAAGATCGAGGTGCTGACGATCTCGGCCAAGACCGGCGAAGGTTTTTCGGCCTTCTATGCCTGGATCCGCAAGCAGGGAGAGCGGATGCGGGCCAACGCGCTGGGAGCTGTCCAGGCATGAGCGTGTCGGGCCTGCCATTGGTGGTGGATCGCCAGCGCCTCCGGCTCCGCGTTCGCGGCGCCGTGCAGGGCGTCGGTTTCCGCCCCTATGTCCATGGCCTGGCCACGCGCTATCAACTGGGCGGCTTTGTCGCCAACGATGCAGATGGTGTCGTCATCGAGGTCGAGGGCGATCAGGTCGCCCGTTTCGTCGACGCGCTGCCACGACAGACGCCACCTCTGGCGCGCATCGACGACATTGTCGTTGAGCCGGTCGCAGCTGACGCCGGCGCGGACTTTCGCATTGCCGAGAGCAGGGGCGGCCGGGTGACGACGCGGATCGTGCCGGACGCCGCGACCTGCGCGGCGTGCCTCGCCGAGCTGTTCGATCCCTCCAGCCGCTTCCATCTCTACCCCTTCGTCAATTGCACGCATTGTGGTCCGCGCTTCACCATCGCCGAGCGGCTGCCCTACGACCGCGCGAGCACCGCCATGAAGCGGTTTCCGATGTGCAACGATTGCCGCGCCGACTACGACGATCCGTCCGGTCGCCGGTTTCATGCCGAGGCGATCTCGTGCCCGCGCTGTGGGCCGCAACTGAGCCATGGCATCGATGACGTCGCGATGGCGCTGGCTGAAGGCAAGATCGTCGCCATCAAGGGCCTCGGCGGCTATCAGCTGCTATGCGATGCGCGCGATGAGCACGCTGTCCAGCGTCTGCGCGCCCGCAAGCAGCGCGACGGCAAGCCGTTCGCCGTCATGCTGGACAGCGTCGAAGCTGCGAGCGAGGTTGCCGAGATCGGCGAGGCCGAGCGCACACTGCTGGAGCAGGTGGCGCGGCCGATCGTGCTGCTGCGCTCGCGCCATCGCGTTGCGCGCTCGGTCGCGCCGGGCTTGGCCAAGATCGGCGTCATGCTCCCGGTCGCGCCGCTGCATCATCTGATCTTCCAGGCGCTGCGCGCGCACCGTCGCGAGACGACATGGACGCTGGTCTGCACCAGCGCCAATCCGAGTGGCGAGCCGCTCCTCACCGACAATGATGAAGCCAGGGCCGATCTCACTGGCATCGCGGATCTGATCGTCACGCATGACCGCGACATCGTCATCCGCGCTGACGATTCCGTGGTCGCGGTGATAGCCGGCGCGCCGCGTTTCATCAGGCGTGCCCGCGGCTATGTTCCGGAGCCGATCCGGCTGGCGCGCAGCATGCCGCCGGTGCTCGCCGTCGGCGCGCAGTTGAAGGCCACGGTCACGGTGACGCGGGGCGACGAGGCGTTCGTCTCGCAGCATCTCGGCGATCTCGATACCGCCGCCGCGATCCGCTTCTTCGAGGAAACCATCAGCCATCTGACGTCGATCCTCGACGTCACGCCGCTGGCAATCGCGCATGACCTGCATCCGGACATGGCGTCGACGCGCTTCGCGCAGGCGCAGGGTCTGCCGACGCTGCCCGTGCAGCACCATCATGCTCACGCCGCTTCCGTGCTGGCCGAGCATGGCCGAACGGAGCCCGCGTTCGCACTGGTGCTCGATGGCTTTGGCTACGGCAGCGATGGCGGCGCCTGGGGTGGCGAGTTGCTATGCTGCGAGGGGACTCGCTTCCAGCGCCTCGGCCATCTCGCACCATTGAAGATGCCGGGCGGCGATCGCGCGGCGCGGGAGCCGTGGCGGATGGCGGCGGCTGTGCTGCACGATGCCGGCCGCGCGGCCGAGATCGCAGCGCGCTTCGCGGATCAGCCGCAGGCGCGTCACTTGCCGATATTGCTCGATCGCGCTGAGATCCCGGTGACGACCAGCGCCGGCCGGCTGTTCGATGCGGCCGCCGGATTGCTCGGTGTCAGCGCCGTCCAGCACTACGAGGGCGAGGCCGCGATGATGCTGGAGGCGCTGGTGCGGGAGGCAGCGGTGCTGCCACGGGGCTGGACCATCACCGATGGCGTGCTGTCGCTGCGGCCGCTGCTGGCGCATCTGATCGCAAACGATGTCGATGCGGGCGAAGCGGCCGGGCTGTTTCATGGCACCCTCGCCGCAGCCTGCGTCGACTGGATCGCAGGCGCTGCGCGGCGCAGCAGCATCGACACCGTCGTGCTGAGCGGAGGCTGCTTTCTCAACGCGATTCTCACCGATGCGATCGTGCGCGGCTGCCGTACGGCCGGACTCGAACCGCTGCTGCCGCGCCGGCTGCCGCCGAATGATGGTGGCCTCAGTCTGGGACAGGCCTGGGTGGCCGGCCTGCAGTTGATCGACAACAACGAACAATCTGGAGGGATCGTCTGATGTGCCTGGCCATTCCCGCCGAGGTGATCAAGCTGCTGCCTGACGACATGGCGATCGTCTCGATCGACGGCGTCAGCAAGGAGGTGTCGGTCGCGCTGATCGAGGAGATCGCGATCGGCGACTACGTCATTCTCCATGTCGGCCACGCACTGGCGAAGATCGATCCGGAGGAGGCGCGCGAGACGCTCGATCTGCTCCGGCAGATGGGACAGGCAGTCGCGGAGGTCAGACCATGAAATATGCCGACGAGTTTCGCGACAAGGAGCTGGCAATCGGGCTCGCGCGGGCGATCCGCGCCAAGGCTGACCCATCGCGCGCCTATCGCTTCATGGAGTTCTGCGGCGGCCATACCCACGCGATCGCGCGCTATGGCCTGGAGGACATGCTGCCCGACAACGTCCGCATGATCCATGGTCCGGGATGTCCCGTGTGCGTGCTGCCGGCCGGGCGCATCGACATGGCGATCGCGCTGGCCGAGCGGCCGGAGGTCATCCTCTGCGTCTATGGCGATCTGATGCGGGTGCCGGGCTCGCGCGGCGCCTCGCTGCTGAAGGCCAAGGCGCGCGGCGCCGATATCCGCATGGTGTATTCGACCTTGGATGCGATCGCGCTCGCCGAGCAGAACCCGGGCCGCGAGGTCGTGTTCTTCGCCATCGGCTTCGAGACCACGACGCCGCCGACGGCCGTGATGATCCGGGCCGCCGAGAAGAAGCAGCTTTCGAACTTCAGCGTGTTCTGCAACCACGTGCTGACGCCACCGGCGATGCGCGCGATCCTCGACAGCAAGGAGACCGTGGAGATCGACGGCTTCGTCGGGCCGGCTCACGTCTCGACCGTGATCGGCACCGAGCCCTATGCGCCGTTCGCGCGCAATGACGGCAAGCCGGTCGTGATCGCCGGCTTCGAGCCGCTCGACATGATGCAGGCGATCCTGATGCTGATCGAGCAGGTGAACGACGGTCGCCACGAGGTCGAGAACCAGTATCGCCGCGCGGTCACCGGCAGCGGCAACCTGCATGCCATCCGGGAGGTTGCCGAGATCTTCGAGCTGCGCGACCAGTTCGAGTGGCGCGGTCTCGGCAGCATTCCGGCGAGCGCCCTGAAGCTGCGGCCCGCCTTCGCGCATCTCGATGCCGAGCAGCGCTTCGGCATGGCCGAACTGGTCGTCGCCGACAATCCGGCCTGCGAATGTCCGGCGATCCTGCGCGGCCTCAAGAAGCCGGTCGACTGCAAGCTGTTCGGCACGGCGTGCACGCCGGAGACGCCGATCGGCTCCTGCATGGTATCGTCCGAAGGCGCCTGCGCGGCGCATTGGACCTATGGCCGCTTCCGCGACCATCAGCGGAGGCTCGCATCATGAGCATGCATCAGCGCCGGCTCGACCTGAAGAACGGCTGTGTCGATCTCTCGCATGGCGCCGGCGGCCGGGCGATGGCGCAGCTGATCGCCGGGCTGTTCCACGAGGCGTTCGGCAATGAATGGCTGGCGCGCGGCAACGACCAGTCGGCGTTCGACGTCGCCGCCGGCCGCATGGTGATGACGACGGACGGCTACGTCGTCTCGCCGCTGTTCTTCCCCGGCGGCAATATCGGCTCGCTCGCGGTCCACGGCACCGTCAACGACATCGCGATGGCCGGTGCGAGGCCGTTGTATCTCTCAGCCAGCTTCATCATCGAGGAAGGGTTTCCGTTCTCCGACCTGAAGCGCATCGCTGACGCGATGGGGCAGGCTGCGCGTGAAGCGGGCATCGCGATCATCACGGGTGATACCAAGGTGGTCGAGCGCGGCAAGGCGGACGGCGTCTTCATCTCCACGGCCGGTGTCGGCGTGCTGCCTGACGGCCTCGATCTTTCGGCTGACAAGGCGCGGCCCGGCGATCGTGTCTTGTTGTCCGGCAGCCTCGGCGACCATGGCGTCGCCATCATGTCGAAGCGGCAGAACCTGACCTTCGACACCGAGATCGTCTCGGATTCGGCCGCGCTGCATGATCTCGTCGCCGCCATGGTGGTCGCCGGAGGGCGGGGCATTCGTTTGATGCGCGATCCGACGCGCGGTGGACTTGCTGCGACGATGAACGAGATCGCGCAGCAATCGAATCTCGGCTTCCGCCTGCAGGAGGAGACGATTCCGGTGAAGCCGGCGGTTGCCGCGGCCTGCGAACTGCTCGGGCTCGATCCGCTGCATGTCGCCAATGAAGGCAAGCTGGTCGCGGTCGTTGCTCCGGAGCTCGCGGGCGCCGTGCTCGCTGCAATGAAAGCGCATCCGCTGGGACATGATGCGGCCGACATTGGCGAAGCCGTGGCTGACGATCATCGCTTCGTGCAGATGGCGACGAGCTTCGGCGGCGGGCGCATCGTCGACTGGCTGTCGGGCGAACAGCTGCCGCGGATCTGCTGAGACGGACGATGGGCATCCAGGGAACGATACTGGTCGTGGATGACGAGATCCGGTCGCAGGAGGCGCTGCGGCGCGTCCTCAACCAGGATTTCGAGGTGCTGTGCGCGGGCAACACCAGCGATGCGGAGAAGCTGCTCGAAGGCGAGATCGTGCATGCCGTGATCTGCGACCAGCGCATGCCGCAGGAATCCGGCGTCAGCTTCCTCAAGCGCGTGCGCGAGCTGTGGCCCGATCCTGTCCGGATGATCATCTCGGGCTATTCGGACTCCGAGGACATCATCGCCGGCCTCAACGAGGCCGGCATCTATCAGTACATCACAAAGCCCTGGCAGCCGGACCGCCTGATCGAGATCGTGCGCGAGGCCGTGCAGCTCTATCGCCTGCAGAAGGAGACCGAGACCGCCGGCGTCGATGTCAAGGCGACGCCCGAGCACATCAAGAAGGTCGTCTCGGTCAAGCGCGGCGCAGCCAAGAAGCTGTACGACTTCGACCGCATCGTGCATTCGGCGGCGAGCCCGATGCGCAACGTCATCGAGCTCGGCCGCCGCGCCGCCGACTATGACATCTCGGTGCTGATCACCGGCGAATCCGGCACCGGCAAGGAGCTGCTCGCCCGCGCCATCCATTACGGCTCGGGCCGCGCCAACAAGGCGTTCGTGGTCGAGAACTGCGGCGCGCTGCCCGACGAACTGCTGGAAAGCGAGCTGTTCGGCTGCAAGAAGGGCGCGTTCACCGGGGCCTATCAGGACCGCATCGGCCTGTTCGAGGTCGCCGATGGCGGCACCATCTTCCTCGACGAAATCGGCGAGACCTCGCCTGCCTTCCAGGTCAAGCTGCTGCGTGTGCTGCAGGAGAGCGAGATCCGGCCGCTCGGCGCCCAGCGCGTGCGCAAGGTCGACGTGCGCGTGGTCGCAGCCACCAACCGGGATCTCGAGGCCGAGGTCGAGGCCGGCCGCTTCCGCCGTGACCTCTACTACCGGCTCGCGGCGTTCCCGGTGCACATGCCGTCGTTGCGCGAGCGTCCGATGGACATTCCGCTGATCGCGGAGGGCGTGCTGTCGGCGGTGAAGATCTCGTTCAACCGGCCGCATCTGCGCTTCGCGCCGCCGGCGCTGGAGGAATTCTCGAAATACCACTGGCCCGGCAATGTCCGCGAGCTGCAGAACGAGATCCAGCGCATGGCCGTGCTGGCCGATGCCGACGAGCTGCGCTGCCCGCCCTTTGGCGGCCGGCGCAGCGGCCGCCGCGCCGCGCCTGCCATGGCCAACGGCAAGCTGAACGGGTCGGGAAGCCTCAAGGACAGGGTGGAGGATCTGGAAAAGACCATCATCGTTCACTGTCTCGAGAAATATGATGGTAACATCAGCCGTGTCGCGAGCGAGCTCGGCCTGTCGCGGGTGGGCTTGCGGAACAAATTGTCGAGATACGATCTGAAGAAAAATGGCAAAGGCCACGCATTCTCCTGAGGGCTCGGGAGCCGATACGCTTCTCAAGCTGATCGCGAGCAGCAGCACGCTCGAACTGGACAGCGAACGCGAAGGCGTGTGGATCGAAGTCATCCGCAAGATGGACGAGGTCTATTCCGACCTGCTGCGCTACGAGGTCGATCTCGAGCACAAGAACGCGGAGCTCGAAGAGGCCCAAGCGTTCGTCACCAACGTCATCGAGTCGGTCTCGGACATCCTGGTCGTCTGCGACGCCAGGGGCAACGTGCAGCAGGCCAACTCGGCGTTTCAGCAGACCTCTGGCCGCGCTCTGGCCGATATCGTCGGTCGCGACATCTCCGAGCTGATCGAGCTCGATCACCGGACCAAGCTGGCCGCTCTTCTGAAGCCGCGCAGCAGCGCCGAAGTGGTCGATGGCGAGCTGCGCTTTGCCGCCGATGGCGCAAGCTCCGATTTGTTCGCCATCAACAGCTCGCCCCGGCACGACCATCGCGGCCGCTTTATCGGCGTCGTGCTCACGGGACGGCCGATCGGCGAGCTGCGCCGCGCCTATGAGGCCCTGCACAAGGCCCATCACGAGCTGCAGCGGGCGCAGCGGCAGCTGGTCGAGCAGGAGAAAATGGCGAGCCTCGGCCGCCTCGTCGCCGGCGTCGCGCACGAGCTGAACAATCCGATCAGCTTCGTCTATGGCAACATCCACACCCTGATGCGCTACCGGACCTCGCTCGTCGGCTATCTCGATGCCGTGCACGAGCAGCCGGTGGCCGATGACCTGGCCGCGTTGCGTTCCGATCTGCGGATCGATGCCATCCTCGAGGATTTCGGGCCGCTGATCGAGGGCACGCTCGAAGGTGCGGTGCGGATCAGCGAGATCGTCAAGAACCTGCGCCGGCTATCGTTCTCCAAGCTCGGCGAGGTCGAGCGCGTCAACATCGAGCGGCTGGTCAACACCGCAGTGTTGTGGGCAGGGCGCACCAAGCAGCACCGCGTCGACATCCAGGTCGAGGTCGAGCCGGACCTGTGGATCTCAGGCAATGAAGGTCAGCTGCATCAGGTGATCGTCAACCTCGTCGAGAATGCGATCGACGCAATGCGCGCCACCGGGTTGCCGCGGCTCGTCGTGGCGGCGGGGCGTCAGGGCGGCGAGATCCTGTTCAGCATCAGGGACAATGGTCCCGGCATCGACAAGGATCATATAAGCCACATCTTCGAGCCGTTCTTCACCACTAAGCGCGTCGGCGAGGGGACCGGTCTCGGGCTGTGGATCAGCTACGGCATTGTGCGCGAGCACGGCGGCGAGCTCTGCGCCAGCAACGAGCCGGAGGGCGGCGCGACGTTCTCCTTCAGCTTGCCGGCGGCTTGAGCACCATCGACGGGCGTTGATGGTCTCAGCTCGGGGCCGGAACGGCGCTGCGCTCGCGCTGCTTGGACATGCGCGCCAGCAGGACGCCGGCGGTGCGCATGATGTGCTGGCTCGCGAGCTCCTCGGCTTTTTCGGCATCGCCTGAGATCACCGCGTTGAGGATGTCCTCGTGCTGGTCCCAGATCCGGCGCGGGGTCTCATCGCGCATCAAGACCTCGCCCATCAGCCGGCGCAGATGCAGCCAATGCGGCTGGGTGGTGTCCTGGATGACGGAATTGCCGGAGATCGCGTAGAGGAATTCGTGGAACTTGACGTCGGCCTCGATCAGCTTCTCGACCGAATGCTCGCGCTCGGCGCGGCGGCCTTCCTCGATCAGCCTGGGGCCTTCCTTGGCGGCGCGCTCTGCGCCTCGGGTCGCGGCCAGCCGGCAGGCGAGGCCTTCGGCGACGGCGCGGATTTCATACAGATTGCGGATGAAGTCGGTGTCGATCGGCGCAACTTCGAGGCCGCGTCCGGGAGCCTCGCGGACGAAACCCTGATTGCGCAGCAGCAGCAGCGCCTGCTGCACGGGCTGCCGCGAGACGCCGAGGTCACGCGCCAGATCGTCCTGGATCAGGCGGGCCGATTCCGGCAGCTCGCCGCCGACGATGTCGGAGAGGATGCGCTGGTAGACGCGTTCCGTCAGGTTGGGCTGTGTCTTCAGCGGCGTCACGTCAGCGGGACCTTTCGCGCCGAGAGGGTGCGCCGCTGCATCGGCCTGCTCTCCTGCTGCGCCTCGAGGCGATGGATGAAGACGGCGGCCGCCCGCGTGATGTGCTCGCGGCTCAGCCGCTCGGCGTCGGCGCTGCGGCCCTCGATCACGGCGGCGAGAATGTCCTCGTGCTCGTCCCAGACCGTCTGCGACATCCGTTGCTCCTTCTGCAGCACGTCCGACATGACGCGCTTCAGATAGGGCCAATGCGGCGCCATCGTCTCGTCGATCAGCGTGTTGCCGGACAGGCTGCTCAGGAAGCGATGAAAGGCGATGTCCGTCTCGATCTTGCGGCTGACCAGCCCGCTCCTGACGGCCTCGTGCCCGGCGACGATGTAGGCCGGCCCTTCGCTTGCTGCGCGTCGGCTCGCGCGCTCGGCTGCAAGCCGCGCCGCGAGCCCTTCGAGAACGGCGCGCATCTCGTAGAGGTCGCGGACGAGCCGGGGGTCGAGCGGTGCCACGATCAGTCCGCGCCCGGGGGCGCTCTGCACCAGCCCGCATCCGCGCAACAGCACCAGCGCCTGCTGCACGGGCTGGCGCGACACGCCATAGGCCTTGGCCAGATCATCTTGAATCAGCCGGGAGCCGGAGGTGAGCACGCCACTGACGATCTCGTCAGTGATGGCTTCGACGACCTGGTCGACCAGGGAGGGAGCAGGAGTCTCGATTCGCATGGGGCATCACAATTTCGCGGACGATAGCACGTCAAGGGTGAAAATCCATTTGCCGGGAATTCGAATTCAGAGTACGAATTCAAAGAAAGGAAGCCAACACAAAACGGCTTCATCGTACCGGGGAGGGCGTCCGTGTCGGATCATCCGGCTCGTCAGAAGCGAGTTTACGACTGCTCGGCGCCCTCGGAGGGCAGCGCGCGCGTGCGCCTATTGGCCAATGCCCTTGGCGGGCTGCTGGCAGCGCTCGTTGGGCTGGTGGCTTTTGATTCCTGGCATGTTGCGTCCGCGGGAGAGGGGCTGACGCTGTCCGATGCCTGGGTGCCGCCGGCGCCTGAGGTCGGGCGCGACATTCCGCTGCTGATCACGATCAAGAACGAAACGACGGCGCCGGAAGCGCTGATGCGCGTGCGCTGTCCGATCGCGAATTTCTCGGAGCGTCACACCGTCGATCGGGGCGAGGGCGCGCCAGCGATGCGCTCGATTCCGAACATCCCCGTTCCGGCAGGCAGCACGCTGGTGCTGCTGCCGACCTCCTATCATGTGATGCTGCTGCAGACCCGCGAGCCGCTCGAGCCCGGCAAGCGCTTCACCTGCACGATCGTGTTTCAAAAAGCAGGATCCATCGAAACGGAGGTCGAGGTTCGCAAGTCCCCCTGAAGCCTGTTTGTCGCCTGCGGCCCTTCGCTCACCGGCGGAGTGGTTTTCGTTCGAACTGATAATCAAGATGGGAGAAGGAAACGATGAGGATCAACGTCAGGACAACCCTGCGGGCGATGCTGCTCGCCAGCGCGGCCTTTGCTTGTTTCAATCTGGCCTCGCCGGCGCGCGCCGCCGACGAGATGACGCCGGAGCGGCTGCTCAATGCTGACAAGGAAGCCGGCAACTGGCTGCATCATCACAAGAACTACTCGGGGACGCGCTTCTCGGCGCTGAAGGAGATCAACAAGGACACCGTCAAGAATCTGAAGGTCGCCTGGACCATGCATCTGGGTGGCGTCGAGGGCGGCGGCATCTGGAGCCATGGCGGTCTCGAGGGTACGCCGATCGTCGAGAACGGCATGATCTACGTCACCGACGGCTGGGGCTCGGTCTACAAGATCGATGCGCGTGGCGGCAAAGGCCAGCTGGTCTGGAAGATGGATCCGAAGACGGATCACGACTGGGCCGGCGCGGTCGCCTGCTGCGGCGTCGACAACCGTGGCGTCGCGCTGTGGGGCAATCTCGTCGTCTCGCACACACTCGATGGCCGTCTGATCGCGACCAACAAGGAGACCGGACAGGTCGCCTGGCAGCGTCAGGTTGCCGATCCCGACAAGGGCGAAGTGATCACCGGCGCGCCGCTGATCGTGAAGAACATGGCCGTGTCCGGTGTCGCCGGTGCCGAATACGGCATTCGCGGCTGGATCGCCGCCACCGATCTCACCACGCAGAAGGAGGTCTGGCGCACTCACACCATTCCGGCGAAGGGCGAGCCCGGCAGCGAGACCTGGAAGGACAGCAACGACGCGGCTGCGGCCGGCGGTGGCTCGACCTGGGTCACGGGCACCTATGATCCGGCAACCGACACCATCATCTGGGGCGTCGGCAACCCCGGTCCGGACTGGGACAACGCCTATCGTCCGGGCGACAACCTCTACACCGACAGTTCGCTGGCGCTCGACGCCAACACCGGCAAGATCAAGTGGCACTATCAGCACACGCCGAACGATCCCTACGACTATGACAGCGTTGCTGAGAACGTCCTGGTCGACGTGCCTGCACCGAACGGACAGACCCTGAAGCTCGCGCTCGAGGCCGACCGCAACGGCTTCGCCTATGCGATCGACCGTACCAACGGCAAGTTCCTGTGGGGCCTGCCGTTCGTCAAGAAGGTCACCTGGACCAAGGGGCTCGACGCCGAGACCGGCAAGCCGATCGAGTACGATCCGAAGAACCCGGTGCAGCGCTACAATGCGTCGGTGACGCCGCATCGCGAGAACAAGGTCGCGGACATCTGCCCGGGTAACATGGGCGGAAAGAACTGGCCGCCGACCTCGTACAATCCGGATCTCAAGCTCTGGTACATTCCGGTGATCGAGAGCTGCAACCGGATCACCGTCGAGGAAGCGACCAAGGACAAGCTGAAGGCGCGTGAGTTCTGGACCGGTGGCGGACCGAGCCAGCCGTTCAAGATCACGGGCAGCGTGACCGCGATCGACGTCACCACCGGCAAGATCGCCGGCAAGATGGAGACGCCGTTCCCGAATCTCGGCGGCATGCTGTCGACGCCTGACCTCGTCTTCACCGGCCAGCCCTCGGGCGAAGTGATGGCTCTCGACGGCAAGACCTTGCAGAAGCTGTGGGAGTTCAACACCGGCGGTGGCGTCAATGCGCCTCCCGTGACGTTCTCGGTCGACGGCAAGCAGTATGTCGCGATCCTGGTCGGTCTCGGCGGTGCCTGGGACAAGTGGTTCATCGAAGCCACGCCCGAGCTGAAGAAGATCCAGCCCGGCTCGATGCTCTACGTCTTCTCGCTGTAATCAGATCAAGGAGCGGAGGCGTTGCCTCCGCTCCTTCCATCTCCCCAGTTCCACAAGAAGATCAGATGAAACTCAGTGCGATCACGTCCGCCGTGGCGTCGGCTCTCGTCCTCTTCTCCGCGTCGGTCGCGTCGGCTCAGTCAGCTGCGCCCGCCGATCCGACCGAGGCCGGCAAGGCCGTGTTCAAGCGCGCCAATTGCGTCGGCTGCCACAAATGGCACGGCAATGGCGGCGGCGGCTATGGCGGCGACGCGCTGTCGCTGCGCAAGACCGAGCTCAACCGCGAGCACATCATCGAGACCGTGACCTGCGGTCGCCCCGGAACGGGCATGCCGTATTTCGCACGCGGATCCTATGACACCACGAAGTGCTACGGCATGAGCCGCCAGGACGTCGGCGAGCGCATGCCGCCGGAGGGCGGCGTGTTCCTGCGGCCGAACGACATCGAAGCCGTCGCGGACTACGTCCTCGCGCACATCAAGGGCCGCGGCGAGCCGAACTACGACGAGTGCACCGCGTTTTTCGGCACCACCTCCCGGGTCTGCGACATCTACAAGACGAACGCCACCAAGCCTGCAAGCGAGCCGTCAAAATGAAGCGTTCAACCTGCGCCGCCATCTTTGCAACGTTGCTGTTGTCTTTCGTCATGCATCCCGCTTCGGCGCAGGCCGTGCCGAGCTACGATCTGCGTGACATCACGGTCGGCATGCCGATCGGCGATCTACCGGATGCCGGCTATGTCAATCTGACCTGCGCCAAGGACGCGGAGCGCAAGCTCAACGCATGGTCCGGCTGGCGCGATTGTCCCGCCGACCCGCAGGGCACGCGGGCGGTGCGGTTCGAGTTCGATCCGGAGACCAGCCAGGACGGCACCAAGGTCGCCGGTCACCCTGTGCTGCTGACCGCCCTGGTCGATGACAAGGGCACAGTCAGCGGCCTGACCATCGAGACCGATCCGAAGGCGCGGCTCTACATCCGCAAGAAGGCGTTCCTGCTCGGCAACCAGGTGAAGTCGCGCTACGGCGCCGAGGGCTGGGATTGCAAGGAACAGCAGCCCACGGCGGGTGAGCAGCCTGTCGGCGGTGTGTTCCTGCGCGAGGTGTGCAAGAAAGCGGTGCCCGGTCGCACGCTCACCGTCGAGCGCGAGCTGTTCCGCAGGCCTGATCAGGACGCCAAGAGCTTCGTCGACCAGACGCTGGTGCGGATCACGAAGCAGACGAACTAATCCCGAGATGCTCCTGCCAGGACGGGCGGGAGCATGCGCGTCACGCTTGCAGTCGCCGGGTTACGGAGAGTTGCCGGAGATGCAGGTGGCCGCCGGTCGCGGCGTTCATCATCCTCTCCGGGAGAACGAGCATGAGCTGGACTGCCCCCAAGATCGTCGAAGTGCCCGTCGGCATGGAAATCAACATGTACGCCTGCGCCGCCCGTAAGGCTGCCGAGCGCAAGAGCAGACAAGAGCTGATCTGACCTCATCGCGGCGGCGGCCGCCTGTGTCGCCGCCGCGAGTCGAGACTGCAACTTCACCAATCCGGCGAGCGCGTGGACGATGGGGCACCGCGCGGCCGCGATGTGCCCGGAACGCCGATGGGCGTTCGCTCCAGAGCAAATCCGTCCCGTAAGGAGGTTCTTGGCAATGGCGAAACTCAGTATCAACGGCAGGGATGTCTCTGTCGACGCGGCGAACGACACGCCGCTGCTATGGGTCATCCGCGAGCAGTTGCAGATGACCGGCACCAAGTTCGGCTGCGGCGCCGGGCTGTGCGGCGCCTGCACCGTGCATGTCAACGGTGAAGCCGTGCGCTCGTGCCAGACCATGGTCGGCGACGTCAAGGACAAGAAGATCACGACTATCGAGGGCCTGTCGCAGAAGGGCGATCATCCGCTGCAGAAGGCGTGGGTCGCCGAGCAGGTGCCGCAATGCGGCTACTGCCAGTCCGGCCAGATCATGCAGGCGGCCTCGCTGCTCGCCAAGACCACGAGCCCGACCAAGGAGGAGATCACAGCGCACATGGACGGCAATCTCTGCCGCTGCATGACTTATTCGCGGATCCAGAAGGCGATCCAGCGCGCCGCGTCCGAGATGCGCACCGCGTCCAACACCAGCGACCGGAGGGCGACATGAACCAGCACGTGAAAGCAGCGCCCACCATGGCCGCCGATCTCAGCCGCCGTTCCTTCCTGGTCGGCACCGCCGCCACCGGCCTCGTGCTCGGCTATGCCGGCCTCGCCGATTCCGCGCTTGCCGCGACGACGCCGTCGGCCTTCGAGCCCAGCGTGTGGTACTCGATCGCCCCCGATGGTCTCGTCACCGTGACCTGCGGCAAGGCCGACATGGGCCAGCACATCGCCTCCACCATGGCGCAGATCGTCTGCGAAGAGCTTGGTGCGGCCTGGAAGGACATGCGCGTCCAACTCGCCTCCAACGATCCGAAGTTCAACGATCCCGTGCTCGGCGCCCAGATCACCGGCGGCAGCTGGAGCACGATGATGAACTTCGACGCCATGAGCCGCGCCGGCGCCGCAGGGCGCATCGCGCTCACCGAGGCGGCAGCCGCGTCGATGGGCGTGCCGGCCAAGGAGCTCACGGTGCGTGACGGCGTCGTGATGCATGCGAAGTCGAAGAAGCAGATGAGCTATGCCGAGATCGTCAAGAGCGGCAAGATCACCAAGAGCTTCACGCCGGACGAGTTGAAGGCGCTGACGCTGAAGACACCCGATCAGTACACCATGATCGGCGTCTCGGTGCCGCAGATCGACATTCCCTCCAAGACCAACGGTACGGCGAAATACGGCATCGATACGATGCTGCCGGGCATGGTCTACGGCAAGGTGGTGACGCCGCCGGTGCGCTTCGGCGCGACCGTCACGGCAGTCGACGACTCCGAGGCCAAGAAGGTGCCGGGCTTCATCAAGGCCATCACCCTCGACGACAAGACCGGCTCGACCTCGGGCTGGGTTGTCGCGGTGGCCTCGACCTTCGCCAACGCCAAGAAGGCGGCGGACGCGCTCAAGATCAGCTACGACAAGGGCCCGCACGCCAACGTCAGCACCGACTCGATCATCACCGAGGCGATGCGGCTGCAGGCGCAGGACGATGCCGGGCAGTTCTTCGTCAAGGACGGCGATGCCAATGCGGCGCTCGCCGGTGCGGTGAAGGTGCTGGAGGCGGAGTACACCACCAGCATCAACATCCATGCGCCGATGGAGCCGATGAACGCGACCGCGGAGTTCAAGGGCGACATCCTGCACATCTATTCCGGCAATCAGTTCGCGACCCGCTCCGGCGCGATCGCGGCTGGGGCTGCCGGGATCGATCCGAAGTATGTCGTGATGCACCAGGCCTGGCTCGGCGGCGGCTTCGGCCGCAGGCTCGATGCCGACATGATGGTGCCGGCGGTGCAGGCGGCGAAGGCCGTCGGCAAGCCGGTCAAGGTGATCTACTCCCGCGAGAACGACATGACGATGGACTACTCGCGGCCGCTCACCTACCAGAAGGTCAAGGCCGGCCTCGACGCCAGCGGCAAGCTGGTCGCGCTCAGCCACGACGTGGTCTCGGCCTGGCCGACGGCGCGCTGGGGCATCCCGGACTTTCTGTCGCCCTCGGTCGACAAGAAGGGCCCGCTCGACTCGTTCACGGTCAACGGCGCCGACTTCTTCTACACCGTGCCCAACCACCATGTGCGCGCGATCAAGAACGAGCTCGCGCACAATGCGACGCCGTCCGGGCAGCTCCGCTCGGTGGCGCCGGGTTGGACGTTCTGGGCGGTGGAGAGCATGATCGACGAGATCGCCGCCGCCTCGGGCCAGGATCCGGCCCAGTTCCGCATCGCGCTGCTCGACGGCAAGGGCAAGAACGATGGCGGCGCGCAGCGGCTGCGCAACACGCTGCTCGCGGCGATGGGCCTGTCCGGCTACGGCGCGAAGAAGCTGCCAAAGGGCGAGGGCATGGGCGTCGCCTGCGTGTCGTCGCAGGAGCGTGCGACCGCGAGCTGGACGGCCTGCGTCGCCCATGTCGCGGTGGCTGACAGCGGCGCGGTCACGGTGAAGAAGCTCACCGTGGCGACCGACGTCGGCACCCAGGTGCATCCCGACAACATCCGTGCCCAGGTCGAGGGCGCGGCGCTGTGGGGCCTGTCGCTGGCGATGTACGAGAAGGCGACGTTGAAGGATGGCGGCATCGAGCAGACCAACTTCGACAGCTACACACCGCTGCGGATGAGCCAGGTGCCGGAGGTCGCAATCTCCGTCATCGCCAATGGCGAGAAGGCCACCGGCGTCGGCGAGCCCGCGGTGACCGTGGTGGCGCCGGCGCTCGGCAACGCCATCTACAACGCCTGCGGCGCAAGGCTGCGCTCGCTGCCGATCACCGCCGCGGCGGTCAAGGCCGCGATGAAGGCCTAGCCCGACCGATTGCACCGCAACGACTGGGAACCGCCGGAGATGCTTCTCCGGCGGTTTTCTTTTGCGGAGGTCCATGGCGAGGGAGGAAGCCGTTCAATTCGATCGATCGGTTTAACGCTTTGCTCACCGGAAAGGAGACAGCTTGAGCGATCGGTTTAAGCCGCGGCGAACCCGTATCTCGGTAACTTGCACGGCAGCAAACCGCAGGGGCGAGCACGTATGAGCGCGACAGCCAAGCAGACCGTGACCCAGACCGCGACCAAGCGCCATCTCCTGCTCGCGTCTGACCGCGGTGAGCAGAGCAACGAGCTGGCGCGCATTCTCCGCTCGGTCGGCGATGTCGACATGATGCCGACCACCGAGATTCCGGAAAATCCCGGCAACCGCTTCTCCGGAGTCGTCGTCGACATCAACCTGCGCTCACCCGAGAGCGTCCAGCGGGTCCGCAAGAAGCTGTCGTCGCGGGCCTACAGCGAGGTGCCGCGCCTGTTCGTGCTGGCAGAGGCGCTGCATCATGCGACCATGCAGGCCTGGGCGCTGGGCGCCACCGATACGATCGCGCGCCCCTTCAGCCCGGCCGACGTGCTGCAGCGCATCCGCTCGGCGCTGCCGGCCGACGACGGCTATGACGAGACCGATCGCGGCAAGCTGCTCAATCGCGGCGTCGAGGCGGCGCAGGCCGTGATGGTCAAGATCTTCGAGAAGCTTCCCGCCGGCGTGGCGCTGACGATGGAGGATGTCGTCGCGGCCGAGAACCGGATTCTCAAGGCGATCAAGCATTCCTCGCTGCGCGAGTGGATGACGGTGGTCGGCTGTCATCACAACGACACCTACCGGCATTGCCTGTTCGTGACCGGCTTCGCCGTCGGCTTCTCGATCCATCTCGGCATGCGCGACGACGATCAGCGCCGCCTGGTCCGCGCGTCGCTGCTGCACGATGTTGGCAAGGCGTTCATTCCGGTCGCCATTCTCGACAAGCAGGGCAAGCTCACCGCCGAGGAGATCGCGATCCTGCGCCAGCACCCGCGGCGCGGCTATGAGGCGCTGTGGCGGCAGGGCGGCTTCTCGCCGGAGATGCTCGACGTCATCCTGCATCACCACGAGTTCCTCGACGGCTCCGGCTATCCCGATGCCTTGCACAACGAGCAGATCAGCGACATCGTGCGCCTCACCACCATCGTCGACATCTATACGGCGTTGATCGAGCGCCGCGCCTATCGTCCCGCCTTCTCGCATGCCCGCGCGTTCCAGATCATGGAGAACATGGGCCCGAAGCTCGACCAGCAGCTGCTGCAGGCGTTCCGTCCCGTCGCCATGGGCGCGCACTGAGACCCGCGCGCTGAGCCGCGCCATCGCCGGCGATAGCCGCTGGACGCAAGTGCCTGTCCGCAGCCGCGCACTATCCTACCCGCCAACGAACAGGCGCGCGGGAGGATCGGCATGAGCGCAGCGACAGGGGCTGACGAGGTCATTCCTGGATCCATCGCGGCCACGCTGGTCGATCCGGCGTGCTACGCCGACCGCCGCATCCATGATGCCTATCGCTGGCTGCGCGCCAACAACCCGCTTGGCCGCGCCGAGCTCGAGACTTTCGATCCGTTCTGGGTGGTGACCCGGCACGCCGACATTCTCAACATCAGCCGGCAGAACGAGCTGTTCCACAACGCCGACCGCGCCACGACCCTCACCAACAAGGCGGTGCTGGACCGCGTCCACAAGATCACCGGAAAGCCCAATCTGGTGCGTTCGCTGGTGCAGATGGATGCGCCCGATCATCCGAAATATCGCGCGCTGACGCAGGGCTGGTTCATGCCGGCCAACATCGCCAAGTTCGAGCCGCGCATCCGCGAGATCGCCCGCGCGACCGTCGATCGCATGGCGGCCAAGGTCGCGGCCGGCGGCGGCCTGTGCGATTTCGTCGACGACGTCGCGCTCGGCTATCCGCTGCATGTAATCATGGAGATCCTCGGCGTGCCGGAGCAGGACGAGCCGCGCATGCTGAAGCTGACGCAGGAGCTGTTCGGGCCGCAGGATCCTGACACGGCGCGGGTGCGCGAGGCGCTGTCGGCCGAGGTCTTCGCCGCCATGATGCAGGCCGTGGTGGCCGACTTCGCGGCTTATTTCCAGCGCATCACCGAGGACCGCAAGGCCCATCCGCGCGACGATCTCGCCACCGTCATCGCCAACGCCCGTATCAATGGCGAGGACATGCCGCTGCACGATCGCACCAGCTACTACATGATCGTGGCCACCGCCGGCCACGATACGACATCATCGTCGACCGCCGGCGCGATCTGGGCGCTCGCCGAGGACCCCGAGCAGTTCGCACGCGTCAAGGCCGATCCGGAACTGATCCCGGGCCTCGTCGACGAGGCCATTCGCTGGATGACGCCGGTCAAGCATTTCATGCGCAGCGCCACTGCCGACACCGAGCTCGGCGGCCGCCGCATCGCCAAGGGCGACTGGCTGATGCTGTGCTACGCCTCCGGCAATCGCGACGAGGCGGTGTTCGAAAATCCCGACAGCTTTCGCTGCGACCGCAAGCCGAACCGGCATCTCGCGTTCGGCTATGGCGCGCATCTGTGTCTCGGTCAGCACGTCGCCCGGCTGGAAATGCGCATCCTGTTCGAAGAGCTGTTGCCGCGGCTCACGACGCTGTCGCTGGCCGGTCCCGTGAAGATGACGCAGGCGACCTTCGTCAACGGACCGAAGAAGCTGCCGATCCGCGTCGTCATGAATTGAGGCGCGGATCCGATTGACGGGGCCGGCACGGTCTCAATCCAGCAGCTTGCGCAGTTCGGCCTTGGCGACCTTCTCGAGCGTCGAGCGCGGCATCTCGTCGACCAGCCTCACCTCGCGCGGCACCTTGAAGTCGGCGAGGCCGGCGCGGCAGGCGGCCAGCACCTTGTCGGCCAGCTCTTCGCGCGCAACATCGGCCTGCGGAATCACGAAGGCCACCGGGACCTCGTCGAGCATCGGGTGCTTCCGGGCGACGACGGCGGTCTCGCGCACGCCTGATACGGTGATGATGACCTGCTCGATCTCCGAGGCCGCGACGTTCTCGCCGCCGACCTTGAGCATGTCCTTGGCGCGGTCGCCGAACTTGATGAAGCCGTTCGGCAGCCGCGTGACGCGATCGCCGGTGAGGAAGAAGCCGTCGGCATCGAAGCTCGTCCGCGTCGCCTCCGCGTTGTAGAGATACTCCGCAAACAGCGACAATCCCGGCACGCCCTTGATAGCCAGGTTGCCGGTGTCGCCGACCGCGGTCGGCCGTCCGTCATCGTCGGTGATGCGAATGGTGTATTCCGGCGCGGCGCGGCCGATCGACATCGGCGTGTTCGGCTGATCGATCTCGCCGACGATGCCGTGGGTGATGGTCTCCGTCATGCCCCACCAGCCGATGATCTTGATGCCGAACTTGGCGAACGCCGTCGGCTCCGACAGCGCGGTGCCCCACAGCCGGAACTTGTGATCGGCCGGCACCTCCTGGTCGAGCAGCGCCTTCATGCAGAACGGAATCGTCGAGGTCCAGGTGCAGCCATGCTCCCGCGCCACGCTCCAGAACCGGCTCGCCGAGAAGCGCGGCTGGATCACGCAGGTCGCGCCGACCCAGAGCGACGCCAGCATCGAATAGGCCAGCGCATTGGTGTGGAACAGCGGCAGATAGGTCTGGTGCACATCGCTTTCGTGCAGGTCCTCGTGCACGGCATTGACCTTGGCGCCCCACAGCGCGTTGGCGTGCGTCCAGAGCACCGCCTTGGGCCGTGACGTCGTGCCGGACGTGTATTGAACGCTGCATGGCGCCATCGGGTCGGGTGCGCGCCGCGGCCGGTCGGCGCTGTCGGCGAACAGCGTTTCGAAGCGATCGCCCCGTCCGACAGGTGTCGTTTCCGTCTGTCCCGGGTCATGCGAGATCACCGCAAGCCAGCGCAGTCCGCGGCAATGCGTCGAGATCATCTCGGCATAGGCCGGCTGGGTGATCGCCGCCACCGCGCGGCAATGTTCGGCGAAGTAGCTCATCTCGGCCGCTGCCGAGCGCGTGTTGGTGGTCACCGCGAGCGCGCCGAGCTCGACGCAGGCAAACCAGGCGAGCATCGCCTCGATGCAATTGTCCAGATGGATCAGGATCGCGTCGCCGGGCTTGACGCCGCGCTTGACCAGACCTGCCGCGAGGGCGCCGACGCGGTCGTGAAATTCGCCGTAGCTCCAGGCCCTCGCCGGCGCGTCGAATGGTGCTGATATCAGGAACGGATGGTCGCGCCTCGTCTCGCTGCGCAGCTTGAGCAGCCACGGCACGTCGATGCCGTCGAACGGCGTCACCGTGCCGGCCGCGATTGTCGTCCCGTTCATGTCCGCTCCCCTTGTTCTTGATCCGCCGCCCGTCCCGGCCGCTTCGTTCGCGTTCTCCTGTTGTGCCACCTCATCTCGGCACGATCAAATCGGGATTGAACCCGTTTCAATCTGAGGGCGACCAATGGCGCGGCAAGACACGCCCGGAGGTTTGCATGCTGGCCCTGCCAAGATCATGGCGGCTGCCCGACGCCCGCTATTTCCAGATCGCGGCATTGGCCACGCTGCTGCTGATCAATTTCGCCGTCATCGATTTCGGCGCGCGACCCGCAGCCAGCGTGATCGCGATCGCAACTGCGCTGCTCACGCAGGCGGTCTGCTGCCGCATCTCCGGCGCGCCGCTCGACCTCAAATCGCCGCTGATCACGGGGCTGTCGCTCAGCCTGCTGCTTCGCGCCGACGCGCTGTGGCTGCATGCGGCCGCGGCCGTCATCGCGATCGGCTCGAAATTCGTGCTGCGCATCGACGGCAAGCATGTCTTCAACCCCGCCGGGCTTGCCATCGTGGTGCTGTTGTTCACCTCCAAGGGGGTGTGGATCTCGCCGGGACAATGGGGCACCGAAATCTGGTTCGCGAGCCTCGCCGGCTGCTTCGCGATCCTGGTGTTGAGCGCGTCCCGGCGAGCCGACGTCGCGGTGTATTTCTTCGCCAGTCACGCCGCCCTGCTGTTGTTGCGCGCCGCCTGGCTCGGCGATCCCCTCGTCATTCCGCTGCATCAGCTGCAGAGCGGCTCGCTGCTGATCTTCACCTTCTTCATGATCTCCGACCCACGCACAACGCCGGACTCGCGTGCCGGACGGCTGCTGTTCGCGATGACGGTGGCGGTGACCGCGCACTATTTGACCTTCTTCATGCAGATGCGCCCGGCGCTCTATGTGGCGCTCATCGCGCTGTCGCCGCTGACGCTGGTGCTCGACCGGCTCATCCCGGCCACCCGGTTTTCCTGGCGTCCGTCCGTTCCCGAAGGAGTATCGACATGACCCTGCGCTACACCAAGCTCTTCCGCACCGGTGTCGCCGCCGCGGCGATCCTCGCCCAGGCGGCGGTCGTTCCCGCCAACGCGTTCTGCGGATTCTATGTCGCGCAGGCCGATGCCAAGCTGTTCAATCAGTCGTCGAAGGTGATCCTCGCCCGCGACGGCCAGCAGACCGCGATCACCATGGCCAGCGACTTCGAAGGCGACGTGAAGGAGTTCGCGGTCGTCGTTCCCGTGCCGACCTTCATCGAACGCAAGCAGATCGGCGTGGTCGAGCCGAAAACGATCGACCATCTCGACAAATACACCGCACCTCGGCTGGTCGAGTATCACGACGCCGATCCCTGTGCGCCGGTCGTCGTTGCCGCGCGGGCCATGCCGGCGGCGGCGCCGATGATGGCGGGAGCGGTGTATGAAATGGCCCGGCGGAATTACGGCGTCTCCATCGAGGCCAGCTACGACGTCGCCGAGTATGACGTGCTGATCCTGTCCGCGCAGGAGAGCGACGGCTTGACGCGCTGGCTGACCGACAACAACTACCGCATCCCGCCAGGCGCGGAGGCCGTGCTCGGCAGCTACATCAAGCAGGGCATGCGGTTCTTCGTCGCCAAGGTCAATGTCGAGCGCATGACGGGGCTGGGCAATGGCCAGCTCCGGCCGCTGCAGGTGCGCTACCAGAGCGCCAAGTTCATGGTGCCGCTGCGGCTCGGGACGGTGAACGCCAGAGGTCCGCAGGACCTGATCGTCTATGCGTTGACCAAGAGCGGGCGCATCGAGGCGGCCAACTACCGCACCGTGAAGATCCCCTCCGATGTCGACGTGCCGCTCTATGTGAAGGATGAGTTCGGGCCGTTCTACAAGGCGACGTTCGAGCGCGCCGTCGCACGCGAAAACATGCAGGCGGTGTTCGTCGAATATGCCTGGGACATGGCATGGTGCGATCCCTGCGCCGCCGATCCGATGAGCAACAAGGAGCTGGTCGAGCTCGGTGCGCGCTGGATCGGCAGCGACGACGGTACGGCCTTCAGCGTCCGGCGCGGCTCGGGCGCATCGAACGCGTTCGTCACCCGGCTGCACGTTCGCTACGATGCGAAATCCTTTCCGGAGGACATCGTCTTCATCGAGACCAAGGACCGCAGCAACTTTCAGGGACGCTACGTTCAGCACCACCCCTGGCGGGGCGAGGCGGCGTGCGAGGCGGCGAAGGCCTACAAGGACAAGCTCGCCGGACGCTTCGCCAGGGAGGCTGCCGATCTGGCGCAACTGACCGGGTGGTCGCGCAGCGAGATCGCCGCAAGGATGGAGCAGAGCGGCGAAACCGCGGCGAAGTAGCTCGGTCTCCCCGGCTCAATCCTGGTATGACGAGATCTCGATCAGGCTGCCGTCGGGATCGCGGCAATACACCGAGCGCAGGGTGCCGCGCGCGCCCTGCTTGGCGACCGGCCCTTCCTCGATGGCGATGCCCAGCGCGTCGAGATGTGCCACGACCTCGTCCGGCGTGCTCGCGGTAAGAAAGCAGAGGTCGTCGCTGCCGGCTGTCACATGGTCGGCGGTGAACCAGTCGACCTTGTCCGCGTCCTTCGGTCGCACGTTGATCTTCTGGTTCCCGAACAGCAGCGAGGTGCGCTTGGCCCGCCCCGGGCCGAGGTCGGTGACCTGCAGCTCCATGCCCAGGACCTTCTGATACCACGTCGTCGTCCGCTCGACGTCGCTGACGTTGATGACCAGATGATCGAGTGCGTTGGCCTTGACCGGCATGGGTTCATCCCCCTGATTGAGACATCGACCTCGCCGCGGCAGCGGCATTCTGCTACGATCCGTGTCGGCGGTTCGTTAACGAACGCTTAACGATATATCTGAGGAAACGCATGATTTCACGTCGCACTGCGCTTGGCCTGATCGCTTCCGCCGTTCCATCCGTCGCCGTCTTCCGCAGTGCTTCCGCAGCGGATTATCCCGCCCGTCCGGTCCGTTTCGTGGTGGGCTATCCTCCAGGCGGTGCGACCGACATCCTGGCCCGGCTGATCGGCCAGCGGCTGTCGGAGACGTTCGGCCAGCAGTTCGTGGTCGAGAACAAGCCGGGCGCAGGAAACAATATCGCCACGGAGTCGGTCGTGAACGCGGCCGCCGACGGCTACACCATCATGCTCGTCAATCCGGCCAACTACATCAATGCCAGCCTCTACACCAACCTGAAGTTCAATTTCGTTCGCGACATCGCACCGATCGCCTCGTTCAATCGCGTGCCGAACGTGATGACCGTCAACAGCGACATCAAGGCCAAGAATGTCGCCGAGTTCATCGCCTATCTGAAGGAGAACCCCGGCAAGGTGAACATGGCGTCGTCCGGCAACGGCACCTCGGTGCATTTGTCGGGCGAGATGTTCATGGCGATGACCGGCACCAAGATGCAGCATGTGCCGTATCGCGGAGCTGCGCCGGCGATCACCGACATGCTCGGTGGCCAGGTCCAGGTCATTTTCGACAACATGCCCTCGATCATTCAGCATATCCGCGCGGGCTCGCTGCGTGCGCTCGGCGTCACCACCCAGGAGCGCTCGCCGCAATTGCCCGACGTGCAGGCGGTTGCGGAGACCGTGCCAGGCTACGAGGCGAGCGCGCTGTTCGGGATTGGCGCACCGAAGAATACGCCGAAGGAGATCATCGAGAAGCTCAACAAGCAGGTCAATGCGATCCTTGCCGAGCCCGACATCAAGAAGCGGCTCGTCGAGCTCGGCGGTGAGCCCTTGATCCAGTCGCCGGAGCAGTTCGGCGCGCAGATCGCTGCCGAGACCGACAAGTGGAAGAAGGTCGTCGAGTTTGCCGGCCTGAAGCTGGACTGACGCGAGGCGATCGCAAGCTGGCCGCGAGGCGTGCCGCCGGCGCGACACGTCGTCGCCCTGCTTGATGATGCGCTCCGCGGATTTGTCGTTTTTTGACCATGGCCATGTGCTGAAACCTGCTCGCCTGAAAGGGAGTAGGCCATGCGCAAGGTGATGATGGTGACGGCCAGCCTCGTCGGCGTTGCACTGATCGGCGGAGGCGGCGCCGCGCCCGCTGTCGCCGGCTACGACTATCCCTGGTGCGTGCAGGGCAGGGGCGTCGGCTATCCCGGCGACTGCTCCTATCAGACCTTCGAGCAATGCCGGGCCAGCGCCTCGGGACGCAACGCCGGTTGCGGCATCAATCCGCGCGTCGCGTTCGATCCGGCGCGCCGCGGCCCGACCGTCTATGGCGACATGCCGCCGCCGCGGCGCGTGCACCGCTTCAGCTATTATTGAGATGCTCTGAGGCTCCTTCCGCGGGACCGTTATCCAACGGAGCACTGACGGGCTTGTGTTCACTTTGTCATCGTGTATACTTTGTATTGCAAAGTTAATGGCGCCGGACCCCGTCAGACATGCGCGACCTCGACAAGGCGCTGGCCGATATCATCGCGATCCGCAGCCAGCTCGCGGCGGGCACTGCGTTTCGCGGCTATGGACCGGCGACGATGGCGGCGACCGCGGCGGTCGCTCTCCTGACTGCCATCGTCCAGCAGCTCGTGCTGCGCGATCCGACCGGCGAGCCGCTGACCTTCCTGCTCGGCTGGGCGGCGGCTGCCTGCGTCTCGCTGACCATGATCTGGGTAGAGATGCGGGCGCGGTCGCGCCGCCATCATTCCGGCCTGGCCGACGCGATGATCCACCAGGCGGTCGAGCAGTTTCTCCCCGCAGGAATCGCCGGCGTGCTGCTGGCGGTGCTGCTGTGGAAATTCGCCCCTGAAGCGCTGTGGATGCTGCCCGGCCTCTGGCAGATCCTGATGTCGCTCGGCGTGTTCGCCTCGGTGCGCTCGTTGCCTCGCACCGTCGCGCTGGCCGGCGCGTTCTACTTCCTGGCGGGCTTCGCGGTCCTCGTGTTCGGCAGCGTGACCCATCTGCTGTCCCCCTGGACCATGGGAGTGCCCTTCGCCGTCGGCCAGGCGCTGATGGCGGGCATTCTGTATTTTGCAACGGGAGATTCCGATGCCGAAGACTGACGGCAGCGCGCCGTTCTCCTATGATGGGCTCGATCGCGTCATCCACGAGAAGGCGCGGCTCGGACTGCTCACCTCGCTGATGGCGCATCCGAAGGGCCTCGCTTTCGCCGACCTCAAGCAGCTCTGCGGACTGACCGACGGCAACCTGTCGCGGCATCTGCAGGTGTTGCAGGAAGCCGGGCTGGTCGAAGTCACCAAGGGTTACGAGGGCAACCGCCCACACACCAGCTGCCGCCTGACCAAGGCCGGCCGCCGCCGCTTTCTCGATTATCTCGCCGTGCTCGAACGCCTGGTCCGCGACGCCGCGGCGGCAGCCGGCAAGGACCACGCGCCATCTCAAGCTGGCCTGATCCCGGGCCGCGCCTGAGCCTCTCACCGGATTTTTTTGACCTGGAGCTTTGCAATGCAAAGTAGTCTGCAACCCCAATCGCCTGCTGTGGTGGACGGCCTGCATGTCGGCATCATCATGGACGGCAACGGCCGCTGGGCAACCCGCAAGGGGATGTCGCGGCTGCGCGGTCACGAGGCCGGCGTCGAGGCGATCCGGCGCGTGGTCGAGGCCGCACCTGATCAAGGTGTCGGCACGCTGACGCTCTACGCCTTCTCCAGCGACAATTGGCGGCGTCCGCGCGCCGAGGTGGCGGCGCTGATGGCGCTGTTGCGGGTCTATCTCGCTAGCGAAGTGGAGACATTGGTGCGCAACGGCGTCAGGCTCACCGTGATCGGCCGCCGCGATCGGCTGCCGGGCGGCATCGCCGATGCGATCGGCCGTGCCGAAGCGGCGACGCGTGATGGACGCACCCTGCATCTGCGTATCGCCGTCGACTACTCGGCCCGCGACGCGATCCTCAACGCCGCCGCCAAGGCGGGCTCCGGCGAGGGGCTGACGCGCGCGGCATTCTCCGACCTGGTGACCGGAGAGGCAGGCCTGCGCGACGTCGACCTCATCATTCGCACCTCGGGTGAGCAACGCTTGTCGGACTTCCTGCTGTGGGAAGGCGCCTATGCCGAGCTGCACTTCACGCCGCGCATGTGGCCTGATTTCGATGCCGCCGATCTGGCCCAGGCGCTGGCCTCGTTCCATGGCCGCGAGCGCCGCTTCGGCGGCCTCGAGCCGGCGCCGCTGGCGCCGGCCGAGAGCGCCTGATCTTTCGCGCGAGCCGACAATCTTTCCGTGCATCTGGGAATCATCTACCGCTTGCAGCACGAGCGCAGAGATCTCCCGATGAAGCACAAGCCGCGCCGGCCTGCCGGCCCCTCTCCGGGCAAACCCGGACCGTCGCGCCATGGCGATACGTCCGAGGCGATGTGCGCCGCGGCGCTGAGGCTGCTGCGCGCGGGCCAGCTTGCCCAGGCCGAGGATGCCTGCCGGCGCGCCCTGGCGCTCGATGCCGCTTCGATCGAGGCGCTGCAGGCGATGGGGCAGGTCTGTCTCGCGCTCAAGCGCGCCGACGATGCCATCGAGTGGTTCGCCCGCGCGATCAGGCAGAACATGGCCGGGCCCGATGGCTTCGTCGGCCTCGCGCAGGCGCTGCGGCTCGCGGGCCGGCTCGACGAGGCCATCAAGGCCTATGATCGCGCGCTGCAGCTGCAGGGCGATGCGGTCGAGAGCTGGGACGCTCTCGGCGAGTTGTTGCAGCTGACGGGCCGTCATGCCGAGGCGGCACTGGCCTGCGATCGCCTGCTGCAACTTGCGCCGGAGCGCATGACGATTTGGATTCGTCTCGGCGAAGTGCTCGAGGCGCAGGGCCGTGGTGCGGAGGCGGCGCTGGCGTTCGACGAGGTGCTGAAGCTGAAGCCTGATTGCGTCGAGGCCGCCAACAAGGCCGGCGGGCTGCATTTCGACGCCGGACACTACGAACGGGCCATCGCCGCGTTCGATCGGTCGCTGGCCGTGGTGCCGGATCAGGCGCGCGTGCTGTATCTGAAAGCGATCTCGCTGCGGCGACTGCGCCGCTACGCGCAGGCCGATGAGTTCGGCCGCCGTGCGCATCTGCTGGCGCCGCATGATCCCGACCTTGCCAACGGCTATGGCTGCATCCTGCAGAATCTCAATCGCCACGAGGAAGCCATCGCCGTGTTCGACAAGGCGATCGCGATCCGGCCGCAGACCGCCGACTTCCACAATCATCGCGGCACCTCGCTGGCCGAGCTGCACCGGTTCGACGAGGCGTTCGCCAGCTTCGATCGCGCCGTTGCGCTGAAGCCGGATTTCGCCGATGCGCATTGGAACGCCGCGCTGTTCCGCCTGCTGACCGGCGACTTTGCTCGCGGCTGGGCCGCACGCGAATGGGGCCGCCAATGCCGCGCCGTCGGCTTCGTCGCGCGCAGCTTCGACGTGCCGGTTTGGCTGGCCGATGCACCCCTGTCGGGCAAGACCATTCTGCTGCACAGCGACGAGGGACTTGGCGATACGATCCAGTTCTCGCGCTATGCCAGCACCGTCGCCGCGCAGGGTGCCCGTGTCCTGCTCGAAGTCGACGCGGTGCTGCAGCCGCTGCTGTCGGGGATGGAGGGTGTGGCGCAGTGCCTGGCCCGCGGCATCGATGCGGTGCCCGCCATCGACTATCACTGCCCGCTGTCGAGCCTGCCGCTCGCCTTCGCCACCCGCCTCGACACCATCCCAGCAGCGCCTCGCTATCTGCCACGCGCGCCCGCGGAACGCCGTGCAACCTGGGAGCAGCGGCTCGGCCCGCACGACAAGCTGCGCGTCGGGCTGGTGTGGTCCGGCAACCCCGCGCATCTCAACGACCACAACCGCTCGATGCCGCTGACGACGCTGATGCCGCTGCTCGATGCCGGTGCGCGGTTCGTCAGCCTGCAGAAGGATGCGCGGCCCTCGGACAAGGCGTTGCTCGCCACGCGCGGCGATGTTCTCGATCTCACCGCCGACATTCGCGACTTCGTCGACACCGCCGCCCTGATCGACGCGCTCGACCTTGTCATCACGGTCGACACCAGCGTTGCACATCTCGCCGGCGCGCTTGGCAAGCCGACCTGGATCATGCTGCCGTTCACGCCCGATTATCGCTGGCTGCTCGGCCGCGACGACAGCCCGTGGTATCCGAGCGTGCGTCTGTTCCGGCAGAGTGAGCGCCGCGATTATGTCGACGTCGTCGCGCGCGTCCGTGCGGCGCTCACCGAGCAGGTCGCTACGTCCGGTTCGAGGTAGGCGCGGCTGGATGGCTCTGCACGGGTGGTCGCCGCTCTGCCAGCCGGCTGGCGGCTCGCGCTGTTCGGCATGTCGCTGGACGAATTCCAGGCCTTCGGCCTGTTCGTCATCTTCAGCAGCCTGCTGCTGATCCAGGCGATCGCACCCTCGGATTCGGCGCCGTGACCAATCGCGGCCAAGGCTCGAGCGAATCGCAGCGGTGCGAAGCAAAAAAGCCTCAGCACAGCTGAGGCTTTTGCGCGCAGACCTCGCGGTTGTCGGGATCAGTAGCGGGCGACGGCCGGTCCGCCGAACTTGTAGTTCACACCGACGCGGGCGGTGTGGAAGGTGAAGTCCTGGGACAGGCGCTCGACATAGTTCGCGCCGGGAGGAGCGAAGGTGCTGCCGGGCACGTAGGCCGAGGTGTAGTTGACGCTGCCGAGGTCGGTGTAGAGATATTCGAACTTGACGGTCCAGTTCGGCGCGAAGGCGTGCTCGACGCCCGCACCGATGGTCCAGCCGAGCCGGGTCTGGTCGATTGACGCAGTCTTGGCGTAGCCGTTGCCAGAGGTCACATCCCAGCTGCCCTTGACGTTGCCGACCGCGAGACCGCCGGTGACGTAGAGCAGCGTCGTGTCGATCGCGTAGCCGGCGCGGCCGCGCACGGTCATGAACCAATCGTTGCGGATGCTCTCGTTGAAGGTGCGGGTCGTCGGCGGGTTGGGTCCGGTGACGATGAGGCGCTGGCTCATGCCCGAGCCGTTGAAGTCCGCCTCGATGCCGAACACGCTCGGACCTGTCTGCCAGTTGTAGCCGGCCTGCAGGCCGCCGATGATGCCGGCAGGGTTGAGGCGGTTGTTGCTGAGGGCGACGAACTGATTCTGGAAGGCGACGGTTTCGCCCGCCCAGCTGCTGGTCTGGTCGAGGACGGTGCCGAGGTTCGAGCGGCCCCAGCCGTAGCCGACATTGCCGCCGAAATAGCCGCCGGTCCAATTGTAGATCGCAGCCGGCGCCGGAGCCTTGGTGTAGCGGACCGGCATATCGGCAGCGAAGGCGCCGAGCGAGCTCGCGACAAGCAGCGAGACGGCGGTGGCAAGCGTTTTCATAGTCACAATCCTCAATCAAATTCAGCAATGTTCGAACATGCTCTTCTCACATTTTGGACCGATCGACTGTAGTCGAACTACAACACTCGCAATCGTATGCGTCTGTGACAACATCACTAAGTATCTGTGATCACATCACTTTTTATCTCAACCTAAAGTGGTTGTCAGTTATATGTTCAATCTTAGAAGGCAACTGCCGCCATTGCCCCGATGGCGAGAACCGGACAATTCGATGCATTCTCTCAAGCAAGAATTTGCCAACCATGAGAACGCGCTATTCCGGCTGCTAACGATTTCGCAAAGCGCGCACGTGCACTTTCGGCGTGTCCCGAGGGGACGGAGCGGGGAGAGCGGTCATGACGATGAATGGAGAAGCGGTTCTCGAAAACGTGCGGCGCTATCGTACCGTCGCCTCCTTGTACCGGCAGACTGCGACATTTCGTCCACATCAGCGGGAGTCGCTCCTGGCACAGGCCGCGGAATGGGAAAGCCGCGCCGTCGCCGAGCTCGAGGCCTACTTCGTGGCGCGCCAGGCGCCGTCGCAGCCGCCGGCCAATCTGAACTATCACGCTCCCTCCTACACGCCGTCGCCCTGGCAGATCGCCGCGGCTTAGACACGTCTCTTCCGCCTCGCGGCGCGATCCGCGCCCGAGTTGTTGAGGTCATGGACCCTCTGCAAGCGAGAGGGGCAGGGAAGACCAGGCGCCGACCGGCGCCTGCGGCCCCCGTGCGAGAAGAATGCACGGGGCAGGAACCACAGGCTCGGCCGGGCATCCCGGCCTTCCCTGCGCAACGGGCTACGGCTTATACGTGCTCTCCTCGGTGCACCGGGCTTTCTGGCCACCGTATCGGCAACAACGCTTGCGCGTCGCGCTGAAGACACCAGCGTCGGGGTGTCAGGACCACACGACTTCACCGTCCGCAACGTCCCGTTCGTCGGCATCCTCAGCGGATGCTGCGGTCCATCGCGGCCATCGCTCCCCGCCTCGCGTGTCGTGACGACCGCGATACGCCCTCTGCCCGAGGCGGTATGCAGGGAGCAGACACGAAAATTCGGAAAAGCGAAAGATGAATATTTTTGCGCGATGATCTGGACAGGGGTCATCGCCTTGATCGGTCGCTCGAAATCGGCATTCCGGCGCACGCGTTTCCGTGCCGCTGACCGGCCGCCGCGGGTCGTCAAAACCCCTTGGCCGTGCCCGACGGGCGACTCGGCCCGGCGGCGGAGGATGGCATCCAGCCTCGCCTCATGTCGGCCGCTTCGCCAATTTGCGGGTCGGCTTCGTCCGGTCCGACTGCACCAGTTCGAGAAAGGCTGTCGTGACCGGGCCGAGCCGTTCGGAGCGGAGGGTGACCGCATGCAGCGTGCGCCGCATGTTCGGCCGCAGCCTGATGGCGATGAGGCCCTGTTGGTCGAGCGGCAACGCCATCTCCGGCATGATGGTCAGTCCCAGTCCTTCGCGCACCATGCTGGCGAGCGCGGCGTTGTCGCGGACCATGCAGACGATGTCGGGGGTGCTCGATGCGCTCGCCAAGAGCTCCTGGATCAGCGTCTCGCACCCACCACCGGACAGCAGCATGCGCTGGCCATCGAGGTCCTTCAGCGCCAGCGATGCTTTCACCGCGAAGGGATGTCCCGGCGCCACCACCACGACGTAGTCGTCCTGCGCAACCGGCGAGGCGCTGAGGCCGGCGAGGGTGCGGCTGGTGAAACCGATCTCGACGATACCCGCCTCGACCCATGCCGTCACCTCCGGGTCGGTGCCCTCATACAGCGTCACCGCCACATCGGGATGCGCCGCGCGCAGCTGTCGCAGCCAGCCGGGCAGCAGGCGGATGGCCGCGCTCTGCACCACGCCGATGCGCAGGGATCCGCGCAGCGTCGTTGCACCGCGGGCGCTGCCGGCGAGGCGCTCGACGGCCGCCAGCACGGATCGCGCCTCGCCGAGCGCCGAAAGGCCGGCGCCGGTCAGCGTGACGCCGTCGCGGCCACGCACCAGCAACTGCGCGCCGAGATTCCGTTCCAGCGCGGCGACGGCCTGGCTGACCGCGGATTGCGACAGGCAGAGCTGCTCGGCGGCAACCGTGAAATTGCCTTTCTCCGCGACCGCGCAGAAGCACCGGGTCTGGACCAGGGTGATATTAGAAAACACGATCCTATCCCATCAAGAGGATTAATTGGACTGATGCTAGCGCCGGGCCTAGCTGGTTGACAAGCATGCCGCATGCAGCAGGAGTCCATGATGTCCAGCCGTGAACAGGATCAATTGACCGTCGGTCTTGCCCAGATCGCGCCGGTCTGGCTGCAACGCGCGGCGACGATCGACAAGGTGGTCCGCTGGTGCGCCGAGGCGGCCGGGCGCGGCTGCGGCCTGGTGGCGTTCGGCGAGGCGCTCGTGCCGGGCTATCCGTTCTGGATCGAGCACACCGATGGCGCACGCTTCGAGTCGGGCCTGCAGAAGGACATCCATGCGCACTATCTCGACCAGGCCGTCCAGATCGAGGCTGGTCATCTCGAGCCTGTCGCGAGCGCGGCCAGGCAGCTTGGCCTCGCCGTCGTGCTCGGCATCATCGAGCGCCCGGCCGACCGTGGCGGCCACAGCGTCTACTGCTCACGCGTACACATCGGCGCTGACGGCAACATCGCATCGGTTCATCGCAAGCTGATGCCGACCTATGAGGAGCGCCTGAGCTGGGCTCAGGGCGACGGGCACGGGCTGCAGGTGCATGCCGTCGGGCCGTTCCAGGTCGGCGGGCTCAACTGCTATGAAAACTGGATGCCGCTCGCCCGCGCCGCGCTCCAGGCGCAAGGCGAGGATCTGCACGTCGCGCTGTGGCCGGGCAACCTGCGCAACACCGAAGGCTGCACACGGTTTCTGGCCCGCGAGGGGCGCAGCTATGTGCTGTCGGTTTCCGGACTGCTGCGCCGGAGCGACGTCCCGCCGGACAGTCCGGCGGGCGCGATGCTCGCAACCTGCCCGGAGGTGTTGGCCAATGGCGGCTCCTGCATCGCAGGTCCCGACGGTGAATGGGTGGTGCCGCCGCAGGTCGGTGCCGAGGAGCTGATCGTGGCCACGCTGGACCATCGTGTCGTGCGGCGCGAGCGGCAGAATTTCGATCTGGCCGGCCACTACGCGCGCCCTGACGTGGTCCGTCTCGTCGTCGATCGACGCCGTCAGGCGATCGCCTGCTTCAACGATGCGGCCGGATGAGATTGTCGAACCCCCGCAAGGTGCGGGGGTGGGTGCAGGCCATTCAGTTCGCCGGCATGCGGGCCGACGTGAGCAGGCCGATCAAGGCGGTCAGTGCGCCCACGCTCATGGCGTTGATCGACACCAGCGAGGCGTAGTCGGACTCGGCGACCCGCATCACCGGCTCGCCGAGGCGGGAGTCGATCAGCAGATACGATACGAAGGGCAGCGCGAGCAGCGGCAGCGAGCGGATGCGTTCGTCGGGGCGGAACAGCAGGGCGCCGAGCAGGGCGCAGGGGATCAGGAAAAGCTCGACGCCGCTGCGTGCGCCGAACAGTTTGACGCAGAACACGGTGTGGGCGGTGCTGGCCAGCACCATCACGGCGCGGCCGGCCAAGGGATTGCGTCGCGCCAGCGCCGGTACGGCGGCGAACAAAGGCGCGGTGAGCAATGTCAGCCAGGCCGGCCACGCCGCCGCGCCCGCGATCGCGTGCAAATAGAGCGGATAGAACGGCTGGTTGGCGACGATGACCAGCGCCACCTTGGCGGCGATGTCGGACTGCGGATCGTCGACGGCGGCATAGGCCTGCACGGCGGCCAGCCAGCGTCCGAATATCTTGCCCATTCACGTCCTCATATCCGCAGGCCATCGCGCCGCATCGGCTCGGAAACGAGCTTGGGTCCAGGCCGGATCACGCACGCAGAATGAGGCCCGTCACGTGCTGAGCGCGGTCCGGATCATGCGGGCGAGGTCGGCGCTCTGATACGGCTTGGTCAAAAGCAGCACGCCGGCATCGAGGCGGCCATGGTGGACGATGGCATTCTCCGTATAGCCCGAGGTGTACAGCACCTTCAGGTCCGGGCGCCGCTTCAGCGCCTCGATCGCGAGCTGACGCCCGTTCATGCCGCCGGGCATGATGATGTCGGTGAACAGCAGGTCGATGCGCGCCGGACCGTCGATCAGCGCCAGCGCCTCGTCGGCCTTGCTCGCCGCCAGGGTCGTGTAGCCGAGCCGCTTGATCTGCGCGATGACGTATTCGCGCACCAAGGAATCGTCCTCCACGATCAGGATCGTTTCGTCGCCCCGCTCCATGGCTGCGGCGCTGAGCGCAGAGAGGGCCGCTGCCTCGGCATCGCTGTTGGCCTGCGGCAGGTACAGCTTGACCGAGGTGCCGTGCCCGGGCTCGCTGTAGATCTTGATGTGACCGTCAGACTGCTTGACGAAGCCGTAGACCATGCTGAGCCCGAGGCCGACCCCCTTGCCGACGTCCTTGGTGGTGAAGAACGGCTCGAACACCTTGTCGAGCAGGTTGGCGGGAATGCCTTCGCCGGTGTCGCTGACCGCGATCATGACGTAGTTGCCGGGGATCACCTCCGGGTTCATCCGCGCATAGCCATCGTCGAGCAGGACGTTCTTGGTCTCCAGCGTCAGCTTGCCGCCGTTCGGCATCGCGTCGCGGGCGTTGAGCGCAAGGTTGAGGATCGCGGTCGACAGCTGGCTGGGGTCGATCATGGCGGGCGCCGAATCGTGCGCCAGCATCGATTCGATCTCGATCTGCTCGCCGAGCGTCCGCCGCAGCAGGCGCGCGGTGTCGACCACCATGCCGTTGATGTCGACGCTGCGCGGCTGCAGCGGCTGGCGGCGGGCGAAAGCGAGCAGATGCTTCGTCAGATCTGCGCCGCGCGCGGCGGCCGAGTTGATCAGGCTGGTGATCTGCACCAGTTGCGGGCGGTCCTTCACGGCGTCGGCCAGGATCTCGATCGTGCCGGTGATCACGGTCAGGATGTTGTTGAAGTCGTGGGCGACGCCGCCGGTCAGCTGGCCGATCGCCTCCATCTTCTGTGCCTGCCGCACCTGGGCCTCGGTGGCTTCGGTCTCCTGGAAACGCCGGACCATGGCTTCCGCAGTGCGCCGCTGCCGCGTCTCCTCCTCGAGCTGCGCATACGCGTTTTTCAGCTCGGCGCGCGACGGCATCGTCAGCACTCGCGGCAGCATCAGCAGCAGCGCGCCGGCGATGCCGACCGACATGAAGGCGAGGACGCCCTTGGTGGAGGCCTCGAGCGAATAGGCCGGCACCCAGATCGTGAGGACCTCGATCAGCCGCGTCAATCCGCAAACGGAAACCCACAGCGCGAAGGCCCAGAAGATGTAGCTGAACTGAAAATCACGGCGGCGGTAGACGATGAAGGCGAGCACGAACGCGATGGCGAAAAAGGCAATGGAGATGAGGACGTCGGAGATCGCGTTCACCCAGATCAGTTCAGGTGTCCACAGCAGGCACTCGCCGTGCGGCGTGAGCATCGACATGTCCGAAAATCCCCCAAACGCGTAGCTGAACCGACCGCGTTCGCCCCCGCGCCCCGGCCTGTTCACTTAGCAGATCATCCAATTTCCGTTGAGCACACAAGGGTGCTGACTGTCGCGAGCAGCAGATTGGTAGATCGGCACCGCGTCGACACGCGCGTCCGCCACAACGGCTTTCATAAGAGGCTCAATGATCGTTCGTTGATCGAACATCCGAGCAGCTTGACGTCTTTGTACCGCTCAGTACAATCCGTTCTGTAAGGTACACACCCAGAGCATTTGAGGAGAGTCGTCCGTGGCGCTTACCCCACCTTTCACCCTCCAGACCGCGACCCAGAAAGTCCGGATGGCCGAGGACGGCTGGAACAGCCGCGATCCCGAGCGCGTGTCGCTGGTCTACACGCCGGACAGCCGTTGGCGGAACCGGGCCGAGTTCATCACCGGGCGCGCCGAGATCGTCGCCTTCCTCACCCGCAAATGGGCGAAGGAGCTCGACTATCGCCTCATCAAGGAGATCTGGGCCTTCAGCGACGACCGGATCGCCGTCCGCTTTGCCTATGAATGGCACGACGACAGCGGCCACTGGTATCGCTCCTACGGCAACGAGAATTGGGAGTTCGACGCGCAGGGCCTGATGCAGCGCCGCTTCGCCTGCATCAACGACCTGCCGATCAAAGAGAGCGAACGCAAGTTTCACTGGCCGCTGGGGCGGCGTCCGGACGATCATCCCGGACTGACCGATCTCGGTCTTTGAAGAGAAGTTCGACTTGGGAGCGCCATGCGGACGCTGAACGAGCGCGCCGACGTCGTGCCCTTGATCGCCGAAGTGTTTCGCGAATTCGGCTTCGAGGGCACGTCGCTCAGCCGCATCACCGAGAAGACAGGGCTCGGCAAGGGCAGCCTGTATCACTTCTTCCCAGGCGGCAAGGAGGAGATGGCGCGCGCCGTGCTGGCGCATGTCGATGCCTGGTTCGAGCGCGAGATCTATGCGCCGCTCCGCGGCGCTGCGCCGGAGCCCTCGATCGAGCGGATGTGGCGCGGCGTCGACGATTACTTCCGCTCCGGCCGCCGCGTCTGTCTGGTCGGGGCGTTCGCGCTCGACGACACGCGGGATCGTTTTGCCGCGATCATTGCCAGCTATTTCACGCGCTGGATCGCGGCGCTGCGCGCCGCGCTGGTGCGGGGCGGATGGGATGATCAAGCGGCCGAAGATGCCGCCGAGGAGGTGGTGCTCGGCATCCAGGGCGCATTGGTGCTGGCGCGTGCGACCGACGACCCGGCGGTGTTCAGCCGCGCGCTGGCGCGGTTCCGGCGACGTCTGCAACGCTCCCGTGCGGTCTGACCCGCGCGGAGCTGCCTGCGCAAGCGGCAGGCGACGGGCTGAAATATCGGCGCGCCCGTGGTGCCAAATCGTGATTGTCTTGCGCAACGTCTCGGTCAGCGGCGGCAATCAGGGAGGTTTGGCATGAACGGGCTCGGCGGTCTCAACAAGTCGGACAACGGCGTGGTCATCGGGCTGGTGCAACTGCAGCTTCCCGTGGTCGTGACCAGGGAGGATCTGGCGCGCCAGACCGAAAAGATCGTCTGGATGGTCGGCAAGGCGAGGCGCAATCTCGGCACCATGGACCTCGTCGTGTTTCCGGAATATTCGCTGCACGGCCTGTCGATGGACACCAATCCGGAGATCATGTGCCGGCTCGACGGACCCGAGGTCGCCGCGTTCAAGCAGGCCTGCATCGACAACAAGATCTGGGGCTGCTTCTCCATCATGGAGTTCAATCCCGACGGCAACCCCTACAATTCCGGCCTGATCATCGACGATAACGGCGACATCAAGCTGTATTATCGCAAGCTGCACCCGTGGATTCCGGTCGAGCCGTGGGAGCCGGGCGATCTCGGCATTCCCGTCATCGAGGGGCCGCACGGCGCCAAGCTCGCCTTGATCATCTGCCATGACGGCATGTTCCCGGAGATGGCGCGCGAATGCGCCTACAAGGGCGCCGAGATCATGATCCGGACCGCCGGCTACACCGCGCCGATCCGCGACAGCTGGCGCTTCACCAACCAGGCCAATGCGTTCCAGAACCTGATGGTGACGGCCAATGTCTGCATGTGCGGCTCGGATGGCTCGTTCGATTCGATGGGCGAGGGCATGATCGTCAATTTCGACGGCTCGATCCTCGCGCATGGCACCACTGGCCGGGTCGACGAGATCATCACTGCCGAGGTGCGCCCGGACCTCGTGCGCGAGGCGCGCATCGGCTGGGGCGTCGAGAACAACATCTATCAGCTCTGGCATCGCGGCTATGTCGCGGTGAAGGGCGGCGCGATGGACTGTCCCTACACTTTCATGCACGACATGGTGGCGGGCACCTACCGGCTGCCGTGGGAGGATCAGGTCAAGATCACCGACGGCACGTCCTGCGGCTTTGCCGCGCCGACGCGCTCGTTCGGCAAGCTCGGCAAGGCGGCGGAGTGACCGCCGACGCCGCGTGCATGCTGGCGTGACGCGCCGGCAGCGATCAGCTTCGCCAGCTCTTGATGATCACCGCCGTCTCAACGACGGCAGTGCGCTCCCCTCCTCCGCGCCGGCAGCGCGCTAGCGATGACGGCGTGCGGGGAGGGGTCGGGGGTGGGGGCCTCCGGGCGATGCGCGATGTGATGAGTCCGAGGTCAGGAGCACATCGATACGGCAACGCAATTCTACATCGCCCAACAATCGCGATGGACTGGAGCGAAAATTCGATGTCGTACGCCACGACGTCTGGCGCGCGGAGTCCCCCACCCCCGACCCCTCCCCGCATCCGGCAACCGCTACGCGCTTGCCGGCCGGGGGAGGGGAGCGCAGCGTCGTCGCGGCGAGAGCTTGGCTCGAATGAGCAACGGCGCCGGCAGCAGCGCGCAGCGGTTGCATCGTTCCGTGTCGAGCGCTTCGCAACAGGCTTCGGCACGGCGATCACCGTCGTTTCCTGAAGCTTTCGCCCGAGCCGAATTGTGGTCCAGCGCGAATTGGCGCATGGTCCGCCGCGGGGCAATGCTCAGGGGGGGATCATGGCGGGGCTTCTGTTTCTGCTCGCACTGCTGGCAGGCGGTGCGGGCGTGGCGTTCTACAACGCGCGGGATCTGGTCTCGATCGGCGAGAATTGGGCGGTCGCCGTCTGCTCGTCCTCTAAGCTGTTCTGCGTCCATCCGGACTATCTGTTCTACACGGCCGGGGTTCTGCTCGTGCTCGCCATGGGGGTGAAGCTCGGCAGCGCCATGTCTGGGAATTGATCCGCCGGCAGCTGATTCGTCGTCACCATGTGGGTGGGGCGTCCGCCGCCGGCTGACGGGCCGTCTTGACAATGCGAACGGCCGCCAATTATTTTATGTTTAAAATAATTGGGCGGTCCGCGGCGATGCGCGCCGGTGTGCGCCCGAATGCTGTCGCTCCGGCTTCGAGGTCCATCATGCGTGTAACGGCCAAGGTCATCCCCCGCGACTGGCTCGACTGGCCGTTCTTCGAGCCCGGGCATCGCGCGCTGTGCGAGCGCCTCGACGGCTTCGTCGCGTCCGGACAGCTCGACGATGTCGACCATTCCGACGTCGATGCGGCCTGCCGCAAGATCGTGCGCGCGCTCGGCGCGGCCGGCCTGCTCGACAGCGCGGTCGTGGCACCGGATGCCGACGCAGCTGCCATCGACTCGCGCGCGATCTGCCTGTCGCGCGAAACCCTCGCCTATGCCGACGGGCTCGCCGATTTCGCCTTCGCCATGCAGGGGCTCGGCTCCGGCGCGATCGCGCTCGGCGGCTCACCCGAGCTGCGCGCCGCGGTCCTGCCCAAGGTGCGCGCGGGCGAATGGCTGGCGGCGTTTGCACTGTCCGAGAAGGACGCCGGCTCCGACGTCGCCGCGATGGCCTGCGCCGCGCGGCTCGACGGTGACGCTTACGTGCTCGACGGCGAGAAGACCTGGATCTCCAACGGCGGCATCGCCGACGTCTATACGCTGTTCGCGCGCACCGGCGAGGCGCCCGGCGCGCGCGGCATCTCCGCCTTCGTGGTGTTTCCCGATGATCCCGGCTTCTCCGTCGCCGAGCGCATCGAGGTGATCGCGCCGCATCCGCTGGCGACGTTGCGCCTGCAGAACTGCCGCATTCCGGCGAGCCGGCGGCTCGGCGCGCCCGGCGGCGGCTTCAAGCTCGCGATGCAGACGCTCGACATCTTCCGCGCCTCGGTGGCGGCCGCCGCGCTCGGCTTCGGCCGCCGCGCGCTCGACGAGGCCCAGGCGCATGCGCAGAGCCGGCCGATGTTCGGCGGCGCGCTGTCTGATCTGCAGATGACGCAGGCCGCGTTCGGCGAGATGGCGACCGACACCGATGCCGCGGCGCTGCTGACCTACCGCGCGGCGTGGCGGCGCGATGTGCAAAAGCTCCCGACCACGCGCGAGGCCGCGATGGCCAAGCTCGCCGCCACCGAGACCGCGCAACGCGTCATCGATCGTTCGCTGCAGATGTTCGGCGGACGCGGCGTCCGCAAGGGCGAGATCGTCGAGAGCCTCTACCGCGAGATCCGGGCGCTGCGCATCTACGAGGGCGCGACGGAAGTGCAGAAGCTGATCGTCGCGCGCGAATTCCTCAAGGCGCGAGGCGGCGCAATCCGCGGATCGTGATCAGTCGAGCCTGAGGAGCGCGTGTTCGCCGCCCCTCGGCTCCGCTATTTCAGCGTCGACAGATAGGCGACGACGTCGGCGCGCTCCTTGCCGTCCGCCAGCCCCTTGAAGTACATCTTGACGCCGTGAACGTCGCCGCGCGGGTCGGCGATATAGGCATCCAGCGCCGCCGCGCTCCATGTCGCCTTGTTGTTCTTCATGCTGTCGGAATAGGCGTAGTCCGGCACGGCCGCAGGCTGGCGCCCGACGACGTTCCACAGGCTCGGGCCCACTTTGTTGATGCCGATCTCCGGCGAGTGGCAGTTCTGGCAGATGCGCTGGAAGATGATCTTTCCTGCGGCGGGATCGCCGTCCAGCGCCAGGGCGCTCGACGCCAGGCTGGCGAACAGGACGACGAGAACGATGCGGCTGAACATGTGAATTCCCCCTTGTTCGACCGGCGGTCACGCGGGGCAAGCCCCGCGGCTGCGCCAGCCGGCAGATCCGCCCACAGGATCGGACGAGAGCGGGGTTCATGTCCTTGTTCTGGATCAAGCCGACCGGTTGCCGTTGCTGTTCAATTGCCCTAATCTTCTAAAAAAACGAACGAAACACGGAACCCGAGCTTCGTTCTGGGAGGTGCCTGGTGGGAGACGCCGATCCTCGGCCCGCGCGCGCGTCCGGCGTGACGGCTGCCAAGTCGAAGGCCGAGACGGAGGCCGCTGCGGCGGCCGATATCTGCGGCCAGCTGCCGGCCGACGGCCTCGCCATGGTGCTGATCTTCTTGTCGCCGCATTACGATCCGATCCGGTTCATGGCGGAGGTGACGCCACGGTTCGCCGGCATTCCCGTCTATGGCTGTACGACGGCTGGAGAGCTGTCGCCCGATGGCTGGGAGGACAACAGCGTCGTCGCTCTCGCCTTCGCGGCAGACGATTTCACCGTGTTCGCCCAGCCGATCTTCGGGCTGTCGGGTTTTCGCGTCGACGAAGGGCGCCGCCTCGGCAGCCAGCTGCGGCAGGAACTGGCCCGGCGCGGCGGTCGCGACGACGAAGGGGTGTTCGGCCTCGTCCTCATCGACGGCATGTGCCAGCGGGAAGAGGCGATCATGTCGGCGATCTACGCCTCGCTCGACAACATTCCGCTGGTCGGCGGATCGGCGGGCGATGGCCTGCGCTTCGAGCGCACCTGGGTGTTCCACGACGGCGAGGCTCACACCGACATGGCGGTGCTGATCCTGATCAGGACGTCGTTGCCGTTCCGGCTGTTCAAGTGCGATAATTTCGAGCCCACCTCGACCAAGATGGTGGTGACCGAAGCCGATCTCGAGCAGCGCATCGTCAAGCAGCTCAATGCCGAGCCGGCGGCGGAGGAATATTGCCGCGCGGTGGGCATCGCCGATTCCGAGCTCGATCCGTTCCTGTTCGCGGCGCATCCGGTGCTGGTGCGCGTCGGCGGCGCGTATTTCGCGCGCTCGATCCAGCGCGTCAGCCCGGACGGCTCGTTGCGGTTCTTCTGCGCGATCGACGAAGGCATGGTGCTGACGGCTGCGAAGTCGCGCAACTCGGTGGCCGCCGCGCGCGAGATGCTGGCCGATGTCCGCGCCGACCTCGGCGAGGTCTCGATCTTCATCGGCTTCGAATGCATCCTGCGGCGTCTCGACGCCGAGCAGCATCAGTTCGCGCGCGATATGTCCGAGCTCTATCGCGACAACCGCATCGTCGGCTTCCATACCTATGGCGAGCAGTACGGCTCGATGCATGTCAATCAGACGCTGACCGGCGTCGCGATCGGCAAGCGGCCCGAGGCCAAGCCATCTGAGACCAAGCCATCCGAGGCCAAGCCATGACCGGCTCCGGCGCTCCGGACGACCTGCAGCGCGAGGCGGCCAAGCTCAGGAAGATCAACGCGGTGCTGATGTCCCGGGTCGAACGCTCGATGGACCAGCAGCTCAACGCGTTCTCGCTGTTCGAAACCGCGATCGCGCTCGACCAGCAGGTCCGCGAGCGGACGCGGCAGCTGCGCGATGCGCTGCATTCGGTCGAAATCGCCAACAACGACCTGTTTCGCGCCAAGCAGCACGCCGAGGCGGCGAGCTCGTTGAAGTCCTCGGTCCTGATCTCCGTCACGCATGATCTGCTGCAGCCGCTGAACGCGGCGCGATTGACGCTGTCGACCTTGGCGGACGAGGTCGCGTCGGATCGTGGGATGACCATGGTCGGCCAGATCGACCAATCGCTGGCCATGCTGGAAGATCTGCTGCGATCCCTGCTGGAGATTGCAAAGCTGGATGCCGGTGCCTTGCGCCCCGATGTCCGGCCGATCCTGCTCTCGACCCTGTTCGAGCCGCTCGAACGCGAGTTCGCGCCGATCGCGGCCAAACGCGGCTTGTCGCTGCGCATCCGGCCGTGCGCCGTCGCGGTGGTATCCGACGCCATGATGCTGCGGCGGATCCTGCAGAATCTGCTCGCCAACGCGCTGCGCTACACGCGGCAGGGCGGCGTCGTGATGGGCTGCCGGCTGGGACCGGGGCCGGACCGCGTTCGCATCGAGGTGTACGATACCGGGCCGGGCATTCCGAAGCCGCAGCAGGAAGCGATCTTTCTCGAATTCCAGCGCGGTCAGTCGGGCGCCGAGGATCAGGCTGGCTTCGGGCTCGGCCTGTCGATCGTTCGCCGCTTCGCCGCGGCCTTGGGCCACGGCGTCGGGCTGGCCTCGCGGGTGGGCCATGGATCCACCTTCAAGCTCGAGCTCGATCGCGCGGATCCTGCATCCGTACAGCCGGACCTGCCTCCGGCGGACCAGATCGTCCACGAGTATGGCGGGTTCGAGGGCGCCAAGATCCTGCTGATCGAGAATGACCTGGCGACCGCCGAGGCGATGGTCAGCCTGCTGGAGACATGGGGCTGCGATGTCGTGGCGACGGTGTCGGCCAGCGAGGCCGTGCAGCGTCTGATCGCGCTCGGTGCCGTGCCCGAGACGATCATCGCTGATCTCCATCTCGATGGCGACGAGAGCGGGCTCGTCGCCATCAGGGACATCCGGCAATTCCTCGGCAGGGATGTCCCGGCGATGATCGTGACGGCGGACTATTCCGAGGATGCCGCCAGGGAAGCGAGCCAGTATGGGCTCGAGACATTGACCAAGCCGGTCAGGCCGGCGGAGCTTCGCGCGCTGCTATCGTTCCTGCTGTCATGAGCGCTTCATCGCCGTCGGCCCGCGCCTGGGCCGGCGCCCGGGGGCGCGGCTCGCCGATGAGGTTCACGAAGTCGATCTTCTCCATCTCGATGATCGCCTTGGTCCGGCTCATGACGTGGAGCTTGCGCAGGATCTCCGAGACGTGGACCTTCACCGTGGTTTCGCAGATCCCGAGCTCATAGGCGATGTGCTTGTTCTGCAATCCGCAGCGGATGAGATCGAGCACGCGCAGCTGCTGCGGCGTCAGCTCGTTCAGGCGTTTCAGGAGGTCGTGAGCAGGCTGCCTGCTCTGGCGACTCGCGCGCGGGATGCCGCCTTCGACGGGGACCTCGCCGCGCAGCACCGCCCTGATGGCGTCCGCCAATTGCTGCTTCGAGGTCGACTTGGAGATGTAGCCGGAGACGCCGAGCGCGAGGAGATGGGAGATCAGCCGCGGGTCCTGATGCGCCGACACGACCAGGATCGGGGTGCGCGGCGCGGTCTTGCGGATTCTGATGACGCCGGAGAGACCAGTGGTGCCCGGCGTCGAGAGATCGAGCAGGATCAGGTCGAATCGCGGTAGCGTCGACAGCATGCCGATGGCTGCGTCGATCGAGGTTGCCTCGCGCATCTCGGCATCGGTCAGAGCGACGCCGATCGCGCTCTCCAGCGCCTCGCGAAACAGCGGATGGTCCTCGACGATGAGCAATCGAGCCACGTGCCTGTCACTCCCCCCGGCCGGATCAATGATCCAGTTTGTTGGCCTTGCGGATCTGACATTCGCGTCGATGTCTGCGCCTCGTGATCGCCCGCGCGTCAGAACCGGAACTCCAGCGATAGCGCTTTGGCCAGGATCAATCAACGCGCAAGACGGCAGGCGCCCGCGCCGGCGGGACGTTTCGCGTCGCAACATCTCGCGGATCAGTCAGGTCTGCTTTCGGCGCGAGGCGGTGCGGGAGGTCTGGCGGTCGGACGGCAGCGGCAGCTCGATCTTGCCGGTCTCGATGACGGCCTTGTTGCGGCTGAACAGGCGAAGCTTGCGCAGGATCTCGGTGATGTGCGCCTTGACGGTCGATTCCGCCAGCTGCAGCTCGCCGGCGATCTCCCGGTTCTGGTAGCCGCGCCTGATCAGGTCGAGTACGCGCAACTGCTGCGGCGTGAGTTCCTCAAGCCGGGCCTGCAGCGCGCGCGCCGAGCCGTTGCCGTTGCGCTCGGTGGCGGGCACGAAGTCCTTCGGAACCGAGACCGAGCCGCTCAGCACGCGCTCGATCGAGGCCGTCAGCTCACGCTTCGACGTCGATTTCGGCAGATAGCCGGCCGCCCCGAGCGAGAGCGCCTCGCGCACGACATTCTGGTCCTCGTCGCTCGAGACGATCGCGACCGGAAGCCGCGGATGCGTGGCGCGAAGCTGCAGAAACCCCGAAAAGCCGGTGGCATCGGGCAGCGTCAGGTCGAGCAGCGCCAGATCGATCTCGGGCTGGGCGGCGAGGATGTTGAGCGCATCGGCAATCGAGAGCGCCTCGAAGATCCGCGCGTCCGGATGCGCGAGGCGCACGGCATTGCCGAGAGCCTCGCGAAACAGCGGATGATCGTCGATGATCAGGAAGCAGGTCATGTCCGACTCGCATTCGTCGCCAGCATGCTCGGGTGATCCCGGCAGATCGTGCCGACCGCCATCCGTCTCCCTCGATTGGCCTAGTCGGACTGCACGGTCAGCAGGAACCCATAGATGCTCTCGAACTGGTCGTCGGTAAAGACCTCCTTCCAGGCGGGCATGCCTTTGGCGGGGCGGCCCTCATGCACCGTGGTCCAGTACTTGTCGCGCATGTCCTCGCCGTAGCGGGTCTGCAGCCGGCGCAGGTCGATCCGCTTTTCGGCCTGCACGGCATCGGGCCCGTGGCAGTGCGCGCAGGTGCCGTTGAAGATCTCCTTGCCGGCAGCGATCGTCTCGGTCTTGTTTGCGTCCGACTCCGAGACCCTGATCACGGCTGCGTCGGTAGCCGGCGATCGGATGAACTGAGCGGGACCGGCGAGCGAGGCCAGCCTGATCCGGCTCGGCGCGGCGCCGAACCTGATGGGCGGCTCGCCCGGCAATCCGTATTTGGCAGCGAGCTCGGCAATCCGCGCTCCGAGCTGCGGCAAGGCCGCGTCGACCTGATCGCGCAATTGCGTGGAGCTCTTGGCAAAGCCGATCGCTGCATCCCAGGACAGGCCGGCGCCTTCGACCGGCTGGACCCGGAAGCGGCTCTCATAGCTCGTCTTGTTCAGCCAGCCCGCGACCGGTCCCCAGATGAAGGCGACGTCGACCTTGCCTTGCGCCAGCGCTGCCATGCCCTCGTCGGGTGTGAGCACGGTCAGCTTCTCAATGTCGTCCCGTTCGGCCAGCAGATTTTGCGGCGTCGTCTGGTACTGCACGGCGACGCGCTTGCCGCGGAGATCGTCGATGCCGTGCACGTCCAGCGTTGCGCGGCCGACCAGCGCGTAGGTCTCGGTCGTGATCTTCTTCGAGAAGATCACCGACGGTCCCATGAAATCCGACGACAGCGGCAGGCCGATCATCGCGTCGCATTGCTTGCCGAGCAGCGTCACGCGCACGGTGCGCTTGCCGAAATAGGATTTGTACCAGTCGTACGTCACCGGGCGGCCGAGCTCTCGCGACAGCGCCTGGCCGATCTCGAGATAGAATCCCGGCTGTGATGGATTGTCGCTCGAGAACGGAAGATTGGTCGGATCCGCGCAGAGCCGCAACGGCTCGACCTCGTTCGCCACGACCGCTGCCGGCGATGCCAGCAGGCCGGCGGCAAACACGGCAGCGAGAGCCGTCATATGTGCGGACGTTTCGACGGCGGCCTGCCAGTTCGAGCGACGATTCCGGCGCATCCTCGTTCCCTCCAATTGTGTCGTCTTGTTTGCAAGTCAGGATGGCTCGGTCTTCGCGGCCGGGCCATCGTGCTCCGCTTGGTGCGGTGGAGTGCGCGTGTCCCGCTTGCGGGGGACACGCGCCATCATCGTGACGCTGGCCCTTATTGGACCGCGAAGACAAACAGCGAACCGCCTTCCGGCGCCGCCGCCGTCATCTTCTTGCCGACCTCGCCGAGGAAGGCGGGCAGCGAGGCGGTGCGGCCGACCACGACGGCGACATACTGCTTGCCGTCGACGGAGTAGGTCACCGGGCCCGCGCCGATGCCGGAGCCGAGATTCTTGCTCCAGAGGATCTTGCCGGTCTTGGCATCGACCGCGCGGAAGTCTCCGTGCAGATTGCCGGAGAACACCAGGCCGCCCGCGGTGGCCAAGGTGCCGCCGTTGAACGGCAGGTCTTCCTTGATTGACCAGACCTTCTTGTTGGCGACCGGATCCCAGGCGACGAGCTCGCCGAGGAAGCCGCCCGGGCCTTCCTTGGTCGGGAATTCGGCGCCGAGATAGAACACGCCGCGCTTGTAGGCGACGTCGCTGACCGCCCAGTCCATGCAGACATTGTTGGTCGGGATGTAGACCAGGCCGGTGTCCGGGCTGAACGACATCGGCTGCCAGTTCTTGCCGCCGATCAGGTTCGGGCAGATGTCCTTGGCCGGATGTCCCGGGCCCGGGCGCTTGTCCGGGTCCTCGACCGCACGCGAGGTCGCGACGTCCCACTTCTGTGCCCAGTTGGCGAAGACGTATTTCTCGGCCGAGATCACCTTGCCGGTCTCGCGGTTGGCGACGAAGAAGAAGCCGTTGCGGTCGGCCTTCATCAGCGTCGGAACACTCGCGCCGCCGATCTTCAGATCGGCCAGCAGCGCCTCGTTGACGCCGTCATAGTCCCAGGCATCCGCCGGCGTGCCCTGGATGTGCCACTTGATGGCGCCGCTGTTCGGATCGATCGCCAAGGTCGAGGCGGTGTAGAGGTTGGTCAGCTTGCCGAAATCGCCATTGCCGGTCGAGCGCACCGCGGTGTTCCAGGGACCGGGATTGCTGGTGCCCCAATAGACCGTGTCGGTCTTCGGATCATAGGAGCCGACCAGCCACGCCGCGCCGCCGCCATGCAGGCCGGTGTCGCCCTTCCAGGTGTCGCTGCCGGGTTCGCCGGGTGCAGGCACGGTGTAGGTCTGCCACAGCTGCTTGCCGGAGTTGAGGTCGAAGGCCTGCAGCGAGCCGCGCACGCCGTACTCGCCGCCGCCGAAGCCGGTGATGACCTTGTCGCGCACCACCAGCGGCGGCGAGGTGATGACCGAGCCCTGCTTGTAGTCGACCACCTTGCTGGTCCACAGCTCCTTGCCGGTCGCGGCGTCGAGCGCGGTCAGCTTGCCGTCGAGCCGGCCGACGAACAGCTTGCCTTCCGCATAGGTGACGCCGCGATTGTTGACGTCACAGCAGGCATATTGCAGCACGTCGTCCGGAATGTCCGGCTCCCAGGTCCATTTGCGCGCGCCGGTCGCGGCGTCCAGCGCATAGACGTATTTCGGACCCCAGGAGCTCGAGACGTAGAGCGTGTTGCCGATGACGATCGGCGAGGACTCGTTGGAGCGCAGCGAGGCCAGCGAGAACGAGTAGACCAGCGACAGCTTGCCGGCGTTCTCGGTGTTGATGTCCTTCAGCGGGCTGAACCGGGTGTTGCCGTAGTCATGGCCTGCCATGGCCCAGGCGCCGGGCTCGCTGGCGGCCTTCATCGCCGAATCGTTGGCGCGGACGCCAAGCGTGCCGGCGACGAGGAAGGCAACCGTCGAGATGCCAGCCAAGAATCTCCTGCTCGTGAAATTCATCAGTTCCCTCCGCATGTGTCTTTGTTGTGAGGCTGTGGCGCGTGCGCGCCAGGCCGGATGCGCAGTCGCGCTGCAAGCATCGGCGGGAATTAGACCACCACCGATGGCGGACTCTCATAGGCGGAAGGTAGTAGCCCGGCCGGGCCAAGTCGTACGCCGATTTATCCTGAGATATCGAGGGCTTGAAGCGGCTTCTCGGTGCGAGGAGGAGAGGGATTGGAAGCCTTGGGGAAGTCCGTCGTCGGTGTCTTGCGCACCGCCGGTGTCGACCGTCACGCCGCCGCCCGTCCGTTCGGTCGACACCAACTCCTGTGGGCGCCGATCGGTAGTACCAACTCGGATGGCGTGATTCTGGAATCGGCTGGGCACCAACCCCAAAGACTTGAATGCAGCGTTCTCCGTTGGTCTCGTCGCGAATTGAGTTTTGACGGAGTTTCGTCGCTCCTGCGGTGTCATCAGACATTGACGCGGCGACTGGCCCAATCGAACGAGCGATTGAGAAATCGCCCGGCGGGAAATCGATATACAAGCCCCGGCTATCGATGTTGCTGGCGCGCCGCGGCCGATGAAGATAGGCAGTATTGCTTCGTCGTGGCGTTATGATGCTACGGCCGCCAAGACGATCCTCCCGGATAACCGCGGGACTACGATCTTGCGCTACGCCCTATGCGCGGCCGCTTCCCGATTTCGCTGGTGGTCAGGTTACCCTTCAATAGCGGCCATTTCGACCAGCGGAGGGATCGAGGTGATGGGCCAGAAGCGATCGTTGCCGCCCTTAATGGCACTCGATTGCGAACCGTGTGAAGCCGACGTACCATTCCGACAGTTCGCAGAGTGGGCCTGGCGCATGCGCGCGTTTCACGGGACCATGGCAGCCCTGGCTGCCATTTTAGGGTTTGTCGCACTTTTCCTATGGCTGGATCATGATCGCGGCCAGTTGAGCGGACCCGTTTTGATAATGCCGCAGACTGTGAGCACGACGCTCCAGCTCGATCCCGGAGCGTCTAACTTCCGGGTGCCAGATCGGGTGTTGCATAGCCAGTTCGGCCACGGCACAGTTGTTGCCGCAGAGGGCCGCATACTCACGATCAATTTCGACAATGGCGGCATGAAGCGCGTGCTTGAGTCTTTTGTGGTTCGGAGCGACGAGCCGCACCAGTGAATTGAAACCAGGACGACGCGAGATACCGCTCGCGACCCTCATGCCCCTTCGCTGGATCAAGACACATCCACCGCCTTTGGCTGGAAATTTCACCGGCCATTGCCTTGGTTCAGATGAGCGCCCACGCTTGCCACCGCGGTGCGGGTTCGACTTCTGCAAAGTGTCATTCGCGTCGAGATTGCCGCGTCACCGCGCGGACGCAGAGCGGGCCCGGGCCGCGCTGGATCATCACATCCCCAGGCGCTCAAGACCTTCGCCAGCCAGGCCCGCAGGCGAATGCGGCCGAGCCGGGCGGTTACCGCCGGGATCATCTCCGCGCACCCGCTCAACGCGTCGAACTGGACGCGAAAGAAGTCCGTATCATGGGATCGAAAAGCGCGCTCCTGCGTACGCTCGTCGCCGCTTCCAGCGCAAAATCGGCAAGTTTGCAGTGCCCGGTTTTGTACCGAAGTGGCGCACCCGACACGATTCGAACGTGTGACCTTTGCCTTCGGAGGGCAACGCTCTATCCAGCTGAGCTACGGGTGCGTGCGACGCTTCGTTTAGCCGATTGGCGGGGGGCAGGCAACGGGGCAGCGCAGCCCGATGCCACGCCGGAGCGTGATTGTCTGTCGATTTTGGACCGAATGGCCGCGGTCGCGCCCATTCGGAGGTTTCTTGGGGCCGGCGGCGCCGGGGCGCACCGGCCGGCTCAGGCCGGCACGATGGTCTTGCCGATCGGCCACAGCGCGAGTCCGGCCAGCTTCAGATGGGCCCAGGCGAACGGCAGGCCGATGATCGTCACCGCCAACGCGATGGCGGTGACCAGGTGGCCGAGGGCGAGCCACCAGCCGGCCAGCACGAACCAGATGATGTTGCCGAGCAGGCCGAGCGGACCGGTTCCGACGTCCTCGAGGCCGGTCACTTCGTCGCGGCGGACGGCGCGCGAGCCGAACGGCAGCAGCGTGTAGGCCGCGATGTTGAAGGCGGCGCGCGCCCAGGGCAGGCCGACGATGGTGATGGCCATGACCACCGCTGCCACCAGCCAGCCGAACGCCATGTAGGCGCCGCCAAGCACGATCCAGAGGACATTGAGGAGCAATGAGACGGGTTGCATGGGCCACCTGCTGAGTTCCGGCCGCCTGTATATAGGTCGCCCCCGGCGCCCGCCAACGGGACGGAACGCAGCATCGCTCAGCTCGCGTGAGGCGGTTTGGCGCATTGTGGCGGGTGTGACCGCCGTCACCAAGCCGGAGACGCCAGCGGTCGCGTCGCTGTCTGCCGCGGGGCGCATTTGGCGGCGCCGCCGGAGTCCGGGAGGATTGCAGAGCGCGGCCCGGCCAGGGTCAGCCGGCGGCCTGCAAATCCTCCGCGGTCGTCTCGCGCGTGGCGAACAGCTTGCGCAGCTCGGCGGCCGGCTTCGGCGCGCTGAACAGATAGCCTTGCATCTCGGTGCAGCCGAGATCGCGCAATGCGGATTGTTGCGCTCCGGTCTCGACGCCTTCCGCCGTCGTCGTCATGTTGCTGGCGGCCGCGATGCTCACCACGGCCTGGACGATGGCCGACGAGCTGTCCGCTCCGAGGTCGTTGACGAAGCAGCGGTCGATCTTGATCTTGTCGAACGGGAAGCGCTTGAGGTAGCTGAGCGACGAGTAGCCGGTGCCGAAATCGTCGAGCGCGATGCGCACGCCCATGTCGTGCAGCTGATGCAGGATGGCGAGTGCCACATCGTCGTCGCCGATCAGCACCGCCTCGGTGATCTCGATTTCGAGACGCTCCGGAGCAAGACCTGCCGCCGACAGGGCACTGGCGATGCGCAGCGCCAGCGTCGGTGACTTGAGCTGGACCGGGGACACATTGACGGCGACGCGAATGTCGCCGGGCCAGCTCGCCGCCTCCGCGCAGGCCGTTCGCACCACCCAGTCGCCAATCTCGTTGATCAGGCCGGTGTCCTCTGCAAGCGGAATAAAGTCGAGCGGCGGCACCATGCCGAGTTCCGGATGCTTCCAGCGCAGCAGTGCCTCGCAACCGGTCATGCTGTTCTCGCTGAAGCCGAGCAGCGGCTGGTAGTGCAGCTCGAACTGATCCTCCGCGATGGCGCGGCGCAGGTCCTGCTGCAGCTGCAGCCGGGCCCGCGCGTTTTCGTCCATCGCCTGCTCGAAGAAGCGGAAGGTGTGACGGCCGTCGGACTTGGCCGCGTACATCGCCAGATCGGCATTCTTGGTCAGTTGATCGCTGTCGGTGCCGTGCTCCGGCGCGAGCGCGATGCCGATGCTCGCGTCCGTCGACAACTGATATCCGAGGCAGCGACAAGGCTTGCGAATACTGTGCAGGATCTCCGTCACCGTCACGACGACCTCGTCGCGGTCGGCAGCCATGGTCAGCAGCACCGCGAATTCGTCGCCGCCGAGCCGCGCGACCATGTCCTCCGGAGCGAGGCAGTTCTTGATCCGGCTGGCGATCGTCTTCAGCAGCTCGTCGCCGACGTGATGTCCGAGTGAATCGTTGATGGCCTTGAACTCGTCGACGTCGATATAGAGCAGCGCGAAGAATTTGCCGTGACGCGCGCGCTCGACTTCCTCGGCGATCCGCTCGCGGAACAGAACGCGGTTCGGCAGCTCGGTCAGCGCGTCGAAATGGGCGAGGTGGGCGATCTTCTCGTCTGCAAGCCGGCGTTCGGTGGTGTCCTCGATCACATTGATCAAGTAGCGCGGCCGATGGGTGTCGTCGGCAACGGCGATGCGGCGCGACGTGATGTAGCGCAGCCCGAGCGCCGGCGATTGCCACGGATGCTCGCTGAGGAAAAGCCCGTCCGCATGCTCCAGCGCGCGGTCGTCATCGGCCTTCACCTTGTCGGCGGACGCCTTGGGGAGCAGCTCGGATGCGGTCTGCCCGACGATCTCCTCGCGCGGTCGGCCAAAACTCCGTTCCGTGGACTGGTTGACCAGCACGTAACGGCGATCGCGAACATCCTTGACCATGATGTAGGACGGGATGTGATCGATGATCTCGCGCAGGAAAGCGTAGTTGCGGTCACGCTCCTGCTCCAGCTTTCGTTGCTCCGTGATGTCCTCGACCGTGGTGACCCAGCCGCCCGTCGCGAGCGGTTTCTCGATGATGTTGAAGGAACGTCCCGCACGCGACTCCGCAATCATCTGCGACGTGCTGCCGCCTGCGGCCCGGTCGGCCACGCCGGCGCAGTATTCCGATACGTCGCCGCTGAAGGAGCCCTGCTCCTTGCAGTGCGCGATCACGTCGTAAAGATGGGTGCCGGGCTGGATCACGTCCGAGGACAGGCCGAGCAGATCGATGAAGCGCTGATTGAACATCACGACACGCGCGTCGGCGTCGAACGAGATCAGCCCCTGCGTCATGTTATCGAGCGCTGTCTCGACGCGCTGCTTTTCGCTTTCGAGCTGTTCGCGGGCGATCCGGCTCTGCCGCAGAATCTGCACGATCATCAGGCTGAACATGACGGCGATCACGCCCACGGCCAGTGCCGCGGCACCGACCAGCAGCACCACCTGGGAACGCCAGTCCGCCAGCGCGTCATCGACCGGGCGCGTCGCGGTGATCATCAGCGGAAACCGGCTGATCTTGGCGCCGGCCGCGATCTTCTCGACCTTGTCGAACGGGCTCCTGATCAGCGCGGCGTGGACGGCGCCGTCCGCGACCGTGTTGAACAGCTCGCGCGTTTCGAGCTTTTGACCGATGACCGTCTCCTCGCGCGGATAGCGCGCGAGCACCGTGCCGTCGGTATGGAACAGCGTGATCGATGCGCCGCTACCGAGCGCCATCGATTCCAGGAATCGTTCATACGTCAGCGGATCGACCCGGCGGGTCAGCAAGCCGAGGAACTCGCCGTTCGCGCCGTTCAGCCGGTGAGCGACGATGGTGGCCCACTTCCTCGTGACGTGACTGACCACGGGCGCGATGACGACCCTGTCGAATCGCGCATCGTTGGCGAGGGCTTTGAAATAGTCGCGCTGTGCGACGCTGACCGGCGGCAGCGGTTCGTCGAGTGACCAGTTGACGAAGTTGCCATCGGAGCCGACGACGGTGAGGTCGCCCATGTAGGACAGGCCGTTGACCTGCGACTGCAGCATTTCGCGAATGTCGGGCTGCGCCATCCGGGTCTGAAATGCCGCCGGCGAATCGATCGACCCGAGCTGCATGCGGCCAATTGCGTGCGACACTGCGGTTTCGGCATCCTCGAACTGCTGTGCGAAGTGGCGGGTGAGCAGCAGCACCGTGTTCTCGAGCTCGCGCTCGTTGTTGTCGATCGTGCGCTCCCGGAAGCCGTTGGCCATCACGATCGTCCCGATCACGATGGCGGCGATGAGGAGCGTGCCGCAGGCTGCGAGCCATGGCACCGGGCCGCGCCAGAGCGACATGCCGGCCCGTTCCGGTTCGGTTGCGGCCGCCCCTGACGTGTCTGCTGCGCGTTGCATGCCTTGATCGACCCGGGAAAAACAATTGTTGTGGGCCAATTTGATAGCAAGGCACTGGTACCGGAGCCGTTAGGAAACTCAGTTAGCTGCTTGTTAAATTGGCAGCAAAATGTCGTCGACAATTGCGCTTTTCGCCATTCACGTACCGCCCAAGGCTGAAAATCAGCGCGGCGACCCCGTCTTGCCCCGGAGTCGGCCGACCACGCCGGTCGGAAAGAAATAGACACTGGCGATGAACAGCAGGCCGAGCCACAGCAACCAGCGGTCCGGATGCAGCAGGCCCGGCAGCAGCGGCAATCCGGCGTCGGCGGCTGTGGTCGACGCGAGGCCCATCAGCGCCTGGAGGTAATTCTGTGCGAGGATGAAGATCGCCGCGCCAATGATGGCGCCGTAGATCGTGCCCATGCCGCCGATCACCACCATCAGCAGGATGTCCAGCATGATCGAGAAGGCCAGTGAGGTGTCGGGGCCGGCATAGCGCAGCCACAGCGCGTTCAGCATGCCGGCGCCCGCGGCGACGACCGCCGCGATGCAGTTGGCATAGGTGAGATGGAAGACGGTGCGATAGCCCAGCGCCTCGGCGCGGAAGCGGTTCTCCCGGATCGCCTGCAGCACCCGGCCGAACGGCGAGTTGACGACCCGCAGCAGCGCCAGGATCATCAGCGCGCAAACCGACAGCACCAGATAATAGGTCAGGATGCGGCCATTGATCGGGAAGCCGAACCACTCCTTGCCGATGAACACGGTGCCGGGACGCAGCAGCTCCGGCAGCTGAAAGCTGCGGCCGTCCTCGCCGCCGGTCAGCCAGGACAGCTGCGAGGCCAGCACCAGGAAGGCGGAGGCGACCGCGAGCGTGATCATCGCGAAGAAGATCGCTTCGACCCGTAGCGAGAACAGTCCGATCGCGAGCGCCAGCAGCAAAGCGAGCGGCAGGCCGGCTGCCACTGCGACGGCGACCGAGGTCCAGCTCGGACCGAGTCCATAGAGCGCAATCGCTATTGCGTAGGAGCCGATGCCGTAGAACATCGTATGCGCGAACGACACCGAGCCGGTATAGCCGAGCAGCAGATCGTACGACGCGACCAGCGCCGCGAAGATGCAGATCTTGGCGGCGACGTTGAGTGCCTTGGCGCCAGGAAAGATGAAGGGCGTCGCCAGCAGCGCCAGCACGATGACGATGAGCAGGACGGACAGCGCGCGGCTGCGGGGCGGGTCGCCGGAGAGAATCATCATCGGCTGGTCACCGCATAGAGGCCGCGCGGCCGCCACATCAGCACGGCGACCATCAGCAGGATGTTGGAGACGAGCGCGAGCTTGGGCACCAGGAAGCCGCCGTAATTGGCGACCATGGCGACCAGGATTGCCCCGATGAAGCAGCCGGTGATCGAGCCGAGCCCGCCGATGATCACGACGATGAACACCAGCACGGTCAGTTCGTCGCCGAGCGAGGCGTGCACCTGCTCGCGATACAGGCCCCACATCACGCCGCCGAGCCCCGCCAGGGCCGATCCGGTCATGAACACGCCGAGGAACAGGCGGCGAATGCGATAGCCGAGCGCCTCGACCATCTCGCGGTTCTCGACGCCGGCGCGGATCAGCAGCCCGATCTTGGTCCGGTTCAGCACCAGCTCGATGGCGACGAAGATCGCGAGCCCAACCAGCATCGCCAGCAGCCGGTATTTCGAGATCGCGATGTCGCCGAGGATGAAGGAGCCACGCAGCGCTGTCGGCAGCGGCATGGGAATAATCTGTGGGCCGAACAGTGCGTACAGCGTCTGCTCGGCGACGATCAGGCCGCCGGTGGTCATCAGGATCTGCTTGAGGTGCTGGCCGTAGACCGGCAGCACCAGCACGCGCTCGACGACCAGGCCCAGCGCCCCGGTCACGCCCATCGACAGCAGCGCGGCGGGAACGAGCACGGCAAGGTTGGTCAGCAACGAGTCGGCCTGCGCCCAGCTCGCGAGCGGCAGCAGCACCAGGGTCGCGACGTAGGCTCCGACGGCGATGAAGGCGCCGTGGCCGAAGTTCAGGACGTCCATCAGGCCGAACACCAGTGTCAGCCCGGACGCCATGATGAAGATCATCATGCCCATCGCCAGGCTCGCGACCGTGAGCGTGACCCAGGAGCTCGCGGAGCCCACCAGCGGGATCATCAGCACGGCCAGCACGACAGGCAGCAGCAGCGGCGCGATATCGCGTTTCGGCTTCGGCAGCGCGTCGCTTGCAGCAACATCGCTCATTGATGGGCCTCCAGGCTGAGGCCGAGCAGGCGCTCCTGCAGCGTCACGTCGGTGGCGAGCGCGGCCATGTCGCCGCGATGGACGATGGTGCCGTTGTCCATCACCAGAACCTGGTCGCCGAGTTCGCGCGCGGCATGGAAGTTCTGCTCGACCAGCAGGATGGTGGCGCCACGGCGCTTGATCTCCTTGAGGCACTCGATCAGGGACATCACGATCGCCGGTGCCAGGCCCTTGGTCGGCTCGTCGATCAGGAGCAGCTTGCGCGGCTCGACGATCGCGCGGGCGATCGACAGCATCTGCTTCTGGCCGCCGGACAGGCTGCCCGCGCGCGACAGCCAGAACTTCTTGAGCGCTGGGAAGAAGCTGAAGATCCAGGCGAGCTGGGCGTCGTCGAGCGGGCCGTTGCGCGCCGCCAGCAACAGGTTCTCCTTGACGGTGAGGTCGGAGAACACCGCCATGCTCTCGGGCACGTAGCCGACGCCACGCTGGGCGATGTCGGGAGTCGTGAGCTTCTCGATCGGCTCGCCGGCCAGCGTGATGCTGCCGTTCCTCGCCTGCCACAGTCCCATGATCGTGCGCAGGGTGGTGGTCTTGCCGGCGCCGTTGCGCCCGAGCAGCATCGTGGTCTGCCCCTCGGGCACCTCGAAGTCGACGCCCTGCAGGATGTGATAGCGGCCGATATAGGTCTCGACAGCAGACAGTTTCAGCAGCGCGCTCATGCCGCGCTCCGCGGCGCAACGCCGAGATAGGCTTCCTGCACGATCGGCGAGGCGATCACCTCGGCGGGCGCGCCGTCGGCGACCAGCTGGCCGTTATGCAGCACGATGATGCGGTCGGCGAGCGAGCGGATGACGTCCATCTTGTGCTCGACGAGCAGGATGATCTTGCTCTTGTCCTGCTTGAGTCGGCCGATCAGGTCGAGCACGACCGGCACCTCGTCGATGCTCATCCCGGCGGTCGGCTCGTCGAACATGAAGACCTTGGGCTCCAGCGCCATCATCAGCGCGACCTCGAGCTTGCGCTGGTCGCCATGCGACAAGGTGGTCGCCGTGACGCTGCGGCGGCTGCCGAGCGCGACCTGGTCGAGGATAGCATCCGCGCGCGCGATCAGGTCACGCCGCGCCATCCACGGACGCAGCAGATCGTAGTGCACGCCGCTCTGCGCCTGCACGGCGAGGCGGACGTTCTCCTCGACGCTGAGATTGGGAAACAGATTGGTCAGCTGAAAGGCGCGGCCAAGCCCGGCACGGGTGCGCAGCGGCGCCGACAGCGAGGTGATGTCACGGCCGTCGAACAGGATGGATCCGGAGGAGGGAGACAGCTGGCCGGAGATCAGGTTGAAATAGGTGGTCTTGCCGGCGCCGTTGGGGCCGACGATCGCGGTCAGCTCGCCCGGGCGGAAGCTGCAGCTGACAGTGTTGACCGCGACATGGCCGCCGAAGCGGATGGTGAGGTCGCGGGTTTCGAGAGTGAGGGTCATATCGTCAGCATGACTTCCAAAGTGGACGTGCCCGGCACGAGGGCCGGGCACGGGTGTCATCTTTAGCGCTTGTTGCGGATCGGCACGGCCATCTCGTCGATCTTGATCTCGCGAACCGGCTCGTTGACGGCCCAGGCGAGATTGGGATCAACCTTGACGCGGAAGTGATACATGCTTTGCAGCGCCTGGTGATCTTCTTTCCGGAAGATCATCTTGCCCTTCGGCGTGTCGAACTCCATGCCCTCCATCGCCGCGATCAGCTTCTCGGTGTCGGTCGACTTCGCCTTGGTCACCGCGGTGACGACCGCCATGGCCGCGGAGAAGCCGCCGGCGGTGAAGAAATCCGGCGGCGCGTTGAAGCGCTTCTGGTGCTCGGCCACCAGCCAGTCGTTCACCGCGTTCTTGGGAATGTCATAATAATAGTAGGTCGCGCCTTCCATGCCCGGCAGCCTCTTGTAGGCGGCGAGTGCGGGCAGGATGTTGCCGCCGGTCGACAGCTCGATGCCGTAGCGCTTCGGATCCATGTCCTGCAGCTTGGTCAGGGGGTCGCCGGCGCCGGCCCAGATCACCCAGATGATCTTCTTGCCCGGCTTGTCCTTCAATGCATCGAACAGGCGCTGGCCGACCGCGGTGAAGTCGGTGGTGTTGGTCGGCACATATTCCTCGGCGCCCAGGGTCGCGCCGGTCTTGGCCAGCGCCTCCTTGAAGGCGGCGACGCCGTCGCGGCCGAAAGCATAGTCCTGCGCCAGCGTCGCAACCGTGACGCCGGGCTTGCCGATCGCCACCGCGTTGGAGATCGCGTCCTGCGACGAGTTGCGGCCGGTGCGGAAGATGTAGCGATTCCACTTTTCGCCGGTGATCTGGTCGGCCACCGCCGGCTCGACGATCAGGATCTTCTTGTTCTCCTCGGCGACCGGCAGATCGGCCAGCGCCGCGGCCGACGACGTCGTACCGATCGCGATGTCGGCGCCGTCATCCTGATAGGCCTCGGACAGCGCGGCCTTCGACAGGTCGGGCTTGCCCTGGTCGTCCTTGGTGATGATGACGATCTTGCGACCGTCGATCATGTTGGTGCCCTTGGTGGCGTATTCGAAGCCGAGCCGCAGGCCCGCTTCGGTCTGCTTGGCATAGGCCTCGAGCGGGCCGGTCTTGCCGTAGATGAGAGCGATTTTCAGGTCGTCGGCCTGCGCGGCTGACGCCAGCAGGGTTGCGGTCAGTGACGAAACAATAACTTTTACAATATGCGAGGTCTTCACGACGCTTCCTCCCAGCTACCGGCGGCTGTTGGCTGCAACTGATAGTGTGCAGCTGCGGGCCGGGTCAAGGCGCTTTGGAAGGCAGTCTGGAACGCCTCATACTTTGTGCTGACAGATGGATCCCCGGCCTCTCGACGGAAATCAGCGCCGATATTGGCTGGTGCGCGCGTAGGACTGGCGATTTTCCTGCACCGCGCGACTCGCCAGACTCATGCGCGCCTCGCTTGCAAGCGGGGTCACCGGCTTGAGCTCCTCGAGGAAGATCGGCCGTGAGAAGTAGTAGCCTTGCGCATAGCGGATCTTGGTCGCCGCCTGCAGGTAGGCGAGCTCCTCGAACGACTCGATGCCCTCGGCGATCACGGTCATGCCGAGCGCCTCGCTCAGCGACTCGATCGCGCGAAGGATGCCCTGGCTGCGCGGCCGCTTGTGGATGTCGGTAATGAAGGAGCGGTCGATCTTGATCTCGTCGGCGGTGATGTCGGCGAGCGCCGAAAGCGACGAATAGCCGATGCCGAAATCGTCGATCGAGATCGCGACGCCGATCTCGCGCAGCAGCGGCACGATCTCATCCTGGAATTGGCTGCGGGTGACGAAGGCGTCTTCGGTGACCTCGACCATGAACCGCTTGGGAAAGCCGGTGTTCTCCAGCGCCCGCGCGAACGGACGCATGAAGTCCAGGTTCGAGGCCTGCTTGGCCGCGACATTGATGCTGATCGTCGCGCTGTGCCCGAAGGTCTCGTTGATCAGGTCGATCGACTTGACGATCTCGTCCAGCACGAGATGGGTGAGCTCGTCGATCAGGCCGAGCTCCACGGCCAGATTGATGAAGGAGCCGGGAGCCTGGATCACGCCCTCATTGTCGCGCAGCCGCACCAGCGCCTCGATACCCTTGATCTCCTCGGTACGGATGTCGACCTTGGTCTGGAACGCGCAGCAGAACCGCTTCTCCAGGATGGCCGAGCGCAGCGACTGCTCCACCTTCATGCGCGCGAGCGCCTCGTGCTCCATCGCGCTGGAGAAGAAGGCCATCGCGCCCTTGCCGCCGTTCTTGACGCGATACATGGCGAGATCGGCGTTATGCCGCAGCATGTCGTAGCTCGCGCCGTGCTCGGGAAACAGGCTGACTCCGACGGATGCGGATGCGAACACCTCGGCTCCGTCGATGAAGAACGGCGCGTTCAGGCGGTTCAGCATGTCCTGCAGGAACTCGGCGACCTCCTCGGCCCGGTCGATCGGGTGCAGCAGCAGCAGGAACTCGTCGCCACTGATGCGCGACAGCAGGTCGGTCTCGCGGAGGTCGCGGCCGATGCGCTTGGCGAATTCGATGAGCAGCGCATCGCCGGTGGCATGGCCATAATAGTCGTTGATGTACTTGAAATTGTCGAGATCGAGGAAGGCGAGCGCGAAGCGGCCATCGATGTCGCCGCGCCGGACCAGATGGTTGGCGCGATGCTCGACCACCCGGCGCATCGGCAGGCCGGTCAATTCGTCGTAATAGGCGGCGCGGAACAGCTGGTCCTCGAACTCCTTCTGCTCGGTAATGTCGGCCGAGCTCGACAGCAGCACGTGCCGATCGCCGATGCGGAGCGGGCGGTGTGCCGTCAGCAGCGTCTGCGCACCGAGCGTGCTCGTCACCTTCTCTTCGGAGATCACGGTGCGACCCCGCGCGAGCAGCTCACGGCAGCCGTCGCGCCGGCCGTCGAGCTGCGGGGACGAAACGACGTCGACGCTGTTCGCTGCGGCGCCGAGCTGGAGAGCGGCGGCATCGTTGACGAGAAGAAAGCGACCGTGCTCGTCCTGCACCGTGACACCGGACGGCAACTGACTGACGACACTGCGCAGAAAGCGCAGCTCGGCCTGGGTGGTCCCCCGATCGTCCGACGTCTCAGCCAGAAAATTGAAATGGTCGCTGCTGTACATGCACCGATTGTGCAAAGTTCCCGCTTCATTTTAGTTAAGCGGTACGTGGAAACACGGAAGCCGCCTTCAAGCATGGGAAACGAATGAGAGATCGAGCCGCAGCGTCATTAATGGCCGGTAAACGCGCGCGCGTCAGGTGCGGCGCCGGCCTGCTGCGAAAGTCGAACAACGCCGCGCCGGCGCATCTCAGCTGTGCGGGATCCTGAACTGCATCGTGCAGTGGAGTCCGGTGTTCGAGAACGTGGTTTCGGTCTTGCCGTCGAACGGCGACAACGCCGCCTTGAGGAGCTTGGTGCCGAAGCCCGGCTTGCCGACGTGCTCGACCGGCGGGCCCTCGGCCTCGTCCCAGCTCAACGTGAGGCGATCCTCCTGCCTGGCCCAGGTGACTTGAAGGAAGCCGCGCGGGGATGCGAAGGCGCCATACTTGCCTGCATTGGTCGCCAGCTCGTGGAAGATCAAGGCCAGACTGACGGCGAGCTTGGCCGGAAGAAACAGCGGATCGCCGTTGAGCTCGAAGCGGACGTGGCCATAGGGCCCGAGCTCCGACATCAGGAGATCCTTCAGGTCGCACCCCTGGCCATCGGCGCGCGCGATCAGGTCGTCGGCGGTCGCGAGCGCGCGGATCCGCTGATCGATGCGGTCCCAGACCTGCGGCTGCTCGTACAGCACCTGGTGCAGCACCGCGTGAATGGTGGAGGTCTTGTTCTTCAGCCGATGATGCAACTCGTCGACCAGGAGCTTGCGATACTGCTCCTCCTCGGTCAGCCGCCGCGCGATCTCGCGCTGCTTGGCGGCAAGGCCGCGATAATGGCTGACGCCCCAGATCACCAGCCCGTTCACGGCGAGATACATCGCCATCAGCGCCAGCCGCGCCGCATCGACCGGACCGCCGCCAAAGTCCAGCGCCAGGCCGAGTCCCGCGCCCAGGATCGCGGTGACGAGCCCGGCAGCCGAACCGCCCATGGCGGTGGCAAAGAACACGGCCGGGATATACGGCGTGAAGAACACGTCGGGCCGCAGCTGTGCCATGCCGAGACGGACGCCGGTCGCGATCAGCAGGCACGCCGCGGCAAACAGGCTGCTCCACATCGCCGACGGCTGCTGCTCGCCACGCCAGATCCGTTTCATGTCGTCGATGAGTCGCATCATGGACGTTCATCAGCCTCAATCGCGCATCCAAATTAAGGCCGGCGTGGCGGTAATTTGTCCGGTAAATGGAGGCCGTATCACTTGTGTTGCAACTTTGCGCGCTCGATGATGGTTCCGTGACGGGAACTTGGGCGAATTGTAACCAATCAACAAACAAGAGGATCGGGAAATGGGACGACTGGACGGCAAGGTGGCCGTGATCACCGGGGCGACCAGCGGCATCGGGCTGCGCACGGCGGAGGTCTTCGTCGCCGAAGGCGCGCGGGTGGTCGTGGCTGGACGGCGCAGCGCCGAGGGCGAGGCGCTCGCGGGCCGTCTCGGCGCAAGCTGCATATTCCGCCAGACAGACGTCACCGTCGATGAGCAGATGCGCGCGCTGATCGATCTCGCCGTCGACCGGTTCGGCCGGCTCGATTGCCTGTTCAACAATGCCGGCGGCCCGGCACAGACCGGCGGCATCGAGGGCCTCGAGGCCGATCGTTTCGATCAGGCGATGGCGGTGCTGGTGCGCAGCGTGATGCTCGGGATGAAATACGCCGCGCCCCATATGAAGAAGCAGGGCACCGGCAGCATTATCAACAACGGCTCGATCGCCGGACGTCTCGCGGGCTTTTCGACCTCGGTGGTCTACAGCACCGCGAAGGCCGCCGTGATCCACTTGACCAAATGCGTCGCCATGGAGCTCGGCGAATCCGGCGTGCGCGTCAACTCGATCTCGCCCGGCCTGATCGCGACCGGCATCTTCGGCAAGGCGCTGGGGCTGTCGACCGAGGCCGCCGAGAAGACACCTGAGACGATCCGCACCGCCTATGCCAGCGCGCAGCCGATCCCGCGCGCCGGTCTTCCCGACGACATCGCCCATGCCGCGGTGTTCCTCGCCAGCGACGAATCCAGCTTCATCAACGGCCATGATCTGGTCATCGACGGCGCCATCACCGGCGGCCGCAACTGGAGCCAGCAGCAGCAGGGCTATCAGACGATGCGCAAGCTGCTCGGGGATGCGGTGGAGTAGGAGATGGCAAAGAATACACGTCGTCATGCCCGGGCTTGACCCGGGCATCCACCTCCTTCCATCCGCGGGTGCAGCAGGATGGATGGCCGGGTCAAGCCCGGCCAGGACGAGGTGGTAAGGCTCCGCAACAAACCAAGATCCTTGGCGCCCTTGCTGTATCAATGCGCCCGACTCACACCGCCTTGATCTGCACCTTCAGCCCGTCGCGCGGCTTCGGGATCGGCCAGACCTGCCAGCTCGGCTGGTAGCCGGGCGCGAACGAGACCTCGATGTTGGATAGGAAGTGCCGCGCAAAACACTTTGCCTGCATGTAGGCGAAGTGCAGGCCGAGGCACATATGGGCGCCGCCGCCGAACGGCACCCAGGCGAAGCGATGACGGCCGCGCTGGGCCTCGTCGGTGAAGCGCATCGGGTCGAACGTCGCGGGCTCAGGCCAGATCTCCGGCATATGATGGGTGAACATCGGATTGATGCCGACGCCGGTGCCGGCCGGGATCGCATAACCCTTGAAGGTGAAATCCCGGATCGGCCGGCGTGGTAGCGACGGCACCGGCGGCATCAGCCGCAGCGTCTCCTGGAACGCCATCTCGGTCAGCTTCATCTTCTCCAGATGCTCCGAGCTCATCTCATCGTCCTTCGCGAGTCCGAGGCTCGCGACTTCCTCGCGCAGCTTCTGCTGCCACTTGGGATGCGCCGCGAGCTGGGCGACGAAGGACGTCAGCGACGAGGTCAGCGTGTCATGCGCCGCCATCATCAGGAAGCTCATGTGATCGACGATGTCCTGCGTCGACAGCAGCGCGCCGTGATCGTCGGTGGCGCGGCACAGATGCGAGAACAGATCGTCGCCGTCGCCGCTGGCGCGGCGCAGCGGAATCTGCTCGGAGAAATAGGCGACGACGCGTTGGCGGCCCTTGACCCCGCGCGCCATCTGGGTGCCCGGCCACGGCTTGCGGATCGGTGCGACCGCAGCCGCGACCATGTCGATGAAGGCGCGGTTGATCTCGTCGACCTCCGGCCCGATGTCGCTGCCTAGGAACGAGGTCGCGGCAAGATCGAGCGTCAGCTGCTTGATCGCCGGATAGAACAGCATCTCGCCGGGCGCCTGCTTCCACTGCGCGATGCGTGCGGCGATGCCGCGGTCGAGGCCGGCGAGATAGGACTTCATCGGCCCGGCCTTGAAGGCGACCGACAGCGCCTTGCGGTGCATCCGGTGCTCGTCGAAATCGAGCAGCATCAGCCCGCGGGGAAACAGCAGGTTGAGAATGTGGCCCCAGCCATGCGCCGAGGAGAACAGTTTGGCCTGGTCGAACAGCACGAGCTCATTGGCTTCCGGCCCGAGCAGCACGACGTTGACGTCGCCGAACATATGGGTGCGATAGACGGGGCCATATGTCCTGGCATTACGTTCGACGTGCCCCTTCGGGTCGGCGAGCACATCGAAGGTCTTGCCGATGATCGGCCAGCCCTCGTCGCCGGGAATATGGGTGAGCGAGTTGCGCCGTGGCGAGGTCAGGCGAAAGGTCGGCGTGGCCACACTCTGCATCGACATGGGGGGCTCCGTCTGTGATCGGCACGCGGCGCGGGCGCCGCGCCGACACTGTATTGAAAGGCGGTTGCAGCCGTCATGCAATACACTGCGTGATTTGGTCTCGGAGAATTGTGCTGCGTTGCAAACGACCGCGGTCTCGCGGCGCGTTCATGCGTCCGAGGGATGGAATATTCCGCCCTCTTCGAACAGAGGGCGCGGGGAATGCCGGGCGCTGGCCGCACCCATGGCCCGCCTGCGAAAAAAATGCAGGCGGCAGGAACCACAGGTTCAGCCGAGACATCCCGGCATTCCCCGCGCGATGGTTTTCACGCTTATGTCGCGCTCTCCCCGGTGTCCGGCTTGTTAGCCACCGTCGCCTGAGGGCATCGACATCACCCAAAGGCTTAGCGCCAGCGTCGGGGCGCCAGGACCACGCGTCTTCACGTCCGCAACCAGCCGTTCGTCCGCGAGCCCAAGGGCCCGCTGCGGCACGATCGCGGCCACCGCGTCCCACCTCGCGCGTCGTGACGATCGCGATGCGCCCCTCTTGCCGAGGCGGGACGGCGCGAAAATAGGCGCGATTCGGAAAAACAAAAGAAGAATATTTTTGCGCGCAGGACTGGACAGGGGTGATGTGATTGAGGCGGTTCGCGAAATGAGTTTCTGCGCGCACCGTAGAATGGCGGTCAACCGGCGATCGGCAGGTCGGCGCGACGACGTTTCGCGTTTTGCAAAGGCGTTCGGCTGGAAGCGATTTGCCCGTCGGGTCGCCTGACCTTCCGGGCAAGACCATCAGCCCGATTTGTTGATCTTCTTCACCTTGGCATCGGTGGCCTCGATCGAGGCAGCGAGCTCGAGGATCGCCTTGGCGAGGAGGTCGGCGGCCTCCTTGGGATCCTGCGACCGTTCGGCGCGCAGCGCGTAGTTCTTGGCTGACGAGAGTGACATTGACGGCCTTTCCCACGGAAAAGCCCGCCGGGTCGGGACGGCGGGCTAACACACTTGCCAAACGCGCGAGCGGTCCCCAGCGGGCGCTGCTCGACTCGCCGAGCCTAGCGGGCACGGGTTAAGAAATCCTCGTGACGGTTGGTCAGGGGTGCATGCCCGGCTGGGCGGGGCGTCGGTTCGCCTCGAGCCGCAGTCTTCAAAGCACGACGCCTTGGCGATAGGCGAGCTTGGCCCGCCCGCTCACCCGTCGGCCTCGCCGCGTGACCTTAACTGCAATTTGATCGCGGTCGATTCGGGTCATCAGGATGCCGCAGCAGTCATAGTGCGCCAGTCCGATGTCCTGGCTCGTTTCGACGTGTAGTTCCATGCGGGCCGGATCAGCGCCGAAATTGCGCACGATTGCGTCGTCGCCATAGAAGCGCTTGATCGTGTCCTTGATGAAGACAAGGGAGCGGGCGGCTGTGGAGCGAGCGGAGGGTTGGCAACGGGCATGGCGCTACAAGTTAGCGTTCGGGCGGCTTGCAGCCAAGCCTCGGTCCCCGTTGTTCAATCGTGCTCACCTCGATCAGCGAGCCGTGCCCACCGTGGCGCTGAGGATTTCGTCGCCCGATGGTGGGCACGCGCCGCCTCTCGGCGTCGCTTTGCCCACCCTACGCTTTTCCGTTGTTCAGGTGCGACCGCGCGTCAGAACTTGTAGGCCAGCCCGACCGTTGCCGTATGAGTTCGCGTCGTGACATGCGCGGTGAAGCGGTCGTCGAAGCCGATACCGACGCCGCCGACGGTGAAGAACTGTTGAGTCCAGGTGCCGAAATCGGCGTAGCGATAGTCGGCGCGCACCAGCCAGTGGCCGCCGATCATGTGTTCGACGCCGCCGCCGACGGTCCAGCCGAGCCGGGTCGAGGCGAAGGTGTCGTTGTGCGGATTACCGGCGCAGAAGCTGTTGCCTGCGACGACGGCGCAACTCGCGTTCAGCTCGACACGCTGCCACGCCACGCCGCCGCTGCCATAGAGCAGCGTGTTCGGCGCAACCAGATAGCCGAGCCGGGCGCGCAGGCTGCCGTCCCAGGTGTCCTTCACCGTGGCTGGGGGAAGGCCGAGCAGCGGAGCGCCGAAGAACAGACCCGTGGTTCCAGGCTGGGGATTCGCCGTCTTCTTGTTATCGGCCCAGCCGAAGTCGCCTTCGAGGCCTGCGACCCATGTCGGTGCGAACTGCCAATTGACGCCGAGATAGCCGCCGATCCTGGCCGCCAGGCTGTCGATGCTTCCGCCGGTGCCCGCCGTTGGCACGAACACGCCAACGAAGTTCGGAGCGACGTCGCTGGTTCGCCAATAATTGTCGGCCCAACGGACGCCGATCGACGCGCCGGCGTAGGCGCCGGTCCATGTCGGCGCAGCCATGGCGGTTGGTGCCTTGACGGGCAGATCGGCCGCAAGCGCTGAGCCCGCGAGCACGGCTCCCGCCAGTACCGCTAAAAGCCCCGCAGCCCCAGATTTTGCCATGCTTCGCCCCAGCGCGCGACGTCCATTCGCCGCCATCGCGGCAACCATCGCTTGTCGCAATGAGGGTGGCAATTCAATTGCGGGCAGTCGGGCCAAAAAGCTCGCAATGTTGCCGGCGGGATACGGTGCTTGCCCGAGACGATTTGGAGCGTCAGAGTTTAGCGTGTCGGGTCCGACGGACGGCGGCGCCTCGCCGGGTTCGCCGGGACGATTTGCTGTCAGGCAGGCTGCTATTGGCGCCCATCAGCCTCGCGGCCCCCATAGAATGAGCGCCGCGCCGATCAGGCAGACGCCGGCGCCCGTGATGTCCCAATTGTCCGGGCGCGCGCCTTCGATCGTCCATAGCCAGGCGAGCGACGCGGCGATGTAGATTCCGCCATAGGCGGCGTAGGCGCGGCCTGCGGCATCGCTGTCCGCCAGCGTCAGCAGGGACGCGAAGGCCGTGAGCGAGAGCAGTCCGGGAAGCAGCCACCACGCAGGTCGGCCCAGGCGCAGCCAGCCCCAGACGGCGAAGCAGCCGCCGATCTCGGTGATGGCTGCGCCGATGTAGATCAGTGCGGTCCTCATGATGGTCGGCATCCCCCGCGCCATCGCGGCCATTCGAAGGTCACGCGATCTCGTCAGCTAGACGCGCAGCGCGCGGATCAGCGGCTTGTCGATCAGCGGCCACAGCAGCGCAACCGTCATGAACAGCGTCGATGCGCTCAACGCCACAAGAGTCGTCCTCGCCGGTCTCAGTCCGGTGCGGCGGACCTGCCAGGCGAGCCATCCCCACGCGCCCGTCACCGCCAGCACCGCAAGCCCCGTCATCCACCAATGCAGGTTCACCAAGGTCGACAGCAGCGAGCCGCTGCCGGCGAGCACGGCCGCGGGCAGCGTGAACGGCAGCACGCAGCAGGCCCCGCATGCGACGGCGCCGGTCGCAAGGGTCATGGCGGTGGCGCCGGCCGCCCGCGCGCCGAGCAGCTTCGCTTTTGGCCGCTCGGCTGCCGCACATGCGCAGGACGATGCCGGGTCCGGCGATGCCGGCGCGCTGGTCAGGAACGTCTCGAACAGCGCATCCGCCGCCTCGCGCGCGCGCTCCGGCGCCGTGATCGTCAGCTGCAGCGCGTCCGGCGATTGCTGCAGATCAAAGGCGAGGAAGGCGCAGCAGCTCTGCTCGGCCTCGACGAGACGCTGCACGTGCGGCCATGCGCCGGGCGCGTAGGTCAGCCGCAGCACGAGATCGTCGCGCTCATGATGCAGCAGCGCGTCACGGTTGAGGGCGGCGATCCGCGCCATGCGGTCCTTCATCGCTCCTGACGTCAGCGTGCAGGCAATCATGGGGGCTTCGGCGATCGACATCGGCGTCTCCTTGATGTGAGTTGCCGCGACCGTACAGGCTCAAGTAACTTGAGCTTCAAGCGCGAATTCGAGCATGGATCGGCCGTGATGAAGTCCCTGAAGATCGGAGCCCTGGCGAAGCTCACGGGCACCAATGCGCCGACCATCCGCTATTACGAGGAGATCGGGCTGTTGCCGTCGGCCGGCCGGCAGCCCGGCAATCAGCGCATCTATGGCGAGGGCGATGTCCGGAGCCTCACCTTCATCCGGCGCTGCCGCGCCTTCGGCTTCTCGATCGACCAGGTGCGCGAGCTCATGGCGCTGGTTCGCAATCCGGCGAGCTCGTGCGTCGGCGCGCGCGATCTCGCGCAGACGCATCTCGACGCTGTCAGGGCCAAGCTCGTCGAGTTGAAGGCGTTGGAGCGCAGCATGGCCGCCTTCGTCGCCGATTGTGATGCGTCCTGCTGCGGCGGGCCAGGACCGGACTGCGTCATCCTCGACGATCTGGCGAAGCCTCCGGCGAGATCGTCGTAGACTGGGAGGCGCCCGTTCCGCCCGCGGCTCCGTAGATCTACGGGCTCAAATCTTTACCCCACGGCCATTGCCGCCGCCTTACCAACAGCCGGACCTGGACGTCTGGCCAGATGGCAACGAGGGCAAAGCCATGAGCAATCAGTTGCTGGTGATCGAGGATACTGAGGTGCATCTCTCGATTCTGCGAAAGATTGCCGCGCAATGCGGCTACGAGGCGACCTGCGTTGAGACGGTCGACGCGGCCGCCGAGCTGCTGCGCCAACGGACGTTCGACTGCATCACGCTCGACCTGTCGCTCGGTGATCGCTGCGGCGCTGACGTCCTGCTGCTGCTCAACGAGCTGAAATCACGCACCCCGGTGATCTTCATCAGCGGCGCCGAGGACGGCACCCGCGAAGAGCATGTCCGGCTCGCAACGGTTCTCGGACTCGTGGTCTATCCGCAATTCCAGAAGCCCGTCGACCTGCCGGCGCTGCGCGAGACCCTGAAGCAGATCGCGACCATCGCCGACTGCGGCAAGCTGGTCGCTGCGGTGAGGTGAGGCTCTCCTCGGCGCTCGCCGGCCGTACGCTCAATGCTTTGCGTCCACCCATCATCGCCGTCATGGCCGGGCCTGTCCCGCCATCCACGCCGTTCGACATGGGGGATGGACGTGGATGCCCGGGTCAAGCCCGGGCATGACGAGTAGCTAATGACAGTGAAGCTGCGTAGGGCGGATTAGCGCAGCGTAATCCGCCGTCAGTCTTCGTGTCGTTTTGAGATAGGCATGACCAGCTTCGCTTGGGGCGGCGGATTACGCTGCGCTAATCCGCCCTACGTTCCTACGTTCTTTCATCCCCGCCGCTTCGCTGCGGCCTCCTGCAGGTCCGGCGCGTTCACCGCGGGGATCGCGACGCGGCCCGGGCCGGTCTGCGACAGCGCGGCGGCGGCCTTGTCGTTGTCCATGATCTTGGCCATCACGGCCTGGCCGGCGCGCTCGAAGATGGCGCGGTTCTCGATGACGAATTTCTGCGAGCGGCGCAGCCCGTCGATGTAGCCGTTGATCTCCGGCACGACGTAGCGCGCGACCATGTCCCAGCTGCGCCGCGTGTTCTCCGGGTTGGCCCAGTCGTGCACGAAGCCGATGATATGGCCGACGCCACCGGACACCTGCATCAAATTCTTGATGGTCTTGACCAGATCGTCGGGCGTGCCGATCGTCGACGCCGCGCCCTCGACGAACGCGGTCTTGTCAACGGCTTCATCGGGCGAGTCGAACGGCTTGAGGCCGGGCCGCATCAGGGTGCCGACGGTATACTCGTTGTGCCAGCGCATCAGTCCGGGGCCGGCCTCGCGGCGCGCCTGCTCGCGGCTCTCGGCGATGTGCCACGACAGCAGCACGCGCCAGTTCGCGCGGCTCACATGGGTGCCGTGCTTCTTCGCGGCGTCCTCGGCGAACTCCCATTGCTGCGGCAGCGCCATCAGGCCCTGCGTCGACATCGAGCCGAGCGAGATGATGCCGATGCCGTATTTGCCGGCGAGCGTCATGCCCGACGGCGAGATCTGCGAGGCCACGACGAATGGCATCTCCTCCTGCAGCGGCAGGATCTGCAGCGCGGCGTCGTTCATCGTGAACCAGTCGCTCTTGGCGGTGACGCGCTCGCCGTTGAACAGCCGGCGGATGATCGCGATCGCCTCGTCCTGGCGGTCTCGCTGGGTCATCGGATCGATGCCGAGCGTGTGCGCATCGGAGGCCAGCGCGCCGGGACCGGAGCCGAAGATGGCGCGGCCGCCGGTCATGTGATCGAGCTGCACCATGCGCTGCGCGACGTTGTAGGGATGATGATAGGGCAGCGAGATGACGCCGGTGCCGAGCTTGATGCGCTTGGTGCGCTCGCCGGCGGCGGCGAGGAACATCTCCGGCGAGGCGATCGTCTCCCAACCGCTCGAATGATGCTCGCCGCACCAGAACTCGTCATAGCCGAGCTCGTCGAGCTGCGAGACGAGATCGAGGTCGCGGCGAAATTGCAGCATCGGATGCTCGCCGATCGGATGATGCGGAGCGAGGAAGGCTCCGAACTTCAGGCGCGCCATGTTGTTTTCTCCCAGCGGAATGTCGTTGTTGTTTGCGCATCAGGCTAGTTGGCGCCCCGTGCGGAAGCAATCATCTTGCTGCCTCTAAGAGAGCCGTGCATGCCTGCCATTTGTTGTTTACGGATCGCCGATCGCTGCGCACACTGGGAAACGAGATCGCGATTCGAACGGCGATGCGTGCGGCTTCAATCCAGGACCGTGAGCCTAAAGCAGTTGCGTGATCGTTCGTGCTCACCCTGTCCGCGATCTCGAGAGTACCTGGTTCGTTTTTCGGTGATTGCTGCGTGAAGTGCCGCCTCGGCGTGGCATTTTGATCGCAGCGCGAACGAAATTCGCAATCAAATTGCTGCCGTCCGCGTTCACGCGGGCTTTTTCTTTTGCGCTGCAGCAACCATCTGGGTGATGGTGGGTTTGATCGGCGCTGACGTGACGACCTCGACGTGACGACCTCGACGTGACGATCCCGACGTGAAGATGTGACTGCCAAGGAGCTGCCGTTGTCCCTCGCTGAAAATGTTGAGTATTTGCGACGGCTGCGCGAGCTGAACGGCATCACGGGATTCGATTTCCACCGTCAGCCGCGTTCGGTGCCCGAGTGTCCGCTGATCGAAGTCGAGGGCTTCGGCGACAATCCCGGCCGCCTGAAGATGTTCGCCTATGTGCCGGCGCAGCGTCAGCCGCTGCTGCCGCTCGTCGTCGTGCTGCATGGCTGCTCGCAGGGCGCGGCCGACTACGATCTCGGCGCCGGCTGGTCGACGCTGGCGAAGCATTTCGGCTTCGCGCTGCTGATGCCGGAGCAGCAGCGCATCAACAATCCGCAGCGCTGCTTCAACTGGTTTCAGTCCGAGGACATCACCCGCGGCCAGGGCGAGGTCGCCTCGATCCGCGAGATGATCGCGCGCATGGTCGCCGATTGCGCCATCGATCCCGGCCGGATCTTCGTCACCGGCCTGTCGGCCGGCGGCGCGATGACGATGGCGATGCTGTCGGCGCATCCGGAATTGTTCGCGGCCGGCGCCGTCATCGCCGGACTGCCGTTCGGCGCCGCCCGCAACATGCGCGATGCGATCCTGCAGATGCGGATGCCGCCGGCGCGCCCTGCCGGCGAGCTTGGCGATCTCGTCCGCCGCGCCACGGACCATCGCGGCAGATGGCCAAGACTGTCGGTGTGGCACGGCACCGCCGACTACACGGTGCATCCGGACAATGCCGGCGAGATCGTCAAGCAGTGGCTCGACCTGCACCACCTGCCGCTGGCGCCGATGGCCGCGAACAACGTGAACGGCTATCCGCATGAGCAGTGGTGGGATGCCGACGGCGTGACGGTGGTGGAATCCTTCACCATCACCAACATGTCGCATGGCACGCCGATCGGCGTCGCGGCCAACGACAAGCGCTACGGCAAGGCGGGGCCGTTCCTGCTCGAGGCCGGCATCTCCTCGTCCTACATGATCGCAAAATTCTTCGGCGTCACCGACTGGATCCGGCAGCCGAAGCCGGCGGTGACGTCGCCGAGCACGAAGCTCATTCCCGAGGTGTCGCCGATTTCGGCGCTGCCGACGCTGACGAAGCTGCTGCGCGGGCCGGACGATGCGCCGGCCGGCGCACCGGCCGAGGCGAAGGCGGCTGCGGTGGAGACGGTGCCGGCCAAGTCGCCCAAGCCCGCGCAGCCGAACAAGCCTGCGCAGCCGCGGCCCGCACGCGCCAAGCCGAACCGCTCCGCGGCGCGGCCGCCGAAGCGCAAGGCCGAGCCGGTGGCGAGCGTGTCGCTGCCGGGCGAGAGCAAGGCCGTGAGCGCAGCGCCGGCCGTTGCGCCAGCTGAAGTGAAGCCGCCGGTGGTCGCCAAGCCCGCTGTGGCCAAGGCTGCGGTGACCAAGCCCGTGGCGGACAAGCCCGCGGTGACCAAGGCCATCGACATGACGCCCGCCGATCCGCCGGTCGCTGCGCTGAAGGCTGCGCCCCCTCCGATCGCGCCGCCGCCGGCCGCGAAGCGCCGCCGCGTCATCGACGTCGCCGCCGTCATCAACCGCGCGCTGAGGGCCGTGGGGCTGAAATAAGCTCACACGCGCGGGCGATTGTTTTGAAGCCGTCATTCGGGTTCAGCCCTGCGGGCTGCCCCGGAATGACGTGCCTGACGATCAAGCCATGCCGGTGAGGAACGGGTTCGTCATCCGCTCCTGGCCAAAGCTCGAGCCGGCGCCGTGGCCGCAAATGAAACCGATGTCGTCGCCGAGCGGCAGCAGCTTGTCCTTGATCGAGCGCATCAGCGTCTCATGGCTGCCGCCGGGCAGATCGGTGCGGCCGACCGAACCGTTGAACAGCACGTCGCCGACATGGGCGAAGCGCATCGCCTTGTTGAAGAACACGACGCTGCCGGGCGAATGTCCCGGGCAATGCAGGATGTCGAACACGAGCTCGCCGATCTCGACGGTGTCGCCTTCCTCCAGCCAGCGGTCCGGCGTGAAGTCACGCACGCCCGTGATGCCGAAGCGCGCGCCGCTGGCGACGACGTTGTCGAGCAGGAACTTGTCGGCGATATGCGGGCCCTCGATCGGCACCTTCAACGCATCGCGCAGATCGGCCGCGCCGCCGACATGATCGATGTGGCCGTGGGTCAGCCAGATCTTCTCGACGGTGACATTGGCCTGCGCAATCGCCGCCTGGATGTTCGGCACGTCGCCGCCGGGATCGATCAAGATCGCCTTCCTGGTCGCCTCGCACCACAGGAGGGTGCAGTTCTGCTCGAACGGCGTGACGGGCACGATCATCGCGCCGGCCTTCGCCTTGGTCTGGTTCTGCTCGGTCATGGCGGCAGCATGCCGATTTTTCGCATTGCGCCAAGCGAAAAGATCGCTGCGCGGGGGCTTGAAGCCGCGGCCACTGAGGTTGGCTTCTGAACCTGCCGCCGGTTCCTGCGTTGGGCCGCACGGTGCGAGTGCAAGGACGAGCGATGACGGAGCGTGGCGCCTGGTGGCGCGAGGGGATTTTCTACCAGATCTATCCGCGTTCGTTCCAGGACAGCGACGGCGACGGGGTCGGCGACATCACCGGCATCATCCATCGGCTGCCCTATCTGATGACGCTCGGCGTCGACGCGATCTGGCTGTCCCCGATCTTCACTTCGCCGATGGCCGATTTCGGCTACGACATCGCCGACTACACCGGCATCGATCCCTTGTTCGGCACGATGGAGGATTTCGATGCGCTGGTGAAGGCCGCGCATGACGGTGGGCTCAAGCTGATCCTCGATCTCGTGCCGAACCACACCTCCGATCAGCATCCGTGGTTCCTGCAGGCGCGGCAGTCGCGCGACGATCCGCATCGCGACTGGTACATCTGGCGCGATCCCGCTGCCGATGGCGGCCCGCCCAACAACTGGCTGTCGGAATTCGGCGGCAGCGCGTGGCAGTTCGACAAGGATACGGGACAGTACTACTACCACGCGTTCCTGGCGCAGCAGCCGGACCTGAACTGGCGCAACCCGGCGGTGCGCGCGGCCGTCTACAACGTGATGCGGTTCTGGCTGCGCAAGGGCGTCGACGGTTTTCGCGTCGACGTGATCTGGCATCTGATCAAGGACGCCGAGTTTCGCGACAACCCCGCCAATCCCGACTATCACGGCGAAAGGCCGCCGCATGAGCAGATCCTGTCGCGGTATTCCGCCGATCAGCCGGAGGTGCACGAGGTCGTCGCCGAGATGCGCGCCGTGGTCGATGAATTCGACGACCGCGTGCTGATCGGCGAGATCTATCTGCCGCTCGAGCGGCTGATGACCTATTACGGCAAGGATCTCGGCGGCGCGCATCTGCCGTTCAACTTCGCGCTGCTGTCGGCGCCCTGGCATGCGCGCGACATCGAGCGCATCATCGCCGACTACGAGGCCGCGCTGCCGCCGGGCGCCTGGCCGAACTGGGTGCTCGGCAATCACGATCGCCCGCGGGTGGCGAGCCGTGTCGGCGCGGAGCAGGCCCGCGTCGCGGCGATGCTGCTGCTGACATTGCGCGGCACGCCGACGCTGTATTATGGCGACGAGATCGGGATGCATCAGGTGGCGATCAGCCCGGAGCAGGTGCGTGATCCGTTCGAGACAAACGTCCCCGGCATCGGCGTCGGCCGCGACGGCTGCCGCACGCCGATGCAATGGAGCGCGCTGGCGCAGGCGGGGTTCACGCAAGCCGTGCCGTGGCTGCCGGTAGCGGACGACTACACCCATGAGAACGTCGTCAATCTCTCCGCTGACCTGCGCTCGATCCTCAATTTGTATCGCGCACTGATCCGCCTGCGGAAGACGCATCGCGTGCTCGTCACCGGCAGCTACCTGCCGCTGGCGGCACAGGGCGATCTCCTGCTCTACCGCCGCGAAGGCAATGGCGAGGTGCTCACGATTGCGCTGAACCTCGCCGACGAGCCGGTCTCGATCGCGACAGAGGGAAACGGTCTCGCCGGCACCATCCTGCTCTCCACCTGGCTCGACCGCGACGGCGAACGCATCGATGGGACGCTCGACCTGCGGGGAAATGAGGGCGTGGTGATTGGACGGAGCGCGTAGCGGCATGTTGTTGTTGCGCGACGTCGGCGCCTCAAATTCGGTGTCGTCCCGGGCTTGACCCGGGACCCATAGCCACAGGCCGTCGTGTGGCGACGATTCGGAGTTGCCGGCCTGCCTCAAGCGTCTCCCGGGATTATGGGTCCCGGGTCAAGCCCGGGACGACACTGAGTTTGAGGAGGCCGCATCGCCAACTCATAAGTTGTGTGGTCGCGTGCCTGCTGCGCTCACCGCCGCAGCGTCTTCCTGGCCCGCTTCCCCGGGCTCTCCGTCTCGATATCACTCCGACGCAGCAGATAGTCCAACCCGCCGACGCGGTACCAGCGGTAGCCGTAGGGCTCCAGCACCATGGTGTGGCGGCCGCGGTCGTCGGCGTCCTCGGACAGCAGATTGATCAGCAGCTTTCCGGTGTCGTCAGACAGGCCGGCATCGAACGTGATCTCGCGAGGCTTCTCATCGAGATTGTGCACGAACAGCACCGAATTGTTGCGCCAGTCGTAGCGCATGATCAGCACGGCCGGGTCCTTGGTCGCGATGACGGCAAAATCACCCCAGCCGATCTCCGGCACCTCCTTGCGCATTCGGACGATGCGCTCGGTCCAGTTCAGCATGGCGTTCGGATCGCGCCGCTGCTTGGCCGCGTTCACGTGCTCGTAGCCATAGGGTCCGTGATCGATCACCGGTGAAACCGATGTCTCGCACTTGGTGAAGCCGCCATGCGGCTCAGCCGACCATTGCATCGGCGTGCGCGCGCAATTGCGCTCGGGCAGGCCGAGATCGTCACCCATTGCGAGCTCGTCACCGTAGCGAATGACCGGCGTGCCGGGCAGGGTGAACATCAGGCTGTAGGCAAGCTCGATGCGGCGGCGATCGCCGCCGAGCATCGGCGCTAGCCGGCGGCGGATGCCGCGGTCGTAGAGCTGCATGCTCTTGTCCGGACCGAACGCCGCGAACACGGCCTCGCGCTGTTGCCTGGTGAGGCGGCCGAGATCCAGCTCGTCGTGATTGCGCAGGAACAGGCCCCATTGTGCGGAGGCTGGCCGCGGCTTGGTCGCCTGCAGCGCCTTGGCCAGCGGCCGGATGTCGGAGGCGGCGAGCGCATAAAACAGGTGCTGGTTGACGTGAAAGTTGAACATCATGTGCATGCGGTCGCCGTCGTCGCCGAAATACTGCATGTCGGTTTCCGGCAAGACGTTGGCTTCGGCGAGGATGATCGCCTCGCCCTGGCGCCATTGCAGGAATTCTCTGAACATCCTGAGCATGTCGTACTGCTCGACTGGCTTCTTGACGCCAGCGCCCTTGGTCGCGATCACGAACGGCACCGCGTCCATGCGGAAGCCGGAGACGCCGAGCTGGATCCAGAAGCCCATGATCTTCAGGATCTCGGCCTGCACCTCGGGATTGGACGTGTTGAGATCGGGCTGGAAGTCGTAGAAGCGGTGGAAGTAGAACGCGCCCGATTGCTTGTCGCGCGTCCAGGTGGTTTTTTGGACGCCGGGAAACACCATGCCCTTGTCGGCATTGGCCGGCTTCTTGTCCGACCACACATACCAGTCGCGATGGCGCGACGTCTTGGAGCTGCGGGCGTCGATGAACCACGGATGCTGGTCGGAGGTGTGGTTGACGACGAGGTCGATGATGACGCGGATGCCACGCTGCTGGCAGCCATGGGTGAACTGGACGAAATCGCCGAGCGTGCCGTAGCGCGGGTCGACGTTGTAATAGTCGGCGACGTCGTAGCCGTCGTCGCGCTGCGGCGAGGGCTGGAACGGCATCAGCCAGATCGCGGTGATGCCGAGGCCGTGCAGATAGTCGAGCCGTCGCGTCAGCCCCTTGAAGTCGCCGATACCGTCGCCGTCGGCATCCATGTAGGTGCCGACCGACAGGCAGTAAAACACTGCGTTCTTGTACCAGAGATCGTCGATCATGCGCGGCGCGCCCCGTTGCGCCGCCCCGCCGGCGGCCGGTGGTTAAGCGGAAGGCCGGCGTCGGGTTCCCTTTGCCGGGCGATGACCCTGCTTGGGCGCAGGCCGGAATCGGCTATGCTCCGGCCATGGACTCACCTGCCGCCAGGATCAGCCTCGTTCCCATCGACCGCCGCCAATCGGAGACGGCGCTGGCGATCGCGCGCGGCACGTCGCGGTTGCTGCGCTCGCTCGGCTTTGCGACCATCCCCGAACTGCCGCTGCCGTCGGGCCGCCGCGCCGATCTGGTGGCGCTGAACGAGCGCGGCGAGATCTGGATCGTCGAGATCAAGTCGTCGCTGGAGGATTTGCGGGCCGACCACAAATGGGAGGAGTACCGGGCGCATTGCGATCGGCTATTCTTCGCCTTCACCCAGGATCTGCCGTGCGAGATCTTCCCCGAGGGCACCGGGCTGATCGTGGCGGACGCCTATGGCGCCCACCTGCATTGCGAGGCGCCCGAGCACAAATTGCCGGCCCCGACCCGCAAGCTGATGACGGTCCGCTTCGCGCTCGCCGCCGCCCAGCGGATGAACCGGCTGATCGACCCGCAGGGCCATCTCGGCGAGTGATCGCGAGCGACCTCCGGACGGCTGTCACATAAGCACTAGATACCGGCGTTGGCAGCGCGCGGCAGGTCTCGCTGCCGCCGTCGGGGTCCCGGTGTTGCCGTGAAGCGACTCTTTTCGCGATTCAGGGCCGGCGTCGCCGCGATGCCCGACAATTGCCCCGCATAAGGCGCAACAACGCGAAACGTTCTTAAGACTCGAACGGTATCCAGCCCAGGGGTGCGGACAGGGACGACAGATGCGACGGGTAGTCTTGGCGTTGACACTGCTCTTCGCGACCGGGGTCCGCGCGGAGGAAATGGCGTTCTACGTCATCGGCGTGGGCGCCGACTCCTGCGAGAAGTTCATCGTCGCCGCCGAGGAGCAGCCGCCCGGCACCTACAAGGCGATCGGCAGCGCCGACGGTCCGTACGTCAACAGCATCTCGAAATATCAGCAATGGATGATGGGCTATGTCTCGGCCGTCAACGCCGCCCGCGGCGACGAGGGCATGCAGATCAAGCTCGATCTCACCGAGATGGACAGCTGGATGCGCAACTGGTGCAGCCGCAACCAGCGGCGCACGGTGTTCCATGCGCTCCAGGCGTTCGTGAAGTCGCACTGATCACTCCCGATCGAGCCGCGGCTACTTCGGCGCGCGCTTGGCGAGAATGCGCTGCAGGGTTCGGCGGTGCATGTTGAGGCGGCGCGCCGTCTCCGAGACGTTGCGGTTGCACATCTCATAGATGCGCTGGATGTGCTCCCAGCGGACGCGATCGGCCGACATCGGGTTGGACGGCAGCTCGGACTTCTCGCTGGTGGTCGCCAGCAGCGCCGCGACAACGTCGTCCGCATCCGCCGGCTTGGCGAGATAATCGACCGCGCCCATCTTCACGGCGGTGACGGCGGTGGCGATGTTGCCGTAGCCGGTCAGCACGATGGCCCGCGCCTCGGGGCGCTTGCGCTTAAGTGCCGACACGACGTCGAGGCCGTTGCCGTCGCCGAGCCTGAGGTCGACGACTGCGAAGGCCGGCGCGGACTTGCCGATCTGCGAGATGCCCTCGGCCACACTCTCGCACGAGGTCACGGTGAAGCCGCGTGTCTCCATGGCGCGAGACAGCCGCTCCAGGAACGGCTTGTCGTCCTCGACGATGAGAAGCGTGCGGTCCGGATGGTTCGTCAGTTCGGCGATGGCGCCCACGGTCATATCCTTGAGAAGAAGGCTCGATGTTGCGAGACGATCTGTCATGGCAGACATATGGTCCCTGCAAGGCTTGCTGCCAAGATCGCTGGTTGCCGCAGTCTGCGGCCTGACGCCGCGCAGGCTGTTCCGTATACCAGCTGCAGCCCGGAGGGTCATTCGGGTTCCACCTCGTCGCCGTCCTCGCTGGCCTCGAACCGCCGCCGGGGCCAGGCAATCTGGACCACGGCGCCATGGTCGGGAAAGGTCCGGTTGGTAAACGACACCTTGGCGCCGGTCCGCTCCAGCAAGGTCCGGGCGATGAAAACCCCCAATCCCAGTCCGCCGCCCTGGTTGCCGCCTTGCGCATCCTCTGCGCTGCGCCGGCGCGACAAATACGGCTCGCCGATGCGCTTGAGGATGTCCGGGGCGAAGCCGGGTCCATCGTCCGAGACCACGAGCTCGACGGTCTCGTTGTTCCACCACGCGTTCACCTCGACGGTATTGCGCGCGAAGTCGACGGCATTCTCCAGGATGTTGCCGACCCCGTAGAGGATCGCCGGATTGCGGCTGCCGACCGGCTCCTTGGTGGCGGTCACGGCGACCCGCACCTTGATGTCGACGCCGAAGTCGCGATGCGGCGCGACCGTCTCCTCGATCAGCGTCGACAGCTTCATGCGATCGAACATCGAGCCGGTGGACGACAGCTGGGTGATCTTGCCGAGGATGTCGCGGCAGCGCTGGGCCTGCTCGCGCAGCGTCTTGATGTCGGAGGTGACCTGGCCGTTGTCCTGCAGCGCGCGCTCCAGCTCGCGCGAGATCAGCACGATGGTGGCGAGCGGTGTGCCGAGCTCGTGGGCGGCGGCTGCGGCAAGGCCGTCGAGCTGGGTCAAATGCTGCTCGCGCGCCAGCACCAGCTCGGTGGCCGCCAGTGCGTCCGCCAGCTTGCGCGCCTCCTCGGTGACCTGGAAGGCATAGAGGCTGGTGACGCCGATCGCGAGCGCGATCGAGAGCCAGACGCCGAACAGATACACCGGCGGGAAGATCAGCGGCTCTTCGCCCTCCCATGGCAGCGGCAGATGCATGAAGAACAGTGCCGTGGCGCAGGCGACCGCAAGCAGCCCGAGCATGATCGTGAGGCGTACGGGCAGGGCGGTCGCCGCGATCAGCACCGGGGCCAGGAACATGTAGGAGAACGGGTTCTCCAACCCGCCGGTGAGATAGAGCAGCACCGTCAGCTCGACGATGTTGAGTGCGAGCAGGCCGCCGGCATGGGCCGGCTCGAGCAGCTGCATCGGGTTGAAGGCGATCTGCAGGGCGAGATTGAGCAGCGCCGACACGCTGATCACGGCGAGGCAGGGGACCACAGGCAGGTCGAATTCCAGCCCCTGCACGACGATGAAGATGGCGCTGAGCTGCCCCAGCGCCGCCAGCCACCGCAGCCGCAGGATGGTGTCGAGCCGGACGCGCTGGCGCGGGTGGCGATAGTCGGTGTCGGGCGTGTCGATGATCAGGGCGTCGGTCATGGCAGGAACTTAATGCCGCGACAACGCGGCGACAAATCGGGCTGGCCGTTGGTGGCCTGTTGCGATTTGCGGCACAATGCCTCAATGAACTCCCGACATGACGCAAGATGACGCAGCGCAGGCTCCATCGTTCGCTTCCGGTTCAGGCTCGCCTGCGATCGCCGTCGCGCGGCTGACCAAGATCTACAAGACGGCGACCGCCGTCGACGGCATTTCCTTCACGATCCGGCGCGGCAGCATCACCGGGCTGCTCGGCGGCAACGGCGCCGGCAAGACCACGACCATCGCCATGATCATGGGGCTGGTGCAGCCGACATCCGGCAGCGTGGAGGTGCTCGGCCACAAGATGCCCGACGAGAGCGCCGCCGTGCTCGGGCGGATGAACTTCGAGAGCCCCTATGTCGACATGCCGATGCGGCTCACGGTGCGGCAGAACCTCACCATCTTCGGCCGGCTCTATGCGGTCGACCATCTCAAGCAGCGGATCGCCGAGCTCGCCGACCAGCTCGACCTCACCGACTTCATCGATCGCGCCAGCGGCAAGCTCTCGGCGGGCCAGAAGACACGCGTAGCCTTGGCCAAGGCGCTGATCAACGATCCCGAACTGCTGCTGCTCGACGAGCCGACGGCCTCGCTCGATCCCGACACCGCGGACTGGGTGCGCGGCCATCTCGAGCGCTATCGCCAGCGCCGCGGCGCGACCATCCTGCTTGCTTCGCACAACATGCTGGAGGTCGAGCGCCTCTGCGACCGGGTCATCATCATGAAGCGCGGCCGCATCGAGGACGACGACAGTCCGGCCCAGATCATGGCGCGCTACAATCGCGCGACCCTGGAAGAGGTGTTCCTCGACGTCGCCCGCGGCCGCGACCGGGAGGCCGCACAATGAACGACGTGTCTTTGCGCATCGCGCCGCACCGGATCGGCGCGATGATCCTGCGCTACTGGTATCTGCTGCTGTCGTCGTGGCCGCGGCTCTTGGAGCTGATGTACTGGCCGACCCTGCAGATCATCACCTGGGGCTTTCTGCAGACCTACATCACGGCGAATGCCGGGTTCTTCGCCCGCGCCGGCGGCACGCTGATCGGCGCCGTGATCCTGTGGGACATCCTGTTCCGCGGTCAGCTCGGCTTCTCGATCTCCTTCCTGGAGGAGATGTGGGCGCGCAACATCGGCAACCTGATGATGAGCCCGTTGACGCCGATCGAATTCCTGCTGGCGCTGATGACGATGAGCCTGATCCGGCTGGCCATCGGCATCATCCCGATGACGCTGATCGCGGTGTGGTTCTTCGATTTCAACTTCTACAGTCTCGGCCTGCCGCTGGTCGCGTTCTTCTGCAACCTGATCTTCACCTCCTGGGCGGTCGGGATCTTCGTGTCCGGCCTGGTGCTGCGCAACGGCCTCGGCGCCGAGAGCATCGTCTGGACCCTGATGTTCGCGCTGATGCCGCTCGCCTGCGTGTACTATCCGGTGCAGGTGCTGCCGCATTGGCTGCAGCTGGTCGCCTGGTCGCTGCCGCCGACCTATGTGTTCGAGGGCATGCGCGCACTGCTGACCGACCAGGTCTTCCGTTCGGACCTGATGCTGACCTCGCTCGGGCTCAATGCTGCCCTGCTGCTGGCGTCGTTTGCAGCATTCGTTGCCCTGTTACGCAGCGCGCGTCGCGCCGGATCGCTGCTATCTTCGGGCGAATAATTGCTTTTCCCGTGGATTTCCGGGCTCTTTTCGGCGCTTTCAGGCACGAACTCGTAACACAGCGCATTGACGCTTAATTACGCATTCGGCAGTATGCTGCGCTGCAGAGAGGTAGAACAAGAAATGCCGATAGGTGAGTTTGGCGGCGCACCGCCACTGGCGTCAGAAGGCAGTCCGATCCTGACGACGCCAATGTACTGGATGTACGAGATGGCGCACGCCTCGCTCAATCCTGCGCGGGCCGTCACCGATGCCACCAAGATCCTGTTTCAGAACCCGCTCAATCCCTGGGCCCACACCGAGATGGGCAAGTCGATCGCGGCGGCCTGCGAGCTGTTCGAGCGCACCACGCGCCGCTACGGCAAGCCCGAATGGGGCCTTGACGAAACCGAGGTCAACGGCGTCAGGACGCCGGTCGAGGTCCGCTCGATCTGGGAAAAGCCGTTCTGCCGGCTGCTTCATTTCGACCGCAAGCACATCCGCCCGTTGCGCGCGCCGCAGCCCCGGCTGCTCATCGTGGCGCCGATGTCCGGTCATTACGCGACCCTGCTGCGTGGCACGGTCGAGGCGTTCCTGCCGACCCACGAGGTCTATATCACCGACTGGGCCGATGCGCGGATGGTGCCGCTGGCCGAAGGACGTTTCGATCTCGACGACTATATCGATTACGTCATCGAGATGCTGCGCTTCCTCGGCACCAACATGCATGTCATGGCGGTGTGCCAGCCGGCCGTGCCGGTGCTGGCGGCGGTCTCGGTCATGGAGGCCGAACGCGACCCGTTCGCACCAATCTCGATGACCCTGATGGGCGGCCCGATCGACACGCGGCGCAATCCGACCGGCGTGAACAATCTCGCCCAGGAGCGCGGCATCGACTGGTTCCGCAACCACGTCATCACCAAGGTGCCGTTCCCGCACCCGGGCGTCATGCGCGACGTCTATCCGGGCTTCCTGCAGCTGAACGGCTTCATCAGCATGAACCTCGACCGTCATGTCGACGCCCACAAGGAGCTGTTCGCCAACCTGGTGAAGGGCGACGGCGACCAGGTCGACAAGCATCGCGACTTCTACGACGAGTATCTCGCCGTCATGGACCTGGCCGCGGAGTATTATCTGCAGACAGTGGAGACGGTGTTCATCCGTCACGCGCTGCCGAAGGGTGAGATGACCCATCGCGGCGCGCTGGTCGACCCGTCGAAGATCACGCGCGTCGCGCTGATGACTGTCGAAGGCGAGAAGGACGACATCTCCGGGATCGGTCAGACCGAAGCGACGCATGGACTCTGCTCGTCGATTCCCGATCATCGCCGCGTTCACTACGTGCAACCGGGCGTCGGGCACTACGGCGTGTTCAATGGATCGCGATTCAAGTCGGAGATCGTGCCGCGCATCTGCGATTTCATGTTGTCTGCAGCGGATCCCAAGTCGCTCATCACCATTGCGGCTGAATGAGCACCAACGAGCGTTCTCGCGCATCCGAATCCGGCTGCGCGTTAACTCTTTGAAGAGACATTGAAAACCGGAAAATCCGGGTGGCTCAAGCAGTGAATGTGGCCTCACTGCTTGAGCGATGCTTTTGAATCAGGATTCGCCATTTCAGCGGCGCGCGAGCCCCAAACTGTAGGGTGCGGAACCCTCCGAGCCCCTGTATGTTGGGCAAATGATTTGTTTTTGCGCCGAGCGCTTTCCCTGGCGGTGGATATGGCAAAATCCGGGCGAGTTCTTACCCCCCGGACTGACAGAAATGGCCACTCGCGCGCTACTCTATCGGCGGCCCGCCGAACCTTCGCGTCTTCTCGTCAAGCATGGCTCGCAAATCTACTCGATTAGATTGCGGCGTCACCGTCGTGCGCGACGTTATACCCTGAGAATTCATCCGTCGGATCGCGAAGCGATCCTGACGATGCCTCCCCGCGGCACCATCATCGAAGCCAAGGACTTCGCGCAGCGTCATGGCGCGTGGATCGCGGCGCGTCTCGGCCGTTTGCCGAAGGCGGCGCCGTTCCTGCCGGGCATCGTGGTGCCGTTGCGAGGCGTTCCGCATAAGATCGTGCACCGCGCCGGTGAGCGCGGCACGGTGTGGACCGAAACGCGCGACAGCGGCGAGAAGATCCTGTGCGTGGCCGGCGGCATCGAGCACACCGAGCGCCGCGTGCTCGACTTCCTGAAGCGTGAGGCCAGGCGCGACCTGCAGAAGGCCTCTGATTCCTATGCCGAGCAGCTCGGCGTCAAGGTCAAGCGGCTGTCGATCCGCGACCAGTCGAGCCGCTGGGGCTCGTGCACCTCGGCCGGCTCGCTGTCGTTCTCGTGGCGATTGATCCTGGCGCCGCCCTTCGTGCTCGACTATCTCGCCGCGCACGAGGTGGCGCATCTGATCGAGATGAACCACTCGCCGCGGTTCTGGAAGGTGTGCGGCAAGGTCTGCTCCTCGGTCGAGCGCGCCAAGAAGTGGCTCGACACCTGCGGCAACGACCTGCATCGCTACGGCGTCGAAGACTGACGCACGCGACTTCGGCACGACATGGCCCGGCCCTTGCGGACCGGGCCATTTTGTATTCGCAGCAGGGAACTGCAATGCGCGCGATCTCCACGGGACGACTATCAATTCCTTAAGCCTTCCCGCGTGCAGGTCGCGCCATGAAGCCGTTTGCAGCGGGGCTTTAACGTGGCTGTAACGCTGCACTCGCCAGATTGACGTCATTCATCCCCAGGTGACGTCCCAGCGAGCCGCCGGGCCGTTCGCTGCAACCAAAGCGCCGGCCGTTTCCCTCGGAACGTGCAGCGCGCCTCGAATCGAACGATGCTTGCAAGCGAGTTCCAACTGGCCGCATTCGCAAACGTGCTCTCGGCCGCGCTCGATCGTGCCTCTGAAGCGATTCTCTTCCTCGACGCGCACGACCGGGTCCATCACGCCAATCCTGCCGCATCAGCGCTGTTGCGTCGCGATCTCGCGACCTTGATCGGCGCCGATCTGGAGAGCCTCGGCCTGCCGGCTGACTTGGCCGCTGCGACGGCGGAGAGCACCGATGGTGACCCTTCCAATGTGGGTGACCAGGAGCCCGAATCGCGCGAACTGACGCTCAAACACTCGGACGGCTCGCGGAGCCGGCTGCGCTGCCGTGCCCAAGCGCTGGCGGCGGATCACGCGCCGGTGCAGTCGGTTGTCTTCCTTCAGGACATTTCTGCCGAAGTGGCCGTTCGCGAGCAGAACGCATTGCTGATGTCGGTTGCCGACCGCAGCAATCGTGCCGTCGTCGTCACCGATCCCGAGCTCAAGGTCCTCTACACCAACGCGGCCTTCACCAGCATCTTCGGCTACAGCGCGCACGAGGCGCTTGGCCGCGACGTGACAAAGCTTCTCGTCGGACCGTGCACCGCGCCGGAGACAGTCGAGCGGCTGAATCAATGCGTCGTCGGCGAAATGGGCATCGAGGAAGACCTGCTGATCTACGACAAGGCGGGCTGCGAGATCTGGACAACGGCCCACGTCAAGGCGCACCGGAACCAGGGCGGCAAGGTCAAATACCTGGTTGGACTGCTCAACGACATCCGCGAGACCAAGCAGCTGCGTTCGCTGCAGCAGCTGATCATGTCGTCGCTGGCGTCAGACGTCGCGATCACGACGATCGCCGACCAGCTCTGCCGTCAGGTCGAGGAGCTGGCGCCCGACGTGGTCTGCTCGATCCTCCATGTCGATTCCGACGGTCACGTGCACCCGCTCGGCGGCCCCAGCCTGCCGCCGGCCTATTCGGCTGGTCTCGAGGGCGTCAAGATCGGGCCCGACGTCGGCTCATGCGGAACCGCCGCCTATTTGTGCGAGCCGGTGCTGTCGCGCGACATCGACAACGATCCGCGCTGGCAGGCCTACAAGGCCGGACCACTCGAAGCGGGCCTGCGCGCCTGCTGGTCGACCCCGATCAAGGGCAAGGACGGCCGCGTCATCGGCACCTTCGCCTTCTACTACCGCGAATGCCGCGGGCCGAGTCCCTGGCATGAGCAGATCGTCGCCGCCTGCGTCCAGCTCGGCTCGCTCGCGATCGAGCGCCAGGAGGTGCGGTCGACGATCTCGCAGGTCGCCTATCACGACATGCTGACGGGGCTGCCCAATCGCGCCCGCATCCCCTCGCTGATCGCCGAAGCGATCAAGGCGTGCCCGGAGGGCGGGCATGTCGCCGTGGCGTTCCTCGACGCCGACAATTTCAAGGACGTCAACGACACGCTGGGCCATGCCGCCGGCGACGAGTTCCTGGTCGCTTTCGCCAACCGTCTGCGCGCGCAGATCCGCACCGGCGACATGCTGGGCCGGCTCGGCGGCGACGAGTTCGTCATCGTGCTGCAGAACCGCGACGCGCTGGAGGCCTCGCTGGCCGCGGCGCGCATCACCGCGGCGCTGGCGATGCCACTCACGATCGGCAAACGCCAGGTGCCGATGTCCGCGAGCATGGGGCTCAGCCTCTATCCCGACAACGCCACCGATATCGAGACCCTGATCAAGCAGGCCGACGGGGCGATGTACAAGGCCAAGCGGGCCGGCCGCGCCACCTATCGCTTCTTCAGCGCCGACATCGACAAGCTCGCCGAGGAACGGCTGATGCATTCGACGGCGCTGCGCGAGGCGATCGCCAGCGAGGCGCTGACCCTGCACTACCAGCCGCAGATTCGCACCCGCGACGGCGCCATCCATGGCGTCGAGGCGCTGGCGCGCTGGCACGATCCGGTGCTGGGCGACGTCTCGCCCGCCAAGTTCATCCCGCTCGCCGAGGAATGCGGCCTGATCGAGCAGATCGGGGTGTGGTCGATCAAGACGGCCTGCCAGCAGATGGCGTCATGGCGCCGCGCCGGCCTCGACATCCCCTGCATCTCGGTGAACCTGTCGCCGATCAATTTCCAGAACGTCAATCTGGCGGCTGTCGTCGCCCAGATCCTGGCCGCCAATGACCTGCCGGCGAAGATGCTGATGCTCGAGATCACCGAGGGCGTGATCCTCAACGAGCGCGCCACGGTCGTCGCGACCATGAGCGAGCTGCGCAACATGGGCGTCGGCATGTCGCTGGATGATTTCGGCACCGGCTATTCTAGCCTGAGCCGTCTGGCGCAGCTGCCGATCGACGAGCTCAAGATCGACCGCGGCTTCATGCGCAACTTCGAGAACGACAATGGGACGCGGGCGATCGTGACCGCCGTGGTCCGGGTCGGGCAGAGTCTCGACGTGGCCGTCGTGGCCGAGGGCGTCGAGACCGAGGTGCAGCGCAAGCTGCTCGCGGAACTCGGCTGCGATGCGATGCAGGGCTTCCTGTTCGCGCGTCCCATGGCCGCCAGCGCCTTCAGCCGCTGGCTGCTCGACTACAGCGCACACCGCGCGAGCCTGATGCTGCGGCAGGTCGGGCGCGTTCTGGCGCAGGCGGTGGGCCCGTCTGCGGCCAAGCCGGCCCCGCGTCCGGTCGCCAAGGCGGCTGGCTGAGTCAGCCGGGCCGCATCGCTTCCGTCCTGCAGCCTCGCCTCCATCATCATTTCGGGTTCAAGGCCTGCGGCCTTGCCCCGTGACGCAACCAGCTCAGCTCAGCTCAACGCTGGCCGCCGAACAGGCGGTCCACCAGCCAGCCATCCAATCCCGCGGCCGGCTCCGGCCGCACATTGCCGCGGCCCTGGCTCGTCGGCGCCGCTGATCGCGCCGAGTAGGCCGCGGTGGGGGCAGGGGCCGTCGGCGCGGTGATCTGCGAAGCGATCTGCGCCAGCGTCGGAGCCAGCCCCGAGCCCTGCGCGTTCGGCAGAGCGGCGACCGGCACGCCCTGATGCGCTGCGCGCATGAAGCGGGTCCAGACCTCGACCGGCAGTCCGCCGCCGGTGGCCTTCTTGGTCGGCGAGTTGTCGTCATTGCCGAGCCAGACGCCGGTGACGAGGTGCGCGGTGTAGCCGATGAACCAGGCGTCGCGGAAATCCTGGCTCGTGCCGGTCTTGCCGGCGGCGACCCAGCCCGGGATCTCGGCCTTCTTGGCCGTGCCCGAGATCAAGGTCTCCTGCATCATCTGGTTCATCATCGCAGCGGCGCGCGGCTCGATCACCTGCGCCGGCTGCTCGGTCTGGCGCATGTAGAGCAGCTTGCCGTCCAGCGTCTTGATCCGCGTCACCACATGCGGGGACACGCTGACGCCGCCATTCGAGAACGGCGTATAGGCGCCGACCAGCTCGAGCATCGAGACCTCGGAGGTGCCGAGCGCGATCGACGGGTTGGGATCGAGCTTGGAGGCGATACCCAGGCGATGCGCGGTGCGCACCACGTTCTTCGGCCCGACCTCCAGTCCGACGCGCACCGCCACCGTGTTGAGCGACATCGCCAGCGCCTGGGTCAGCGTGACCGGGCCGAAATATTCGCGGGTGTAGTTCTCCGGCTTCCAGCCCTTCAGATCGAGCGGCGCGTCCTGGCGGACCGTCTCCGGCGTCAGGCCCTGCTCGATCGCGGTGAGATAGACGAACGGCTTGAACGCCGAGCCCGGCTGGCGCTTGGCAGTCACGGCGCGGTTGAACTGGCTGTCGGCGTAGTTGCGCCCCCCCACCATGGCGCGCACGGCGCCGTCGGGTGTCATCGCCACCAGCGCGCCCTGGCTGACGTTGAACTTGACGCTCTTGGCGGCGAGCTCGTCGATGATGGCGGCCTCCGCCACGCTCTGCAGCTTCGGATCGATCGTGGTCTCGACGATGATCGACTCCTCGACCTGGCCGACGAGATCGTCGAGCACTTCGCCGATCCAGTCGGCGACGTAGTTGACGGTGCCGGCGCCGGCGGGCTTCACCGCGACGGAGGGATGCGCGATCTGGGCCTGCGCCTGGGCGTCGGTGATGAACTTCGCCTCAGCCATTGCGGCGAGCACGGTCTGCGCGCGCTTGGCGGCGCCGTCCGGATTGCGGTTCGGCGCCAGCCGCGACGGCGACTTGACGAGTCCGGCGAGCATCGCGGCCTCGCCGACCGTGACCTGCCGCGCCGACTTGCCGAAATAGCGCTGCGCCGCCGCCTCGACGCCATAGGCGCCGGAGCCGAAATAGACGCGGTTCAGATACAGTTCGAGGATCTCGCGTTTGGAATATTTGCGCTCCAGCCACAGCGCGAGCTCGGCCTCCTGCAGCTTGCGGGCGAGCGTGCGCTCCTGGGTCAGGAACAGGTTCTTGGCAAGCTGTTGCGTCAGGGTCGAGCCGCCCTGCGACACGCCGCGATGCAGGATGTTTGCGACCACGGCGCGGGCGATGCCAACGGGATCGATGCCGAAATGCTGAAAGAAGCGGCGGTCCTCGATGGCGATGAACGCCTTCGGCAGATAGGGCGGCAGATCCTTCAGCGCGACATTGGCGCCCGCCATCTCGCCGCGCTGCGCCAGCATGGTGCCGTCATAACCCACGATCTCGATCGTCGGCGGCCGCTTCGGAATCTCCAGCGACTGGATCGGCGGCAGATGCGCGCCAGCCCAGATGACGACGCCGACCAGCGCGATCACGCCCCACAGGCCGCACACCAGCGCCCAATAGGCCATGCGGCCGATGGACATCCCCCAGCGCGACTTGGCTCGGGCAGGCTTCGATTTCGCTGGCGTGGCTTTCGGCTCGCGCGCCGGCACGTCGTCCTCGTCGTCCGGTTCGACCGGCTTCTTCTTGGTGGACTTTTTCGGCGCGTCCGCGCCGGCCGGAATGCGGTCCTTGGGATCGAGACGCAGGTCGGCCATCGCTGCCGCAAGGCCGAATCGCGGCTCCTTGCGTCCGCCGCCCTGTTTCCGTCCCCGCGCCATACGCAACCCGAGCCCTGCCGTCCGACCACGGTAGTGAGTGGAGTTTAAGGGGCAGTTAGGAAGAGCTTAACGCGCGATTAGGAGTTTCGCGTCGTGAACGCCGCGTTATGGTTAAGCCAACGTAAACGACAAATAGGCGAGGCGATTCATGGGCCATATCGACCCCACCAAGGAGCTGTTCGCGCAGTTCCGGGAGAATGATCGGCCGGGCCCGATCCACATGCTGAACCTGGTGCGGCTGCGCAAGGAGGCCGCGTATCCCGATGGACGCAAGATGAGCGGCGCCGAAGCCTATGCCGCCTATGGCCGCGAGAGCGGCCCGGTGTTCGAGCGCCTCGGCGGCCGCATCGTCTGGCAGGGCCGCTTCGAGCTGATGCTGATCGGCCCGCAGGAGGAGCGCTGGGACCATTGCTTCATCGCCGAGTATCCAAGCGTGCAGGCCTTTGTCGAGATGATCCGCGATCCCGTCTATCGCGAGGCGGTGAAGCACAGGCAGGCGGCGGTGGAGGATTCTCGCCTGATCCGGCACGCGGTGCTGCCCGTGGGCAAAAACTTTGGCGAGGTGCCGGCACCGTAGCCGGCGGCCCGAGCCGCAATCGTCAGGCCAGGAAATCGCTCCTGTTCACCCGGCTGAGCGACGTCTCCAGCCGCTCGCTGTCGCGCCTGATCTCCTCGACCGTTTCGAAGGTGAAACGGACGTGCTCCGCGGCGGCTGCTTCGGCGTCCTTCTGCTTGCCCGCGATCACGGCGCTTGCCAGCGCAAGATGCTGCGCGAGCAGCTGATCGCGCACGCCGTCGCGCAGATAGAGCTGCGCGCGGCTGTAGAAGATGTTGTTGCGCAGAAGGTCGGCGAGGGCGCGCATGACGTGCAGCAGCACCACGTTGTGGCTGGCCTCGTAGATCAGCAGATGCAGGTCGACATCAGCATCGCCCTCCTGCGTCGGATCCTCCAGGCGATGCGCCTTCTTCATCCGCTCCATGCACTGCTCGATCGCCTGGCGATCGACGTCGGTGGCGCGCAGCGCCGCAAAGCGCGCGGCATGCGCTTCCTGGATCCGGCGGAATTCGAAGTAATCGGCGGTGACCCGCGGCTTGTCGTGCAGGAGCGTCGCCAGCGGCCGGAGCAGCGGCGACAGGAATTGCGCGACGAACGTTCCGGACCGGCCGCTCACCAGCAGGCCGCGGCCTTCGAGGATCTCGACCGCTTCGCGCAGTGACGGCCGCGAGATGTCGAGCTTCTCGGCCAGCTCGCGCTCGGGAGCGAGCCGTTCGCCCGGCCGCAGCACCCCCTCGAGGATGAGCTTCTCGATGTGGTCGGCCATCGCTTCCGAAATCTTTGGTGTTCGCACGGGGGCAACCATCCATCTGGCCGAGCAGGAGAATCCCTGGCGACTATGAGCCAATTGGGAGCCTGGTCAAGCGCGCGTGCAATAGGTGGTCAAAGGTATAAGGAACTTTCCAATTGACGTTAGTGGTCAAATTATTTTACCAATCCGGAAATTCAAGATCGCGGCCAAGCGACGACCCTTTGCGCAGGAAACTCGAGGAGACGTTTTGTGACGTGGACGCAGGTTTACGACCCCTTCAACAATCCCATGCTCTCGACGGCCGCAGCCGCGCTGCCGGTCATCGTGCTGCTCGGAGCGATCGCGATCTTCGAGATCAAGGCCCACTGGGCGGCGATCCTGGGATTGGCGGCGGCGCTGGCTGTTGCCGTGCTCGGCTTCGGCATGCCTGCGGGCCTGGCGGGCCTGTCGGCTGCCTACGGCGCCGCGTATGGCCTGCTGCCGATCGGCTGGCTGGTGCTCAACATCATCTTTCTCTACCAGCTCACCAACGAGAAGGGTGAGTTCGAGGTTCTGCAGCGCTCGATCAGCAGCCTCAGCGACGACCGGCGGCTGCAACTGCTGTTCATCGCATTCTCGCTCGGCGCCTTCTTCGAGGGCGCTGCCGGCTTCGGCACGCCGGTGGCCGTCACAGCTGCGATGCTGATCGGCCTCGGCTTCTCACCGCTCGCCGCATCCGGTCTGTCGCTGATCGCCAACACCGCGCCCGTCGCCTACGGCGCCTTGGGAACGCCGGTCATCGCGCTCGCGGCGGTCACCGGGCTCGATCTGCAGGCGCTGTCCGGCATGATCGGGCGGCAGCTGCCGTTCTTCTCGCTGCTCGTGCCGTTCTGGCTGATTTGGGCCTTCGTCGGCTTCCGCAAGATGCTCGAGATCTGGCCCGCCATCCTGGTCGCTGGTGTCTCCTTCGCCGTCCCGCAATATCTCGTCTCGAACTTCCACGGACCGTGGCTGGTCGACGTCGTCGCCGCCATCACCTCGATGGTCTGCCTGTGGGCCTTCCTGCAGGTCTGGACACCCAAGCGCGTCTTGAAGGACATGCCCGAGGGATTCGGCAAGGCGCAGGCCGACGACGAGCATGAGCATCAGCCCGACAAGACCTCGACAGCGGCGATCGCCCGCGCGTGGATGCCCTGGATCATTCTCTCGGTGTTCGTGTTCGCCTGGGGCACGCCGCAGGTGAAAGCCTGGCTCGACGGCATCTGGATCGGCCGCTTTCCGGTCGAGGGGCTTCACAATTTGATCCTCAAGGCGCCTCCGGTGGTGGCGAAGCTGTCTCCCGAGCCCGCAGTGTTCGCCTTCAACATCCTGTCGGCGGCCGGCACCGGCATCTTCCTCTCGGCGCTGCTGTCGGCGCTGCTGCTGGGTTATAGCCCGCTCGGGATCGTCAGGGTGTTCGGCAGGACGCTGGCCATCGTGCGCTACTCGCTGCTGACGATCGCCTGCATGCTGGCGCTGGGCTTCGTCACCAAATATTCCGGCACCGACGCGACGCTCGGTCTCGCCCTGGCAAAAACCGGCGTGCTGTACCCGTTCTTCGGCGCCATGATCGGCTGGCTCGGCGTTGCTCTCACCGGCTCCGATACGTCCTCGAACGTGCTGTTCGGGGGCCTGCAGAAGATCAGCGCCGAGCAGCTCGGCCTCAATCCGGTGCTGATGGCGGCAGCCAACAGTTCCGGCGGCGTGATGGGGAAGATGATCGACGCGCAGAGCATCGTCGTCGCCTCGACCGCCACCAAATGGTACGGCCACGAGGGCACCATCCTGCGCTTCGTCTTCTTCCACAGCCTTGCGCTGGCCGTGCTCGTCGGCCTGCTGGTGCTTGGCCAGGCCTATCTCTGGCCGCTCAAGCTCCTGGTGCATTGAGGCGGCGGCGACAAGCGACGGCGCGCCGCCAGGTTCGGCGCGCCGGCGGTCAACAACAGCAGGGAGGGTGAACGATGCGTCTCAGCCAATGTCACAACTTCCATGATTTCCGCCGGCTTGCGCGCCGGCGGCTGCCCGGGCCGATCTTCGACTACATCGATGGTGGCGCGGACGACGAGTCGAGCCTGCGCCGCAACAGCCAGAGCTTCGAGAGCTGCGATCTCGTTCCGAACGTCCTGCGTGGCGTGCGCGAGATCGACCTCTCGGTGACGGTGATGGGCCAGAAGCTCGCGACGCCGTTCTACTGCTCGCCCACCGCCCTGCAGCGCCTGTTCCATCATCAGGGCGAGCGCGCCGTTGCCGCGGCCGCGGCAAAGATCGGCACGATGTTCGGCGTGTCCTCGCTCGGCACGGTCAGCCTGGAGGAGCTGCGCAAGGCCCATGATGTTCCCCAGGTCTATCAGTTCTATTTTCACAAGGACCGCGGCCTGAACCACGCCATGATGCAGCGGGCGAAGGAGGCGGGCGTCGAGGTCATGATGCTGACGGTCGACAGCATCACCGGCGGCAACCGCGAGCGTGATCTGCGCACCGGATTTTCGATCCCCTTCCGCCTCACGCCGGCCGGCATGCTGCAATTCGCGATCAAGCCGATGTGGGGCATCCAGTACGTCACGCATGAGCGATTCAGGCTGCCGCAGCTGGAGGATCACGTCGACATGAGCGGCGGCGCGATGTCGATCGGCCGCTACTTCACCGAGATGCTCGACCCCTCCATGACCTGGGACGACGTCGCCGACATGGTGCGCAACTGGAACGGACCATTCTGCCTCAAGGGCATCATGTCCGTCGAGGATGCCAGACGCGCCGTCGACATCGGCTGCAAGGGAATCATCCTGTCGAACCATGGCGGGCGGCAGCTCGACGGTTCCCGCGCCGCGTTCGATCAGCTCGCCGAAATCGTCGATGCGGTCGGAGATCGCATCGACGTGATGATGGATGGTGGCATCCAGCGCGGAACTCACATCCTCAAGGCGCTCTCGCTCGGCGCCAAGGCCGTCGGCCTCGGACGCTATTATCTCTATCCGCTCGCGGCGGCGGGCCAAGCTGGCGTCGAGCGCGCGCTGTCCCGGCTGCGCGAGGAGCTCATGCGCGACATGCGGCTGATGGGATGCACCTCGATCAGCGAGCTGTCGCGGACGAATCTGCGCTTCCGGTCGCATTAGCGCGCGGCGGCGCGCTGCCGCACTCGTTGCGACCGGGCCCTTGCGTGACACATAAGTTTCTGCTTATGTGTCGACATGATCGAGAGTGACATCTTCAAGGCCCTGGCCGATCCGACGCGCTACGCGATCTTCGAGAAGCTCGCGGATGGCAGCATGAATGCCAGCGCGTTGCGCGAGGGGCTGACGATCAGCCAGCCGGCGATGTCGCAGCACCTTGCCGTGCTTCGCAATGCCGGGCTGGTGCGGGAACAGCGGCAGGGGCGTTTCGTCAACTACGAGGTCGATCCCGATGGCCTGGCGCTGATCGCGCGCTGGCTGGCGAAGTACCGCGCCTATTGGCCGTCACGCGTCGATGCGCTGAAAACCCTGCTGAAGGAGATGGACCAATGACCGATCTCGACGTGGACCAGCAGGACGACAAGCTCGTGCTCGACTACGAGCTCGATGCGCCGCCGGAGAAGGTCTGGCGTGCCATCAGCATCCCGGCGCTGCGCGACGCGTGGCTGCCCTCGGGCGACCTCGCCGAGGCCGCGCCGGTCTCGTCAACGCCGGGCGAGGAAGTCCGTTATCGCATGCGCGACGACGCGCCGCCCTATCTCGAAAGCATCGTGACGTTCCAACTGATGCCCAATGCGGCCGGCGGCACGACGCTCAGAATCATCCACGGCCCGCCTGCCACGGCGCTGCTGCGGGGGACGCCGAGGGCTGCGAACAGCAACACGCGCAGCCTGATGCAAGCGGCCTGACGCTCCAACTTCTCAGCAACTCACCGAACCCGGGAGCTCGCGCATGCGCGACACGATGCAACTCGTCCCCATGGTCATCGAGCAGTCGAGCCGCGGCGAGCGATCCTTCGACATCTATTCGCGGCTGCTGCGCGAGCGGATCGTGTTCCTCAATGGCGAGGTCAACGACACCGTCTCGGCCCTGGTCTGCGCGCAGCTGCTGTTTCTCGAGGCTGACAACCCGAAGCGGCCGATTCATCTCTACATCAATTCGCCCGGCGGAGTGGTCACCTCAGGGCTCGCGATGTACGACACGATGCAGTTCGTCAAGGCGCCGGTGCATACGCTGTGCATGGGGACGGCGCGGTCGATGGGGTCGTTCCTGCTGATGGCCGGCGAGCCCGGCGAGCGGACGGCGCTGCCCAATGCCAGCCTCCACGTCCATCAGCCGCTCGGCGGCTTTCAGGGGCAGGCGTCTGATATCATGATCCACGCCCGGGAGATGGAGCAGACCAAGCGCCGCATGATCCGGCTCTACGCCGAGCATTGCGGACGCAGCTACGAGGACGTCGAGCGCACGCTGGATCGCGATCACTTCATGACGGCGGACGAGGCCCAGGAGTGGGGGTTGATCGATCGAGTCGTGAAGCAGCGCGACTTGGCTGGCGTCAGCAGCGATTGATACGCTTCGGCGCAACGGTGATCGCTTTCACAACCGGTGTCGTCACCCGCGAAGGCGGGTGACCCAGTATTCCGCGGCGGTGGTGATCGCCCGAGAGGCCGCGGCGTACTGGATGCCCCGCCTGCGCGGGGCATGACAGTTGTGGGTGTGGAAGCAGAGTGGCTTACCCCGCAGCGCCGGTGTCCTCGATGATCGGGCCGAACAGCTCCCAGCGCTCGCCGTTGAAGCGCATCATCTGCATCTGCTTGTTGATGCGGAAGTCGGTCGGCGAGGTGTTGATGGAGAGGCCGGGCAGCGCCAGACTCGGCACGTAGCCCCTGATGCTTGCCGCCTGCCGCATCACGTTCTCGCGCGTCAGATCGTCGCCGCACTGGCGCAGGATCTGCACCAGCAGTTCGGCGGTCGAGTAGCCGTAGGTGTTCACCGTGTTGAGCTTGTCGCCTTCCGGATAATATTTGTCCATGAACTCGAAATAGGCCTTCACGCCCGGATCGTCCTTCCACTGCGGATCGGCGGGGTCCTTGCCGTAGTTGGTGCTGATGATGTCCTTGGAGATGTCGAGGCCGGCCGGCTTCAGCGTGGCCGACACCGGGCTCGCATTGATGTCGAGGATGTGGACCGGCTTCCAGGCGAGATCCGCCAGCTTCTTGATCGCCTGCGCGGCGAATTTCGGCGTCGAGGCGTTGTAGAGCAGGTCGGCGCCGGATGATTTCAGCTTGACGATCTGCGAGTCGACGGTCGGGTCGGACAGCTCGTAGGACGCTTCGGCGACGATCATCGAGTCGGCCTTGGCGCCGAGGCCGCTGCGGAGACCAGCGATGTAGTCGCGGCCGAGGTCGTCGTTCTGGTAAAGGATGCCGATCTTGGCGTTGGGGTGGTTGGCGAGAATGTACTTCGCGTAGATCCGCCCCTCCGACTGGTAGTTCGGATTGTAGGCGATGGTCCACGGGAAGTTCTGCGGATCGGTGAAGCGCGAGGCGCCGGTCGAGGCCAGCAGCTGCGGCACCTTCTTGCCGTTGAGATATTTCTGCACGGCGGCGTTCGACGGCGTACCGATGATCTGGAAGGTGAACAGCACTTCGTCGCCCTCGACCAGCTTGCGCACCTGCTCGACCGCCTTGGGCGGCGAATAGGCGTCGTCGTACTGGATCAGGTTGAGCTTGCGTCCGTTGATGCCGCCCTTCTCGTTGATCATCTTCAGGTAGGCGGCCTGGGTCTTGCCGATGCCGGCATAGGCCGAGGCGGGACCCGAGAACGGCACGGTCTGGCCGATCTTGATCTCGGTGTCCGTGGCGCCGGTGTCGTATTTCTTCTGGGCGTAGGCCGATGATGCAGGAAGCGCGATGGCAAGCGATGCAGCGAGCGCCATGACGCGTGCATTGGCGCTGAGACCGAGCAGTGACGTTCTCATGCGAGTCCTCCCTCCGGTGATGTTTGTCGATGGTCGTTTTTCTTCTTACGTCGCCATCGCTGCACGAGAGTGTGGAGGAAGCAAGTCGGCAACGCAACGCTGCGTGGCGCGACGATCGAGCGCAATCCGTGCCGCAACGCAAAAGGGCTGCGCCATCGCGCAGCCCTTTACCGGTGAGAAGCCGTCATTCCGGGGCGAGCGTAGCGCGAGCCCGGAATCCATTTGGCGTCACGTTCGATGGCGAGATGGATTCCGGGTTCAGCCCTGTCGGGCTGCCCCGGAATGACGAGAGAAGCGCGACTAGCCCGCCGGGCCCTTGTCTTCCAGGATCGGGCCGAACAGCTCCCAGCGTTCGCCGTTGAACTTCATCATCTGGAGCTGCTTGTTGACGCGGTAGTCGGTCGGCGAGGTGTTGATCTTCATGCCCGGCAGCGACAGGTCGCCGACGACGTCCTTCAGCGACGCCGCCTGCTTCATGACGTTCTCGCGCGTCACGTTGTCTCCGCACATCTGCAGCACGGTCACCAGCAATTGGGCCGTGGAGTAGCCGTAGATATTGAAGTTCGAGTTCTTGTCGCCCTCGGGATAGTACTTGGCCATGAAGTCGAAATAACGCTTCAGGCCGGCATCGTCCTTCCAGGTCGGGTCGAGCGGATCCTTGCCGTAGTTGACCGAGATCACTCCCTTGGAGGCATCGAGTCCGGCGGGCTGCATCACGGCGCCGACCGAGGTGGCGTTGATGTCGACGATGTGCACGGGATGCCAGTCGAGCTCATGCAGCTTCTTGATCGCCTGCGCGGCCTGCTTCGGCGTCGCGGCCGAGAACAGCAGGTCGGCGCCGGCCGACTTGATCTTGAGGATCTGCGAATCGATGGTCGGGTCGGAGACCTCGTAGGAGGCTTCGGCCACGATCATCGCGGTCTTGTCGCCGAGGCCGGCCTTGATGCCGTTGAGATAGTCCTTGCCGAGATCGTCGTTCTGATAGAGCACGCCGATCTTGGCGTTCGGATACTCCTTCAGAATGTACTGGCCGTAGATGCGCCCCTCGGTGAAGTAGTTGGGATTATATCCCATAGTCCAGGGGAAGTTCTTCGGATCGGTGAACTTGGTGGCGCCGGTGGCCGCGAACAACTGCGGCACCTTCTTGCCGTTGAGGTACTTCTGGACCGCGGCGTTGGACGGCGTGCCGATGATCTGGAACGTCAGCAGCACCTCGTCGTCCTCGACCAGCTTGCGCACCTGCTCGACCGCCTTCGGCGGCGAATAGGCGTCGTCATACTGGATCAGCTTGAGCTTGCGGCCGTTCACGCCGCCCTGCTCGTTGATCATGTTGAAATAGGCGGCCTGGGTCTTGCCGATCGAGGCATAGGCCGACGCGGGACCCGAGAACGGCACGGTCTGGCCGATCTTGATCTCGGTGTCCGAGGCGCCCGGATCGTACTTCTTCTGGGCGTAGGCTGACGTGACGGAGAGGGTGACGGCCAAGGCGGCCGCTCCCGCGAAACGGAAAATTCCCTGTCGCATGGGGTGTGGGTTCCTCCTGAGTGTTGTTATGCGGCTGGTCTACCCGGCCGGGCGCCATCGCTGCAGAGCAGTGTGGAGGAAGGCCTGGGCGGACGCAAGGCGAGGAGGGCACGGGTGCGGCGGTTCCGCGGCGATGCTTAAGGCGGGCCTGGCCTTGCTGGCTCAACAAATTCGATGTCGTCCCGGCCAAGCCCTGACGTCGCGCAGCGACGTCAGGGCGCAGAGCCGGGATCCATAGCCACCGGCCGTCGTGTGACGAGGACTCGGAGTGGCGATCGTGCCTCGAACGCTGCCCGGGATTATGGGTCCCGGGTCAGCGCACGCCGGCGCTTTGCGCCGTCGTGCTTGCCCGGGACGACACCGAATTTGTAGCCAAGCCGCTGCCCCACATCCGGTGTCGTCCCGGCCAAGCCCTGACGTCGCGCAGCGACGTTGGGGCGCAGAGCCGGGATCCATAGCCACCGGACGTCGTGCGGCGAGGACTCGGAGTGGCGATCGTGCCTCGAACGCTGCCCGGGATTATGGGTCCCGGGTCGGCGCACGCCGGCGCGTTGCGCCGCCGTGCTTGCCCGGGACGACGGCGGTTGTTGGAGGCTGCAAAGTGCCTTTATCGCTTCAGGCGCACTCGATCGGCGCTCAGCCCGCCAGCCAGACCAGCACCAGGCCGATGGTGGCCGGCACGCTCTGGATGAACAGGATCTTGCGGCTGGCGGTGGCGGCGCCGTAGAGGCCGGCGACGAGCACGCAGAGCAGGAAGAAGATCTTGATCTGGAATGCGAACGCCGGGGTCGGGTGGGCGAGGCCCCAGAACAGGCCGGCGGCGAGGAAGCCGTTGTAGAGGCCCTGATTGGCGCCGAGCACCTTGGTCGCTTCGGCGCGCTCGGGCGTGTTGTTGAAGGCCCTCAAGCCGGCCGGCTTGGTCCAGAGAAACATCTCGAGCACGAGAATGTAGACGTGCAGCAGGCCGATCAGTCCGACGACGATGTTTGCAACAAGTGCCATGGTGCGGCTCCCCCAAGCCAATCGGAAGCGCCGGTGGTGGCGATCCCTTTAATCATTCAATCATCTCTGCCCGGAGCGGCGCACGGCGACTCCGGACCGTTCACTCTCCCCTCAGGCCGCCGGCAGTGCCGCCGTTCCGTCATTCGCCAGCAGATGCAGCAGCGCGCTCCTGATGGCGGCCTGCCGGGTCGGCGCGTTGATCTGCGCGCCCAAGAGGTCGGTGACGTAGAACACGTCGCGGGCGCGCTCGCCGAAGGTCGCGACATGGGCGGAGGCGATGTTCAGGTTCAGCTTCGAGATTGCGGTCGTCAACTCATAGAGCAAGCCGGGGCGGTCGAGGCCGGAGACCTCGATCACGGTGTAGAGCTCCGACCACTGATTGTTGATGGTGACTTCCGGCTCGACCGAGAACGCCTTGTGCTGCTTGCCGCGGTTGGTCCGTCGCGCCACGGCGTCGGGCAGCCGCAGCTTGCCTTCCAGCACCTGCTCGATGGTCTCGCCGATCCGCGTCGCGCGCCGGCCCTCGTCCTCGTCGCGCTCGTATTCCCTTGATATCGCGATGGTGTCGAGCGCGCGGCCGTCGGTCGTGGTGTAGATCTGGGCGTCGACGATGTTGGCGCCGGCAGACGCACAGGCGCCGGCGATGATCGACAGCAGCCAGGGATGGTCCATGGCGAAGATCGTCAGCTCGGTGACGCCGCGCGCCGGATCGAAGCCGACATTGATCGCGAGCTTGTGGCCCGCATCCTCGCTCGACCGCACGAAGCGGGCGTGGCGGACCTTGCGCGGCAGCTCGACCTTGAGCCAGTAGGCCGGGTAGTGCCGGTCGATATAGGCCTCGAGCTCATTCGCGGGCCAGTCGGTGAAGGCATTGCGGAATTCGGCCTGCGCGGCGGTGATGCGCTTGGCGCGGTTGACCTCGGAGAAGCCGCCGGTCAGCACCGGCTCGGTCTCGTAGTACAGCGTGCGCAGGAGCTGCGCCTTCCAGCCGTTCCAGACGCCGGGACCGACGCCGCGGATGTCGGCGGTGGTAAGGATGGTCAGCAGCTTCATCTGCTCGACCGATTGCACCACGGCGGCGAATTTCTCGATCGTGCGGCGGTCGGACAGGTCGCGCGACTGCGCCACCGTCGACATCGTGAGATGCTCTTCGATCAGCCAGGCGACCAGCTCCGTGTCGGCATTGTTGAAGCCGAGCCGCGGGCACAGCCGGCGCGCGATCTTGGCGCCGGCGACCGAATGGTCCTCGGGCCGGCCCTTGGCGACGTCGTGCAGCAGCACGGTGATGTAGATGACGGCGCGGTGCTCGGGCCGGATCTTGCGCATCAGGTCGGAGGCGAGCACGAACTCGTCGTTGCCGCCGCGCTCGATCTCCTGCAGGAAGCCGATGCAGCGCATCAGGTGCTCGTCGACCGTGTAGTGATGATACATGTTGAACTGCATCATCGAGACGATGCGGCCGAAGGCGCGGATGAAATGACCGAGCACACCGGTCTCGTTCATCCGCCGCAGCACGGTCTCGGCGTCGTTGGCGGTGAGGATCTCCATGAACAGCCGGTTGGCCTCGGGATCGTCGCGCAGCTCGGTGTTGATGAGATTCAGCGAACGCGACACCGCGCGCATCGCATCCGGATGGAAGGCGAGGTTGTTCTTCTGCGCGAGCCGGAAGATGCGGATCAAATTGACCGGGTCGTGCTTGAAGATGTCGGGGGCCGCGAGATTGATGCGGTTGTTGTCGACGATGAAATCGTCGCTCTCGGGCACGCGCCGCCAGGTGTTGCCGGGCTTCAGGCGCGAGATCATCCGGCTCAGCACCGGCGCCGCCTTGGCCTGCTGGTCCTCGAGCTTGGCGCACAGGATCGCGGTGAGGTTGCCGACCTCCTTGGCGACCAGGAAGTAGTGCTTCATGAAGCGCTCGACATCCTGCATGCCCGGGTGGCTGGTGTAGCCGAGCCGGACCGCGATCTCGCGCTGCAGGTCGAACGACAGCCGCTCCTCCGGCCGGCCGCTGACGAAATGCAAATTGCAGCGCACCGACCACAGGAAGTCGGCGCAGCGGCGGAAGGTGCGGTATTCGTGCGCGTCGAACACACCGCGCTCGACCAGCTCGGCGGTCTCGCGCACGCGATAGACGTATTTGGCGATCCAGAACAGCGTGTGCAGGTCGCGCAGGCCGCCCTTGCCGTCCTTGACGTTGGGCTCGACCAGGTAGCGCGACTGGCCGCCGCGGCGATGCCGCTCCTCGCGCTCGGCGAGCTTGGCGGCGACGAACTCGGCGGCGGTGCCCTGCACCACCTCGCTGTCGAAGCGCTGCACCAGTTCGTCATAGAGCGGCCGGTCGCCCGCCAGATAGCGGGTCTCCAGGATCGCGGTGCGGATGGTCATGTCGCCGCGCGCCTGGCGGATCGACTCGTCGACCGAGCGGGTGGCGTGGCCGACCTTCAGCCCCATGTCCCACAGCGAATACAGGATGGCCTCGGCGACCTGCTCGCCCCAGGCGGTCTGCTTGTAGGGCAGGATGAACAGGAGATCGATGTCCGACTCCGGCGCCATCAGGCCGCGGCCATAGCCGCCGGTCGCGACGACAGCCATGCGCTCGGCGCCGCTCGGCACCTGGGAGCGGTAGAGGTGCTGGGTGGCGGCGGCATAGAGCACGCGGATGATCTCGTCCTGCACGAAGCAGAGCCGCTCGGCGCAGCGCCGGCCGTGGCGGTCCTTGAGCAGCTGCGCCTGGGCCGCGGCGCGCGCCTTGACCAGCTCCGCTTTCAGGAATTGCACGACGGCGGCGCGGAACATGTCCTCCCGGCCGGAGTGCTGCTGCGCCAGGGCATCGACGGCCGCGGCGATGCCGGCGCTGTCGAAGTCGTCTGACGTGAAGGCTTTGGAATCTGTGGCGACGCTGTCCATGGATGCAACCGGATATCGAACAAGGCCTGTGCTGTCACGAAACTTCCAATGCAACAATCGATCCATGCTGTCATCGGCGGTCAAAGGATGATGATCATGCTCGTAAGGGCGTCGAAAGGGAAAACAATTCTCGCGCGCCCCTGGCATAACGCGTTGAAACAACAGCAATGTTCTCTGAGATCTGGAGGGATGAGAATGCGTGGAGTGACGAGGCGCGGACTGGCCGGGCTTGCTGCCGTGGTTCTACTGGGATGCGGCGTTGCAACAGCCGCCGAGCCTGCGAAGGAGATCCGCATCGACTGGGCGACCTATAATCCGGTGTCGCTGGTCCTGAAGCAGAAGGGGCTCTTGGAGAAGGAGTTCGCGAAGGACGGCATCAGCATCGTCTGGGTGCAGTCGGCCGGCTCCAACAAGGCGCTCGAATTCCTCAATGCCGGCTCGCTCGATTTCGGCTCGACCGCCGGGTCGGCTGCGCTGGTCGCCAAGATCAACGGCAATCCGATCAAGTCGATCTACGTCTATTCGCGCCCCGAATGGACGGCGCTGGTGACGGGCAAGGATTCCAAGATCGCCTCGGTGGCCGATCTCAAGGGCAAGCGCGTCGCGGTCACCCGCGGCACCGATCCGCACATCTTCCTGGTGCGCGCGCTGCTCGGCGCGGGCTTGACCGACAAGGACATCACCCCGGTGCTGCTGCAGCATGCCGACGGCAAGGCGGCGCTGATCCGCGGCGACGTCGACGCCTGGGCCGGGCTCGATCCGATGATGGCGCAGGCCGAGGTCGAGGAAGGCGCCAAGCTGTTCTACCGCAAGGCCGACGCCAACACCTGGGGCATCCTCAACGTCCGCGAGCAGTTCCTGAAGGACAATCCGGAGATCGTCCGCCGCGTGCTCGCGACCTACGAGGTCGCGCGCAAGGACGCGCTGGCCAATTACGACGACCTGAAGAAGACCTTCATCGCGGTGACCAAGCTGCCGGAGGCGGTGGTCGACAAGCAGCTCAAGGAGCGCACCGAGCTGACCCACAGCCGCATCGGCGCGCCGCAGCGCGAGTCGATCCTTGCGGCGGGCCTCGCGCTGCAGCAGGCGGGCGTGGTGGACGCCAAGGTCGATGTCAAGGCGACGCTCGATGCGTTGATCGACGACCAGGTGCCGCTGCCGACGAACTAGGGCTGCCCAACGCTCGCCGGCAACTCGCGCTGCCCCTCAGGATGAGCGCAACAAAAACCGCTAGCGCGACAAAAAACCGGTGTCGTCCCGGACAAGCCCGCCAACGCGCCAGCGTTGTCGGGCGCCGATCCGGGACCCATACTCCGTGCAGTCTGTTGTTGAGCACCCTGGAGCGGCATCTCGCTCCAACACACCCGCCGCGGCGTATGGGTCCCGGCGCGGAGGCCGGGGCGACACCGAAGTTGTGGCGCCGCTGTCGGTTCACCCCTGCCAGGGGCGCGCTCACCTCCGTCAGCGCATCCGCGCCATCACCACACCTTGCATTCCCACGCGAGACGCTGTTCTCACTATGACCATGACCGTCGAATTGCAGGCGCCCGCCGCGGCTGCCGCTCCTCCATCCGCCAGCCAGCCGTGGCTCGCCCGCCTGGCGCGGCCGCTGCTCGGGCTGCTGCTGCCGTTGTCGCTGGCGCTGGCCTGGGAGCTCCTGGTATCGGCCGGCTGGTCGAACGGCCGCCTGGTGCCGCCGCCGTCAAAGGTCTTCACCACCATCGCCGAGCTCGCCCGCTCCGGCGAGCTGACCCGCCACATCACGATGACCCTGACCCGGGTCGGCATCGGATTCGGCCTCGGCGTCGCCGCCGGCACCTTGCTCGGCGGCATCTGCGGCTACTGGAGCCTCGCCCGCCGGCTGATCGATCCGACCGTGCAGGCGCTGCGCGCGATCCCGTCGATTGCCTGGGTGCCGCTGTTCATTCTGTGGCTTGGCATCTTCGAGACCTCGAAGGTGGCGCTGATCGCGGTCGGCGTGTTCTTCCCGGTCTATCTCGGGCTGACCGGCGCGATCCTGTCGGTCGACCGCAAGATCTTTGAGGTCGGCCGCGTCTTCCGCCTCTCCGGCCCGGCCATGATCCGCCGCATCCTCCTGCCTGCGGTGCTGCCGGCCTATGTCGTGGCGCTGCGCGTCGGCCTGGGTTTGGGGTGGATGTTCGTCGTCGCTGCCGAGTTCATGGGCGCCTCCGAAGGCCTCGGCTACCTCCTGATCGACGGCCAGCAGCTCGGCAAGCCGGCGCAGATCGTCGCCGCCATCGTCATATTCGCGATCATCGGCAAGGCGACCGACTGGCTGCTGGAGATCGCGACCGCGCCGCTGTTGCGCTGGCAGGACAGCTTTGCACGCCAGGGCGGGGCGGCGTGATGCTGCAGCTCCAATCCGTCACCAAGGTCTATCCCAACGGCGTCCACGCGCTGGAGCGGTTCTCGTCCGAGATCCAGCTCGGCGAGATCATCGCCATCATCGGCGGCTCCGGCTGCGGCAAGTCGACCTTGCTGCGCGCCATTGCCGGGCTCGACCGTGCCAGCGCCGGCAGTGTGACGCTCGACGGCGAGGCGATCACGGCGCCGCATGCCAAGGTCGGCATCATCTTCCAGGAGCCGCGGCTGCTGCCCTGGCTCAGCGTCGCCGACAATATCGGCTTCGGTCTGTCCGAGCTGCCCGCTGCCGCGCGCCGCGAGCGCGTCGCCAAGGCACTGGCGCGCGTCGGCCTCGCCGACAAGGCCAAGGTCTGGCCGCGCGAATTGTCCGGCGGCCAGGCGCAGCGCGTCGCCATCGCCCGCGCGCTGGTGGCGCAGCCCGAAGTGCTGTTGCTCGACGAGCCGTTCTCGGCGCTCGACGCCTTCACGCGGAAAGACCTGCAGGACCATCTGCTCGACCTCTGGGCCGACACGCGCCCGACCCTGGTGCTGGTCACCCACGACGTCGAGGAGGCGGTGGTGCTGGCCGACCGCGTGCTGGTGATGCGGCCGCATCCCGGCCGGCTGTTCGAGGAGATCACCATCAACCTGTCGCGGCCGCGCGACCGCACTGCGCCGCTGTTCGAGCAGTTCAAGCGCCACGTGCTGACCGCGCTGGACAGGTCGCTCGACCGGATGGTGCCGGATGCGCAGGGCAGGCGTGAGCCCGGCGGCGGGCTGTGGTGGTGACAGCGGCGCCCCGGCCCGGTACATCTGTTCGGAAATGAATCCGGGAGAGAGAACGACAATGGATGCTGCAGAGCTGCGCGCCATGCAGGCGCCGATCAAGGAACGCTACAAGGCCGACCCCTCCGCCGCCGTGATCACGCTGAAGGCCAAGGGTGAGGTCGGCGGCGACGGCCTGACCTGCAAGCTCGAGACCGGCCGCGCGCTGGCCGTCGCCGGCCTGCATCCGGCCACCGGCGGCTCCGGCCTCGAGCTGTGCTCCGGCGACATGCTGCTGGAAGCGCTGGTCGCCTGCGCTGGCGTCACCCTGAAATCGGTCGCGACCGCCGTCGAGGTCCCGCTCAAGAGCGGGCAGGTGCTGGCCGAAGGCGATCTCGACTTCCGCGGCACGCTCGGCGTCGACAAGGAGGCCCCGGTCGGCTTCCAGGAAATCCGCCTGCGCTTCGAGGTCGACACCGATGCCCCGCAGGACAAGCTCGACCTGCTGCTCAAGCTCACCGAGCGCTATTGCGTGGTCTATCAGACCATCAAGAACGGCCCGAAGGTGTCGGTGAGTTTGAAGCGGGTGGCGTCGTAGCCTCTAGTCACGGTGTCGTCCCCGCGAACGCGGGGACCCATAACCACCGTCGGCAATGGTTGCCCCGGCTGGTCACTCCAATCTTCTCCTTCCCATCACCGCCTGTGGTTATGGGTCCCGGGTCAGCGCTTCCTGCGGCGATGCCTGCGCATCGCCGCCGTCCGCTTGCCCGGGACGACGGCTGAACATGTCCCTCGATCCATCCTTCCTGCTGCTACTCGGCTTGCGCATGGCGATCGCCGCGTCGTTCGTGGTGTCGGCATCGATGATCGCCGAGCGCACCGGACCGGTGATCGGCGCGCTGGTCGCGACCTTGCCGATCTCGGCGGGACCGACCTACGTGTTCCTGGCGCTCGATCACGACGCTGATTTCATCGCGCAGGGCGCGCTGAGCAGCCTGCCGATCAACGCTGCGACCATCTTCCTCAGCCTCGCCTATGCGGTGCTGGCGCAGCGTCACAACGTGCTGGTGGCGAGCGCCACGGCGGTTGCGGTCTGGCTGGGGCTCGCATCGCTGATCAAGAGCGTGCAGTGGACGCTTCTGATGGGCATCGCCGCCAACGCCGTCACTTTCGTAATCTGCCTGCCGCTGCTGCAGCGCTATCGTCATGCGAAGATGCCGCTGATCACACGGCGCTGGTACGACGTACCACTGCGCGCATGCTTGGTTGCGACGCTCGTGGCCACGGTCACATCCGTGTCAGGCTGGGCCGGCCCGAGCGTCTCCGGAATTCTCGCGCTGTTTCCGATCGTCTTCACCTCGATGATGCTGATCCTGCAGCCGCGCATCGGCGGCCCGGCCACCGCCGCCGTGCTCGCCAACGGCGCCTGGGGCCTGATCGGCTTCTCGCTCGCGATCATCGTGCTGCATCTCGGCAGCCTGCACCTCGGTGCGGTGGCCGGCCTGAGCGGCGCGCTGGCGACCTGCGTCGGCTGGAATCTGGGGCTGTGGTGGCTGGGGCGGCGGAAGGCGGCCGTAACCCGCTAGCTCTCTCCTCCTCCTCCGTCATTGCGAGCGCAGCGACGCAATCCAGGGGCTCGGGTGGGATCCTGGATTGCTTCGGCGCAAGGGCGCCTCGCAATGACGGTGATTGAGGCCGCACCTGCCTTCCCACCACCGGTGTCATTCCGGGGCGCGCGAAGCGCGAGCCCGGAATCCATCGGGCAGCACGCACTGACGATAAATGGATTCCGGGCTCGCGCTGACGCGCGCCCCGGAATGACGGAGAAACTCATCAGCTGCGCGGCAATTTCGCCTTCAGCCGGTACAGCGCGTCCATCGCTTCGCGCGGCGTCATCTCGTCGGGATGCAGGTCCTTCACCGCGGCGATCAGCTCTTCCGTCTCCTTCGACATCGCAGGCTCCACGGCTGCGCGCGACGGGACTGCGAACAGCGGCAGGTCGTCGACCAGTGCGCGCGCGTTCTGGCCGCGGTCGGCGGCTTCCAGCTTTGCCAGCACCGACTTCGCGCGGCTGATCACCGCCGGCGGCAGGCCGGCGAGCTTCGCCACCTGGATGCCGTAGGAGCGGTCGGCGGAGCCGGGCAGCACCTCGTGCAGGAACACGACGTCGCCCTGCCATTCCTTGACGCGCACGGTGGCGTTGAACAGCCGCGGCAGCTTGGCGGCGAGCGCGGTCAGCTCGTGATAGTGCGTCGCGAACAGCGTGCGGCAGCGATTGCTCTCGTGCAAATGCTCGATCGCCGCCCAGGCGATCGAGAGGCCGTCGAACGTCGCAGTGCCGCGTCCGATCTCGTCCAGGATCACCAGCGCACGCTCGCCGGCTTGGTTGAGGATCGCGGCGGTCTCGACCATCTCGACCATGAAGGTCGAGCGTCCACGCGCCAGATCATCGGCGGCGCCGACGCGCGAGAACAGCCGATCGACGATGCCGATGCGGGCGCGGCTCGCCGGCACGAACGAGCCGATCTGTGCGAGCAAGGCAATCAGCGCGTTCTGGCGCAGGAAGGTCGACTTGCCGGCCATGTTGGGACCAGTCAGCAGCCAGAGCTGGCCGCTCTTGTGTCCCGGCGTCGGCGACAGATCGCAGGAATTGGCGATGAACGGCTGGCCCTCGCGCCTCAGCGCCTGCTCCACCACCGGATGCCGGCCGCCCTCGATGGCGAAGCCGAGCGAGCCATCGACCTCCGGGCGGACGTAGTTGTCGTCGACCGCGAGCTTGGCGAGTGCGGTGGCGACATCGAGCATGGCAAAGCCATGTGCGGCGGCCCGCAGATCGTCGCCGATCGCCAGCGCCTGTGCGCACAGCCGGTCGAAGATCTCCAGCTCGAGATTGAGCGCGCGCTCGCCGGCGTTGGCGATCTTGGCCTCGATCTCGCCGAGCTCCGACGTCGTGAAGCGTACCTGGCCGGCCAGCGTCTGGCGATGGATGAAGGTCGCGTTCAACGGCTGTGACATCAGCTTGTCGCCGTGCTGCGCAGTGACCTCGACGAAATAGCCGAGCACGTTGTTGTGCCGGATCTTGAGCGCCTTGACGCCGGTCTGGTCGGCGTAGCGCGCCTGCATCGAGGCGACGACGAGGCGCGAGGCGTCGCGCAGATTGCGCGTCTCGTCGAGCGTCGCATCATAGCCTGATCGCACGAAGCCGCCGTCGCGCTTGATCAGCGGCAGCTGCTCGTCGAGCGCGCGGGCGAATTCCTCGGCCAGCGCACGCGCCGGCCGCGCCAGCGCGGACATGACCGATGCGATCTCTTGCGGGGGCTGATCAAGTGCGCCGAGCCGCGCCAGTGCGTGGTCGGCGGCAAGAATGCCGTCGCGCAAGGCGGCGAGATCGCGTGGTCCGCCACGGCCGACCGACAGCCGCGCCATCGCGCGCGTCATGTCGGGCGCGCCGCGCAGGATGGAGCGGATATCCTCGCGCGCGGCGCTGTCGGCGACGAACACATTCACCGCATCGAGCCTGCGGCCGATCTGCGCCGGCTCCGTCAGCGGCGCGGCGAGGCGCTGGGCGAGGAGCCGCGAGCCGGCCGACGTCACCGTGCAGTCGATGGCGTCGAGCAGCGAGCCGCGGCGCTCGCCGGCGAGCGTGCGGGTCAGTTCGAGATTGGCGCGGGTCGCCGGGTCGATCGCCATCGTGCTGCCGGTCGCCTCGCGCGCGGGCGGCGCCAGCGGCGGGCGCTGGCCGACTTGCGTGCGCTCCACATAGGTGACGCAGGCGGCCGCCGCGGTCGCTTCCAGGCGCGACAGCACCGCGAGGCCATCCATGGTGGCCACGGCAAAGTAGTCGCACAGCCGCCGCTCAGCGGTGGCGCCATCGAACACGTCGCGCGTCAGCGGCGTCACGGCGGCAAGCTCGCGCAGCACCGGCTCGAACGCTTGGTCCGAGTATAGCGCGTCGGAGACGATGACCTCGTTGGGATTGATGCGCGCTAGCGTCGCGGTCAACTCGGCAAACGCACATTCGGTGACGATGAAATCCGAGGTCGAGATGTCGATCCAGGCGAGTCCGAGCCGGTCGCCGCCGGACGAGCCGCGGCTGCGCGCGATCGACAGCAGGTAGTTGTTGGCGCGCGCGTCGAGCAGATTGTCTTCGGTCAAGGTGCCCGGCGTCACCACGCGCACCACGCCGCGCTTGACCACGCTCTTGTTGCCGCGCGCCCGCGCCGCGGCCGGATCCTCCATCTGCTCGCAGACGGCGACGCGGATGCCTTGCGCGATCAAGCGATGCAGATAATCCTCGGAGCGCTCGACCGGCACGCCGCACATCGGGATATCAGCGCCCTGGTGCTTGCCGCGCTTGGTCAGCACGATGCCGAGCGCCTTCGAGGCGACCTCGGCGTCCTCGAAGAACAGCTCGTAGAAATCGCCCATCCGGTAGAACAGCATCAGCCCGGGATGCGCCGCCTTGATGTCGAGATACTGCTCCATCATCGGCGTGAGCTTGGCCGTCGCCTCGGCAGGCGCGGCTTCTGGTGGAACCGGGGCGGAGATGGGCTGCTGGATCGTCATGGCGCGGAAACTAGCCAATTTGCCCGGACGGTCCTACCGCTTTGCAGCCGATGTCCCGGTTTTCCACGATGGCAATCTGTCCTTGGACGAGCGCTAGAGATGATCACCGGCGTCATTCTGGGGCGTGCGCAGCACGAACCCGGAATCCATCGTGCGTCAGGTTGTGCGGCCCAATGGATTCCGGGTTCGCCGCGCTTCGCGCGCCGTCCCGGAATGACGGCGAGGTTGGAGCCACGGTGTGCGTTAAAGTTGCCGGTCGGGGCGGTCTGCGTTGCTGCAACCTCCCGCCGCAGGCGGGGAGGGGGCGGACCGCCTGTGTGAACACGGCGCGCACGCCATTGTCGGCGCATACCACCCCGCGTTCCCGTCATTTGACCTGCCCCCGGCGCACTCCTAAAACCGCCGTCAATTCTGATCAGAAACCACCGATATCCCCGGGAGAGAGCGATGCGCGACGTGTTCATTTGTGATGCGGTACGGACCCCGATCGGCCGCTTCGGCGGCGCGCTCGCCAAGGTGCGCACTGACGATCTCGCGGCGACGCCGCTCAAAGCGCTGAAGGCCAAGAATCCGAATCTCGACTGGGCGGCGGTCGACGAGGTGTTCTTCGGCTGCGCCAACCAGGCCGGCGAGGACAACCGCAACGTCGCGCGCATGGCGCTGCTGCTCGCGGGCCTGCCCGATTCCATTCCAGGCCAGACGCTCAACCGCCTCTGCGCCTCGGGCCTCGATGCGGTCGGCGCCGCGGGCCGCGCGATCCGCGCCGGCGAGGTCGATCTCGCGATTGCCGGCGGCGTCGAATCGATGACCCGCGCGCCGTTCGTGCAGGGCAAGGCGACCGAAGCGTTCTCGCGCTCGGCCGAGATCTTCGACACCACGATCGGCTGGCGCTTCATCAATCCGCTGATGAAGCAGCAGTACGGCGTCGATTCGATGCCGGAGACCGGCGAGAACGTCGCCGAGGAATTCCAGGTGTCGCGCGCCGACCAGGATGCGTTCGCGATCCGCTCCCAGCAGCGCGCCGGCCAGGCGATCGCGTCCGGTTATTTCGCCGCCGAGATCACGCCGGTGTCGGTCCCCGGCGGCAAGGCGGGGCCGATCACGGTGGACAAAGACGAGCATCCGCGTCCCGAAACCACGCTCGAAAATCTCGCCAAGCTGAAGCCGATCGTGCGCAATCCCGGCACCGTCACGGCGGGCAATGCGTCGGGCGTCAATGACGGCGCGGCCGCCATGATCCTTGCCTCGGAAGCAGCCGTGAAGAAGCACGGCCTGACGCCGCGCGCGCGCGTGCTCGGGCTCGCCTCGGCCGGCGTGCCGCCGCGCATCATGGGCATCGGCCCGGTGCCGGCCGTGCGCAAGCTGATGGAGCGGCTCGGCCTGAAGATCACCGATTTCGACCTGATCGAACTCAACGAAGCGTTTGCGTCCCAGGGCATCGCCTGTCTGCGCCAGCTCGGCGTCGCCGAGGATGCCGATTTCGTCAACCCGCATGGCGGCGCCATCGCGCTCGGCCATCCGCTCGGCATGAGCGGCGCGCGTATCGCGATGACCGCCGTGCACGGCCTGGAAGTCCGCGGGGGAAAACGCGCGCTCGCCACCATGTGCGTCGGCGTCGGCCAGGGCGTTGCGCTGGCGGTCGAGATGATCAACTGACGCTCCGGCGTCATTGCGAGCGAAGCGAAGCAATCCAGAGTCGCACACGCAGCCCTGGATTGCTTCGTCGCTTCGCTCCTCGCAATGACGGAGAATGCCGAGGGACTGCACCATGACCATCTCCCGCGAACAGGATGTCACCCCCGCCGTGCTGGCAGTGATGGAGCAGACCTCCAACCCGCGGCTGCGCGAAATCATGGTGTCGCTGATCAGGCATCTGCACGGCTTCGTCCGCGATGTCAGATTGACCGAGGCCGAATTCCGGGAGGCTGCGGCCATCATCGCCGAACTGGGCCAGCGCACCAACGACACGCACAACGAAGTGGTGCTGATGGCCGGCTCGCTCGGCGTCTCGCCGCTGGTCTGCCTGCTCAACAATGGCGATGGCGGCAACACCGAGACGGCGCAGTCGCTGCTCGGCCCGTTCTGGCGGCTGAACTCGCCTGAGACCGCGAATGGCGGCTCGATCGTGCGCTCGGCGACGCCGGGCCCGGCGCTGTTCGTCCATGGACGCGTCGTCGATCCCCATGGCGCGGCGGTCGCCGGCGCCGAGGTCGACGTCTGGCATGCGTCTCCGGTCGGCTACTACGAGAACCAGGATCCCGAGCAGGCCGACATGAACCTGCGCGGCAAGCTCACCACCGACGCCGACGGCCGCTTCTGGTTCCGCTCGGTCATGATGATCGGCTATCCCATTCCGACCGACGGCGTCGTCGGCCGGCTCTTGAAGGCGCAGGGCCGTCATCCCTATCGCCCGGCGCATCTGCATGCGCTGATCGTCAAGCAGGGCTTCAAGGTGCTGATCTCGCAGGTCTACGACCCCACCGACCCGCACATCGACAGCGACGTGCAGTTCGGCGTCACCCAGGCGTTGCTCGGCAATTTCACTCGCCACGACGCGCCGCATCCGACCGAGCCCGACGTCACTGCGCCCTGGTACTCGCTCGATCATGTCTACCGCATGGAAATCGGCGACACCAAGCTGCCGCGCGCACCGATCAAGTAGCACGGCCGGCTTCATCGCTACGAATTCGGTGTCGTCCCGGGCAAGCACGTCGGCGCGAAGCGCTGGCGTGCGCCGACCCGGGACCCATACTCCCGGGCGACGTTCGAGGCAGGATCGCAACTCCGAGTCTTCGCCTCACAACGGCCTGTGGCTATGGATCCCGGCTCTGCGCCCTGCCGCCGCTGCGCGACGCCAGGGCTTGGCCGGGACGACATCGGATGTGGGGAAGCGGCTTCCTTACAATCGAAGCGAACCGCGTCATCTACGCGGCGCGCGACCTGGGTGAGATTGACCTGTCCTACAAATAGCCTTGCGCGTGGGTTCGCTGCAGGTATGTTGATCCCGTCTCCCGAGCAGGGGCGCGCCCATGTCCTCGACCGACATGTCCTCGACCGACTTGCCGTCCGTTGCCCAGCCCGACGCCTTGACGGCGACGATGCGTGAGGCGGGCGTGCTCGCCTCCGGGGCGGTCTCAGACGTCACCGTGATCAGCGACCGGCCGATGCTGATATCGCGCATCATCCGCCTCGGTGTGTCCTACAGCGGTGCCGCTCCGGATGCGCCGGAGACGCTGATCCTGAAAACTCCCATGCCGGCCTTCGCCAAGACGCTGTGGCGGGGCGGACGCCACGAGGTCGACTTCTATCGCGGGCTGGCGCGGCTCATGCCGAAGGGCCTGGTGCCCGGCTGTTACGGCGGCGCGTGGGACGAAGCGGCGCTCACCTGGCATTTGCTGCTCGAGGATCTCACCGACACACACCAGACGGCGACGCCATGGCCGGTGCCGCCCGCTCTGCCGCATGCCGAAGGCATCGTGCGGGCGCTGGCGCGGCTGCAGGCGGCGTGGTGGGACGATCCGCGGCTTGGCGTATCGATCGGCAGCTTCACGACGGCGGACGAGAGGGCTGAGCGCAGCAGGATTTTTGCCGGCCGCTATGAACGCTTCGCCGATGACATGGGGGACCGCCTGAGCGCAGACCGGCGCGCCGTCTACGAGCGCCTGATGGCGGCGACGCCGCGGCTCGCGGAACGCTATGTTTCGCGGCGAAACCTCAGCATCCTGCATGGCGACGCGCATGTCTGGAATTTCCTGGTGCCCAAGGTGGCGGGCCACGACGACGTGCGCGCGTTTGATTTCGACCAGTGGCGTGTCGGCGTGCCCGCCAACGATCTCGCCTACATGCTCGCGCTGCAGCTCTATCCCGATCGGCGGGCGCAGATCGAGCGGCCGCTGCTCGACATCTATCATCAGACATTGGTCGCAGCCGGCGTGGCCGGCTACGACCGGGCGGCGCTTGAAGAGGACTATCGCCTCGCCGTGCTCCTGCACGTCGCTCAGCCGGTCTCGCACTGGGCAATCCAGCTTCCGCCGGTGATCTGGTGGAACAATCTGGAGCGCATCTTCCTCGCCTTCGACGATCTCGGTTGCCGCGCGTTGCTGGACTGATCGCGCGCCGCGCTCGAACCCCGGTGAACCGGCTCGGCGGCATCGCAACCTCATCACGCGCGAGTGCTTCGCAGCTACAGTCGCGCGGATAAGCCGTCTTAACGATCACCAGAGATTGTTCGCGCCGTTCAGAACGTCGGCTCGGGTCGGCGCGACAAATCCGCATGGGCATGGCGTTCGGCGTGGTCATGGAAGGGTGCGGCATCTCTCGATCGAGGGGTGACTTGCTAAAGCACAATTTTCGTGCTTTGATGTTCCCCATGGCCGGAAACGTCCACGATCAGGCTGTTCGCTACCGTCTCCTGCTCTCCCCGGAGGCACGGGACGCGATCGAGGCCACCTTTGCCGACTATGCCCGGATGATGGACATGCTCGACGAGATCGCCGCCGCCAAGGGCATCGGCGCCAACCTCGTCGCGCTGCACGGCCATGCCTATGAACCCATTCGCAAGGCCACCCGGCTGCCGTCGCGGCTGGTCACGCTCGGCCTGCGCGACCGCGCGGCGTATCGCGCCGCGTCCAACCCGCGGCTGCCGCTCGACGACCGATTGGTGAATGTCAGGGACGCCTCCAATCTGTCGCTCGGCACCGTGCTCGGCCGCTTCACGATTCCCTTCGAGGTGACCGGCTACGCCGCAGGCTGGCCCCACGCGACACAAGCGCAACTCGTCCGCACCACCGACGGTGACTTCGAAATCGCTTTCGGCGTCACCGCCTCACATGCTCACCGCAGCCCACGAAAGGACAACGTCATGCTCGCCGAACACGCGCCGGCTCCCGACACGCTCCTGTCACGCGCCGGGCGCCTCATCGCCGGGATCGCCTATGGGGCGATCGAGAAAGCCGAGGACAACAACAAGGTCGCGCTGGTCAAGCAGGCGATCCGCGAGATCGAGCAGGCCGAGCGCGAGCAGCGCGACAGCCTCGCCGCCGCGCGCGCCGAGGAATATCGGCTCAATGCGCGCCGCGCCGAGATCGAGCGCGAGACGACGGTGTTGAGCGAGCAGATCCGCCTGGCGATCACCGAGAACCGCGATGATCTCGCCCGTGCCGGCATCGCCCGGCAGATGGATCTCGAGGCGCAGTTCGAGGTGCTGTCGAAGGCGATCGACGAGAATGCCGAGCGCATCGACGCGGTGCTGACCAGCCTGCGCGCGATCCTGTCTAGTCTGCAGGACGCCGAGATGCGGCTGGCCGAGCTCGAACGCAGCGAAGCTCTGGCCATGCAGCCGAAGGCGGGCGGACGCAAGAGCGAGGATGCCGGCCTCGCCAAGGCCGCGCGCGCCTCCCGGGCGATCGCGCGCGCGACCGGTGTTCCCGAGAGCATCCCATCGTCCCCCGACATCGACGACTTGTCGAAGCTGAAGCGCGACAAGGACATCGCCGAGCGGCTGGCGCGTCTGAAGTCGCAGAATTGAGCGGGCGGGGCGCGTCGTCCCATGACCATCGTTGACCATTTCATGCAACCCGAGGTGCGGCCGTTCGCAGTGGCGGCCGTGATGATCGTGCTGGTCGGCGGCATCGAGGTTGGCTCGATGCTGCTCGGGCTGTCGATCAGCGAGCTGTTCGGCCACGCCATCGATCTCGGCCATGACGGCGACAATACCGGGATCGGCCAGGTGCTGTCCTGGATCAACGTCGGCGGCGTGCCGCTGATGATCTGCATCCTGCTCGGCCTCGGCATCTTCTCGATTGCAGGCTTTCTCGTCCAGGATGCCGCACGGCTCGTCGCGGTGGCGCTGCCGCCCTCCGCCGCGGGCGCGCTCGCCGCCGTCATCACCGTGCCTCTGCTGCGCAGCGCGACGCGCTATGCGGCGCGGCTGGTGCCGCAGGACGAGAGCTATGCGGTCGGCCTGTCCGATCTCGTCGGCCGTACCGGCGAGGTCGCGGTCGGTCCGCTCGATGGCGGGCTGCCGGGCCGTGTCCGCGTCAAGGACGTCCACGGAAACTGGCACACGGTGACGGCGTCGGCCGCGCCGGATTCGCCGCCGCTGCCGGTGGGCGCGCCGGTTCTTCTCGTCGACCGCAAGGATGGCCGCTTCATCGCGATCGCGGCGGCCGACGATCTCACGAGCTCCAAAACACCGTAGCTCCAAGTAGCTCCAAGTAGCTCCAAGTCAGTTTCGCTCACGACACTTTCCCCAACCCGAAAGTAAGCCACCATGTTTGATCTGGTTCTGCCTGCGTCGATCGGCGTCGTGCTGCTGGTCGTTCTCGGCACGGTGTTCGCCGTGCTCTATCACCGCTCTACCCGCGACGAGGCCTTCGTCCGCACCGGCCTCGGCGGCAAGAAGGTCGTGCTCGACGGCGGCGCTGTGGTGCTGCCGATCTTCCACTCGGTTGCCCGCGTGAACCTGAAGACGCTGCGACTGCGGGTCGAGCGCTCCAAGAAGGACTCGCTGATCACCAAGGACCGCATGCGCGTCGACATCGACGCCGAGTTCTATGTTCGCGTGAAGCCGGATGTCGACTCGATCGCGCTCGCGGCGCAGACGCTCGGCGCCGTCACCAATGATGCCGAGGCGCTGCGCGACCAGGTCGAGGCCAAGTTCGTCGACGGTCTGCGCTCGGTCTCGGCGACGATGGAACTGCTGGAGCTGCAGGAGAAGCGCTCGGATTTCGTCAAGCACGTTCAGGCCGCCGTCGAGGCCGACGTGCAGTCGAACGGCCTGGAGCTGGAATCGGTGTCGCTGACCAAGCTCGACCAGACCGACATCTCGTTCTTCAACGCCGAGAACTTCTTCGATGCCGAGGGCCTGACCCTGCTGAAGACCGTGACCGAGACGCGGCGCCGCGACCGCAACGCGATCGTACGCGACAACGAGGTGGCGATCGCGCAGAAGGATCTCGAGGCGCGCCAGCTCACCTTGCAGATCGAGCGCACCAAGAAGGAAGCCGAGCTCAGCCAGGAGCGCGATATCGCCAACAAGACCGCGAGCACGCGCGCCGAGGTCGCCAGCGCGACGCAGACGGCGTGGCAGACCGAGGAGAACGCCCGCATCGAGGCGCAGCAGAGGATCGCGCAGCGCGAAGCCGAGGCGTTGAAGGTGCGCGAGACCGCGACGATCGAGAGCAACCTCGCCATCAACCGGCGCAAGACCGACGCCGACCGCGAGATCCAGATCGCGACCCAGGACAACGACATCCAGATTGCGACCAAGAGCAAGGAAACCTCCGAGGCGCGCGCGGTCGCCAAGGCCGCCGAGGCGCTCGCGGTATCAGCAGAGGAAAAGGTGACGACGGCACGCGCCATCGAGATCGCCGATCGCGAACGCCAGACCGCAGTCATGGCCGCGCGGAAGGAGGCCGAGCAGCGTTCGACCGGCATTACCGTCGCAGCCGAGGCGGAAAAGCGCGCGGCGGTCGATCGCGGCGAGGCGGCCAAGACGCTGGCCGAAGCCGAGGCCGAGGCCAACAAGATCAAGGCCGTCGGCGTACGCGAGATCGGCGAGGCGGAGGCTGCCGTCATCCTGATGAAGAACGAGGCGCAGAACAAGCTCGGCAGCAACGTGATCGATTTCGAGCTCGCCAAGCAGCGCATCGCTACGATGCCCGCGGCGCTCGGGGAGATGGTGAAGCCGATTGCCAACCTGAAGGACGTCCGCATCCTGCACACCGGCGGCGCGTTCGGCGGCAATGGCAATGGCGCCGGAGGCGGCAATGTCGGCTTCGGCGAAGGCCTCGCCGGCGAGCTCTTGCGCGTGCATGCACTGAAGCCCCTGATCGACGAGATCCTGGTGCAGTCCGGCTTCAAGCCGGGCGACGATCCGGTGCAGGCGCTCGCGGGCGTGGTCCTGCCGAAGGGGGCGAACGGCGCGGCGACGGTTGAGCCGTTGCCGGTCGCGGCACCGTCGCCGTAGGTACAGGGATCAATGATCAGCCTGCCCCAAGTGACATCACGCGGTATGGGTCCCGGCGTTCGCCGGGACGACAGCGGAGGGTGGGGCTGGCGACGAGAATTCAACCGGCGCTCAAAACAAAGGTCGTCATCCCGGACAAGCCCGCCAACGCGCAGCGTTGGTGGGCGCAGATCCGGGACCCATACCGCGTGATCTGTCTTGAGGCAGGCTCGATGTTGACGCGGTCGTGCGACAAGCACCGGACGTGGTTTTGTGAACTGGTGTATGCGGGAAACGCCGATCGGCGAGAACAGATCCACCGCATCCGCGGGAAAAATTCCCCCCTGGGCTGGGGGCGGCGCTGGAGGAGCCACCGCCCCCGCCCGGCACATCACGAGTGGGGCGCTCATGAAGTGCGGTCTCTGCGCGCAACTCATACGCAGAGAGCCGAGTGGGGTAGTGATAGGATAGCCGGAAACGCGCCGGATTGAAGTTACAAATCCATCACGTCGCGGTCACCTTTTTGCTATCCGCGCACACTGCGTCCGAACATCGCACGCATGCTCCCCTCCACCATTACTCCATCACCGCGTGATCGGCCGGGGCGGACTGCGCACGCAGCGCGGTCCGGGTCGAGCCGATCATCACGGCGAGCGGGATCGACACCAGGATGAACGTCATCACCAGCTGGTAGTCGTGCGAGAACGCCAGGATCTGCGCCTGTACCATGACCATCGCATCCGCCATCGCCCGCCCGGCATCGGTGGACAGGTTCAAGAAACCCTTCACGTTCGGCATCTGCAGAGCGTGATTGAACGGGTTGATGTGCTCGACCAGGATCGCGTGGTTCCGCCGGGTTCCCTCGGTGAGCTGCGCAATCGCAATCGAGATGCCGATCGAGCTCGCGACATTGCGCACCAGGGTCAGCATCGAGGTTCCATCGGTGCGTAGCGCGCCCGGCAGGGTCAGGAACGCGACCGTCGACAGCGGCACGAAGACGAGGCCGAAGCCGAACCCCTGCATGATGCTGATGGTGATGATCTCGGGCACTCCGGTCTGGTCGGTCCACGCCGTCATCTCGAACAGCGACAGCGCCGTCAGTGCCAAGCCAACGATGATCAGCGTGCGCGCCTCGATGTAGCGGAGCAGACGCCCGACCAGCATCATCGCGACGAAGGTGCCGCAGCCGCGGGTCGCCAGCAGCACGCCGGCGGTGATGATGGGATAGCCGATGACGTTCTGCAAGTAAGGCGAGGACAGCGCCATGGTCGAGAACAGCACCAGGCCCATGACCGTCATGAACACGCAGCCGCCGACGAAATTGCGGTCCTTGAACAGCGCGAACTGGATGAACGGCCGCTTCGTGGTCAGCGAATGCGCCAGGAAATAATAGAAGCCGACAGCCGCGACGATGAACTCGATGATGATCTCGTTGCTCTCCAGCCAGCCCTGGTCCTCGCCGCGGTCGAGCGCGATCTGCAGCGAGCCGATGCCGATGGCGAGCGCGGCGAAGCCGAACCAGTCGAAGGTCAGCTCCGCATTCGGGTTGGTTTCCTCCATGAACGCCATCAGCCCGAGCACCGTGACGGCGCCGAACGGCAGGTTGACGAAGAACACCCAGTGCCAGGAATAGGTCTCCGTGAGCCAGGCGCCGAGCGACGGGCCCATGATCGGGCCGAGCATCACGCCCATCCCCCAGATCGCCATCGCCTTGGCGCGCTCGTGCAGCGCGTAGCTGTCCAGCATGACCGCCTGCGACAGCGGCACCAGCGCCGCGCCGAACACGCCCTGCAGCAGGCGGAACAGCACCATCTGGGTGATGTCCTGGGCGAGCCCGCACATGACAGACGCAATGGTGAAGCCGGCCGAGCAGACGATGAAGGTGCGCTTGCGGCCGAAACGGTTGGCGATCCAGCCGACCGGCGCGGTCATGATCGCGGCCGCCACGATGTAGGACGTCAGCACCCAGTTGATCTGGTCCTGCGAGGCCGACAGCGTGCCCTGCATGTAGGGCAGGGCGACGTTGGCGATGGTGGTGTCGAGCGCCTGCATGATCGTCGCCGTCATGGCGCAGATCGTCACCATGTTGCGGCGAAAGCCCGGAACCGCCGATGAGGCTGCCGGCGCGGTCATGGCGCTACTCCTCCTTGTCCGCCGCGTGGGCCGACCCGAACAGGCCGGCCAGCGTGCGCTCATGGCCGGTATCGACCGACACGTTGACGCTCATGCCCGCCTTCAGCCTGGCGACGAACTTGTCGCTCTTGTCGAAGTAGATCCGGATCGGCACGCGCTGCACCACCTTGACGAAATTGCCGGTCGCATTCTGCGGCGGCAGGATCGCGAACTGCGCCCCGGTGCCCGGCGACAGCGAGCCGACGGTGCCCTTGAAGCGGTGGTTCGGGAAGGCGTCGACGTCGAGCTCGACCGGCTGGCCGACCGCGACATAGGTGAAGTCGCTCTCCTTCGGATTGGCGTCGACCCAGGGATTGCTGACGTCGATCACCGAGAACACCGGCGTGCCCGCGGTGACGAAGCGGCCGAGCTGGATCTGGTCGACCTGGGTGGCGATGCCCGGCATCGGCGCGCGCAAGGTGGTGTGGTCGAGGTCGCGCTGCGCCTCCTCGAGCTTGGCCTTGGCCTGGACGTAGGGCGGGAACTGCTCCATCGGCAGGTCGGGATTGCCGAGCAGCTGCGTCCTGGCGTTCGACAGCTGCTGCTTGATGAACTGCGCCTGCGCGCCCGCCGTGACCAGCGCGTTGGCGGCGTTGTCGAGATCGAGCTGCGAGCCGAAATTGTTCTTGGCGAGCGTCTGCTTGCGCTCGACGTCCTTCTGCTTCAGGTCGATCCCCTGCTGGGCGAGGTCGAGCATCTGGCCGTAGATCTTGATGTTGGCGGTGAGATTGTCATAGCTGGTCCGCGCTTGCTCCAGCGCCGCCTTGGCCTGGTCGACCGCCAGCCGGAACGGCACCGGATCGATCTCGAACAGCTCGTCGCCCTTCTGGACCTGCTGGCCTTCCTTGACGACGACCTTGATGATCTTGCCGGAGATGTCGGGCGTGATCAGCACCTTCTGCGCGCCGACATAGGCGTCGTCGGTGGTGACGTAGCGGCCGCCGTTGAGATATAGCGCGAGGCCGCCGATCGCAGCGGCGAGCGGCAGCACCACCAGCAGCAGCGTGCGGCGATAGCGGCGCAGAAATCCGGGACGTGCGGGCTTGGCGGCCGCCGCTGCCGGCGGCGCCGCATCCGGATTGGCCTTCTGGTCCGGGGCGAGTTTCAGGGCGGGCTCAGCCATAACGCTGCTCCTTTCGCTGCTCGTCGCAGAGCGACTGCAGGGCATTTCTGATATTTTCCTTGATGGCTTCGAGATGGGTCATCAGCCGCTCGGCTTCTTCAGGGCTGATGCCCTCGAGGGCGGTGTCGGTCAGCTCGCCGCGCAGCACGGCAAGCTTGGCGAGCAGCGGCCGCGCGGCCTTCTTCAGATAGAGCCGGTTGACGCGCCGGTCGGTGTCGTCACCGCGGCGCTCGATCAGCCCGGCATCGGCCAGCTTGTCGATCAGCCGAGTCAGCGTGATCGGCTGCATCTCCATCTGCTCGGCGAGTTCGGATTGCTTCATGCCCTCGTTGCGCTCGACCTTGGCGAGCACGGCCCATTGCGCGCGGGTCATGCCGAAGCGCGCCGCCTCCTTGTCGGCATAGGCGCGCACCAGGCGCTGCAGCTCGCCGAGCGTAAACAGGAAGTTCACGTCCACGGACGTGCGGGTCATGGCGGTTCTCGATTCGTGAAGCAGGGGGGAAACTAAGCTTTGGCTCTCATGAGCTTGGAATATGATAAGCAAGCTTATGAATTTTGGGATGGTGTTGGAGTGCGGACCGGCCCTGCCTCCGCTGCATGGCTCGAGCGCGGCCTTTGGCGACCGCGCCCGGAAATGCTAGATTAGACCGAATGACACGCCCAAAACCCACGTTCCCGGCGCCGGACCATGATCATGGCCGCTGCGCGGCCGACGCACTCAGCCATGCGGAGCAAGTCTGCGCCCAGCGCGGACAGAAATTCACGCCGCAGCGCCGCCAGGTGCTGGAGGCGCTGCTGTCCAGCCACCGGCCGCTCGGCGCCTACGAGATCATCGAGGAACTCGCCAAGGTCGCGGCGCGGCCGGCCCCGATCACGGTGTATCGCGCGCTCGAGTTCCTGATGGCCAACGGCCTCGTGCACCGCATCGAAAGCCGCAACGCCTTCCTCGCCTGCGCGCACGACCACGAGCAGACGGCGCTGGTGGCGTTCCTGATCTGTGAAAAGTGCGGCGCCGTCGGCGAGGTTCCAGCCGCGCCGATCGCCGAGAGCCTCAGAAGCGCCGCCGCCGCCTCGGGCTTCACGCCCAAGATGTCCGTGGTCGAGATCACCGGCCTCTGCGCCCATTGCAGGCAGGCGGCGTGAGATCCGTCACGGCGCTCTAAGGTGTACACGTGCGATCGATCGTCGTATTCGAGCTATTGCCGCACCGGCAGTGCGCTCCCTCGCCCCGTTCTTACGGGGAGAGGGTTGGGGTGAGGGGCCACCGCACCCACCGACCGTGCGGAGAGCCCCCTCACCCGGATTTGCATCTGACGATGCAATCCGGCCTCTCCCCGCTGCGGGGAGAGGCGGGGACCGCCGCTGCCGGCCTAGCGTTCGCTCAATTGCGCGGACCAAGACAATGCTGACCGTACCGCCGCGGTCCAAACAAACGAAACGCCTCCGGGAGCCAACGTCCTCGTGTCCGCAACGTCCAATTCGTCCGCCGCGACCCGGCCGCTCGGTCCGGGCGCCATCGCCATCACGCTCGTGCTCTGCCTGTCCTGGGCCTTCAACCAGATCGCAATCAAGCTGGCGCTGCCCGAGGTGCCGCCGATGCTGCAGGCAACGTTCCGCTCTGCCGGTGCGCTGCCTGTACTGCTGATCTTCGCGCAGCTGCGCGGCGTGAGGATGTTCGAGCGCGACGGCACGCTGGGGCTCGGCCTGATCGCGGGCGCGCTGTTCGGCTTCGAGTTCGTACTGATATACCAGGGCCTGTTGCTGACCTCGGCGTCGCGCGCGGTCGTGTTCCTGTACACGGCGCCGTTCTTCGTCGCGCTCGGCTCGTTCCGATTCCTGGGCGAGCGCCTCGGCCCGGCGCAATGGGGCGGTCTGGCCATGAGCTTCACCGGCGTCGCGCTGGCGATCGGCATCCCGCAGGCCAATGTCGACGGCCGGGTGCTGCTCGGCGATCTGCTGGTGGTCGGCGGTGGGCTGCTGTGGGGAGTCACCACGGTGTTCATCAAGGGCACCCGCATGCGCTTCATCGCACCGGAGCGGGCGCTGGGGTATCAGGTGGCGGTGTCCGTGCCGATCATGGCCGCGGCGGCGCTGATCGCCGGCGAGCGGCTGAGCCAGGTTCCCAGTCCGTTCGTGATCGGGCTACTCGCCTATCAGGCGATCTGGGTGGTCGGCACCACGTTCACGATCTGGTTCGCGCTGATCAAGGCCTATTCGGCCAGCAAATTGTCGGCATTTACCTTCATCACCCCTTTATTCGGCGTCGTGGCGAGCTATTTCATCCTGCATGACGCCCTGACGCTGGCCTTTGGCCTCGCTGCCGTGCTTGTGATCATTGGGCTTTTTCTCGTCAACCGCCCGAACCGCGCGGTCGCCGCCGCGACTGATCCATTGCTGAATGTCACCAAAACCTGATATCCGAGCGCCCATGAACAAGCCCGAGATCCTGAGCCAGACCGATGTCGCCGGACCCGCTCCCCGGCATCAGACCACCAAAGTCATGGTCGGCAACGTCGCCGTGGGCGGCGGTGCGCCGATCGTGGTTCAGTCCATGACCAACACCGACACCGCCGATGTTGACTCGACGGTGGCCCAGGTCGCAGCGCTGGCGCGCGCCGGGTCGGAGATGGTCCGCATCACCGTGGATCGCGACGAGGCCGCGGCGGCCGTCCCGCACATCCGCGAGCAGCTCGACAAGCGCGGCATCACCACGCCCCTGATCGGCGACTTCCACTATATCGGCCACAAGCTGCTGACCGACTACCCGGCCTGCGCCGAGGCGCTGGCGAAGTACCGCATCAATCCCGGCAATGTCGGCTTCAAGGACAAGCGCGACACCCAGTTCTCGACCATCATCGAGCTCGCCAACAAATACGCCAAGCCGGTGCGCATCGGCGCCAATTGGGGCTCGCTCGACCAGGAGCTGTTGTCCAAGCTGATGGACGAGAATGCCGCTTCCGCCGCGCCGCGCGATGCCCGCGCGGTCATGCGCGAAGCCATGGTGCAGTCGGCGCTGCACTCGGCCGAGCGCGCCCAAGAGCTCGGCATGCCGAAGGACCGCATCATCCTGTCCGCCAAGGTCTCGGCCGTGCAGGACCTGATCGCGGTTTATCAGGACCTCGCTGCCCGCTCCGACTACGCCATCCATCTCGGTCTCACCGAAGCCGGCATGGGCTCGAAGGGCATCGTCGCCTCCTCGGCCGCGCTCGGCATTCTCTTGCAGCAGGGCATCGGCGACACCATCCGCATCTCGCTGACGCCCGAGCCCGGCGGCGACCGCACCCTCGAGGTGCAGGTCGCGCAGGAGCTGCTACAGACCATGGGCTTCCGCACCTTCGTGCCGCTGGTCGCGGCCTGCCCGGGCTGCGGTCGCACCACGTCGACGACGTTCCAGGAGCTGGCCCGCTCGATCCAGGATTTCATCCGTGACGAGATGCCGAGCTGGAAGTCGAAATATCCGGGCGTCGAGGGTCTCAACGTCGCCGTGATGGGCTGCATCGTCAACGGTCCCGGCGAATCCAAGCACGCCAACATCGGCATCTCGCTGCCCGGCACCGGCGAAGCCCCAGCCGCCCCCGTGTTTGTCGACGGCAAGAAGTTCCGCACCCTGCGCGGCCCGACCATCGCCGCCGACTTCAAGGCGCTCGTCATCGACTACATCGACCAGCGTTACGGCAGCAATGCCAAGGCCCCGGAGAGCGTGACGGCGGCGGAGTAGGGCGGTCTGTTCGCTCACGACGCGTCACGGTCATTGGATCCGATTAGTCGCCGCAACGCCGGTGCGCTCCCTCGCCCCGCTCTTGCGGGGAGAGGGTTGGGGTGAGGGGCAGCCGCACGGGTGGTGCGGCGGCTTAATAAGAATCCCTTCCTACGCCTCCCCGACAGTGATCATCTGTAAGGGCATTTCACATCGACTCAGAGCCGCCGTGCCCGTCCGATGGCCCTGTGCCCGGCGCAACGGATGTGCCATGCCCCCTCACCCGGATTGCTGCGCAATCCGACCTCTCCCCGCAAAGGGCGGGGAGAGGTAAGAGGGCCGCAACGTGCGACGTAACAACTCACTCCCGTTGCTGGGCGAGGTCGTCCTTCGCCTCCAATCTGCAGCTGCTCCTACACGCGTCCCGCATCGCCCCACTGCTGCCCGCATCGTCAGCACTGTGAGGCCCGCTGAAGAGGACGCATCGATGACTCTCGATATCCGTGAGATGGAGCTGCACGAGACCGGCATGGTCATCGACTATTTCTATTCGTCGAGCATCGAGCAGCTCGACCTCATGGGCATCGATCCGACGCGGATGCCGACCGTGCCGGCGTGGCGACTTCTGTACACGGCCTTGTACGACGCCCCGCCGGCCGAGCGCGCGGTGCTGCTGCTGGTCTGGCAGCTCGACGGCCGGCCGATCGGCTTCTCCAGTTGCGATCGCATCGTGCGCGGCAGCCACGCCAACATGCATCTGCACGTCACCGCGCCGGAGCTGCGCGGCCGCGGCCTGGGCACCGAATGTATCCGCCGCAGTCTCGCTCTCTACTTCGACCGCCTGCAGCTCAAGCAACTGTTCTGCGAGCCGAACGCCTACAACACCGCCCCCAACCGCGCGCTGCAGAAGGCCGGCTTCCGTTATCTGAAGACCTACAAGACGGTGCCCGGCCCGATGAACTATCGCCAGGCGGTGACACGCTGGATGATCGAGCGGTGAGGCTGCAAGCATTTTTGCGACACGTGAGTTTTACTGCGCTCGACGACATCAAGTGAGCCCAGCTCCTTCCACGCCGTCATTCCGGGGCATTCGCGCGCAAAATGGCGCAGCCATTTTGAAGCAGCGCGAATGAGCCCGGAATCCATAACCACCAATCGGAATTTGCCGAAGATAGGCGCCACGAGCATCTCGTTCCCTCATAGGCGCTCGTGGCTATGGATTCCGGGCTCGCGCGATGCGCGCCCCGGAATGACGTGAGGAGAGAGCGGCGTCACATTCGTACCAGCTGTTTTGCCGGCGTACTCTTGACGACTGAAACCTTGCCCGTCGCGTTACCATGTCGCACCTCTTTGGCCTTGTGCCGTCGGGCAAATCAGATCGATCTTTCCGCCCGTCCTGCCTCGCTCAGGAGGGACGCTTCGCGGTCGTCACGAACGTGGAGGCGGGATGCGGTGGACGCGACGTGGCGCAGCGGGCCAATGGGCTTGCGGACGAACGCCATGGCGCGGACGGTCAAGTCGCATGGTCCTGACATCCCGATGCTGATGCCAAGCCGGCGGTGATGATCCGCTGGTGACGGGGGCAAGAACGCCCGGTCCCCGGGGAGAGTGCGAAGCAGCCGTTAAAACCATCGCGCAGGGAAGGCCGGGTCGTTCTGGCTGAACCTGTGGTTCCTGCCCCGTGCAATCTTTCCGCACGGGGGCCACGGGCCTCAGCCGAGGCTCGGCCTTCCCTGCGCCCTCCGATTGGAGAGGGCGAGAACACGATCAACACTCGGACGCGAAAAGCGGGCGCGAGGATGAGGAACTGCGTCTCCACCCTCCGCCGTCGTCCCGGGCAAGCTTCGCCGACGCGCATGCGTTGGCGAAGCGCCGACCCGGGACCCACACTCCCGGGAGCGAATGTGAGGCACGCTGGAGCTATCAGCCTTCGTCACGATGACGACCGGTGGTTATGGATCCCGGCGTTCGCCGGGATGACACTGAATGTGGGATGCGACGTCGGCAACTCGCTTCTACATCGGCAATTGCCCGTATTCCCGGTTGGCGAGGCTGGCCTCTTCCAGATCGAGGTCACGCTCGATGCGGCGGCGGGTTTCGTCGGTGATCTGGCCGTCGCGGAGCATGGCATGAATGGTCTTGCGCTCGACGCCGATCAGTTCGCGGGTCAGCGCGATGCCGAGCGCGGAGGCGTCGTCATCGTCGGCATTGAGCGTGTCCGGCAGCTGGTTGGCGCGCACCTCGTGCCGGGCGCGCAGCAGCCGCACCACCTCGTCGGACAGCTCGCGATCATTGGTCATCGTCTCCAGCGACTTCAAGGCGCGGTCGAGCACCTCGCGCCGGGCGGCGACCTCCTGCTCGTGTTCGCGCACATGCTCGGCGCGGCCGGTGCTGGAGACGCCGAGCCAGCGCACGACCAGCGGCAGCGTCAGGCCGAGGCCGATCAGGGTGAAGAAGATCACGCCGAAGGCGATGAACAGGATCTCGTCGCGATACGGAAACGCGTCGCCGCTCGACAAGGTCAGCGGCAGCGCCAGCGCGGTCGCCAGCGAGACCGTGCCGCGCACGCCGGTGAAGCCGATGATGAAGGTCTGCTGCCACGGCGGCAGCGGATCCCGGGCACGCAGCGAACTGCTGAGAACCCGTGGCAGGATGGTTGCCGGAAAGGTCCAGGCGAAGCGCGCGATCACCACGATGGCAACGACCAGCGCGGTCGCGATCATGATGTCATCGAGCGGAAACACCTTCGACTTCTCATAGATCAGCCGCATCTGCAGCCCGGTCAGCAGGAACAGCATGCCCTCGATCAGGTAGACCACGAGGTCCCAGAAGAACACGCCCTGCAGGCGGGTCGCCGAGGAGATCCAGAGCGGACCGTTCCAGCTCATGTACAGGCCGCAGGCCACGGTCGCGATCACGCCGGAGCCGCCGACATGCTCGGGGATCCAGTAGGCCAGATAGGGCGTCAGCAGCGACAGCGTGATCTCGACCTGCGGATCGCGCGAATAGTGCCGGGCGCGCAGCATCAGCCAGCCGACGCCGATGCCGAAGGCGATCTCGCCGACCACGATCGCGGCGAACTCGCCGGCCGCCACGGGAAGCGAGAACGCGCCGGTGGTGATTGCGGCCACCGCGAAGCGATACAGGATCAGCGCCGTCGCGTCATTGGCGAGGCCTTCGCCTTCGAGGATCACCATCACCCGTCGCGGCAGATGCAGCCGGCGGGCGATCGCGAGCGGGGCCACGACGTCGGGAGGCGCCACGATGGCGCCGAGCAGGAAGCCGAGGCTCCAGGGCAGGCCGAGCAGCGTATGAGTCGCGACCGCGACCATGGAAGCGGTGAAGATCACGCAGCCGACCGCCAGCAGCACGATCGGCCGCAGGTTGCGCTTGAACTCGCGCCAGCTCATCGCGACGCTGGACGAATAGATCAGTGGCGGCAGAACCACCAGCAGCACGAGTTCGGGTGGCAGCACGAACGCCGGCATCTTCGGCACGAAGGCCAGCGCGATGCCGGCCAGCATCAACAGGATTGCCGGCGCAAGGTTAGCGCGCCGCGCGATCAGGGCGGTTCCCGCCAGCACCGCCAGCAGGATCAGGAATGTCTGAAAATGTGCTTCCATCGGAAACAGCCGGGCGCCGCCGCGCCGGGCTCAGTCCCGGAGATCGTAGCGGTAGGACTTCGAAACGATCTGCCAGCCGTCCTTCAGCTTCATCGCCACGAGATAGTCGGTGAAAAAGCGCGGCGGCAGCTGGCAGCGCACCTTGATGAAGGCGGTCTTGTCGTCCGAACGGTCGACGGTGACGATGAAGTCCTCGCGCGGCTTGCCCTCAGCCCTGACCGACGGACGCTTGCGTACCCAGGCGAGCCAGTCGGGTACGGTCAGGATCTTGAGCTCGCCGTTCTCGACCCAGCGCAGGTCGGCTGTCGGGTGGAAGACCGCGCCGAGCTTGTCGGCGTCGCCCTCGTAGAGCGCATCGAAATAGCCCTGCACGACGGCCTCGACGCTGGAACGATCTGTGCTCACGGCATGCTCCTGGAACCCGGACAAACAAGCATCGCATTTTCGATGCAAATCCGGGCTTGGCAAGCCATGAACTGCGGCCGATGCTGCGTCGACAGAAATATACTGGCCGACGCGGCAAGTTCCGGGAATATGGGCCTTACGTGATTCCGGTCACAGGCCGAATGGGCGCTCTCCGATACGCAAGGCCAACAGGTCTCCCTTGGCTGTGGGGTAGGTACGATGTCTTGGTCATCTGGATTGGGCGGATTTCGATGGGCCGGGTTCCTGCTGGCGGCAGCGCTGCTGCTGGCCGGCCACCCCGCGCTCGCGGAGAAGCGGGTGGCGCTCGTCATCGGCAACTCCGCCTATCAGAACGTGCCGCAGCTCACGAACCCCGCCAATGACGGCGCGGTGATGACTGCGACCTTCAAGAGTGCCGGCTTCGACGTCGTCGATTACCGCCGCGATCTGACCGCGCGGGAGACGCGGCGGGCGCTGCGCGATTTCGCCGACGCCGCCCGTGATGCCGACATCGCGGTGGTCTACTATGCCGGCCACGGCATGGAGGTCGAAGGATCCAACTACCTGATCCCGATCGATGCGCGGCTCGAGCGCGACACTGACGTCTATGATGAGACGCTGTCGCTCGATCGCATCCTGGTCGCCGTCGAGCCGGCGAAGAAGCTCCGGCTGGTCATCCTCGATGCCTGCCGCGACAACCCGTTCACCCGCAACATGCAGCGGACGGTGGCGACCCGCAGCCTCGGCCGCGGCCTCGCCAAGGTCGAGCCGACCAGCCCCAACACGCTGATCGCCTATTCCGCCAAGGCCGGTTCCACCGCCCAGGATGGCGACGGCAAGAACTCGCCGTTCACGGTGGCGCTGTCGCGGCACATCGCCACCCCCGGCCTCGACGTCCGCAAGGCGTTCGGCTTCGTGCGCGACGAGGTGCTGAAGTCGACCGCCAACCGCCAGGAGCCGTTCGTCTATGGCTCGCTCGGCGGCGAGGATGTGCCGCTGGTTGCGGGCGTGCCGCGCGTCGTCACGCAGATGCCGGTGACGCCGCCGCCGGCCAATCCGCAGGCCGACATGCGTCGCGACTATGAGCTCGCGATGCAGGTCGGCAACAAGGGCGCGCTGAACGCCTTCCTGGCGCAGTATCCCGACGGCTTCTATGCCAGTCTCGCCAAGCTGCAGCTCGAGAAGCTCGCGGCCGAGGAGAACCGGGCGGCGGCTTCGGAGAAGGCGCGCCTGGCCGAGGCCGAGCGGGCCCGCCTCGCCGCGGAGGGCGCGCGCAAGGATACGCTGGCCAAGGCGGAGGCCCAAGCCAAGGCGGCCGAGCAGGCGCGCGTCGCCGCCGAGAAGGCCAATCAGCTGGCGCAGCAGCAGGCCGCCGAGGCCGAGAAGAAGCGCCAGGAGCAGCAACTCGCGGCTGCCGACAATCCGCGCGCCGCGACGTCGCCTGCTGCGCCCGCCGCCGCACCCGAGAAGGGGCCGCAGGTGGCCGCGCTGACCCCGGCCGATCAGCCCGCCGATCTCGCCAAGTCGGTGCAGCTCGAGCTGCGCCGCGTCGGCTGCCTCACCGAGGATGCAGATGGCGATTGGGGCTCCGCCTCGCGCCGCTCGCTGTCGCAGTTCAACCGCTACGCCGGCACCAAGCTTGAGACCCAGACCGCCTCGGCCGATGCGCTCCAGGCCATCAAGCTCAAGCAGGCACGGGTCTGCCCGCTGACCTGTCAGCACGGCTACAAGTCGGATGGCGACCGCTGCACCCGCATCGTCTGCGCCGAGGGCTCGTTCGTGAACGACGACAACGAGTGCGAGAAGCGGCGCGACAAGAAGCCGGTGGCGAAGCGCGACAATAGCGACGAAGCAGACGCGCCGTCGCGCCGCCGCGCCCGCACGCTGTCCGAGCCGGGCATGCCGATGGCGGCCCCCAACGTCGGCGTCGGCATCGGTGTCGGCGGCGTTGGTGTGGGCGTCGGGATGGCGCCGAGCATGGCCGTCCCCAAGCCGCGGGCGGAGGCGCGTCCCAAGCCGTCGTCGGGCCAGATCTATTGTGACAACTATACCTGTCGTCCGGTCAGGCCCGGCTGCCACCTCGAGTTCCGCGGCGGCGGAGGCAAGTTCAACAACGCCAACGCCGAGGTGTGCAACTGATCAGGACGAGATCGCGCTGGCGGCGATGTTGACCATGAGGGCGACGAGCGCAGTGTTGTAGATGAACGAGATGATGCCGTGCACGGTCGCGGTGCGGCGGATGACTTTGTCGGTGATCCCCACGTCGGAGACCTGAGCGGTCATGCCGATGATGAAGGAGAAGTAGACGAAGTCCCAATAGTCGGCGTGCTCGTCCTTGTCGCCGCTCGGGAATTGCAGGCCGCCGGGCTTGGCGCCGCGATAGTAGTCATGGGCATAGTGCAGGGCGAAGGTGGTATGCACCGCGGCCCAGGACAGGCTCACGGTGAGCAGCGCCAGGGTCAGCGCGGGGGCGTCGCGCTTGGACGCGCCGAGTTCGAACACGATGGCGGCGATGCTGGCGAAGGCGCCGAGCGCCGTCACCAGCAGGATCACGAAGCGGCCGTCGTCCTGCATGATCGCCTTGCGGCGGATGTGCTGGTGCTCGCTGCGCAACATCATCACTGCCACGAGCATGAGATAGATCGCCGTGAAGATGTCCCAGCTGATCAGCAGCCGCGTGATCGGCCGCAGCGCGGAGGGCAGCAGGAAGAACGCGACAGCCGCGAGGCCGAGCGCCATGAAGGTGCGGGGCCGCGCATAGACGATGCGCAAGGCGGCCGGCAGCCGCGCGAAGCGCGCCAGCGCCGGGTCGTCAGGAAGCAGCCCGGCCAACGGTGCGGCTCAGCTCTTGCGTTCGGCGACGAAGTGCGCGGCGGCGCGCAGCACGTCGCCCTTGGCGCCGAAGATCGACAGCGCGGCGTCGCCACGCGCGAGCAGGTCGCGGACGCGCTGCTTGGCGCCCTCGATGCCGAGCTGGGTGACGAAGGTGGTCTTGCCGAGCTCGGCGTCGGCGCCGGCCGGCTTGCCCAGCGTGGCGGCATCGCCCTCGACGTCGAGCAGGTCGTCGGCGATCTGGAAGGCTTCGCCGAGCGCGCGGCCGTAATCGTCGAGCGCCTGGTACTCGGCGGCCGAGGCCTGGCCGAGCAGGGCGCCGGCGATGCAGCCGAAGCGGAGCAGGGCACCGGTCTTCATCTGCTGCACGCGGGCGACGTCGACCGGGTCGCGATCGCCGAACCGGCCCTCGCCGGCGAGGTCGAGGATCTGGCCGCCGGCCATGCCGCCGACACCGGCGCAGCGGGCCAGCGCCCGGGTCAACGCGAGGCGGACGCCGGCGTCGGGATGGATCTCGTCGCGGGTGATGATGTCGAAGGCGATGGTCAGCAGCGCGTCACCGGCCAGGATCGCGGTGGCATCGTCATACGCCTTGTGCAGCGTCGGGCGGCCACGACGCAGGTCCGAATTGTCCATCGCCGGCAGGTCGTCATGGATCAGCGAGTAGCAATGGATGCATTCGAGCGCCGCGCCCGCCATCAGCGCGCCGCGGCGCGGCACCCCGAACACGGCGGCGCTCTCGACCACCAGGAACGGCCGCAGCCGCTTGCCGCCGCCGAGGCTGGAATAGCGCATCGACTCGATCAGCCGCTTCGGACGGGCGATCTCGTCGGCCATCGCGGCATCGGACAGGAGCTCGCCGAGCAGCGCTTCGGTCTCCTCCGCGGTCTTGTCCAGGCGTTGGGTGAAGTCGTTGGCCGTCGCGGTCATTTAAGAAGAGCTCCAAGGGCAAAATTCGCCGGACAATCGTTGATGGCGGCGACTTCGTCAATTGTGGGAACGGTGGCGGCTTTCGGCCGCAACGGCGGAAAAAGGCAGGAATCCTGATGGAGATGTCGGATAATCCGGGGCCGTCGTCTGTCCCTGCGGCAGTCCAACCCGAGCGACGCCTGCCCTTGCGTACCGTCAGAGCCATCCTCCTGGTCGTCGTCCTGGTGCTGCTCGTGCCCTACGTGCTGACGCCGTTCTATGCCGTCGGTCACCCCATCTCGACCCTGATGCTGTGGCGGTCGCTGACGGGGCAGCCGGTGACGCGGCACTGGATCGACCTGGCGGCGATGTCGCCCTATCTGCCGCGCTCGGTGGTGGCCGCAGAGGACGCCAAATTCTGTGGGCATCACGGCATCGACTGGGGGGCGCTGCGCGAGGTCATGGACGATGCCGAGGACGGCGAGGTCTCGCGCGGCGGCTCGACCATCACCCAGCAGGTCGCCAAGAACCTGTTCCTGTGGCAGGGCCGCAGCTACGTCCGCAAGGCGCTGGAGCTGCCGCTGGCGCTGTGGATCGACCTCGTCCTGAGCAAGCGGCGCATCCTGGAGATCTATCTCAACATCGCCGAACTCGGCCCTTCCGGCCAGTTCGGGGCCGAAGCCGGCGCGAATTACGCCTTCAACCGCTCGGCCGCCGGCCTGGGCCCGCGCGAGGCGGCGCTGCTGGCCTCGATCCTGCCCAATCCCGTCCGGCGCAGCGCGCGGACGCCGGGTCCCGGCGTGCGCCGGCTGTCCGCGACCTATATGGTACGGGCGCAGGCACAGAGCCTGCAGGCCTGCTGGGGAGATCGCCGTTGAGGGGGCGCGGTGCGGCGCGAAATTTGGCCAAAAATGCCTCGGAGAGCCCTAGCCATTCCGGACCCCTTCCTCTATAAGCGCGGCCTTGATCGGCATCCGGGCTCGCCAGCTTCATGGCTGCAGCCGTCCGTTGCGGACGATGCCTTGCAAAAATACCCTAGAGGATACCGATATGGCCGTCCCCAGAAGAAAAACTTCGCCGTCGCGTCGCGGCATGCGCCGCTCGGCTGACGCGATCAAGAAGCCGACCTATGTCGAGGACAAGGACTCCGGCGAGCTGCGTCGTCCGCACCATCTCGACCTGAAGACCGGCATGTACAAGGGCCGTCAGGTCCTGAAGAAGAAAGACGCCTGAGCGTCCGCAGGGCAGCTTTCGGAGCTGCCCGAATTCGGCCATTGATGGGGTTGAAATCGGTCCCGCGCGATTTGATTCGCCGGGGCCGTTATCTGCGTCATGTGTGATCCCGTCGCGCCGGAACACGTTCGGACCCGTCGATCTCGCGCGAGCCATCGCCCGCGCCATCCCCAAGGCTTCAACCGATGTCCATGGTCGGTTTCCCGCTGCTGCTGATCCCGCTGGCGATCTACAACATGATCGTCTTCCTGATGCCGGGGGTCGCCTTCAGCGAGACGCTGCTGCGTCTCCAGCTCCCTTCCGGCGAGGTCTGGACGATCTCGCTCGGCGACATGCTGCTGGCGCTCGGCGTGCTGCTGCTGCTGCTCGAGGTCATCAAGGCGGCGAAGCCGAACGGAAAATATCTGACCGACCATCTGCTCTCGTTGCTGGTGTTCGGCGGCGCCGCGGCCGAATTCGTGATGTGGCAGAAGTTCGGGAACTCGACCTTCCTGCTGCTCACGCTGCTGGCCATGGTCGACTTCTTCGGCGGCATCTCCCTGCGCACCAAGCGCCGCGCCCGCCAGCCGGTTGCCGTACCGGCCGTCGAGCCGGTCTCGGAGGTGGCACCCGAGATGACCGAAGAGCCCGCCAAGGTCGAGGTTCCGCCCTCGCCCGCTGCTCCTGTTGCAGAGACGCGGGTTGTCGAGGAGCCGGTCGATGCCGTGCCGGCCGCCGCCTCGGTCGCTGAATCCGTGCTGCTCGACCGCTCGGTGCCGCGCCCCGTGGCCTCGGCTGCGGCTGTCGAAGAGAACGCGGCTGCGGAGCATATCGAGCCGGAGCCCGCCGGCCGCATCGTGCCCGAGTTGCCGAAGGACGATGCCAAGGCGCCGGACGCGCCGAAGCCCTGACCGGCCTACGACAGCCTGTTTCAGATCACCCGGCGGGTTGCACCGCCTGCGACGGCGCCCGGCTGCAGCCTTGCTGAATAGGCGGATCTGGCATCGGCGGGCGCCGCGCGCCTGAGCTGGCGCGTCTGCGGCAGCTGCTCGGCGGTCGCGATCAGATGCGTGACGAAACCGGCATCCGGACGAGCCGCGCGGATGACGCTCGCACGGCGCTCGAAGGCGCGACCGGCGGGCACCAGCGCGACGCCAGGAGACGCTTCGGCCGCGGCCGTATGGCGGTCCTCATCCCGATGATTGGTTAACATCGTCCTACCCAATCCGGCGCTGTTGTCACGCTATGGGACGCCGGAGCCTTTCGCCAGTCGAACTCGCAAGAGCAATGCCTCTCCCGCGGATCGCGTTCCGATTCGATGAAACATGGTTGACGGGCAATCGGAGCCGCAGCATCGCGACGACATGCGCTCCGTTAACCAGAGGTGCGTAGTCTGATTCGCGAAGCTCGGCGTCTCCGCTCGCATCGGTAGGCGCTGGACTCATTGCAATCGAGGCCGGGCCGCCCCCGGCATGTCCCGAAACGAGGCGATCTTGACCCCCGATTTGCCGCAGACCGCGATGATCCTGTCCTCCCTTGGCCAAGCCGCCTTCGTGTGGGATCTGGCGAGCGATGTGATCGTCTGGAGCGATCATGTCGGCGCCGTGTTTCCCGACGTGCCGCTGCCGCAGCTCTCCAGCGGCGCGGAGTTCGGCAAGCTGATCGAACCGGAACGTGCCGTCCGTTCCGAGGTCATGCGCCAGGCCGCGCCGTTGCACGGCGTGGACGGCACGCCCTATCGCATCGAATACGGTGTACGGACGCATTCGGCGGCGCCACTGATCTGGGTCGAAGAGACCGGCTGCTGGTTCGCCGGGCCGGACGGCCAGCCGGCGCGGGCGCAAGGGATCGTCAGGGTCAACAATGAGCGGCATGCGCGCGACGAGCAACTGCTCAAGCTGTCGCGCCATGATCCGCTGACCGGCGCGTTGAACCGCACCCATCTGCTGGCGACGCTCGCCGAGGTGATCGAGGAGTCACAGCGTTTCCGCTTCGCCTGCGCCTTCATGCTGGTCGGGATCGATCATCTGGCGCGCATCAACGATGCGTTCGGCTTCGACGTTGCCGACGGTGTCGTGCTGGAGATCGCCCAGCGCATCCGCGCGCGCTTGCGTGGCGGCGACACGCTGGGACGGTTCTCGGGCAACAAGTTCGGGCTGATCCTGAAGAACTGCACGATGGACGACATGACGGTCGCTGCCGAGCGTTTCCTCGCCGCGGTGCGCGACGACGTCGTGCCGACCAAGTCCGGACCGGTCGCGGTGACCGCGACCATTGGCGCTGTCAGCGTGCCGCGTCACGCGCGATCGGTCGAAGAAGCCGTCAATCGCGCGCATGAGACGCTGGATCTGGCGAAGCATCGTCGCATCGGTTCGTTCTCGACCTGGCGGCCGAACGTCGAGCGCGACGCCCAGCGCAAGGTCAACATCCGTGTCACCGACGAGATCGTCACCGCGCTCAACGAGCGTCGCATCGTCACGGCGTTCGAGCCGGTCGTGCACGCCCAATCGCGCGACACCGCATTCTACGAATGCCTGGTGCGGATGCGCCAGGACGACGGCCGCGCCGTGCTCGCGCCGGACATCGTGCCGGTCGCCGAGCGTCTCGGCCTGATCCGTCTGGTCGATCACCGCATCCTGGAGCTGGTCGTGGCTGAGCTGGCGAGCTCGCCGGGAGTGACGCTGAGCCTCAACATCTCGCCGGAGACCACCATGGATCCGGACTGGTGGGCCTCGATCGAATCGATGATGCGCGCCCATCCGGGCGTTGCCGAGCGGCTGATCGTCGAGATCACCGAGACGGTCGAGATCCAGGACATCGACGATCTTCGCGGCTTCGTGTCGCGATTGAAGGATCTCGGCAGCCGGATCGCGATCGACGATTTCGGCGCCGGCCACACCTCGTTCCGCAACCTGCGCAAGCTCGGCGTCGACATCGTCAAGATCGATGGCGCGTTCGTGCAGAATCTGGTGCGCTCGGCCGATGACCGCGCCTTCGTGCAGACGCTGGTCGAGCTGGCGCGTCGGCTGCAGATCAGGACGGTGGCGGAATGGGTGCAGGACGAGGCGTCGGTTGCGCTGCTGCGCGACTGGGGCTGCGACTACATCCAAGGCCGGGTGATCGGCCTTGCCTCGGCCGAACGTCCCTGGATCGGCACGGGGCCTGGGATCGGCGCGGTGCCCGGGATCGGCAAAGTGGAGTTGCCGGCGGCGAGCTGATCGGCCGCCGGCTCCGAACGGCGGGCCTCAGCCCTGCTGCTCGTCCTTCTTCGGATCGGACATGCGGTCGAGCCGGTCCTGCATTTCCCGCATCTGGCGGCGCAACTCGTCGATGTTGTCGCCGGCGGGAGCCGCCGGCTCTGCCGCCTTGTCGTCCGCGCGCGCAGCCGGCACAGGGGGCGCGAACGGCTTGAACATCGAGAAGGTCTGCTGGAACAGTTCCATGTTGCGGCGCACCTGCTCCTCAAGCGGCGCGAACGGCGTTCCGCTGAAGGTGTCGGCAATCTGCTTGCGGAACTTCTCTTGCTCCCTGGTCAGCGTATCGATCGACTGCTCCAGGTATTTGGGAACCACCATCTGCATGCTGTCGCCATAGAAGCGGATCAACTGGCGCAGAAAGGTGGTCGGCAGCAGGTTCTGCCCGGCCTTGTTCTCCTGCTCGAAAATGATCTGTGCCAGCACCGAGCGGGTGATGTCGTCGCCGGTCTTGGCGTCGTAAACGAGGAAATCCTCACCGTTCTTAACCATTGCGGCCAAGTCCTCGAGGGTCACGTAGGTACTCGTCCCGGTATTATAGAGCCGCCGGTTCGCGTATTTCTTGATTGTGGTGGGTTGGTCAGATTTCGCCATGGAGCTCACACATGCAAACCGAGAACAGGGAACCCGGCGGGATTGCCGCAGGGCAAACGAGCTACGCAATGCAATAACGTAATCACTTTCGAGCGAGTTCGGCTACGGTTTTGTGCGGAACGGTTAATCCCACAGCAGAATTCTTGCCCAGGAAACGGCCAGCTGAACTAATTTGAGTGCGGCGCAGCAGGAATTGCTGCTTCCGCCAATTGACATGTCGCAACGACGTTAACAGGATGACGGCCGAAGGTTGCACTTGCCAATCCGGGCTTGCGGACGGCCGGCACGACCATGAATTGAAAAATTCGCTTTCAGTTCAAACACACCTCAAGCTCTCAAGCCCTCGTTCTCACACCCAAGATCAGAAACTCCAGGAGATGCCCATGTCAGACGATGTCGTCATCGTCAGCGCCGCCCGCACCGCGGTCGGAAGCTTCAACGGTGCCTTTGCCAGTGTTCCGGCCCATGAGCTGGGCGCAATCGCCATCAAGGCCGCGCTGGAACGTGCCGGCGTCGAGCCGGGCCGCGTGTCCGAAGTTATCATGGGACAGATCCTGACCGCCGCGCAGGGCCAGAACCCGGCGCGCCAGGCTTCGATCGGCGCCGGCATTCCGGTCGACAGCCCGGCCTGGGGCATCAACCAGCTGTGCGGCTCCGGCCTGCGCTCGGTCGCGCTGGGCTATCAGGCTCTGAAGAACGGCGATTCCGACATCGTGGTCGCCGGCGGCCAGGAATCGATGAGCATGGCCGCGCATGCGCAATATCTGCGCGCCGGTGTGAAGATGGGCTCGCTCGATCTGGTCGACACCATGATCAAGGACGGCCTGTGGGATGCCTTTAACGGTTACCACATGGGCAACACCGCCGAGAACGTCGCCAAGCAGTATCAGATCACGCGCGCGCAGCAGGACGAGTTCGCGGTGGCGTCGCAGAACAAGGCCGAGGCGGCGCAGAAGGCCGGTCGGTTCAAGGACGAGATCACGGCGGTGACGATCAAGGGCCGCAAGGGCGACACCGTGGTCGATACCGACGAGTATCCGCGTCACGGCGCCACCATCGAGGCGATGACCAAGCTCCGCGCGGCGTTCGAGAAGGACGGCACGGTCACGGCCGGCAATGCCTCGGGCATCAATGACGGCGCCGCGGCCGTGGTGCTGATGACCGCCAAGCAGGCGGCCAAGGAAGGCAAGACGCCGCTGGCGCGGATCGTCTCCTGGGGCCAGGCCGGCGTCGATCCGAAGATCATGGGCACCGGCCCGATCCCGGCCTCGCGCACGGCGTTGAAGAAGGCCGGTTGGAACATTGCCGACCTCGACCTGATCGAAGCCAACGAGGCGTTCGCGGCGCAGGCTTGCGCCGTGAACAAGGATCTCGGCTGGGATACGTCCAAGGTCAACGTCAACGGCGGCGCGATTGCGATCGGTCACCCGATCGGCGCATCCGGCGCCCGCGTGCTGGTGACCCTGCTGCACGAGATGCAGAAGCGCGACGCCAAGAAGGGGCTCGCCACGCTGTGCATCGGCGGCGGCATGGGCATCGCGCTGTGCGTTGCACGCGACTAAAAAGACGGCAGTGCTTGCGAAGCGTTCGGCCTCGCAATCGCGTCCATCTCAACTAAAGATCAACGCCCGGCGATCTCGCCGGGCGTTTTGTTCTTGATGTCCGTCAAACACGTCGCATAATCGACCACTAAAAAACGGAAGTGAGCGATCATGAATGTCTCTGCGGCAAGTTGATTGTCGCGCGGACGCGCATGATCCAATAACAACGGAAAGCTGCGGCGGCATCCAGAGGTTGTCGTCGCGCGATCGATCATCGAGGGAAGGATTCGATATGGCACGTGTGGCGTTGGTGACGGGAGGGACGCGCGGCATTGGCGCAGCGATCAGCAAGGCGCTGAAGGCTGCGGGACACAAGGTCGCGGCGAACTATGGCGGCAACGATGCCGCCGCGGAGAAATTCAAGGGCGAGACCGGCATTCCCGTCTTCAAATGGGACGTCAGCTCGTTCGACGCCTGCGCCGAAGGCATCAAGAAGGTCGAGGCGGAGCTCGGTCCGGTCGATATCCTGGTCAACAATGCCGGCATCACCCGTGATACGGCCTTTCACAAGATGACGCTCGAGCAGTGGAGCGCCGTCATCAACACCAATCTCGGCTCGCTGTTCAACATGACCCGCCCGGTGATCGAGGGCATGCGCTCGCGCAAGTTCGGCCGCATCATCAATATCTCGTCCATCAATGGTCAGAAGGGCCAGTTCGGTCAGGTGAACTACTCGGCCGCGAAGGCCGGCGACATCGGCTTCACCAAGGCGCTGGCGCTGGAGACGGCGAAGGCAGGCATCACCGTCAACGTGATCTGCCCGGGCTACATCAACACCGAGATGGTGCAGGCCGTGCCGAAGGACGTGCTGGAGAAGTCGATCCTGCCGTTGATCCCGGTCGGCCGCCTCGGCGAGCCCGAGGAGATCGCGCGCGCCGTCGTGTTCCTCGCGGCCGATGAGGCCGGCGCGCTCACCGGCTCGACGCTGTCGATCAACGGTGGTCAATACATGGCCTGATGAGCAGGACATCATTCCGGGCCACGCACTCGCGCGTGGCCCGGATTTGCAGTTGTCCGGTTCGATGGATCTCTCCGGAATTATGATGCGCATGCTCCACCGAAGAGATGTCGCGCGATGGGGCTTGCGGCTTTCGCTCGCGGCTCTCGTAGGGCTTGCGCTGGGCAGCGAGGTGGCCTTCACGAAGGATGTCGCGTTGCCCCAGGAGGGGAACGCAGCGTTCAAGGGCATCTATCGCCAAAAGAACGTCAACGGACAGGCCGAGACCGTCACGCTCACCAATGGCAAGGCCCATCTTGAGCTGACGGAGCAGGAATATCGCGAACGCGGTTATGCCCCGGAATGGGAGCATCTCCCGACCAAGTTCGTCCAGCGCTTGCCCGTCCGCATCCATGTTCCAGCAAAAGACTTGGATTAGCAAAGCGAACTGCGCGCTTTTGGGGCGTCATCGCGAGGAGCAATAGCGACGAAGCAATCCAGAGTCGTTATTGAATGATCATGGACTGCTCAAATTCCTTCGCAATGACCACCTGATGTCCCAGCGCAACGCGACCTTGATCGGATTGACCGCGATCCTGATGTGGTCGCTGCTTGCGCTGATGACGGTGGCGACGGGCACGATCCCAGCCTTTCAGCTTGCCGCCATGACGTTCGCGATCGGCGGGCTGGTCGGCCTTCTCACATGGATCGGCCGGCGCGAGGCGTGGGGCGCCTTGCGGCAGCCGTGGCAGGCCTGGATGGTCGGGGTCGGCGGGCTGTTTGGCTATCACGCGCTGTATTTTCTCGCCCTGCGTTTTGCGCCACCGGCGGAAGCCGGACTGCTGAACTATCTCTGGCCGTTGCTGATCGTGCTGTTCTCCGCCTTTCTTCCCGGCGAGCGGCTGGCGCTCCACCACGTCATCGGTGCCGCCATCGGTCTCGTCGGCACCGCGCTGCTGCTGGTCGGCAATGGCGCGAGCTTCGCATCGAGCCATGTGCCCGGACTCGCTGCTGCCGTCATCGCGGCCTTCGTGTGGGCGATCTATTCGGTGCTGTCGCGCCGTCTCAAGACGGTGCCGACCGACGCGGTGGCAGGCTTCTGCCTCGCCACCTCCGTTCTCGCAGCGGTGATGCATGCCGTCCTGGAACGCACGGTCTGGCCGGCCACGACGGTGGAATGGCTCGCAGTGTTGGGTCTCGGCATCGGTCCGGTCGGGGCGGCGTTCTATGCCTGGGACATCGGCATGAAGCGTGGCGACATCCGCGTGCTCGGGGCCGCATCCTACGCCACGCCGCTGCTGTCGACCGCCTTCCTCATCGTCGCCGGCTATGCCCAGCCGACCGCCACGATTGCGCTCGCCGCGCTCTTGATCGCTGGCGGCGGATTGGTTGCGGCCAAGGACATGCTGCTGCGGAAGCGCCGTTGAGGCGTCCGCCGGCTTCGCTGCAGGTCCCTGTTGTTATCCTTGATGCACGCTTAACCTTTCGTGCTGCAGAGCGGTCTGTCGGTAGCTTGCAACCGCCGATATAGTTTTCGTTCCATCTGCACCTAACCCCGCCTTTACCCGTGCTGCGCAAGAGTCGTCGGCAATGAGATTGACAACGGGGCGGCGGATGCCGGACGTGAGACATTACATCGCTCGCGCGGGGAGCTTGTTTCGCGTGCCCGCGGACAATCCGGAGCTGACGCGCGCGCAGTTTCAGGCCTTCTCCAAGCAGGTGCCGCTGCTCTATTTCATTCTGATCACCAACAGCCTCGCTCTCGCCTACACGTTCCTGCCGCTCGCCCCGACATGGCTGACGATTTCCGTGCCGGCGCTGCTCTCGACCATCACCGGCGTTCGCATGCTGTGGTGGCTGCGCCAGAACAATGTCACCAGCGGCGACGCGGAGGTGCTGCATAGCCTGCGCGTCACCAACCGGATCGCCGGGCCTATCGGTGTGCTGTTCGTGGTCTGGTCGTTCCTGCTGTTTCCCTACGGCGATCCGTTCGCACAGGGGCAGGTCGCATTCTTCATGGCCGTCACGGTCATCGGCATCATCTTCTGCCTGATGCATCTACGCTCGGCGGCGCTGATCGTGACCCTCGTCGTCATCGTCCCCTATGTGATCTATTTCATGGCCACCGGCGTCCACGCGTTGCGCGCGATCGCCGTCAATCAGCTGCTCGTGTCCGGCGCCATGGTTACGGTGCTGTTCATCTACTATCGCGACTTCGCCGCGCTCGTCGCCAGCCGAAAGTCGCTGCTGGCCGAGCAGGCCGCAACGCAGGCGTTGTCCGACGAGAACTTCCGGCTCGCCAATCTCGATGCGCTCACCGACCTGCCGAACAGGCGCCGCTTCTTCTCCGAGCTCACGCAGGCCTTCGCCGAAGCCCAGCGGGACGGTACACGGCTCGCGGTCGGCATCATCGACCTCGACGGCTTCAAGCCGATCAACGACACCTATGGACACAGTGTCGGCGATCGCGTGCTGATCGAGGCGGCGCGCCGGATCAGGGAGGTGTGCGAAAGCGTCGGTCAACAGGTCCATCTTGCGCGGCTGGGAGGCGATGAGTTCGGATTGATCGTCGCCGGAAGCCCGTCGGATGAGGATCTTCTCGCGCTCGGGCGCCAGATCACCGAACGCATCAAGCTCCCCTACGAGCTTGATACCGCGCATACCGGGCTGTCATGTTCGACCGGGTTCGCGCTCTATCCGCGGTCCGCGACCGCTGCTGATGCGCTGTACGAGTGCGCCGACTATGCGCTCTACCACGCCAAGCGCCGCGCCCGCGGCCAGGCGGTGATCTTCTCCAGCGAGCTGGAAGCCGAGGTCCGCAGCCGCAACCTGATCGAGCATCTGCTGCGCACCGCCGATTTCGAAACTGAAATGGAGCTGGTGTTCCAGCCGATCATGGATGCGATGAACACGCGCACCACCGGCTTCGAGGTGCTGGCCCGCTGGCGCAGTCCCCGGCTCGGGCTGGTGTCACCGGCCGATTTCATACCTGCGGCCGAGCGCATCGGCATGATCCGCACCCTCACCCGCGTCCTGCTGGTGAAGGCCCTGGCGGCGGCGCGGACCTGGCCCGACGACATCCGCATCTCCTTCAATCTCTCCGCTCACGACATCTGCTCGCCCGACGGCGTCCTGCCGCTGATCGCCGTCATTCACGCCAGCGGTGTGCCGCCCCGGCGCATCGAGTTCGAGATCACGGAAACCGCGGTCACCTTCGACTTCACCCGCGCCGAGCAGTCGGTCCTGGCGCTGAAGGCGATCGGCTGCAGCATCTCGCTGGACGATTTCGGCACCGGCTATTCGTCGCTCAGTCACGTTCACCGGCTGCCCCTCGACAAGCTCAAGGTCGACCGCAGCTTCGTGAGGGACGTCAACGCCAATCCGGTCAGCCACAAGATCATCAAGTCGCTGACCGGCCTGTGCGCCGATATGGAAATCTCCTGCGTCGTCGAGGGCGTCGAGACCCAGGAGCAGCTCGACAGCCTGCGCCGGCTCGGCGCCGACTACATTCAGGGCTACTACTTCGCCAAGCCGATGCCGGGGGATGCCGTGCTCGGCTTCCTGACTCGGGAACGCCAGCGTTTCGCCAACGCGGACGTCGCTGCCGAACCGGTCAAGTTCGCCGGCGCGGGCATCTAGCGCGCCTCAGCCTTGCGGCTCGAAATCCGCAGGCGCGAGTTCGAATCCCTCGAACATGAATCCCGGGGCGACTGTGCAGCCGACCAGGGTCCAATCGCCTGTGCTCGCTGCGGCCTGCCATGCATGGGCGGGGACCACCGCCTGCGGCTGCTGACCCGCAACGAGGTCGATGCCCAGCGTGATCGTCTGCCGCTCCCGCGTCTCGCCCGCGATCTGCAGGATCAACGGCGCGCCGGCATAGAAGTGCCAGGTCTCGACGGCGTCCACCCTGTGCCAGTGCGAGCGTTCGCCGTGGGCGAGCAGGAAGTAGATCAGGGTCGACGCAGCCCGGCCATCCGCATCGGTGGCCGGATCGCGGAAGGTCTCGCGAAAGTGGCCGCCTTCCGGATGCGGCTGCAGGCCGAGACGCGCGATGATGTCGGCAGCCGAAAGTGCAGGCATCGGCCCGTCTCGCCTCAGGACTTGTTCTTGCGTTCGCGCAATTCGCCGAACACCTGGTCGGGGCTTGCGCCCTTCATGCGCAACCGGACAGCCACGGCCGGGTCATCGGCGCGCAGGAACACGTTGGCCAGCTTCTCCTCGCCGAGCAGCGTCGGAATGGTGGCGTGATTGGCCGCACGCAGCCGCATCACCTCGTCGGCGCGGGCTTTCAGCGCCGCGTTGTCCGGATCGACCGTGAGCGCGAACTTGACGTTCGAAGCCGTGTATTCATGGCCGCAATACAGCCGGAAATCGTCCGGCAGCGCCCGCAGCTTCAACAGCGAATCCCACATCATCGGATAGGTGCCCTCGAACACCCGGCCGCAACCGATCGAAAACAGCGTGTCGGCGGCGAACACGGCCTTGTCGGCATCGAACACGTAGGAGACATGGTCGAGCGTGTGGCCGGGCGTCTCCAGCACGCGTGCGAGCAGGTCGCCGATCTTGACGACGTCGCCATGGCCGACGCGCAGGTCGGCATTGGCGATTGCGGTCGTCTTGTCGTGCGGTGCGACCACGCGACAGCCATAGCGCTGCTTCAACTCGGCAACGCCGCCGACGTGGTCGTGATGGTGATGGGTGATCAGGATGTCGGTGAGGCGCCAGCCGGCGGACTCGAGCTGCCGCGCGATCGGGCCGGCTTCGGGCGCGTCGATCGAGGCGGTCGCACCGGTCGCGGGATCGTGGATCAGGTAGCCGAAATTGTCGGACAGGCAGGTGAAGACGCGGATGTCGGCGGCCATGTTGTCTCCGTCGGCGGGACCTGGCGGGGCACGATCGTGCCGCTCGCGAATGTCAAAAAGGTCGTGAGGGACCAGGGGCCGGGCCCGGCGTCGTGGGCGGTCCCCGGCCTCTCCTGGAGGCAGAGATATGGCGTTAACGTTGCGGGCGCAACGCAATATTCGGCGCGCGGCCGGCCGCGCCCGCATGATACATTGCTGTCATGGACGTGATCGATCTGCGAAATTTCTATTCGGGTCGCCTCGGGATCGTCGCGCGGCTCTTGATCAACCGCGGCATCCGCGCGCGCTGGCCGAGCGCGACCGGGCAGCGCGTGCTCGGCATCGGTTATCCGACGCCTTATCTCGGCCTGTTCCGGGAAGACTCCGAGCGCTGCATCGCCTTCATGCCGGCCGCACAAGGCGTGCTGAAATGGCCGACCGCGCGGCCGACGCTGGCTTCGCTGGTCGATGAATTCTCATTGCCGCTGCCGGATTCCGCTGTCGACCGTATTCTCATCGTGCATGCGCTCGAAATGTCGGATGATCCGGCCGGGCTGCTGCGCGAAGTCTGGCGGGTGCTGGCGCCGGCAGGACGCGTGATCATCGTGATCCCCAACCGGCGCGGCGTCTGGACGCGGACCGACAACACGCCGTTCGGCCATGGCCGGCCCTATTCGCGCTCGCAGATCACCCAGCTGCTGCGCCAGACCTGGTTCACGCCGAGCGCCTGGGGCGAGGCGCTGTTCATGCCGCCGGTCGGCGGCTGGTTCCTGAAATCGGCGATGGCCTGGGAACGCGTCGGCGCGGCGCTGTCGCTGCCCTTTGCCGGCGTGCATATCGTCGAGGCGACCAAGCAGGTCTACCGCGTCATTCCGGCGCGCCGCGAGCGCATCCGGCTCATCCCGCGCCTCGAGCCGGTGCTAGCGCCGGCGCCGTCGACCCAGGGATCAAATCCGCTGGGCGCGTCGGCCCTGCCGAGCGCCCATTGCCACGGCGACATCGCGAACTGAGCGGATCACCACGGCGGCGAAATCTGGCCCGATTCGTTGTGCGCCCAAATCGGGTCCGCAAACGAAAACGGGTGGGCGCGATGCCCACCCGTTCGATCGAACTGATCGTCAAGATCACTCGCCCGGATTGAGATCTTCGCTCGGGGCCGGCGCTGCTGCGGCTGCCTCGGAACGCGGGCCGTGCGGCCGCCGGCGGCGGCGCGGATAGCGCTCGCCACCGCCCTCGAAGGCGGCGGGCGGGTTGGCGATCTGCGGCTGCGGACCGGTGATGAAGGAGGGCAGGCGGTCGACGCCGCTGTCGGCGATCACGGGCTGCGGTTGCGGCTGCGGCTGATATTGTGCCGGCTGCGGCCGCTCGCGATGCTCTCGGGGCTCGCGAGGTTCACGATGCTCCCGCGGTTCACGATGCTCACGCGGTTCGCGTTGCTCCCGGGGCTCGCGATGCTCACGCGGCTCGCGTTGCTCCCGGGGCTCACGATGTTCGCGGGCTTCGCGGTGCTCGCGCGGCTGCTGCTGATCGCGCTGATAGGGCTGCTGATTGTCGCCGCGTTCGCGCTGGCCGCCCTCGCGGTCGCGCATGAAGGGCTGGGGCTGCTGTTGGGGCTGAACGAAGCCGGGCTCCTGGCCGAAATTCGAGAAGCTCTCGCCGTCATCGTCGAGGTCGTCGACGGTCAGGTCATCGGTGGCGCGCGGCTGCTGCGGCTGGTTCTGACGGAACTGCTCCTGGGCGGCCGCGATCAGGCGGAAATAGTGCTCGGCGTGCTGGTAGTAGTTCTCGGCGGCGACGGGATCACCCGAGGAGCGGGCGTCGCGGGCAAGCTGGACGTATTTCTCGGCGACATGAGAGGCGGTGCCGCGGATCTTGATGTCCGGCCCGTTGGACTCGAACACCCTGGTCAGCGGATTCTGGCCGCGCCGGTTATTGTTATTATTATTGTTGCCGTTGTTACGGTTGCGCATCCGCTTGTTGTTCTGACCGTTTCTCATGTCCTGCCTTTATTCCAACCCTGCGTTAGGAGCACTGATTGTCACAGCACTGATTGTCACCGGAGTACCAATACCGTATTGAAATACCGCTCCATGGCCCGGACACCTTGCGTGCGGTCCAAATGGCCCAACCCGACCAATGCCGGTTGCGGCATGCCGGTCTTGGCCGATGTCGATGTGATCGACAGCCGAATCTCTCGACAAAAGCGCGTTCAAAACGCGTTCCCCACCCACCAGCCCTTCCGGCCGGCGAACCACGTCATTCAGCCAGCCACGGCGGTGTGCGCCACGACGGACCCAGTTTGCTTAGCGTAAGACCTCAAGTGCAAAGTCAGGCTTTCGTTCGCTTTGCAGTCGTAGGCTGCGCAGCCATCCGGCTCTCGCGCTCGACAGATCTGCGTTCTGGAACCAATCGCCCGGCGCGGCTCTCTGGCATTGGTCCGCGGCGGTGCTCCATGAATACCGCTCGGCGGGGCCTGCGCCGGTGCTATGAGCGGAACGTAGTCGCTCCCGGGGGATATTCCAAGAGCTTTTTCTGCATGTACTGGCCTTTACCGGCGCTTTTTTAGGGCCATGACCGCTCTTGGAATACCGGCCAGATCGGCCCGGATCGACGCCGAATCGGTCGCCAGCCCGGCCTCTGCCATCAGCGTCGCGACATCGTCGCTTTGCCCAAACCCCACCTCTACGACGAGGGCGCCGCCGGGTCGAAGCAGGTCGGCCGCCTGCGGGATCAGCGCGCGATAGGCAACGAGCCCATCGTCGCCGCCATCGAGCGCCCGGCGCGGATCGTGGGCGCGCACGTCGACGGCGAGACCGGCGATGTCGGCCGATGGGATGTAGGGCGGGTTCGAGACGATCAGGTCGAAGGGCGCCTGCAGCGCGCTCGCATAGGAGCAGGCGACGAAGCCGGCGCGGTCGCCGAGCCCGAGGAACCGCGTGTTGTCGCGGGCCGTTGCGAGGGCGGCAATGCTGATGTCCGTGCCGACGCCGTAGGCTTGCGGCAGCTCGGACAGCAGCGCCAGCAGGATGGCGCCGGAGCCGGTGCCGAGATCGGCGATCCGCAACGACCGCGTCAGCGCCCCGCCGCCGGCGAGATGGTCCAGCGCCAGCTCGACCACGGTCTCGGTGTCCGGCCGAGGCACCAGCGTGTCGGCGGATAGTCGCAGCTCGAGGCCCCAGAATTCCTTGGCGCCGATGATGCGCGCCACCGGCTCGCCGGTGAGCCGGCGCTGCACCAGCGCCGCGAGGCGTTGCACGTCGTCACGCGAGAGCTGTCGTTGGCCGTGCATCACGAGACCGGTGAGATCGAGCTGTAGCGCGTGCCCAACAAGCAGCCGCGCATCGAGCTCGGGCGAATCGAGGCCGCCGGCCTCGAAGCGGGCGGCGAGCGCGCGTCGCGCCGCATCGATCGTTGCGCCGGCGATGATCTCGCTCATCGCGCAAGCTCTCTCCACGCGTCTTCCCCGCGAAAGCGGGGATCCATACGCCGTGTCGTTGCGGGACGGGCGGTCGGAGTTGCCTTCCGTGCCAACCGCTGAAGCCTGTGGTTATGGGTCCCGGCGTTCGCCGGGACGACACCGTCCATGACGAGGCCGTGCCGCATCGCCTCTGGCAATGCGTGCACGCGCATCACGCCGCTGCGCCTTGCGCGGCGAGCTGCGCGGCCTGGTGCTCCGTCGTCAGCGCGTCGATCAATTCTCCCAGCGCTTCGCCCGCGATCACCTGCGGCAGCTTGTAGAGCGTCAGGTTGATGCGGTGGTCGGTGACGCGCCCTTGCGGGAAATTGTAGGTGCGGATGCGCTCGGAGCGATCGCCGGAGCCGACCTTCTCCTTGCGCTCGGCGGAGCGCGCAGCGTCCACCTTCTGCTGCTCGGCGTCGTAGATGCGCGAGCGCAAAATGTTCATCGCCGAGGCCCGGTTCTTATGCTGCGAGCGGCTGTCCTGCATCATCACCACGATCCCAGTCGGAATGTGGGTGATGCGGATTGCCGATTCGGTCTTGTTGACGTGCTGGCCGCCGGCGCCTTGCGCGCGCATGGTCTCGATGCGCAGATCGTCCTGCTTGATGTCGACGTCGACATCCTCGACCTCCGGCAGCACGGCCACCGTCGCGGCCGAGGTGTGGATGCGCCCCTGCGTCTCCGTGTCGGGCACGCGCTGCACGCGGTGCACGCCGGATTCGAACTTCAGCTTGGCGAAGGCGCCGCGGCCCTGCACTTCGGCGATGATTTCCTTGTAGCCGCCGACGGTGCCCTCGGACGCCGAGATCACCTCGACCTTCCAGCCCTGCAAGCTTGCGAAGCGCTCATACATGCGGAACAGATCGCCGGCGAACAACGAGGCCTCGTCGCCGCCGGTGCCGGCGCGGATTTCCAGCACGACGTTGCGGTCGTCCATCGCATCCTTCGGCAGCAGCGCAACGCGGATCTTCTGCTCCAGCTCGCCGCGGCGGGCGACCAGCTCGTCGCGCTCGGCCTCGGCCATCGCGCGCATCTCGGCATCAGTCTCGGGATCGGCGATCAGCGCCTCGGTATCGGCGAGCTCCTTCACACCGGCGCGATAGGCCTTCACCGCGTCGATCAGCGGATTGAGCTCGGCGAGCTCGCGGGTGATCTGGACGTAGCGGTCGGAATTGACCTGGCCGAGCAGCTCCGCCTCGAGCGAGGCGTGGTGCGCGAGCAGAACGTCCAGTTTGGCTTCGGGAAGCGACGACATGATGCGATCTGATGTAGGAGCAAACGATACGGACGGAAGACGCTCGGCGTGCGACAGGGCCGCTACAGCGCGAGACCTTCGCTCTCGGCGAACTCGGTCAGCTTCTGCCGCATCGAGTGGCTGCCGGCCGGCGCCGCCAGCCATTCGGCCATCTTGGCTTCCGCCTTGGCGGCGTCGAGCTCGAGGATCATCGCCTTGACCGGGCCATGCGCGGTCGCCGACAGCGACAGCGACCGGTAGCCGAGCGCGATCAGCGCCAGCGCGCCGATCGGCTTGGACGCCATCTCGCCGCACAGCGACACCGAGCGCTTGGCCGCCTTGGCCTTGCGCACGATCTCCTGCAACGCCCGCAGGATCGGCGTCGACAGCGTGTCGAAGCGCTCGGAGACCTTGGCATTGCCGCGGTCGACCGCGAACAGGAACTGGAACAGGTCGTTGGAGCCGACCGAGATGAAGTCGACCTTCGCGAGTAGCTCGTCCATCTGATAGAGCAGCGCCGGGACCTCGAGCATGGTGCCGACGTCGACCCGCTCCGGCAGCGTGTGGCCGTGCTGGCGCAGGTATGTCAGTTCGCGCTCGACGATCGCCTTCGCGGTGTCGAACTCGGCGACCTCCGAGATCATCGGGAACATGATGCGCAGCGAACGGCCGCCGCCGGCGCGCAGCAGCGCCCGGATCTGGCCGCGCAGCAGGCCCGGACGATCGAGCCCGAGGCGGATCGCGCGCCAGCCGAGCGCCGGATTTTCCTCGATCACGGTCTCCATGTAGGGCAGCGCCTTGTCGCCGCCGATGTCGAGTGTCCGGAACGTGACAGGCTTCGTACCGGCCGCGTCGAGGACCGTACGATACAGCGCGAGCTGGTCGCTGGAGCGCGGCAGGCTGGCCGACACCATGAACTGCAGTTCGGTGCGGAACAGGCCGATGCCGGCGCTGCCGGTGTCCTCGATATGCGGCAGGTCGATGACCAGGCCGGCATTGATCATCAGCTCAATCGGCTGGCCGTCCTTGGTCTTGCAGGGCTTATTGCGCAGCTCGCTGTACTGCGCCTGGCGGCGGGCGCGGAAGCGCACCCGCTCGGCATAGGCGGATTCGATCTCGGCGGACGGCCGCACATAGATCGAGCCGGAGGTGCCGTCGACGATGATGGCGTCGCCGGGATCGGCGATGCCGGGCGCGTTCGGCACCTCGCCGACGGCGGGAATGCCGAGCGCGCGGGCGACGATGGCGACGTGCGAGTTGGCGGTGCCTTCCTCCAGCACCAGGCCGCGCAGCCGCTTGCGGTCATAGTCGAGCAGCGCCGCCGGGCCCATCGCGCGCGCGATCAGGATGGCGTTGTCGGGCAGATGCTCGCGGCTCGGGGCGTGGTCCTGACCGACCAGCTGGCGCAGCAGGCGGTAGCCGAGATCCTCGAGGTCGTGCAGCCGCTCGCGCAAATAGGGATCGGTCGAGCGCAGCATGCGCGCGCGGGTGTCGGACTGCACGCGCTCGACGGCGGCCTCGGCGGTGAGGCCGGTGGCGACGGCTTCGTGCAGCTTGTGCGACCAGCCCTGGTCGTTGGCGAACATCCGGTAGGCTTCGAGCACCTCGCGATGCTCGCCACCGTCGGCGACGTCGCCGCGCTCCAGCATGCGATCGAGGTCGGCGCGCAGCTTCGCCAGCGCGGCGTCGAGCCGCTTGATCTCCTTGGGCAGGTCCTCGGCGATGTAGTTGTTGACGACGACGCGCGGCTCGTGGAGCACAACATGGCCGAGCGCGATGCCGTCCGACAGCACTGCGCCGGTCTTGTGTACCGAATGGCGCACCGCCGGCTCGGCGCCGGGCTGCGCCAGCGCTGCGAGCTCGCCGGAGGCGATCATCTCGGCGAGCACCATCGCGGTGGTCTGCAGCGCCTCGACCTCTTCCTCGACATAGGTGCGCTTGGCGCGGTTCTGCACCACCAGCACGCCGAGCGTGTTGCCGGCGCGCAGGATCGGCACGCCGAGGAAGGAGTGGTAGATTTCTTCGCCGGTCTCCGGGCGATACGAGAAGGCCGGGTGATTCTGTGCGTCGCTCAGGTTGAGCGGCGTGGCCTCGCTGGCGACGAGGCCGACCAGGCCCTCATGCGCGCTCAGCACCGTCATGTGCACGGCGTCGCGGTTCAGGCCTTCGGTGGCGTAGAGTTCGAGCGTGTTGTCGACGCGCAGCACATAGACCGAGCAGACCTCCGCGACCATGTTGGCCGCGATCAGCACCACGATCTTGTCGAGCCGCTCCTGTGCCGAGACCTGCTCCGCCATGGTCTCGCGAAGCCGTCTGAGCAGGACGCGGGGGCCTCCCGACGTGCTTCGCATGTGGCACAATCCCCCTTCCTGGGGCCAGCCCGGCGGGCGGCCGAGCTGGCGCTAAAGTCGCGAAATCGAACAGCTTTCTTGATTCGTCACCTTCGCACGCCGAAGCTGCCGGGTCGAATCAGGACAACCAACACTGGAGCACAATTCGCGGCAGCCATCCTGCGAGGCGTATAGCGAATTAGGGCTTGTTTTGCCAAGCAAAACGCCTGCCACTGCAGCCGGCGTCAACGGCTTTCGCGCACGTCTGCGCGATGTCCCGCTGTTACGAAACGGGACATCGCCAGCTCCGGAGGAGAATTTCCTAGGCCTGGTCGAGTCCGTAGAGCGTATGCAGCGTCCGGACGGCCAGTTCGGTATAGGCGGCGTCGATCAGCACCGAGAACTTGATCTCGGAGGTCGTGATCGCGCGGATGTTGATGTTACGGGCGGCCAGCGCCGCGAAGCCCTTGGCGGCGACGCCGGCATGGCTGCGCATGCCCGAGCCGATCACCGAGACCTTGGACACGTCGGTCGCGGTGTCCAGGCGCTGGTAGCCGATCTTGTCCTTGGCAGCCGTGATGGTTTCGCGGGCGCGGTTATAGTCGGTCGCCGGCACCGTGAAGGTCAGGTCGGTGGTCTTGCCGTCCTCGGACACGTTCTGGACGATCATGTCGACGTTGATGTTGGCATCCGCCAGCGGCCCGAAGATCGAGGCGGCAACGCCCGGCTTGTCTTCGATCTGGCGGACCGAGATCTGGGCCTCGTCCTTGGAGAAGGCGATACCGGTGACGACATGATTTTCCATGATTTGTTCCTCGCTGCAGATCAGCGTTCCCGGCGGCTGATTGGCGTGCGGATCGATATCCTCGGGCTTGTCGAACGAGGAGCGGACGAAGATCGGCATGTTGTGGACCATGCCCAGTTCCACCGAGCGGACCTGCAGCACCTTGGCGCCCTGGGACGCCAGCTCCAGCATGTCCTCGAAGGCGATCTTGTCGAGCCGCTTGGCCTTCGGCACCACGCGGGGATCGGTGGTATAGACGCCGTCGACGTCGGTATAGATGTCGCAGCGGTCGGCCTTGATGGCGGCGGCGATCGCCACCGCGGAGGTATCCGAGCCGCCGCGCCCGAGCGTGGTGATTCGCCCCGTGTCGGCGTTGATGCCCTGGAAGCCGGCGATGACCGCGACCTCCTTGCGTTCCTGAAAGCGCTTGATCAGCTCGGAGCCGTCGATGTCGACGATTCGCGCCGAGGCATGGGCGTCGCTGGTCAGAATCGGAATCTGCCAGCCCTGCCAGGAGCGGGCCTGGATGCCCATGCTCTGCAGGACGATCGCAAGCAGGCCGGACGTGACCTGTTCGCCCGAGGCCACCACGGCGTCGTATTCGCGCGCATCATGCATCGGTGATGCTTCGGTGCACCAGGCCACCAGCTCGTTGGTCTTGCCGGACATGGCCGAGACCACGACGGCGACCTCGTGACCGGCATCCACCTCGCGCTTGACGTGGCGCGCGACGTTGCGGATGCGGTCGATGTTGGCGACGGAGGTGCCGCCGAATTTCAGCACGAGGCGACCCATGACGACGCGCTCATTCCCATCAGGAGGATAAGTTGACCGGTCCAGCGCGAAACCGGAGGCGCGCCAGCCGAAACGCGCGTATACATAGCGCCGCGGCCGGGGGCAAGACGGTTCCTATTGGTGATGGGGTGGGGTAGAGGCGGAGTATGGCGCGTTACATCGACGAAATCCTGCAACCCGGCGAGAAGGTGCTGTATTCGACCAATGCGCACTGGATGTTCTACCTCCCCGCCATCGGCGGCTGGATCGTTGCGTTCGGGCTCGTCCTGCTGTCGCGCATGACCGTCAATGACAATCTGACCATGCTGTGCCTGGCCACCGCTGCGGTGATCGCGGCGGTCGCGCTGTACTGGACGGTCCGGGCCTGGTTCCACCGCCTGACCACCGAGACGGATGTCACCAACCGCCGCGTGGTCCACAAGACCGGTTTCATCCGCCGGCGTACCTTCGAGATGGCGCTCGACAAGGTCGAGAGCGTCGACGTCAACCAGACCATCATGGGACGGATTCTCAATTACGGCGACGTCACCATCCTGGGCGTGGGCGAGGGCAAGGAAACCATCACCACCATCGCGGAGCCGCTGGCGTTCCGGAACGCCATCACGGTGCGTTAGCCGTCCGACGGCCCGTCAGGTCCCATCATTGAGTATTCAGCGATGACAATGCCTCAGGATTCCCGCAGCTCCTCCGTTCCCCCGGGCTCGACCGTCGATCCGGCCGAGATCGCCAAGTTCTCGAAACTGTCCGAGACCTGGTGGGACCCCAAGGGCAAGATGGCGCCGCTGCACAAGATCAACCCGCTGCGCCTCACCTACATCCGCGATGCCGCCTGCCGGAAGTTCGAGCGCAACGCCAAGAGCCTCAATTGTCTCTCCGGCTTGAGGATGCTCGACATCGGCTGCGGCGCGGGCCTGTTGTGCGAACCGTTCACGCGGCTGGGCGCGCAGGTCGTCGGCGTCGACCCCTCGGCCAGCAACATCGCCGCCGCCAAGCTGCATGCGGAGAAGGGCCACCTCTCGATCGACTATCGCTGCACCACGATCGAGGAGATGGACGCGCGCGAGCGCTTCGACATCGTGCTGGCCATGGAGGTGGTCGAGCACGTCACCGACGTCAGCGCCTTCCTCGGCCGCTGCGCCGCGGTGCTGAAGCCCGGCGGGATGATGGTGGTCTCGACCCTCAACCGCAACTGGAAAAGCTTTGCGCTCGCCATCGTCGGCGCCGAATACGTGCTGCGCTGGTTGCCGCGCGGCACCCATGAATGGAGCAAGTTCGTCACGCCTGACGAGTTGACCAAATATCTGCTCGACAACCGCCTCGTCATCACCGAGCAGAGCGGCGTCGTCTACAGCCCGTTCGCCGACCGCTGGAGCCTGTCCACCGACATGGACGTGAACTACATGATGGTGGCCGAGCAGATGGTGTAGCGCGCAGCCGATCGTTTGCTTCCCTGGTTCAACCCGTCTGTTCGCTCCAAAACTGGTGTCGTCCCTGCGAACGCAGGGACCCATAATCCCGGGAGTCGTTTAGGGCACGACCGTTTCAACGCACCGCCTGCCCCAAGAGAGATCACGCGGTATGGGTCCCGGGTCAGCGCCCGCTGCCGCTTCGCGTCACCGGGCTTGCCCGGGACGACAGCTGTATTCCCTCGCGCCAGCGACATCCGAATGTACAGAGCCTAGCCCCTGGGGCTACCGCGATTCGTGCCGTCGTCTGCAAGCGTCGGTTCAGCCCGCCTGTTGCTCCACAACCGGTGTCGTCCCTGCGAACGCAGGGACCCATAACCACAGGGAGTGGTTTGGGGCAGGCTAGGAGATCAGGTCGCTGAGATCTCGCCATTCGAGATTGTCGCGTTCGATCAGCTCGATCTTCCAGTCGCGTTTCCAACGCTTCAGTTGCTTCTCGCGGGTGATCGCTTCCTCAGCGACGGCATAGGTTGCGACGTAAACGAGGCGGAAAACGCCGTACTTCTTGACGAAATCCGAGCCTTCGCCGTTGCGGTGCTGCTCGAGTCGCTTCCGTATCGAATTGGTGACGCCGATATACAGCGTACCGTGACGGGCACTCGCGAGAATATAGACGTAATACATTGCCGCACCACCACGTGGATGGATCGCCTAACCCAATTGAAGCCGGTGGTTATGGGTCCCTGCGTTCGCAGGGACGACACCGGTTGTGTGGCGCGAGCTTACCACAAGACGCGGAAGGTCCTGGCTTACACCAACAGCCTGGCTCTTCCACAAACCGCTGCATTCCTGACATGCGGCTGAACCTTCGTCTGCGCTGTTGACCCGGCGCGCGGCGCTCGCCACGGTGCACCCCTCACCGTCGCGCAGTTTCGCCCATGCTCTCCATCACCTCGCTCTGGATCCCGTTCACGCTGGTTGCCGCGGCTGGCCAGGTCGCGCGCAATGCGATGCAGCGGTCGTTGACGGCCAAGCTCGGCACCTGGGGCGCGACCAATATCCGCTTTCTGTTCGGGTTTCCGTTCTCACTGGTGTTCCTGACGGTGGTGCTGCTGGCGACCGGTGACCGGCTGCCATGGCCGTCGGCGAGTTTCTGGCCGTGGCTGCTGCTCGGCGCGCTCAGCCAGATCGTCGCCACCGGGCTGATGCTGCTGGCGATGACCGATCGCTCCTTCGTGGTCACGACGGCCTATCTGAAGACCGAGGCGATCCAGACCGCGATCTTCGGCTTCATCTTTCTCGGCGATCCCTTGTCGATCCCGAAGGTGGTCGCGATCCTGATCGCCACCATCGGCGTCGTCATCACCGCGCTGAGGCCGGGTGGCGACAAGAGCTTCGCCGAGTTGAAGCCGACGGTCACGGGACTGGTCGCAGCGGCAGCGTTCGCGCTGTCGGCGGTCGGCTTTCGCGGCGCGATCATCACGGTCGACGGCGTATCCTTCGTGACCGCGGCGTCGACCACGCTGGTGTGGGGCTTGTTCGTGCAGACGGCGATCCTCACCGTCTATCTGCTGGCGCGCGCACCGAACATCCTGCGCGGAATTCTCTCGCTATGGCGGCCGTCGATGATGGCCGGCTTCGTCGGCGCGTTCGCCTCGCAGTTCTGGTTCCTGGCCTTCGCGCTCACGGCAGCTGCGAACGTCCGCACCTTGGCGCTGGTCGAGGTGCTGTTCGCGCAAGCCGTGTCGTACTACTCGTTCAAGCAATCGGCCTCGCTGCGCGAGATCTGCGGCATCGCGCTGATCGTCGCCGGCGTGGCGCTGCTGATCGCGCTGTAGTCAGCCCTTGATGGCGATCAGCACGGCGCCGCAGGCAATGAGCGCAATGCCGATCCAGCCCTGCGGCGAGGGCCGCTCGCCGAGGAAGACGACGCCGAACAGTGTGACCAGGACGACGCTGAGCTTGTCGATCGGCGCCACCAATGTCGCCGGTCCGAGCTTCAGGGCGCGGAAATAGCACAGCCACGAGGCGCCGGTGCCGAGCGCCGACAGCGTCAGGAAGATCCAGCTCCTGGTCGAGATCGGGCCGGGGCTGGTGAGCTGGCCGGTCGCGAACAGGATCATCGCCAAGGTCACCAGCACGATGGCGGTGCGGATCAGCGTGGCGAGATCGGAATTGAGCCCTTCGACGCCGACCTTGGCGAAGATCGCGGTCAGCGCGGCGAACAGCGCCGACAACAACGCCCAGAGCTGCCAGGAGGAGGAGAGGGGGGACATGGTCAACTCCCGGAGGAAAATTGCATCTCAGGGCTAGGCCGCAGTTCAGCTCCAGACATCTCAACCGTCATTGCGAGCGCAGCGAAGCAATCCAGAGTCCTACGCGCAGCCCTGGATTGCCTCGCTGCGCTCGCAATGACGGAGAATGCTGCGAGAGTTTGCTTCCAATTCACGCGGCTTCGTGTTCTCGGACGCAATCATTCCGGATCGTCAATTCCGGTCGTCCGGCAGCACCGGGATCGGGGCGACCTCGATGCCTTCCTCGATCAGCTCGCGGGCTTCGTCGAGCGACGCCTCACCGTAGATCGGCCGGTGCTCAGTCTCGCCGTAATGCATCTTGCGCGCTTCGGTCGGGAAGCGCTCACCGACGTCGTCGGCGGTCTTGACGATGTGGTCGCGCAGCTCCTTGAGCTTGGCGCGCAGCTCACGCTCCTGGGCCATCAGCAGTGACGTTGGCCCGGGCGGAATGACCTCTTGCGCGGGAGCGGGCGCCGGAGCGGCTGCGGTGGGCACCGGTGCCGCGTCGCGTCCCTTCTTGCTGACGATGCGCGGCGCCATGATGGCCTTCTCGACCTTGGTCGAGCCGCAGGACGGGCATTCCACCAGCTTGCGCTTGACCTGGGCGTCATAGGCCGACGAGCTCGCAAACCAGCTCTCGAACGTATGGTCACGCTCGCAGCGCAGCGCGTAGCGGATCATGCCGAGCCCCGCACCAGGTGCAGATGGTCAGGGCCGGCCTTGGGATCGGCAATGCCGAAGCGGCGCCCGTGCTGCAGCGAGGGAATGGTCTGACGCACGCTCTCGACGCGCGCCGGATCGATGCGCGCCACGATCACGCCCGGCTCGACGCCGCCCTCTGCGAGGATCTCGCCCCAGGGATCGATGATCAGCGAATGGCCGAAGGTCTCGCGCTTGTTCTCGTGCAGGCCGCATTGCGCGGCGGCAAACACGAAGCAGCAGGTCTCGATGGCGCGGGCGCGCAGCAGCGTGTGCCAATGCGCCTCGCCGGTCTTGCGGGTGAAGGCGGAGGGGACGCTGATGAACGAGGCGCCGCTCTCGGCCAGCGCGCGGTACAGCGCGGGGAAGCGGACGTCGTAGCAGATCGTCAGTCCCAGGCGGCCCCACGGCAGATCCGAGATCACCGCCGTCTCGCCCGGCTGATAGTTGGCCGATTCGCGATAGCTCTCACCGCCCGGCAGGTCGATGTCGAACATGTGAATCTTGTCGTAGCTCGCCAGCACGTTGCCGTCGGGCCCGATCAGGAACGACCGGTTCACCGCCTTCTCGGCCGAGAAGCGCAGCGCCAGCGATCCGATGTGCAGATGGATGTTCAGCTCCTTGGCCAGGGCGCGGTAGGCCTTGAGCGACGGATCGTCCTCCTCGCTCTTGAGCTGTTCGAACAGCGCCGTCCGGTTGAGCTGCATCATGTTGCTCACTTCCGGCGTCTGGACGTATTGCGCGCCTTGCGCGACCGCTTCCCGGATCAGCCTGGTGCCCTGCTCGAGGCTCGGCTCGGGCAGTAGCGAGGTGCGCATCTGCACCATGGCGGCGGTAAAGCTGCGGTCGTTGCTCATGATGTCGCCTTGTCTCCAGCCAGCATCGCGTCGAGCCTGCCCTCACGGTCGAGCGCATAGAGATCGTCGCAGCCGCCGACATGGGCGTTGCCGATGAAGATCTGCGGAAAGGTGGAGCCCGGCCCGACGCGGTCGTACATCTTCTGCCGGATGCTCGGATCCTTGCCCGCATCGTGCTCCGTGAACGGAACGTTCTTGCGGGTCAGGAGCGATTTGGCGGCGGTGCAGTAGCCGCACCCGGGACGCGTGTAGATTTCGATCGCAGCGGTCATGTCGCGCTCAGCTGTTACGGTGCGCCGGATTATATGGTGGCGCGCGGGGTATCGACAACCCGGGCGAAGACCAGCACGCTCACCTCGGCCGCCTTGGCGCGCAGCAGGGCACGGGCGCAGGCGTCCACCGTCGCGCCGGTGGTGAGAACGTCGTCGACCAGCACGATGCGGCGTCCCTGGACCGTGTGCAGGCGGTCAGCTGATACCTGGAATGCGCCCTGGACATTGCTGGCCCGCTGCGCCCGCGACAGCCCGACCTGCTGCTCGGTGGCGCGAACCCGGCGCAGCGTATCGCCGCTGAGGCGGACGCCGCTGGTGCGGGCGATCACCCGCGCCAGTGCGCCGGACTGGTTGTAGCGGCGGCTGAAGCCGCGCTGCCAATGCAGCGGCACCGGGACCAGCAGGTCGGCGTTGGCCAGCAGTTCGCGGCCGGCGCGGGCCATCCAGCGGCCCATGATTGGCGCCAGATCGGTGCGGTCCTGATATTTCAGCGCATGCACCAGCGTGCCCGCGACCTCGTCATAGCGCACGGCCGCCCGTGCCCTGGCATAGGCCGGGGGCGCCGCGATCGCTTCCATCGACAGCAGCTCGGGGCCGGGATCGTAGACGAAGGGGATGCCGAGCTTGGGGCAGTAGGGCCGCTCGATGAACGACAATTTGCCCCAGCAGGCGGCGCACACGCCCTCGCCGTCGACCGGCTCGCGGCAGGAGATGCACAGGGTGGGGAGTGCAATGTCGAGCGCGAGCTTGGCTATGTGGGCGCAGGCGCTGTGGAGCGACCCGAACGCCGAGCGCACCGGATCAGGCAAGGAGATCATGGTGCTCCCCGAGGATCGCGCGCGCCGATCTGCTCCGGACGCCATGGCCGTTGATGATCGCATCATAGGCGGCGCGCATCTGGCGGGCGGCCTGCTCCGGCCGCACGGCACCGATGCCCGTGCCCATGCCCGGCACCAGCAGCGATGAGATCGGCGTCGGGGCTGTTCTGTTGTGTCCCAGCACCGCGATGAGCGCTGCACGAAATGCGAGATAGACATTGGCCGTATCGTCGATGCGTGACGGCACGCGCATGGTCGGAGCACAGACCAGGAAACGGGGGACAGGATGTCCGGTTGCGACGATGATCGCCTGACCGACCGCAAGCTCGCCGTAATGGTGCTCGGCGATCACGTCGCGCAACGTGGTCTGGAGCTCCCAGCCGAAGTGGCGCACGTAGTGCAGGTCGATGCCGCCATCCATGAAGCCGAAGCTGTTGGCCGGGCTGACGATGGCGTCGGCGGATTGCTCCAGAATGCTGCCGTGGGAGATGTGCACGCCTGCAAGGTCGCCGAACGCGACACGCCACGCATCGACCACCTCGTTGCTGATGTCGCGAAGGTGAACCGTGAGCATGATCGCAATCGACCCGGGCGCCGAGCGCCAATTTCGGCTCGACCATCATAGGTTAGCGTGGCTCTGCAGCCGGCTCAAGCGACTACGCATTGCCCGTCCGCCGGGATCGTCGTAACCAGCCTCGATGACACAGCCTGCCAGCGCCCCCGTTCTGTTCGATCGTGCCTTGCTCGGCCTCAGGCAGCGGCGTGCTGCGCGTTCGCCTGAGACTTTCCTGCTGGAGCGTGTTGCCGAAGATCTCGTGGATCGCCTCGCCGCGGTGAACCGATCCTTCGCCGATGTCGCGGACATCTGGACGCCGGGCGCCGGATTGAAACCGCATTTGGTCGGACAGGTTGCGCAGCTGGTGCATCTTGCTGCGCCCGACACGGCCGCCGAGACGCTGCCGCTGGCGCCGCAATCGCTCGATCTGGCGCTGTCAGCGCTGGCGTTCCAGTTCGTCAACGATCTCCCGGGGCTGCTCGTGCAGATCCGGCGTGCTCTCCGTCCGGATGGCCTGCTGCTCGCGGCGATGATCGGCGGCGATACGCTCACCGAACTGCGGCAATCCTTCGCGGCGGCAGAAGCCGAATGCGAAGGCGGCGTGTCGCCGCGGGTGGCGCCGTTCGCCGATCTGCGCGATGTCGGCGGGCTGTTGCAGCGGGCCGGCTTCGCGCTGCCCGTCACCGATGTCGACCGTGTCGTCGTCCGCTATGCCAGCGCGTTCGGCCTGATGCAGGACCTGCGCCGCATGGGCGCGGCTAACAGCCTGGTCGAGCGCCGCCGCACGCCGCTGCGTCGCGCCACCTTGCTGCGCATGGCGGAAATCTATGCCGAACGTTTCGCCGATCCCGACGGCCGCATCCGCGCCACCTTCGACATCATCTGGATGTCCGGCTGGGCGCCGCATGAGAGCCAGCAGAAGCCGTTGAAGCCAGGCTCGGCGACGGCGAGTTTGGAGGCGGCGGTGAAGCGCAGCCAGGGCGCTGGTGACCGCGAATGAGCAAACTCGTCATCGCCGGGCTTGATCCGGCGATCCATCCTCTTCGCAAGGTGATGGATGCGCGGGTCAAGCCCGCGCATGACGAGTGGAGGTGAGGACGGCGTCGCGCCTCAAATCAACAGATCGATCAGATGCGGCAGCAGCGGAATGTCCGCCGGCGGCATCGGGTAGTCGCGCAGCTTGTTCGGACGCACCCAGGCCAATTGCTGGCCTTCGCGCGCGGTGACCACGCCTTCCCAACGGCGGCAGATGTAGAGCGGCATCAGCAGATGAAACGTCTCATAGGCGTGGCTCGCAAAGGTCAGCGGCGCCAGGCACGCCTCGCGCACGGTGATTCCGAGCTCCTCGTCGAGCTCGCGGATCAGGCTGGCCTCCGGCCGCTCGCCGGGCTCGAGCTTGCCGCCGGGAAATTCCCAGAGGCCGGCGAGCGTCTTGCCGGGCGGCCGCTGCGCCAGCAGCACGCGATTGTCGGCGTCGACGAGGGCGCAGGCGACGACGAGGGTCAGCTTGAGGTCAGGCATGGCTTCACGGGTGACGAAATTTACCGAGCGTTAACCCATTCGCACGATCCCCGCAAATCCACGGAACTCGACGGGACGGTATGGAACTGGGGCAAGCGCCCCTTAAGTGGTTCGATTGTACTCCGGTTCCCTGTTTTCACCGGGGGCATTTGATGCGTTGGCTGTTCGATCATCTCCGCCGTTTTCGTCGCGACCAGCGTGGCAACATCGCGATCACCTTTGCCATCGCCTGCGTGCCCCTGCTGGCCTTCATCGGCGCCGGTGTCGACTACTCGATGGCCAACAGGTTGCGGACCAAGCTGCAGATGGCCGTCGACGAAGCCGTGCTGGCCGGCGTCGCCGCCGGCAAGGCGGCACTCGATTCCGGGGCGAGCCAGTCGGCCGCGATCGCGAAGGCCAACGCCGCAGCAAGCGCGTTCTTCAGCGGCAATACCGAGGGCATGAGCGCAACGCCGACCCTGACCTTCACGGTCAGCGGCCGCAAGCTCTCGGGTGTCGGATCCGCGAGCAGCGCGATGAACACCTCCTTCATGCGCATCGCCGGTCTGCCGACGATGCAACTGTCCGCCCAATCCAAATCGTCGGCCACGATGCAGCCCTATGTGAACGTCTATCTGCTGGTCGACATTTCGTCGTCCATGCTGCTGCCCGCCACGCAGGCCGGCATCACCCAGATGAACAATGGGACCGGCTGCACCCTGGCTTGCCACGAGACGACCGATGGCACGGACTCCTACAGCTATGCGCTGAAGAACAACGTGCTGCTGCGCTATCAGGTGGTCAATCAGGGCGTGCAGAAACTTCTCACTTATCTGAATGGCAGCTCCGTCTATAAGAACTACGTCAAGGTCGGACTGTGGTCGTTCGACAATCAGCTGACCCAGATGTCGCCGCTGACCTCCAACTTCACCTCGGTCGGCAACAATTTTCCGGCGCCGGGTCTCGCCTACAACGATGCCGCGGCGGCCACGCCGTTCGACAGCCTGATCGACAGCTTCGTCTCCACCGTCGGCACCGGCGGCGACGGCAGCACGTCGGCCACGCCGCAAAAGATGGTCATCATCGCGACCGACGGCGTCAACGATCCGACGCGTGCCTGGACCTCGCAGACCTCGCTGCGCTCGCAGGTGCGGGTGTTCAACACCGGTTTCTGCACCTCGCTGACCAGGAATTCCGTGACGATCGCCATCATCAATACGCCCTACTACCCGATGCCCTGGGACTGGGGATACAAGGCGACGCTCGGCCAGCCGGGCAGCCTCGGCGGCGCCACGCGCGTGGACGACATCCCGATCGCGCTGAAGGCCTGCGCCGGCGACAATTTCCTGGCCGCCGCCGACCTTGCCACGATTCAGGATTCGTTCACCTATCTGTTCAGCAAGGCGGCGCCGGTCCGGCTCACCAACTGACGATCCGCATCCGATGAGGCGCCATTCGGGCGGCCACCGGTGCCGTTAACGCGCGCTTAACTGCAGCCGCATCGATCCGGGTTTCCACGGAGCGGCTAAGCGAACCTTAAACGCCCGACGCCTAGTTTTTCGGCCATCCGCCGCGCCGCCAAACTGCCTGTCAGGCTTCATCCATGCGCCACTTGTCGAATCTTCTCGCTCGCTTTTGCCGTAGCGCCAGCGGCAACGTTGCCGTGACGTTCGCCATCGTCTGCGTGCCGGTGATCTCGGCGGTCGGTTGCGGCGTCGACTACAGCCGCGCCAACCAGATGCGCGCCAAGCTGCAGTCTGCGGTGGACGCCGCCTCGGTCGGCGCCGTGTCCCGCACATCCCCGGCCTTCATCGCGGCGGGGAGCATGACCTCGGACGGCGTGATCGCCGCCGGCAATGACGACGCCACCAAGCTCTTCAACGGTAACATGTCCGGCACGTCGGGCTACACGCTCAACAGCCTGACGCCGGAGGTGAAGAAGACTGGCGCGGTCCTCACGGCCAGCGTGTCGTACTCGGCCACCGTGCCGATGATGTTCATGACGGTCGTCGGCATCAAGACCATGACGCTGCAGGGCTCGTCGAAGGCGACGGCCTCGATGCCCAGATATGTCGACTTCTACCTGCTGCTCGACAACTCGCCGTCGATGGGTGTCGCGGCGACGCCCGACGACGTCACCAAGATGGTCAACGCGACTTCCGACGGCAAGTACGGCAGCAACCGTTATTGTGCCTTCGCCTGCCACGATTACAACGACTCCAACAACTTCTACAATCTCGCAAAGAGCATTGGAGTCACCACGCGCATCGACGTGCTGCGCAGCGCCACCCAGCAGCTGATGGACAGGGCGATGCAGAAGCAGACCTACCCGAACCAGTTCCGCATGGCGCTTTATGATTTCGGGGCCGCGTCGAAGACCATCGGCTTGCGGTCGCTGTTCGCGCTGTCGTCGAATCTGTCCAGTGCCAAAAGCGCAGCCGGAGGCATCGACCTCATGGGGGTGTATGGCAACAACGATTCCTACACGGCCGACAAGGATACGCCGTTCACCACCGTGTTCCCGGCCATCAACAACGAGATCTCGACGCCCGGCGACGGCACCACGGGCTCGCCGCTCAAATACCTGTTCTTCGTTTCGGACGGCGTGGCTGACGAAAGCAACGCCGCCTGTCTGAAGCCGAAGGCCAGCGGCAACCGCTGCCAGTCCCCGATCAATCCGGCGCTGTGCACCACGCTCAAGAGCCGCGGCATCAAGATCGCCGTGCTGTACACCACCTACCTGCAACTGCCGACCAACAACTGGTACATGAACTGGATCGACCCGTTCAACGCCGGACCGTTCGGTCCCTCGCCGAACAGCGAAATCGCGCAGAACATGCAGGCTTGCGCCTCCGACGGCTTCTACTTCGAGGTCTCACCGACCCAAGGCATCTCGGACGCGCTGCAGAAGCTGTTCGATCGGGCCATCGCCGACGCGCGTATCGCGGGTTGATCTCCGCCGGAATGCAATCCACAGGATGGCTTGATTTGTTCCGTTACGGTACGTAGCATTACGTCCTGTAACCGGGGGCGTTATGATCAAGCTTGCATTGTCGTGTGTCGTGCTGGCCGCAGCGTGCAGTCCGAGCGAAGCCAGGAATTGTTGGGCACCGAGAGTTCATACGATCGGCGGTCTGACCGTGCAGGGCCAGATGATGGTGATCAGCGGCAAGCGCTGCAGCATGGTGTTGGTGCGGTCGGGCGGTCCGACCTTCACCGCGCAGGTGCTGGAGCCGCCGAGCCACGGCCGCGCCGTGGTGCGCGGCCTTCGGGTGACCTATGTCTCACATCCGAACTACATCGGCGAAGACCACTTCGTCTACGCCTGGAAGGGGCTGGATATGATCAACCGGCCGCGGACGTCGACCGTCGAGATGCGCGTCCAGGTGAGCCAGAAGCTGTGACGTGCAAACATGCCGGACGCACTTGTTGCGAACTGATGGCCGGCGGATGCGCGCATAGGGACATGTTAATTCGACCGCCAATCTGACGTGCCGTCAGTGCGGGCCTTTAATTGAACGGGGGGATGATCATGATGAAACTTGCCGTGCTGTCCTGTGTGCTGACCGTAGCTCTCTCTGCGGGAGCACGGGCCGCCGATTGCGTGGTGCCGTCGATCCGGACATTGGAAAACCAGACCGTTCAGGGACACATGTACGCCAAGACCGGCAGGCGCTGTAGCATCATGGTTCTCGGCTCACGCGGGCCGATGGTCAGCGTCCGCCTGCTGTCCTCCCCGAGCCACGGCGCGGCCACCGTCCAGGGACAACACGTCGTCTATCGGTCGAGCCCCGGCTTCGTCGGCGAGGACCATTTCGCCTACGTCCGGCACGGGGCCGATGCGCTCAACCGGCCGGTGACCAAGGGAGTCGAGGTCACCGTCCACGTCAGCGAGCAACTCTGACCTTCTCAGGACCTGTAGTCGCCGTTGATCGCGACATACTCCTTGGTCAGGTCGCAGGTCAGCACGCGGTCGCGGCCCTTGCCGAGGCCGAGTGCGACCTTGATCTGGATGGTCTGCGCCTTCATCGCCTCGGAGACTTCGGTCTCGTCGTAGGACGGATCGCGCGCGCCCTTCGACGCCACGCGGATGCCGTTGAAGGAGATCGACAGCTTGTCGCGATCGGCCGGCTCGCCGGCCTTGCCGACGGCCATGACGACGCGGCCCCAATTGGCGTCCTCGCCGGCGATCGCGGTCTTCACCAGCGGCGAGTTGGCGATCGACATCGCGATTCGGCGCGCCGACGGCTTGCTCTTGGCGCCCTCGACGACGATCTCGACCAGCTTGCGCGCGCCCTCGCCGTCGCGCGCGACCTGCTCGGCGAGGTCGGCGAGCACGGCGTTGAACGCCTTCACGAACGCCTTGGCGTTGGGATCGCTGATGCGGCTGATCTTCGCCGCGCCCCTGGCCGCGGCGGCGCCGGTCGCGAAGGCGAGCAGGGTGTCGGAGGTCGAGGTGTCGCCGTCGATGGTCACGGCGTTGAAGGTGTCCTCGACGCCCGCCTTGAGCAGTGCCTGCAGCGCCGGCGCCGTGATCGGCGCGTCGGTGAAGATGAAGGACAGCATCGTCGCCATGTCGGGCGCGATCATGCCGGCGCCCTTGGCCATGCCGTTGATCGTCACCTTAGCCTTGCCGAGCTTGACGGTGGCGGTCGCGACCTTCGGGAAGGTGTCGGTGGTCATGATGGCGCGCGCCGCGCCCATCCAGTCGCCGGCCTCAGCGGTGCCGGCGAGGCCTTCGAGCACGCCGTCGAACTTGGTGGCGTCGAGCGGCTCGCCGATGACGCCGGTCGAGGCGAGGAAGATCTCGTCCTGCTTGCAGCCGACCGCCTTGGCGGCGATCGCCGCCGTCAGCGCCGTCGACTGCTTGCCGGTCTTGCCGGTGAAGGCGTTGGCATTACCGGAGTTGACCACCAGGGCGCGCGCCTTGCCGCCCTTGAGCTTGGCGCGGCACCATTCGACCGGGGCGGAGGGGCATTTCGACTTGGTGAACACGCCAGCGACGGTGGTGCCGGGATCGAGCAGCGCCAGCAGCACGTCGGTGCGGTTCTTGTAGCGGATGCCGGCCGCAGCGGTCGCAAGCCTGACGCCGGCGAGCGCCGGCATCTCGGGGACTTCGGTCGGGGCGAGCGGGGAGACGGCTGAGGACATCGAGAGGCTTCCGGCGGAAGATTGCGGGAAGCGCTCTGTATCATCTCGGTCAATGATGCGGGAGAGGCTTGCGGCCCCGACGGTGTCATCCCCGCGAACGCGGGGATCCATAACCACAGGATTTAGCCGTGATCCGCGGTATCGGCCGCGTGCCCATTCCCGACATCACGCGGTATGGGTCCCGGCGCGGAGGCCGGGACGACACTGTTTATGACGCGCGTATGTCGCGTCTCAAGCCGAGCGGCCCGGCCGCTTACTTCTTCGCCGGTTCGGCCGGCTTCGCGTCCGCCGGCTTGGCAGCGTCGGCAGCGGCCGGCTTGTCCAGGCGCTCGATCTTGGCGGACTCGCGCAGCTTGCCGACGTAGTCGGCCTGGGCCTTGCGGGTCACGTAGGTCTCGATCTGGCTCTTGACCTGGTCGAACTCCGGCGGCTTGCGGTTGCGCTTTTCCTCGACCTTGATGACGTGCCAGCCGAACTGGGTCTTCACCGGGTCCGAGATCTTGCCCGGCTCCATCGCGAAGGCGACGTTGGCGAATTCCGGCACCATCTGCTCCTTGGTGAAGAAGCCGAGATCGCCGCCATCCGAGGCGCCGGGGTCCTTGGACTTCTTCTTGGCGAGCTCGGCGAAATCGGCGCCCTTGGCGAGCTCGGCCTTGACGGCCTTGGCCTCGTCCTCGGTCTCGACCAGGATGTGGCGCGCGTGCACCTCCTGCTCGCCGCCGATCTGCTTGGAGGCCTCCTCATAGACCTTCTTCATTGCGTCCGGCGTGGTCGCGGCCTTGCCCTCGCTGGCGAGCAGGCTGTCCATCAGCAGGCGGTTGCGGGTGAAGGCGAGGCGCTTCTTGAACTCCTCGCTGTCGGCGACCTTCTTGTCCTCGGCCGCCTTGGAAACGAGCTTCATGTCGATCAGGAACGACAGCACGTTCTCGTCCTTGGTCGCCGGGTCCATCTGCGCCAGGCTCTGGCCGAGCTCCTCCTCGGCGAGCGTGACGTCGCTCTTGCGGATTTCGGCACCGTTCACCTTGGCCAGCACCGGGTTGGCATCGTCGGCGGCGCGCGCGGGGGCGACCAGCAGCGACAATGCGAGACTGCCGGCAATAGCGGTAGCAAGGCCGAAGCGCAGGCCGGTTTTCGTAACCGGGAACGACTTGGTCATGGAAAATCCTTGTCTTGGAAGAGGGGGCTCCAGGGGCGTGGCCTCAGGGCGGCGGGGACACTCGCCCAATCGCGGTGCCTTGGCAACGCGAAAAGTCTGTCAATTTCGTGAAATCGGCGACAGGTTTGAGGGCAAAGTCCCGCTGTCGGGCGCCGTTGACAACGTTCCCCCCCAGCCATATCTCTGCCCGATCGCTTCAAGGGCGATAGCGCTTATTTTACTGCGTTTTTGGCCGTTGAACCCTGGTTTGCTCGTCTCCCACTCATCTGACGGCCGCCTCATGGCGCCGACGTTCGAGCCTGGCGCGGGTGCTGCGGTGCATCACGCCGGGAACAGCAAACCCAAACCATGAGTTACGGCTGCTACGCAGACCCATAGAGGCAGGATTTCAGCAATGATCGGCGCGCTCGCCCGTAAGCTTTTCGGCTCCGCCAATGACCGCCGCGTCAAGGGCTACCAGTCCCGCGTCAATGCCATCAACGCGCTGGAGCCGGAGCTCGCCAAGCTGACCGACGAGCAGCTCAAGGCGCGCACCGAGGAGTTCAGGAAGCAGCTCGCCGACGGCAAGGCGCTCGACGACATCCTGGTCCCGGCCTTCGCCACCGTCCGCGAGGCTTCCAAGCGCACCCTCGGCCAGCGCCATTTCGATGTGCAGCTGATCGGCGGCATGGTGCTGCACGAGGGCGACATCGCCGAGATGAAGACCGGCGAAGGCAAGACCCTGGTGGCGACGCTCGCGGTGTACCTCAACGCGCTGGCCGGCAAGGGCGTCCACGTCGTGACGGTGAACGATTACCTCGCCCGCCGCGACGCCGGCTGGATGAGCCAGATCTACGGTTTCCTCGGCCTGACCACCGGCGTTATCGTGCACGGCCTCGACGATGCTGAGCGCAAGGCGGCCTATGCCTGCGACATCACCTACGGCACCAACAACGAATACGGCTTCGACTATCTGCGCGACAATATGAAGTACCGGCTGGAGGACATGGTCCAGCGCGGGCACTTCTTCGCCATCGTCGACGAGGTCGACTCGATCCTGATCGACGAAGCTCGCACGCCGCTGATCATCTCCGGCCCGCTCGACGACCGCTCCGACTTCTACAACACCATCGACACCTTCGTGCCGAAGCTCGACAAGACCGACTACGAGGTCGACGAGAAGCAGCGCACGGTCACCTTGACCGAAGCCGGCATGGAGAAGATCGAGACCTTGCTGCGCGACGCCGGCCAGCTCAAGGGCGAGTCGCTCTACGACGTCGAGAACGTTTCGGTGGTGCACCACATCAATCAGGCGTTGCGCGCGCATACGCTGTTCACCCGGGACAAGGACTACATCGTCCGCGACGGCGAGGTGGTGATCATCGACGAGTTTACCGGCCGCATGATGCCAGGCCGGCGCTATTCCGAGGGCCTGCATCAGGCGCTCGAGGCCAAGGAGCACCAGCCGGTGCAGCCCGAGAACCAGACGCTGGCCTCGATCACCTTCCAGAACTACTTCCGCATGTATTCCAAGCTCGCCGGCATGACCGGCACGGCCGCCACCGAGGCGGACGAGCTGTTCGACATCTACAAGCTCGAGGTGCTGGAGATCCCGACCAATTTGCCGGTCGCGCGTCTCGATGAGGACGACGAGGTCTATCGCACCCAGCAGGAGAAATACGCCGCCATTCTCGCCGAGATCGAGCGCGCCAATGCGCGCCTGCAGCCGGTGCTGGTCGGCACCGCGTCGATCGAGAAGTCCGAGGTGCTCGCGGCCTATCTGAAGCAGCACGGCTATAAGCAGATCGATTTCGGCCAGCCGGCCGCGCTCGACAAGCTCTATGCGGCCGCCCGCGCGGGCAAGCCGGCAAAACTGTTCGCGGTGCTGAACGCGCGCTTCCACGAGCAGGAGGCCTACATCGTGGCCGAGGCCGGCGTGCCCGGCGCGATCACGATCGCGACCAACATGGCCGGCCGCGGCACTGACATCAAGCTCGGCGGCTCGCTGGACATGCGTCTGCAGCAGGAGACCGCCGGGATCACCGACGAGGCCGAGAAGGCCGCCAAGATCGAGCAGATCAAGGCCGACATCGCCCGCTTCCGCGAGATCGTGCTGAAGGCTGAGGAGACCGTCGAGATCGAGCCGGCCAAGGGCTCGAAGGCGGCCAAGACTGTGGTCAAGCCGGGCGGCCTGTACATCATCGGCTCCGAGCGCCACGAATCCCGCCGCATCGACAACCAGCTGCGCGGCCGCTCCGGCCGTCAGGGCGATCCGGGCCGCTCGAAATTCTTCCTGTCGCTCGAAGACGATCTGATGCGCATCTTCGGCTCCGACCGGCTCGACAGCATGCTGACTCGCCTCGGCCTTAAGGAAGGCGAGGCCATCATCCATCCCTGGATCAACAAGGCGCTGGAGAAGGCGCAGCAGAAGGTCGAGGCGCGCAACTTCGACATCCGCAAGAACCTGCTCAAATTCGACAACGTCCAGAACGACCAGCGCAAGGTGATCTTCGACCAGCGCGTCGAGCTGATGCAGGACGAGAGCGTCGTCGAGACCATCACCGACATGCGCCACGCCTTCGTCGACGACCTCGTCAGCAAGCACGTGCCCGAGCACGCCTATGCCGAGCAGTGGGACGTGGCGGGCTTGAAGGACGAATTGAAGCGCGTGCTCGACCTCGATTTGCCGGTCGATGCCTGGGCCAAGGAAGAGGGCATCGCCGACGAGGAGCTCTTGAAGCGCATCGAGACCCATGCCGACGAGCGCATGGCCGCCAAGGTCGCGCAATGGGGCCCCGACGTGATGCGCTACGTCGAGAAGACCATCCTGTTGCAGACGCTCGACCACCTCTGGCGCGAGCACCTGATCATGCTCGACCATCTGCGCCAGGTCATCGGCCTGCGCGGCTATGGCCAGCGTGATCCGCTGCAGGAGTACAAGTCGGAAGCGTTCACGCTGTTCGAGGCCATGATCGCGCACCTGCGCGAGGCCGTCACCGCGCAGCTGATGCGGGTCGAGATCGTGCCGCCGGAAGAGCAGCAGCAGACGCTGCCGCCGATGCAGGCGCACCACGCCGACCCCCACACCGGCGAGGACGAGATGGCCTTCGCCAACGTCTCCCTGGTGCCGTCCTCCGCCGCCGCGCCGGTCCCAGCCGAAGCCCGCAACCCGACCGACCCCACCACCTGGGGCAAGATCGGCCGCAACGAGGACTGCCCCTGCGGCTCGGGGAAGAAGTACAAGCACTGCCACGGCAGGTACGCGTAAGCGCCAATAGGACTGCCTTTTTGTAGGGTGGGCAAAGACAGCACGCGGCGAATGCCGCGTGATGGCGTGCCCACCGCAGTCGATCCCCGTGCACGGTGGGCACTGCGCTCTGGCATGATGCCGTGTCGTAGAAGCGTGCGTGCGCCTTTGCCCACCCTACGGCACTGCGATCTCGGCAAACTCCGCTGTCGTCCCTGCGAACGCAGGGACCCATAACCACAGGATCATGTGAGGAGGCAGGCAGGTAGCTCCAGCCCTGCTCCCTCAAGCCGGCCGGTGGCTATGGGTCCCTGCGTTCGCAGGGACGACACCATCTGTTGGGCACGATCGCGTCATACACTCCGCCGTCATCCCGGCGAACGCCGGGATCCATAGCCACCGGCCGATGTGCCGAGTGGAGCCACGCTTACGTGCCGCTGTGCCGGCGTGCGGCCGCCGGGCGGCTTCCAACCCGACGTCCAATGCCGAATCCGCGCGACCGAGCGCTGCAGCGCGCCGGCTTCAATCTCGCCCGAGCACACCGCCTCTGTCAGCGCGCCGTTGATCTCGCGGCCGACATCCGAGGTCTGGTCCTCGTCGCTGAACTTGGTGAACATGATGATATCAGCGCCCGCCTTGACGGCATCGACGGCGGCGGCGGCCGGCGGCTTGGCGTCGAGGATGGCTTTCATGGCGAGGTCGTCCGTCATGACGACGCCGTCGTAGCCGAGGTCGCGCCGCAGCAGGCGGTCGATCGCATGCCCGCCGCTCTGGGTGGCGACGCCGCCCCATCGGACGGCATGAGCGAGATGGCCGACCATGATCGCTCCAGCCAGCCCACGCCGCATCAGCCGTCGATACGGCTTCAGCTCCGATGACGACCAGGTCTTGGTCACGTCGGCAATGCCGGCATGGCTGTCGGCGGTGGACGATCCATGCCCGGGGAAATGCTTCAGCACCGTCAGGATGCCCCTGTTTCGGTGCGCCTGGACGAACGCCGCCGCATAGCGCACCACGGTGTCGGAATCGCTGCCATAGCTGCGTTGCCGCTGTCCGATGATCGGGTTCGACGGGTTGGTGTTGAGGTCCACCACCGGCGCGAGATTGATGTTGATGTGCAGCCTCGCGAGCTTCCCGGCGAGTGCGGCGTAGGTGCTGCGCGCCGCGGTGATGGAGCCCCGAGCGACCTCTGCAGCCGATGGTGTTTCGGCCATGCCGACATTCGTCCCGAGCCGCTCGACGGTGCCGCCTTCGTCGTCGATGGCAATGAACGGAGGCGCCGCGCATTTGCAGGACCGGATCCGCTCGATCATCCCTGTGAGATCATCCGCTGTGCCGACATTGCGCCCGAGGATGACGACACCGCCGATCAGCCCCTCCTCCAGATCGGCGAGCAGCTGCTGGAAACCCGGATCCGACGGCTTGGTCCCGAAGAAGCCGGCCATGATCATCGGGCCGACGAGCTGCGGCGTCGCAGCTCTGTTGCTGCAGCCTGCGGCAAGGCCGGGCTGACCCGACAGCATCAGGACCACGGCGGCCAGCGACAGTCGGCCTGATCGTCGGAGCATGGCGGTCTCCGCTGAGCGGCTGTTTCGGTGACGGCTCGTATGCACCGGTTCAGATCACGTCGCCCAAGGCAGGCCTCAGATCGCCCCGAGGCTCTCGACCCTCGCCCCTTCCGCGATCGTGCGCGGCGCCGTGTTCAGCTGCTCGATCGCAAATCCGGCGGCCTTTTTGTAGTTGGCCATGAACGCGTCGCGCTCGGCAGGCGGCACCACCTCGTCAATGTTAGTGAACTTGCCGCCGCAGCGCTCGTCGACGAGATTGAGCAGGCCGAACGGGCCGGCGCCGCGGTTGCGCAGGATCACCGCCGAAATCGGGCCGCACAGCTTCTCGTCATAGGCCGCGAGCGCGGCCGGCGTGACGCCGTGGGCCAGCAGCATGGTGCCGAGCACGCGGGCGTCGACGATCGCCTGGCTCGCGCCGTTCGAGCCGGTCGGGTACATCGCATGCGCGGCGTCGCCCAGCAGCGCGACCGGACCGTCGACCCAGGTCGAGACCGGATCACGGTCGATCATCGGGTTCTCATAGGCGCCGTCGGCGCCGGCGATCAGCGCGGGCACGTCGAGCCAGTCATAGGTCCAGCCCGCGAAATGATGCGCGAACTCGCTGACCGGCACCTGGCGGAACCAGCCGGTCTGCTTCCAGCCCTCGGTGTTGTCCATCGTCACTTCGGCGATCCAGTTGATCAGCGCCAGCCCCGTCTTGGGATCGGGATGCGAGATCGGATAGACCACGACGCGATGGCGATGGGTGCCGAGGCCGACGAACGACGAGCCGGTGCGCATCGGCTTCGCCCAGGTGACGCCGCGCCACATCACGGCGCCGCCCCAATGGATCGGCGGCTGCGTCGGATGCATCTGCGCGCGCACCGCCGAGTGGATGCCGTCAGCGCCGATCAGCAGCCGGCCGCGCTGCTCGGAGCGCGAGCCGTCGGCATGCTCGATGCGGGCGGTCACCGTGCCATCGGCATTCTTCTCATAGCCAGTCACGCGGCTGCCGAGCCGCACGGTCGCAGCGCCCGCGCGCTGCACCAGCCGGCTGTGCAGCAGCATGTGCAGCTTGCCGCGATGCACGGCATATTGCGGCCAGTTGTAGCCGGCGAGCAGCCCGCGCGTCTCCGAATAGATGTCGTTGCCGTTCAGGCCGACCAGCGCCCACTCCTTCGCGGGCACGCCGATCTGGTCCAGATCGTCGGCGCCGATGCCGAGGTCATAGAGCTCGCGCACCGCATTGGGCTGCAAATTGATGCCGACCCCGAGCGGCCGCATCTCGCGCACGCTCTCATAGACGATGCAGGGCACGCCGATCTGCTGCAGGGTCAGCGCCGTCGCGAGGCCGCCAATGCCGCCGCCGGCGATGAGGACAGGAAGGTCGGTCATGGGCATGGTCCGCTACACGTGAACTCGAGAAACAAGGGTCGAGGAGGAGGGACTTCAGGGATGCAGGCGCGGCACTGCAGCGCGCGCGGATCGCCTCCCCTCGATCCACGACCGGCATTGTCTGCCGGCCTGATGGCAAAGGCCTAGTTCAGAAGGCCCGCGGAGACAAGGGGCATGGGCAATCCGAGGTTTCATGGTAGGCTGGTGCCATGCGCCGCTCCGCCGTTTTGCTCGCCACAACTCTGCTGATGCTTGGGCTTGCGAGCCCAGCCATCGCCTTTGACGTCCAAGCTCATCGCGGCGGACGCGCGCTGTTTCCCGAGAATACGCTGCTTGCCTTCGGCATGGCGTTGGTCTCGCATGTCGGTCTGGACACGCTCGAGCTCGATGTCGGCGTTACACGTGACGGCGTACTCGTGGTCTCGCATGAGCGGCGGCTCAACCCCGATCTTGCGCGCGATCGCGGCGGCAACTATGTGGGCGCGCCGGGGCCGCTGCTGGTCGATCTCTCGCTCGCCGAGGTGCAGTCCTACGACGTCAGCCGCATCCGTCCAGGCAGCGACTACGCGAGGCAGTTTCCGGATCAGCAGGTCCCGCCCGGCACGGAATTTTCCGCATTGCGAATTCCGACCTTGAAGGAGGTCATCGACCTCGCCGCCCAGATCGATCGGACGCGTCTCAATATCGAGACCAAGCTCGATCCTGCCTTTCCGAATGAGGCACCCGACCCTGAGCGGTTCGTGAGCCTGCTGCTCGGCCTGATCGAGGCCGAGCACTTTACCGACCGCGTGACGATCCAATCGTTCGACTGGCGCACCTTGCAGCTGGTGCAGCAGCGCGCGCCCCAGATTCCAACCGTTTATCTGTCGCTGCAACGTGGCAAAGCGCCGACGGTGTCGCTGACCGAGGCGACGCGCTGGACCGCCGGCTTCAACCCCGCCGATCACGGCGGCTCGCTGCCATCAACCATCCACGCCGCCGGCGGCAAGATCTGGTCGCCCTATTTCGCCGACGTCACGCCGGAGCTGATCCGCGAGGCGCACGCGCTCGGGCTTCAGGTCGTGGTGTGGACCGTCAACAAGCCGGACGATATGGCGCGGCTGATGGACATCGGTGTCGACGGCATCATCTCCGATCGGCCAGATCTCTTGCGCAAGGTCGCCTTCGACAAGGGCCTCGTGAAGCTGAAGGGCGAGCTGCATCTGCAATCGACGAGCCCGAAGGCACATCTGGAGTAGCAAGCTACTGTCGTTTCGAAGTCATGATTGAGGTCATGCAAGATGCCTCGATTGTCGTGAGCCGGCGCGGCATCGCCGGTCTGCTCCCTCGCCCCGTTCTTCACGGGGAGAGGGTTGGGGTGAGGGGCCACCGCACGGGAAGTGTTCGTGGTAAGACCTGTACCCCCTCACCCGGATTGCATCTGACGATGCAATCCGACTCTCCCCGCAAGCGGGGCGAGGTGCACCGAGTGAGCGCGCGAGATCCCGCCTCACCCCATCACCACCTCGTGCCGGATCACGAACGGCGCCAGCAGTGTGTGCACCTCGTGCTCGATCGCCTCGCGTTGCTCTGCCGGCACGTTGCGCAGGGTCACCGTGGCGAGGCTGCCGTGGCTGCCATGCGCGCCGACTTTCACGCTGCAATCGATGCCGCGGTCCGTGAGTTGCGACAGCACCTTGGTGAACACGCGCGCCGTGGCGTCCCAGCGCAGCTGCGGCTTGAACACCTTGCCGACGCCGGTCACCGGCATCGGATCGATCGGAATGATCTGCACCGGCACCGCGGCGCGCTCGGGCGTGCGCGCGCGCACCCAGTCTTCCAGCTCGCCCGGCTGCACGGAGGCGCCCGGCTTGAGCTGGACGTAGCCGATCGGCAGCTCGCCGGCATAGGCGTCGGGTTGGCCGACCACGGCGGCGAAGCCGACCGCCGGATGCTGGAACAGGATGTCCTCGATCGGCGCCGGATCGATGTTGTGGCCGCCGCGGATCACGAGGTCCTTGGCGCGGCCGGTGATCCACAGGAAGCCATCGGCATCGAGCCGGCCGAGATCGCCGGAATTGACCCAGTGTCCATCGACGAAGGCGCCCTTGTTGTGGGCGTCGTCGAGATAGCCGGAGAACACGCCGGGCCCGGCCATGATCACGACGCCGATCTCGTCGACAGCGCAGTCGCGCTCGTAGCGCCCGTCGGCATCGAGCTTGACGATGCGCACCTTGGCATAGGGCAGGGGCAGGCCGACCGAGCCGAGCCGGATCGGCTGGTCCGGATAGGCCATGGTGTGCACGCTGGCCGTCTCGGTCATGCCGTAGACCTCGACCACCGGCAGCTTGAGCTTGTCCATGATCGCCTGGCCGACGGCGACCGGAATTGCCGAGCCGCCGCCGGCGGCGTAGCGCAGGCTGGAGATGTCGGCCTGGCCTTGCGGTACGCCGAGCGTCGCCGCCAGCACCGTCGGCACGCTCGACAGCGTCTCCGGCTTGAAGCGCTCGACCAGGCCCCAGATGTTGCGCACCGCATTCGGATTGCGCCAGCCGGCGCCGGACAGCACCACGAGCGAGCCGCCGGCCGACAGCGTCTGCAGCGCCTGGGTCAGCGATCCGCCGACGTGAAACAGCGGCATGCCGAACAGCAGCGTGCCGCCGGGCTTCGCCTTCAGAACGAGGTTAATGCCCCAGGCCTGGTAGACCTGGTTGCCATGGCTGTGCCGCACCAGCTTCGGCGTGCCGGTGGTGCCGCCGGTGTGGAAATACGCCGCCGTGTCGCTGGCCTTGATCTGCCGGCCGCTGACGAGGTGATCCGCCGGCTGCGGCTTGATCAGATCGTTGAAGGCATGGATGCCGTTGGCCGGGTCGCCGCCGCCATGCACCTGCACGATCGCCTTGAGGTGCCTGAGGCTGCCACGCACCTTTTCGACCTTCTGCCAGATGTCAGTGCCGGGCAGGGGGCCGAGCGCCACCAGCACCTTGGTCTTGGCGGCATCGAGGATCTCGGCGATCTGGTGCGGCTCGAGCAGCGGGTTGACCGGGTTGGCGATGCCCGCGGCCTCCGCGCCGAACAGCGTCACGAAGGCATCGGGCACCAGGGGCAGCATGAAGCTGACGACGTCATCGGGGCCGACGCCGAGCGCATGAAACATGTTGGCCGCCTGTGTCACCCTGGCGACGAGGTCGCGGTAGGAGATCACGACCGGCGTATCGGCCGGATCGGCATTCTGCAGAAACTGGATCGCCGGCGCGTCCGGATTGGCCGACGCGCCGCATTTGAGCGCCTCATAGGTGCTCTGTGCCGCGATCCGTTCGCTATACGGCATCTGCTCGAAGGCGCGGATGTCTGCCGTGCTGGCGAATGTCGGATAGTCGCTGCCGATGGCGCGATCGAGCAGATGAATGCCCATGGCCTGTCCTCCCTGTGTCGGTCGTGTCGTCGTCCGGCCGAATGCGGCCGGCCACCGCGCGCGAGCTCTGTTGGCCCGTTCGTCGCGATCGTCACAGCACAGGATGATGGAGGATTCGTCTTGCGTCTATCCCGGCGTCGCGGGGCAAGGCGACGCATTTGCCGCAGCTCCGACCAAAGCCGCGGGAGCCTGGCCGAGATGCGTCCGGTGCCCACCCTCCCCTGGAGGGCAGGGCAATCGCATATGGCTCTCCAACGCGGCCCAAACGAAATATTGGAATCGCGAAGGCCGACGGGAGGAAATTTTCGAATCCAGACTGCTCCTTGGAAGCACGAAAAGAATCGAAAAATTCCACATGCGATTGCCCTGCCCCTCCAGGGGAGGGGAATCGCATGTGAACCAGCCCTGTAAGGCATTGTGATCTGGTCAAAAATCGATTCTGAAGGTGGCTCCTGAGATGGAAGGAGCTGCCGATGGATCGATTCTCGGAATGCTTCGAAGACCTGCCCGACCCGCGCGCGGACAATGCGCTGCACGATCTGACCGAGCTTCTGTTCGTTGCGCTGATGGCGACGTTGTGCGGGGCCACCAGTTGTACCGACATGGCGCTGTTTGCGCGGTCGAAGGCCTATCTCTGGAAAGATGTGCTGGTGCTCAAGCATGGATTTCCGAGCCACGACACGTTCAGCCGTGTGTTCCGCATGCTCGACCCAAAGGCGTTCGAGACGGCATTCCGGCGCTTCATGGAAGCCTTCGCCGAAGGCGCGAAGATCGCACAGCCGCGGGGCGTGATCGCGCTGGATGGAAAGGCGCTCCGGCGTGGTTATGAGCGCGGCAAGAGCCACATGCCGCCGGTCATGGTCACGGCGTGGGCGGCGCAGACGCGCATGGCCCTGGCCAATGTTCTGGCGCCAGACAACAACGAAGTGGCCGGCGCTTTGCAATTGCTGCAACTCCTGCAGCTCAAGGGGTGCGTTGTGACAGCCGACGCGCTGCACTGCCATCGCGAGATGGCCAAGCAGATCGTGGCGCGAGGTGGCGACTACGTCCTGGCGGTGAAGGAGAACCAGCCCGCTCTGCTGGCCGACGCACGTGCGGCAATCGCCGCAGCGGCGCGCAAGGGCAGCAAAGCGGTTGCTACGACCGATGCAGCCCATGGCCGCAAGGAAAAGCGCAGTGCGCTCGTGGTGTCCGTCAAGGACATGGGGGCGAGGCATAACTTTCCAGGCCTCAAAGCCGTCGCGCGGATCAAGAGCAAGCGCGGCAAGGACAAAACCGTCGAGCGCTACTTTCTGATGAGTCAGAACTTCAGCCGCACGGAGGTTCTGCGCATCGTTCGTACCCATTGGAGCATCGAAAACGGCCTGCACTGGCCGCTCGACGTCGTTCTCGACGAGGATCTCGCCCGCAACCGCAAGGACAACGGTCCCGCTAACCTTGCCGTGCTCAGGCGCCTGGCCCTCAATGTCGCCAGAGCCCACCCCGATACGTCCACCTCGTTGCGTCTCAAGCTCAAGCGCGCCGGTTGGAGCGATGACTTCTTTTTCGAACTCCTCGCTCACGTGCGATAGCCCTGCCCTGGAGGGGGAGGGTCGCCTCACGGGGCGCGCAGCGGCACGAGAGGCGGGGTGGGGTGATCTCTCCTCTGGCACCGGGGCGTGTGGAGAGATCACCCCACCCCGCTCGCCCGCTTCGCGTGCGATCGACCCTCCCCCTTCAGGGCCCCTTCAGGGGAGGGTGAGCAAAGCCCGTGTGGTTGTTCGGTTCAGCCAGGGGATATCCCGACGGGAGATCTGCGCTCACGCGGCCGCGGCTTTATCAGAAGGCTCACTCGGAGCCACCGTCTGTACGCCTGACACGTCGCGGATCATGCGGCTGATGGCGTCGCGCGGCATCGGCTTGCCGAACAGGAAGCCCTGCACGCTGCTGCAGCCTTCCTCGCGCAGGAAGGCGAGGTGCTGCTCCGTTTCCACGCCTTCGGCGAGCACGGGAATGTTCAGGCTGCGCCCGAGCAGCAAGGTCGCCTTGACGATGGCGGCGGCGTGCACGCTGGTCTCGACCGACTGGATGAAGCTCTTGTCGACCTTGATCTTGTCGAACGGGAATACCTGCAAGGTCGAGAGCGACGAATAGCCGGTGCCGAAATCGTCCATCGCCACCGTGACGCCGATCGCCTTCAGCGCCTGCATCACCTGCAGCGCGTGCTGGCGGTCGGCGATGATGCCGGTCTCGGTCAGCTCGATCTCCAGCCGCGCCGGCGCCAGCCCGGTCTCGCGCAGCACCTCGGCGACGCGCCTGGGCAGATCGTGGTTGAGCTGCATCGGCGCGACGTTGACGGCGACCTTGAACGGCTGGCTCCAGCTCGCCGCGGTGGCGCAGGCGGTGCGCAGCACCCAGTCGCCGATGTCGACGATCAGCCCCGTCTGTTCGGCCATCGGGATGAAATCGTTCGGCGGCACGCGGCCCTTGACCGGATGATTCCAGCGCAGCAGCGCCTCGAAGCCGATGATCTCGCCGCTCTGCGTGTCGTTCTGGACCTGGTAGTGTAGCTCGAACTCGTTGCGGACCAGCGCGCGCTTCAGGTCGATGGCAAGCTCGGCGCGGCGCCGGCTGGCCTCGTCCATCGATGGCTCATAGGTGCAGATCTTGCCCTGGCCGAGGCTCTTGGCGCGATACATCGCGAGGTCGGCGCGGGCGAGCAGTTCGTCGGAGGTCAGGCCGTGCTCGGGATACAGGGCGATGCCGATGCTGCAGCCGACCGACAGGCTGCGTTGCTCCCACTCGACCGGGCTGAGAACCAGCGCGCGGACCCGCTCGGCGAACTTCGCGGCCTCGGCGCGGGCGAAGATCTCGCTCTTGACCGCGACGAACTCGTCGCCGCCGATCCGCGCCAGAAACTCGCCTGGCTGCAGCGTTGCGGCGAGGCGCTCGGCGATCGTCTTGAGCACCGCATCGCCGGCGGCGTGGCCGTGCGCGTCGTTGATGTCCTTGAAGCGGTCGAGGTCGATCGCCAGCATCACGAGATGCGCGGTCTGGTCGCCGTTGGTCAGCAGCGGGACCAGAAGCTGGCCGAGGCCGTTGCGGTTGGCGAGGCCGGTCAGCGGATCCTGCAGCGCCAGCTGCCGATAGCCTTCGACCGCCTCCCGCGTCGCCTGCATGTCGATCGTGTAGGCGGATGCCGCCATCGCCATGATCAGGCCGATGCCGGTGACGACGGTGACCAGCATGATGCTGTCGGACAGCGACTGCGCCGGCGCTGCGGAGCCGGCCATCGGCAGCAAGGTCAGTGCGAACATGCCGGTGAAGTGCAGGCTCAGGATCGCCAGCACCATGGCCAGCGCGCCGCCATATTTGCAGAACCGCGTCACCGGCCGGGCGATGCGGTTGGCGGCGACGGCACTGAGGCCCATCGCGAACAGAACGGAGAGCCAGACCAGCGGCATGTTCCAGGTCAGCAGGCCGTCCAGATTGAGCGCGACCATGCCGGTGTAGTGCATGGCGGCGATGCCGAAGCCGAACACGGCGCCGCCGGCCTCGATCAGCGGTCCGCGTTGCGTCCGCGTCGTGATGAAGAAGCCGATCCACGCGAAGACGACGGCAAGGCCGAGCGAGGCGAACGTGATCGCCGGCTCGAACGAGCGATGTCCTGGCGCGTCATAACCGAGGATCGCGGCGAAGTGCGTCGTCCAGACCGTGCCGCCGGCGACCAGGCCAGCCAGGAACAGGAGGTTGATGCGGCGGATGCCGGCGTTGCGGCGGACGCGGGCGAGCAGTCGCATCGACAGAATGGAGCCGAGCACGCAGACCAGCAGCGCGGCGGCGACGTAGCGGAGATCGTGATCGGCAGGCAGGCAGGACAGGATCGTCAACATCGGCAATGAACCCTCACGCGGGCCAGCTACGGTTCGCGGTGCGCTGCGTTTTGCCGCGCGTGAATCGCAGTTAGCAAAGCGTCAATGCGGACAGGAATGCTGCCCGCATCGATCCATGCACGAGGGTGGAAAGCCGATGCTTAAGGCACGCGGCGCCTGCTTCGGAGTTCCGTGTGGAACCGGGGACATCGTGACGAAATCACCAACGGATCTCGTCACTCTGCGCGGAGCTGGAACTGGGCTCAGCGGCTCGCGACGTTGCCCGGCAGCGCATAGGCGCGGACGTAGTCGCCGAGTTTCGTTCCGAACGAGCCGTGGCCGCCATCCACGGTGACGACATATTGCCGGCCGCCGGCCTCATAGGTCATTGGCGTCGACTGGCCGCCGGCCGGCAGCCGGTCCTGCCACAGCAGGCGGCCGTCCTTGACGTCGAAGGCGCGGATGTAGTCGTCCATCGTGCCCGAGAGGAAGGCGACGCCGCCGGCCGTGACCATCGGACCGCCGAGCATCGGCACGCCGAGCTTGAACGGCAGCGGCAGCGGCGCCTGGTCGCGAATGGTGCCGACGCGGTGCTGCCAGACGATCTGGTTGGTCTTGAGGTCGATCGCTGCGAGGCTGCCCCAGGGCGGCGCCATGCAGGGGATGCCGAGCGGCGACAGGAAGATGCCGAGTGAGACGCCATAGGGTGTGCCGTACATCGGCTGCACGCCAAGCTCGGTGCCCGGCGGATGCGCCGAATTCGGCGCCGCCGGATTGTCCTTGCCGCGCGGCACCAGCCGGGACACGAACGGGATCGACTGCGGATTGGCGATCGCGATCTTCCTGATGGGGTCGATGGCGATGCCGCCCCATTCGAACATGCCGAAATCGCCGGGAAACACCAAGGTGCCCTGCTCGGAGGGCGGCGTGAACGGCCCCTCGTAGCGCAACCGCTTGAACTGGATGCGGCAGGCGAGCTGATCGAACATCGTCGCGCCCCACATCTGCGCGCCGGTCAACTCCTGGCGCGGCCGGAAGCTGAGCTCGGAGAACGGCTGCGTCGGCGACAGATGATCGCCGGGCGCCGCACCCTGCGGCACCGGCTTCTCGGGGGCTGGGACTAACAAGTGCCCATCGCGGCGGTCGAGCACGAAGATGTTGCCGGTCTTGGCCGGCACGTAGATCGCCGGCACCACGCCGTCCTTGCCGGGCATGTCGACCAGGCTCGGCTGCGACGGCATGTCCATGTCCCAGAGATCGTGATGCACGTTCTGGAACGACCAGCGCAATTTTCCGGTGGCGATGTCGAGCGCGACGACAGCGGAATCGTAGCGTTCGTTGTCGGCCGAGCGGTTGCCGCCCCAGATGTCCGGCGAGCTCGAGCCGAGCGGGATGTACACCAGGCCGAGCGCCTCGTCGGCGGCACCGACGCTCCAGCCGTTCGGCGAGCCCGGCGTGAAATGATGTGTCGCCGACGGCATCTCGTTGGGATCGGGATTGCCAGGATCGAACGCCCACAGCAGCTTGCCGGAGTAGACGTCGAAGCCGCGGATCGCGCCCGACGGTACCTTGTTGGAGTAGTTGTCGATCACGGCGCCGGCCATGATCACCACCTTGTCGGTCACGACCGGCGGCGAGGTGCCCTCGTAGAAGCCTGTCGTGGTGATCTCGTTGCCTGCCTTGAGATCGATCTGGCCGTGATCGCCAAAACCGTCGCACGGCTTGCCGCTGTCGGCGTCGAGCGCGAACAGCCGGCCGTCATCGGTCGGCAGGAAGATGCGCTTGGCGCACTCGCCGGGGGCCGCCGTCCCGGCGATGTCGACGGCGCCGGGCTTGGTCTCGTGGTAGGCGACGCCGCGGCAGGTCATGTGCTGAAAATTCTTGTGGTGCTCGATCTTCGGATCGAACTTCCATTGGAGCTTTCCAGTCGCGGCATCCAGCGCGAACACGATCTGGTGCGGCGAGCAGGTATAGAGCGTGTCGCCGATCTTCAGCGGCGTCACCTCGTTGGTGAACTCGTCGGGATCATCCGGGCCCTTGTGGTCGCCGGTCTGGAATTCCCAGGCGAGCTGCAGATTCTTGACGTTATCGGCGTTGATCTGCTTCAGGCTGGAAAAGCGCGTGCCGAAATTGCTGGCGCCATAGGCGGTCCAGTCGGCTTGCGCTTCCGCCGGCGCGATGTCGGTGCCGGCCGTCGTAGCCGCCGTCTGCGGCAGCGCGCCATCGACGCCGAAGCGGTCGCCGCGCAACGCGGTGCCGAGCACGATGACGGCGACCGCGAGCACGGCCACCAATCCCCAGCGCGCGGCGCGCATGTCGCCGATCAGATGCGACGTGATGAACGGCAGCAGCAGCCAGACGCCGAGTGGGGCCAGTACGTCGCCGCGCGGCGCCAGCGACCAGAAATCCAGCCCGACCTCCCAGATCGCCCAGATCATGGTGCCCAACAGCAGCGCCGCATACAGCCACAGCGCCGCCGCGCGCCGCTGCCACAACAGCCACGCGGTGATGAGCAGTGCCGCGCCGGCGATGACGTAGTACAGCGAGCCGCCGATCGCCGCGAGCCAGCCGCCGCCTCCGAGCAGCGCCAGCCCCATCAGGCCGATGATGACAGCGGTGAAGGTGAGCAGCGGCGCGCGCTGAAGATGGCGGGCTGTGGCCATGGCGCGGCTCCAGGCTGATGATGACGACGCGCGGCACGACGCCGCAGTCGCGTCATGAACGGCGGCGCCGCGCGGAAGTTCCCTGCTGCTGAGCTTGTCGTGAGAAGGCGTCGCCCGCGGCCATCCTTCGAGACGACCGCCTGCGGCGGTCTCCTCAGGATGAGGGCGGAGTGCGTGATACGAGCTCGGGCGAATTCACATTCCGTCACGGAACGAACTCTTGACCCTCATGGTGAGGAGCGCCGCGCCCGTTAGATGGCTATGCGACATGTGCGAATCCGCGGCGCGTTCCGGCGATGCTCTCGCATCGCCGTGAGAACCATGAGGCCCAGGACGGTGCGGCGACGGACGCGCTTGCTCCGTCGCAACCCCCACACGCGCTTTTGCGTCCCCCGTGCCTGGAACGGGTTGCCGCTGCATGACGAAATTCATACGATCAGATGACAGTCACATGAATTTTGGAGTGCCGGATGCGTGCGCAGCAGCGAGCCTTGTCGAACCCGGTCGCCCTGTGGTGGGCGATGCTGACCCTGGTCAGCCTCGCCAACATCGTGTTCTGGTTCATCCTGTATCGCCAGCTCAACGGCGGGAGCGCCGCAGCGAGTCAGTCCTCCGACACCAGTGCGATGCTGGCGCTGTCGGCGGCCTATGTGTTCGGCTGCGCTTTCCGCTCGGTGCTGCCGCGCGCCGACGTGCAGCGCATCTGCCTGGTCGACAGCTGGCTGTCGAGCATCTTCGTCGGCCGCAGCGTCGCGACCATCGCGGAGATCGCGTTCGCCGCGCAGTGGGCCATCATCCTGGCGCAGCTCGGCGCGATCGCCGATGCCGAGACCGCGGTCAACATGGCGCGCCTCATCGTGCCGATCATCGTCGTCGCCGAGATCTGCTCCTGGTACGCGGTCGTCACGAAGAACTTCCTCTACAACGCGATCGAGAACTCGCTGTGGGCGGTCGCCTTCCTGCTCGTCGGCATCGGCCTCGGCCGCCTGCTGCCGGAGTTCGACGGGCTGGTGCGCGGCCTGCTGATCGCGGGCCTCGTCGGCATCGCCTGCTATCTCGCCTTCCTCGTCGTCGTCGACGTGCCGATGTATGTGAAGCGTTGGCGCATCGAGCGCGCCGCCGGCACGCCGCTGCTGCATCCGCTGGTGGGCTTGCGCGATTCCGCCACGCAGTGGACCGTGACCCACGAGTTCGAGCATTGGAAGGAAGAGATCGCCTGGATGTCGCTGTATTTCAGCGCTGCGGTGTGGGGCTCGCTGGCGCTGTGCGCGCTGTCGGCGATGAACGATCAGCTGCCCCGCGCGATCGTGCCGCGGCCGCGCCTGCGGCGATCGTGCAGCCGGTGCAGATGCACTGAGGCGTCACGGCAGGAATCAGGACGACGAACAACCCGCGGCGACATGCACCGCGGGTTGCTTCGTGTCTGCTGACATCAGCCGTGCATCGCGAAGTGATGTCCGTCATCCATCTGGACGACGTGGCTGTAGTCGACATGCGGGGCGTCGTGCGCGCCGCCGGCATGGCCGACGTCGAAGTTCGGCGGCACGATGCCGGTGTTCCCGGGGTGGCCGTGATCGCCGAAATTGTCGACGATGATCGGGTTGTGCGACGAGCCTTCGCCATGCAGCGGGCCGCCGCCGAAGCCGAACCCGGAGCCGGACTCGGCGCCCTGGACGTTCTCGCCGGCCTGGTGGACCGCCGAGGCGATCGAGTCCCAGAACCCGCCATGGCTGCCGCCATCCGCCCCGGCATGGGCGATCTGGATGCTGCCGTCGCTGCGCAGGCCATCCTGCGCCAGCTTGAAGATGTCGCCGATCGCAGCGCCGAGATTGCCGTGGCTGAGATCGCTGACCAGCGAGCCGAGATCGTGCCCGATCGATTCGAGCTGGTGGCCGATGCTGCCGGTCATGTCGCCGGCGGTCTGCGCCAGGCCGCTGATGCCCTCGCCGAGGAAGTGGCCGACGCCGTCGACCACACCAGTGCCGACCGCATCGACGCCATGCGCGATACCGGAGATCGCCTCGCCGATCGGACCGCCGATGATGTGTCCCGCGGCGGATGCGGCGTCGGTCGCCACGCCGATGGCGCCATCGGCAACCGCCACGCCGGCCTCGAAGCCGCCCTTTACCACGGCGCCCGCGGCGTCGAGCGCATCGGCACCGACATCGGCCGCGGTGCCGACGATGGTGCCGGCCATGTCGAGCGCGCCGTGACCGACCGCGCCGGCCGCTTCCAGCCCGGCTTCGCCGAGGCCGACTGCGGTATGCACCGCGTCACCTGCGACATCGAGCGCGCCATGCGCCACGTCGCCGGCGACGTGCAGCCCGCCATCGACGATGTCGCCGCCGATATTCTTCACGTCGTTGATCACGCCGTCGAGGTCACCGTGCACGAGATGGCCGAGGCCCGAGGCCACGTCGCCGACCACGTTGACGCCGGTATGAATGACGTCACTGCCGACATGCACGACGGTCGACGCAACATCCTCGACGGTGTGGAGCACACCGCTCCCGATCGCCTCGGCGCCGTGCCCGAGCGCGCCGAGCACGCCACCCACGGTGTGAATGGCCTCGCCTCCCAGCGCGCCGATCCCGTGCACCACGCTGCCGACCGCATGCGCCGCGTCGCCGGCCACATGCTCCACGGTGTCGACCACGGCCGAAGCCGCGCCGCCGACCGCACCCGCCACATCGCTCGCCACGTCCTTTACGTCATCCACGACCGAACTGACGGCATCGGTGACATCATCCCAAAAGCCCATGATCTGCTCCTCTCGGTTGCGTCACCTCGCCTCGGGTGACGGCGCTGTTGTCGCAGATCCCGGCCGCGCGCTCCGTGCGCGACGTCACGCAAGAAAATGCTGCAAATCCCAGACGACCGTTTCCAAGGTCCTGGCACCGTGATCATGCTGACCCGGCTGTCATCGTCCGCCCCCGGGTCTCGCCTCCGGCGAGCCCGAGGACAGGCTCCGGCGGACGATCCAGTACGCCGTGACACCTCGGTTCAATTTCTTCTGCTGCGGAGTACTGGATGCTCCGCCTTCGCGGAGCATGACAGCGGTTGGGACGGCGAAAGCTCGACCAGGAATCAATCGCTTTGCGAGCAAAACGCTCGTCTAGGTTCATACGAAAGCTCATTGGACTTGCCCGTCGGGCGACTCAGGCGCTCGCGTCGTTGTAGGTCACGCGCATGTCAGCGCCGAAAGAGCCATCAAACGGCCTGCGCCGAGAGACTGATTTCGTTTGCGCGTTCAAGCTGATTTGGGCTGTCCAGTCCGTCGCGAAAAAATATATGACTTCTCTTTTTCAGAAGAGCGTGGTCTTCTCTCGCTCGTCCTGCCTCATCGACGAGGGGCGCTACGCGGTCGTCACGAAGCGTGGAGTGCGGGATGTGATGGGCGGGCCGGTTTGCAGCGTGAACAATTGCGCCGACGAACAATGCCGGTCCGTACGGTCAAGTCGCGTGGTCCTGGCCTCCCGAAGCTGAGGTCAAGTCCGTGCCGATGCGCCCTCGGGCGCTCGCGCGGATGACGGTGGCCAACAAGCCCGGCGCACCGGGGAGATCGCGAAGCAGCCGTTCAAACCATCGCGCAGGGAGGGCCGGGTCGTTCCGGCTGGACCTGTGGTTCTGCCGCCTGCATTTTTTCCGCAGGCGGGCCACGGGCCTCAGTCGGGGCCCGGCCTTCCCTGCACCCTCGCTTTGGAGAGGGTGATCAGACGAGCAACACTCGGACGCGAAAGCGGGCGCGAGAATGCCCAACCGTGCCAACAAACTCCGGCGTCATCCCGGGCAAGACCGGCGACGCGCAGCGTCGCAGGGCGCCGACCCGGGATCCATACTCCGCGGCCCCTGTATGAGGCACGCTGGAGCATCCTCCTCGCGCAACGATTTCCGACGGTGGTTATGGATCCCGGCGTTCGCCGGGATGACACTGATTGGTTTGAGCCGGTTGCGGACCCAGCGACACGGCGGGCTGCCCACCCTCCCCTGGAGGGCAGGGCAATCGCATATGGCTCTCCAACGCGGCCCAAACGAAATATTGGAATCGCGAAGGCCGACGGGAGGAAATTTTCGAATCCAGACTGCTCCTTGGAAGCACGAAAAGAATCGAAAAATTCCACATGCGATTGCCCTGCCCTGGAGGGGGAGGGTCGCCTCACGAGGAGCGAAGCGAGGCGTGAGGCGGGGTGGGGTGATCTCTCCTCTGGCGCAAGCGTGCGTGGAGAGATCACCCCACCCCGCTCGCCCGCTTCGCGTGCGATCGCCCCTCCCCCTCCAGGGGAGGGTGGCACCGGTGTGCAGTCTTGGTTGCTTGCGAGACGGGGACGCCGCTGCGAAGGCGGCGGCGTCCGCTGCTGTCTACTTGAACCCGGCAAACCTGCTGTCGAACGAGTTCGACTGCAGCACCGGGGCGGCACCGGAGACCAGGGCGGTCTGGGTCTGCGCGGGCGCCGAGGCCGGTGCCTCGCTGGCGGCGGGCTTGAACGGCGGCCGGGCGGCGGCCTGCTTGGTTTCGGCCGGCTTGGTCTCAGCGGGCTTGGCGGCGACCGGCTTCGGCGCCGGCTTGGCTTCCGCGGTCTTGCTCTCGGCCGGCTTCGTCGTCGCCGTGGTCTCGGCCGACGCATTGCCACCGAGACCCATCTTGCGGGCAAGGCTAGACATGAAGCCCGGCTTCTCGGGCGCGCTCACGGCGGCCACGCGCGTGGTCGGTGCGGCCACCGGGGCGGGCGCCGCGCTGGCGGCCGGCGCGGCCGCGACCTCGTCGGCCTCAGGCGCGCGCGGCGGGTTGACGTGACCCGGAATCGTGCCCGGAATCGGCGTGAAATTGGCGAGCGACAGGCCCGGCGCTTCGCCGGCGTCGGACAGGCCGGTCGAGGCGCCCGGCACGCGATTGGCGAACACCGGGTTCATGCCGCCGTCGATGCCGGTATTGAGCTTGGCGACCGGCGTGCCCTTGGACACCAGCTTGGCGTATTCGGCCTCGTCCGCCTGCTGCTTCTCGCGCACCGCCGTCGTGATCTCATCGGGCACGACATAGGCCGGGCATTTCGCGGCGGCGTCGAACACCGGATCGCGCGTGGCGCCCGGCGGCTTCTGGGCATTGAAGACGTATTTCTTCTCGCAGAAGTCGACCTTCGGCTCCTGACGGGTGACCTCGAAGGCATCATAGCCTTCCTTGATCATGCGCCAGAACGGCATGTTCGGATTGTTGCGGTGCCTCGCCATGTTCGCCGGTGTCATCCGGAACGGATAGGCCTGGAACTGGAAGGCGCGCTGGCCGCCGAAGAACGACTCGCGTCCGAGCGCATAGATCTCGGCGATCTGCTCGTCGGTCATCGCAAAGCAGCCGCGGGACGAGCAGTCGCCGTGCACCATCAGCTGCGAGCCGGTGCGTCCCAGCGCCTTGTCGAAGGCGTTGGGATAGCCGGTGTTGAACGACAGATAATAGGCCGACTGCGGATTCATCTGGCTCGGATTGATCGAGTAGAATCCTTCCGGCGCCTGGCGGTCACCCTCGCGAACCTTCGGGCCGAGATCGCCGGACCAGCGGCAGATCGGATAGGTCTTGAGCAGCCCGAACCGGCCGGAGCGGTCCTGCTTCCAGACCTCGAGCTCGGCCTCCTGCTTGAACACGCGCACCAGGATCGGCGACTGCGTGTCCATGTCCTTCTCGGCGATCGTCGCCACGAGCTTGGGCGGAACAGGCTGATTGGCCTTGGCGCTGGTGGCGAGCGCGACCTGGTCGCTGTTGCAACCGGTCAGCAGCGCGCCGGCGGCCAACGCCGCCGAGGTCATCAGAACCCGGACGAAAGCGCGGTTGATCAAAGCGAAGCTCCCCGCAAACCCAGCATGTCGCGACACCCCACTCTCGTCTCGATCGATCGCCCCGGGAAAGCTGGTACGGATCCCAGGCCGACGGCGCGCCATGCCCACGTCAAACCAATGATTAAAATTGTACCCTTTGGCCCTGGGAGCCGCAACCCGGGCCACGGCGGTGCCGCGGCGCGGTGGCTCTCGTGGTCAACAACTTCTAAACAACTGACCCCGCCGGCAGGGCCGAAATGCGGCCAAACGGCTGGAAAGACTCACAAAAACGCGAGCACGGACGGCCGGGCAGGGGCCACTCCGGGCTCAGCTCAGCTTGCGGCCGATCTCGATGAACTTCTGCCGGCGCTGCTTGCGGATGGCGTCGGCGTCGAGACCCTTGAGCTCGTCGAAGGCCTGGGCGATCGCGTCACCCGTGGCCGCGATCATCGCGGCGGGATCGCGGTGGGCGCCGCCGACCGGCTCCTTCAGGATGGTGTCGACCACGCCGAAGCGCAGCATGTCCTGGGCGGTGATCTTCATGCTGTTGGCGGCTTCCTGCGCCTTGGTGCCGTCGCGCCACAGGATCGAGGAGGCGGCTTCCGGCGAGATCACGCTGTAGATCGCGTGCTCCAGCATCAGCACCCGGTTGGCGGTGGTCAGCGCGATGGCGCCGCCCGACATGCCCTCGCCGGTGATGATCGCGACGTTCGGCACGCCCAGCGCCAGGCAGGCGTCGGTCGAGCGCGCGATGGCCTCGGCCTGGCCGCGCTCCTCGGCGCCGATCCCGGGATAGGCGCCGGCGGAATCGACCAGCGACAGCACCGGGATGCCGAAGCGCTCGGCCATCTCCATCAGCCGGACCGCCTTGCGGTAGCCTTCCGGGCGGGCCATGCCGAAATTGTGCTTGAGGCGGGATTCGGTGGTGGCGCCCTTTTCCTGGCCCATCACGCAGATCGGCTCGCCCCGGAAGCGGCCGAAGCCGCCGAGCAAGGCGGCGTCCTCGCCGAACTTGCGGTCGCCGGCCAGCGGCGTGAACTCGGTGATCAGCGCACTGACGAAGTCGGTGAAATGCGGCCGCTGCGGATGGCGCGCGACCATGGTCTTCTGCCACGGCGTCAGATTGGCATAGAGCTCGGCCAGCGCCTGGCCGGCCTTCTCCTCGATGCGGCCGACCTCCTCGCCGATATCGGTGCCGGAGGCGGCCATCGCCCGGAGTTCATCGACCTTGGAATCGAGCTCGGCAACGGGCTTTTCGAAATCGAGGTAGCTGCGCATGGGATCCGGCATGGAGGAGCTGAAGGAAGAGCGCTGGACGAAATCGGTCTGGCCGTCGGACCTGAAGGTGAGGGACTTCAGGAGCTTAAGGCACGATCGGTGCCCGGCCTCCAGGCATCACGCCGGGATCGCGGGCAGGATGGCGCTCTTTCGGGGCAGACGGGCGCGAAGTCAAGCGGGCGGCGCGCCGCGGCGGCGGAATTGGTTGCGGGAAGGTGTCGGGCGGGCTCAGGTCTCGGCGAGCGGGTGCAGGTCGCGCACCAGGCTCTTCAGCCGCTCCTCGACCACATGGGTGTAGATCTGGGTGGTCGAGATGTCGGTGTGGCCGAGCAGGGTCTGCACGATGCGCAGGTCGGCGCCGTTGTGCAGCAGGTGGCTGGCGAAGGCGTGCCGCAGCACGTGCGGCGACACCAGCCGGGCCGGCAGGCCGCTGGCCACTGCGAGCTCCTTGAGGTCGCGGGCGAAGTGCTGCCGGGTGAGGTGGCCGCTCTCGCCGAACGACGGAAACAGCCATTTGCCGAACGTTGCGCTGGCCTTCTTCTCCGGCTTCTGCTTGTCGAGAACAGCCAGATAGTCGGCCATCGCCTGGCGCGAGGCCTGGTTGAGCGGCACCAGCCGCTCCTTGTTGCCCTTGCCGCGCACCACGATCATGCGGGCATCGTTGCGCGCCGCCGTGCGCGGCAACGCCACCAGCTCGGAGACGCGCAGGCCCGTCGCGTAAAGCACCTCGAGCAGGCAGTACAGTCGCAGCGCGCGCAGCCGCTGCGACGGCGAGACGTCAGGGGCTTCCGACAGCTCCTTGGCTTTGGTCAGCATGCGGTCGACGTCGCCGATCGACAGCACCTTCGGCAGGGAGCGGCCGCGCTTCGGTCCAGACAGGATCGCGGCCGGATCGTCGTTGCGGATGCGCTCGCTCAGCAGGAAACGAAACAGGTGCCGCATCGCCGAAAGACGCCGCGCCACGCTGGACGATTTGAAGCCTCTGTCGTCGAGGTCGGCGAGATAGTCGCGCAGCGCCTGGGTGTCGGCGGCGATGAAGGTGCCGCCCTTGCGCGTCAGAAATTCGGAGAGATCTGTGAGGTCGCGGCGATAGGCGTCCAGGGTGTTCTGGCCGGCGCCCTGCTCGGCAGCCATCATGTCGAGGAAAAGGCCCATCAGCCTGGCGTCGGAGGCCTTGACGTTCATGTCGTGAAATCCGCTGCGTCCGAGGCGATCGAATCACTACGAGGCGTTCGCGCCGGCACGTTGAGCGGTGACCGAAAATCTGGCCGATATCGCGGCGCCGGGCCGCCTCAGAGAAGCGCAAAAATCTTAATCAATGCCCTGTGGCTTTTGTGTTCGCCGCGCCGTCCTGGTTCACTTCTTCTGGAACTTGTCGGGCGGGATCGACACCGTCATCTCGCGCGATTTGGGCGTGACGAAATTGGCGAGCGCGTAGATCGCGCCATAGACCACGCCGACGATCACGGCGATCACGGTCAGGAAGCGGAACAGGCTGGGCATCGGGCTCGCGCAGGCCACCGGAGAGGAACCGTTTCATCCAACATGTTCGGACACGGCTGGCAAGTCCGGCGCTGCCGGCTTCCCGTCCGATGTCCAGTAGTCTTGCTCCGTCATTCCGGGGCGGCGCGCGCAGCGCGACGAGCCCGGAATCCATACCCACAGGATGCCGTGTGGGGCAGGCTGGTGGTGGGTATCTCGCTCCACGACATCTGCCTGTGGGTATGGATTCCGGGCTCGCGCTGCGCGCGCCCCGGAATGACGTCCGTGGCGAGGGCCGGGGGCGTACGGCGGAACAGGATGCCTTTGAAAGCAGCAGGGCCTGGGTTAGAAGCGGGGAGATGACCGACACGACCCAACCAGCACCCAGCCCCGCCGCTGCGGAGGCCGCGATCCTCGCGGGCCTCGGCAAGCGGCTGATCGTGCTGGTCGGCATGATGGGCGCCGGCAAGTCGACCGTGGGGCGCCGGCTGGCGTCGCGGCTGCGGCTGCCGTTCGTCGATGCGGATACCGAGATCGAGACCGCGGCCGGCATGACCATACCGGAAATCTTCGAATCGCGCGGCGAGGACTATTTTCGCAATGGCGAGGCGCGGGTGATCGCCCGCCTGCTGGAAACCGGGCCGGCGGTGCTGGCGACCGGCGGCGGGGCCTTCATGCGCGAAGAGACGCGCTGCCGCATCCACGACAAGGCCGTCTCTGTGTGGCTGAAGGCCGATGCCGATGTCATCATGCGCCGGGTCCGGCGGCGGGCCGACCGCCCGCTGCTGCAGACCGCCGATCCCGAGGCCACGGTAGCCCGGCTGCTGACCGAGCGCGAGCCGGTCTATCAGACGGCCGACATCACGATCTGCTCGCGCGATGTGCCGCATGACCGGGTCATGGAGGATTGCCTGGAGGCGCTGCAGGCGTTTCTGTCGCCCGCGCCGGTGGCCGAAGCGCTTCCTCCGCAGTCCGATCCGGGTCCATCCAGTACGGTGCAGGCCGATTCTGTACAGGCAATGAGCGCGCTCCGATGACGGCACCCCTGAAGCATTCCGATCCGATCACCGTCGACGTCGCGCTGGGCGATCGCGCCTATGACATCGTCATCGGCCGCCGCGTGCTGGCCACGCTCGGCCAGCGCATCGCGGCGCTGCGGCCTGGCGTTCGCACCGCCATCGTCACCGATCGCACCGTGGCCGCGCACTGGCTCAAGCCGACGGAGGCGATCCTCGCCGAAGCTGGCATCCCCGCATCGACCATCGTGGTCGAGGAGGGCGAGGGCTCGAAGACCTATGCGGGGCTGGAGAAGGTCAGCGAGGCGTTGATCGCCGCCAAGATCGAGCGCAACGATCTCGTCATCGCGCTCGGCGGCGGCGTGGTCGGCGATCTCGCCGGGTTTGCCGCGGCGATCCTGCGCCGCGGCGTCGATTTCGTGCAGGTGGCGACCTCGCTGTTGGCGCAGGTCGATTCCTCCGTCGGCGGCAAGACCGGGATCAACTCGCCACAGGGCAAGAACCTGCTTGGCGCCTTCCACCAGCCGGTGCTGGTGATCGCCGACACCGCGGTGCTCGACACGCTGTCGCCGCGCCAGTTCCGCGCCGGCTATGCCGAGGTCGCCAAATACGGCCTGCTCGGCGATGCCAACTTCTTCGCCTGGCTCGAGGCCAACCACGCCGACATCGTCAAGGGCGGTGCGGCACGCGAGCATGCGGTGGCGACCTCCTGTCGTGCCAAGGCCGCGATCGTCGCCCGCGACGAGCGCGAGACCGGCGACCGCGCGCTGCTCAATCTCGGCCATACCTTCGGCCACGCGCTCGAAGCCGTAACCGGCTTCTCCGACCGGCTGTTCCACGGCGAGGGCGTGTCGGTCGGCATGGTCATGGCGGCGCAGTTCTCGGCCGAGCTCGGCATGCTGCCGCCTGACGATGTCGTCAGGATCGAGCGTCACCTTGCCGCGGTGGGCCTGCCGACCCATCTGCAGGACATCGCCGGCTTCGCCCAGGAGGGGATCGGCGACGCCGACCGGCTTTTGGCCCTGATGGCGCAGGACAAGAAGGTGAAGCGCGGCAAGCTGACCTTCATCCTGATGGAGGCGATCGGCCGGGCCGTCATCGCCAAGGACGTCGATCCCGCGCGCGTGCGCGACTTCCTGCAGGTCAAGCTGAAGAGCCGCCACTGACCCTGCCGGGCTTTACGCCGTGTTGAGCACTGCCAGCGGATCATCGGCGGCCTCCATTGAGAGCGACATCGGCGTCATGGACTGGATCACACTCTCAATCGTCATTCTCCTCCTCGCGGGCTCCGCCTTCTTCGCGCTGAGCGAGACCGCCCTGACCGGCGCCTCCCGCGCCTCGATGCTGCGGCTGTCGAAACAGGGCAACCGCGATGCCGACGTGGTGTCGAGCCTGTTCGACATGCGCGAGCGCCTGATCGGCGCGCTGCTGCTCGGCAACAACATCGCCAATATCGGCGCTTCGGCGCTGGCGACCGGCATCTTCACGGCCTGGTTCGGCGAGGTCGGCGTGCTCTATGCGACCGGCGTGATGACCGCGCTGGTGGTGATCTTTGCCGAGGTGCTGCCGAAGACGATCGCGATCAACGCGCCAGATCGCGTGTCGCTGGCGGTGGCGCGGCCGATGCGCGCGACCGTGTTCGTGCTCGGTCCGGTGCTTGCCGTGATCGAGGCCATCGTGCGCGTCCTGATGCGGCTGATCGGCTTCAAGGTCGGCGCCAACCAGCCGATCCTGTCGCCGACGGAACGTCTGCGCGGCGCGGTCGATCTGCTGCATCACGAGGGCAAGGTCGAGAAGCAGGATCGCGACATGCTCGGCGGCCTGCTCGACCTACGCGAATTGCAGGTGTCGGACGTGATGGTTCACCGCACCGAGATGGTGATGGTGAATGCCGACCTGCCGCAGGAGGAGCTGGTGCGCGAGGTGCTGGCCACCGAGTACACCCGCATCCCGCTGTGGCGCGGTTCGCCGGAGAACATCATCGGCGTGCTGCATGCGAAGGATCTGTTGCGTGCGATCCGCTCAGCCGAGGGCGACGTGTCGCACATCGACGTTGCGTCACTGGCGCTGCCGCCCTGGTTCGTTCCGGAGATGCGCTCGGTGTCGGAGCAGCTGAAGGCGTTCCGCCGCCGCAAGACGCATTTCGCGCTCGTCGTCGACGAGTATGGCGAGGTCGAAGGCATCGTCACGCTCGAGGATATTCTCGAGGAGATCGTCGGCGACATCTCCGACGAGCAGGACGTGCAGGTCGCGGGCGTCCGTGTGCAGCCGGATGGATCCGTCGTCGTCGATGGTTCGGTGCCGATCCGCGACCTCAATCGCGCGATGGACTGGACCTTGCCGGATGAAGAGGCGACGACGGTGGCAGGTCTCGTGATTCACGAGGCGCGCTCGATCCCTGACCGCGGCCAGAGCTTCACGTTCCACGGCTTCCGCTTCCGCGTGCTGCGCCGCGAGCGCAATCGCATCACCGCGCTGCGCATCGTGCCGGTGCCGCGCGGCGAGACCGAGGAGACGCGGCCGCGCCGTGCCGGCACGGCGTTCTAATTGGGAGGGTTCTGATTGGGAGTCAGGCTTCGCCCGGCGCCTTCGCATGCAGCGCGAGCGCATGCACCGATCCGGCAAGTTCCGCCGCCAATGCGGCGTTGATCAGGCGGTGCCGATCGACGCGGCTCTTGCCGGCGAAGGCCTGCGACACAATATACACGCGGAAATGGGTCTCACCGCTGGGACGGTGTCCCATGTGACCCGCATGCAGATGTGATTCGTCCTGCACGTCGAGGCTTTCCGGAGAGAAAGCTTCGCGTAACTTTTTGATGATAGCATCTTGGGTTCGCATGGTCTCCGGAAATACGCATCAAATTATTTTTCGTCAATCGGCGGGCTCCGCCTGAGGTATTCGCAATGTCAAGACTTGAAGCTTTGCGCGTTGCGTAGTCAAAGTCCGCCATGCCGATCGATTCAAACAAATTCTTCGACTCCATCCGCATCAAGCCCAAGAAGACGGCTGCGCGGCAGCCGGTGGTGCGCGAGGAGGCTCAGCCGTGCCAGTGGCCGGACTGCAAGAACAAGGGCTCGCACCGCGCGCCCAAGGGACGCGAGAACGTGCGCGAGTATTGGCACTTCTGTCTCGATCACGTGCGCGAATACAATCAGTCGTATAACTTCTTTTCCGGCATGAATGCCGACGCGGTCGCGCGTTATCAGAAGGATGCGCTGACCGGACATCGGCCGACCTGGAAGATGGGCGCCAATACCGCGGGCAAGCGCGGCACCGGTAATGCCGAGTCTGATCTCGGCGATGCGTCGGATCCGTTCAGCGTGTTCGCCGAGATCAACGGCCGCGCCGGCTGGCGCCCGGGTGCGCAGTCCGCACCGAAGGCCGAGACGCGCAAGGTGTTCAACGCCGAGAAAAAGGCGCTGCAGGTGATGGGGCTCGGCCCCGACGTCACGCTGGAAGACGTCAAGGCCAAGTACAAGGCGCTGGTGAAGCAGCACCATCCCGACGCCAATGGCGGCGACCGCTCGACCGAGGATCGCCTGATCGAGATCATCAAGGCCTATAACTACCTGAAGACGGTGGTGAAGGGCTGACGCGCGGCAGCGAGGCTGCCGCGCAGCGACCGTCCGTTCGGCGCACCACTCAGGGCTTCGGCCCGATATAGGCCGAGCTCGGCCGGATCAGCCGCCCCGTCCGCTGCTGCTCCCGCGCATGCGCGGTCCAGCCGGCGGCCCGCGCCACCGCGAAGATCGGCGTGAAGGCCTGGCGCGGAATCCTGAGCGCATCGAGCAGGATGGCAGTGAAGAACTCGACATTGGTATCGAGCACCCGCTCCGGATTCTTCTGCCGCAGCGCCTGGCGAATGTAAGCCTCCACCTCGCTCGCAAACGGCAGATCCGCCCCGCTCCCCGCCAGCCGCTCGATCGCGCCCTTGAGCACGTCGGCCCGGGGATCGCGCACCCGGTAGATCCGATGCCCGAACCCCATCAGCCGCTCGCCGCGGCCCAGCGCCGCATCGACCCAGGGTGCGATGTTCTGGCGCGTCCCGATCGCGTTCAGCATCTCCAACACCGGCTCCGGCGCGCCGCCATGCAGCGGGCCGGTCAGCGCGCAGTAGCCGGCGGTGATCGCGGCGAACAGATCGGCCTGGGTGGAGGCGACCACGCGGGCGGCGAAAGTGGAGGCGTTCATGCCGTGATCGCTGACGGTGACGAGATAGGTGTCGAGCGCGGCCACCTCACCATCGGTGGGCGTGTCGCCGCGGACCATGCGCAGGGTGTCGGCGGCGTGGCTGATGTTGGGATCAGGCGCAATCGGCTGCGCGCGCCGGGCGCGCTGCACCAGGGCGCCGGCGATGACGGGGCCTGCACCGACGATCGTCGCTTCGTCGTCGAGCCCAGCCTCGGGCCGCAGCGCGGCGACCGCGGCGCGGTAGCCGTCGATGATCGACAATCCAGCGGTCGCGGCGAGCAGCTCGGGCAGGCGGGAGAAGGCGCGCCGTCGGGCCTGGCCCAGGCTGGCGCGAACATCCGCCTCGCTGAGGCTCCGCTTGGTCGCCGCGCTCCACAGTCGGGCCGTCACTCCCTCGAAGCCGCTGGTGGCGGCGAGATCCGCCACCCGGTGGCCTGCGATGATGAGCTCGCCCTGCTGGCCGTCGACATGGCTGAGCACGGTCTCGGCGGCCGGAACGCCATCGAGACCGATGGGAGACTTCGAAAGCTGGATGGTCATGACGGGATCTCCTGCGTGAATGGTCACGCCAGCAAGATCGGCCTCGTGGACAACTTGATCAATCTTGATTAAGCTGATCAATATGAAAAAAGACAGCGGCCTTTACCTATCTGCCACCGAGGCGTCCGCAGAACTCGCGATCTCTCCGGCGACGCTCTACGCCTATGTCAGCCGCGGCCTCGTCCGCTCGGAGCCGTCACCGAACTCCCGGAGCAATCGCTATCGTGCCGAGGATATCCGCGCGCTGAAGGAGCGGCGTGTACCGGCCGCCGAGCCGCGCGCCTTCCGCAGCTTCGACGCCGACCTGCCGGTGTTCGATTCGGCGGTGGCGACGATCACGGAAGCCGGTCCGATCTACCGCGGCGTGAATTGCGTCGAGCTGGCGGAGCGGGATTCGCTCGAGCATGCGGCGACCTTGCTGTGGGACGTCACCGCCATCGACCCGTTCGCATCCGACAATCTGCCGCAAGTCTCGGACGAAATGCGCCTCATCGCGGAGGCCGCGCGCCGTGCTGCCCCCATCGACCGGGCCATCGCTGTGTTCGCATTGGCGGCCAATGCCGATCCTGCGGCGTTCAATCGCGCTCCGGACGGTCGCTCGCTGGTTGGCGCCCGCATCGTGCGCCTCGTCGTCGCGACCATGCTCAATGCGGCGCCTTCAGCCGAGCCTCTGCACATCCAGGTCGCCAGGGCCTGGGCTCCCGAACACAAGCACGCGTCCGACCTGATCCGCCGCACCCTGGTGCTGCTGGCCGACCACGAACTCAACGCGTCGACCTTCACGGTTCGCTGCGCAGCCTCGACGGGACTTAGCCTCTACGACGCGGTGATTGCGGGACTCGCGGCGCTGAAAGGACCCCAGCACGGCGGCGCCGGCGTGCTGGCCTCGCAATTGGTGAAAACCCTGATCGACCGCGACGTCGCGCCGCTGATCCGCGAGCGGGTGGCGCTCGGCGAGCGCTTCGCGGGCTTCGGCCACGGCGTCTACAAGCGTGGCGACCCGCGCGCGATGTCGCTGCTGGATGCGCTGACCCGCGCCGGCGCGCCGCGCAAATTCACCCGCGAAGTGCCCGAGCGGATCGCGGAGGCGACCGGCGAGTTCGTCAACATCGACTATGCGCTTGCGGTGCTGGTGCACAGCCTGAGGCTGCCTGCGGGCAGCGAGCTGGCGTTGTTCGCCATGGCCCGCTGCGTCGGCTGGATCGCGCATGCCTGCGAGCAGCTGCAGTTCGGCCGGCTGATCCGGCCGCGCGCGCGCTACACCGGGCCGGCGCCGGGCCGCAGCGCCACGGTACATTCGCTGTGAGAGCCTAGTTCGCCCCACCGGCGGCGAGCTGGGTTTCGCGCCGCCTCCGCAGCAGCCGGAGCACCAGCCAGACCACGATCGTGCCCGCGACCGCGGCCAGAATCCAGGTCGACTTGGCGATGTGGCTGTGGTGCGGGATGCCGCCATAGCGGTGCAGCAGTTGGACCGCGAACACGCCCGGCAGCACGTGGGCGCAGGCCCACAGCAGGATGGCCGGGATGTTGACCGCATAGAACCGGGTCGGAGGAATATCGAGCGCGCCGGCCGTGATCGGCACCACGGCGCGGATCGGCGCCACGAACCGGGCGAAGAAGATCGCGAGCGTGCCGAAGCGGTGGAAGAAGGCCTCGCTCTGCGCGACGAGCTTGGGATAGTTGGAGAACGGCCAGGCGGTCAGGATCTCGCGTTGCTGGCGATGCCCGATCCAGAATGCGCCGCCATCCCCGAGCACCGCGCCCAGAATGGCCGAGGCCAGCACCCATTGCAGCGTCAGCTCGCCGCCCGGGATCAGCGCGCTCAGCGCCAGGATGATGGTCGTGCCGGGGATCACCGAGCCCAGGACCGGCACCGCCTCCAGCAGCGCGGCCAGAAACAGGGTGAGATAGGCCAGTCCCGCATGCGCTGAGACGAAGACGATGAGGGGGTCGAGCAGATGGGCCAAGCGTGTCCTGCCGGTGGGGAGTGGGAGAGCGACGAACTCTTCGATAAGTAGGAACCCCGCCCCGGAGTGCCACGTCAGAAAGCTGCAAGCGCGGTTCGGGCGAAAAGGTGACACGATTCGCAGGGCTGCCTTTCAAAAACGTCGTCCCATGCCTATCTCGATGATATAACGACGGAACTTTGATCAAGGCTTAGGCTTCTGCCCGCGCGTGCTCTCTGCTAGGCTGGCCATGAAGCCCTTCAACCGCAGCCAATCATGAAATCTGGTTTCGGGAATGCCCGGGACCTCGGAGGATGAATGACGACCGCCGCTACGACCAACGCGCAGGAGATGACCGGTGTGCCCGACATGAAGGTGTCGGTGCGGCAGGTGTTCGGGATCGACAGCGACCTTGAGGTGCCGGCCTTTTCCGCAACCGACCCGCACGTCCCGGAAGTCGATGCCGACTATCGCTTCGACCGCGCGACCACGCTCGCGATCCTGGCCGGCTTCGCCAAGAACCGGCGCGTAATGGTGACCGGCTACCACGGGACCGGCAAGTCGACCCACATCGAGCAGGTCGCCGCCCGCCTCAATTGGCCCTGCGTGCGCGTCAATCTGGACAGCCACATCAGCCGTATCGATCTCGTCGGCAAGGACGCGATCGTGGTCAAGGACGGCAAGCAGGTCACGGAATTCCGCGACGGCATCCTTCCCTGGGCGCTGCAGCACAATGTGGCGCTGGTGTTCGACGAATACGACGCCGGCCGCCCGGACGTGATGTTCGTGATTCAGCGCGTGCTCGAAGTCTCGGGCCGGCTGACGCTGCTCGACCAGAACAAGGTGATCAAGCCGCACCCGGCGTTCCGTCTGTTCGCGACCGCCAACACCATCGGTCTCGGCGACACCTCGGGCCTCTATCACGGCACTCAGCAGATCAACCAGGGCCAGATGGACCGCTGGTCGATCGTCACGACGCTGAACTATCTGGCGCATGACGAGGAGGTCGAGATCGTGCTGGCGAAGGCCAAGCACTATCAGAATGCGCAGGGCCGCGACACCGTCAACAAGATGGTGCGGCTCGCCGACCTCACCCGCAACGCGTTTGCCAATGGCGATCTGTCGACGGTGATGAGCCCGCGCACGGTGATCACCTGGGCGGAGAACTCCGAGATCTTCGGCGATATCGGCTTTGCCTTCCGCGTGACGTTCCTCAACAAGTGCGACGAGCTCGAGCGTCCGCTGGTCGCGGAGTTCTATCAGCGCTGCTTCAATGCGGAGCTGCCGGAATCGGCGATCAACGTCGCGCTGAGCTGATAACGGGCGTCGTCCCGGCCTCGTGCCGGGACCCACACGCCGTGACGTTTCGGCCATAGGCTGGAGTTGGCGTCGATACGAATGGATGACCGCCGGTGGTTATGGGTCCCGGCGTTTCGCCGGGACGACACCGCAGGGATCAGATGACCACATCCAACAGCAAACTCCGTCCCGGGACCAAGGAAGCGCCGACCGAGCCGTTCAAGCGCTCGGTGACCGGCTGCCTGCGCGCGATCGCCAGGGCGCCTGAGCTCGAAGTCTCCTTCGCGGCCGAGCGGCCCGGCCTTGCGCCGGGAAAGGCGCGGCTGCCGGAGCCGGCGCGCAAGATGACCAAGCGCGATGCGGCGGTCGTCCGCGGTCACGCCGATTCGATCGCGCTGAAGATCGCCTGCCATGATCCGAAAATCCATCGCAAGCTGATCCCCGGCAATCCGCAGGCGCGCGGCGTGTTCGAGGCGGTCGAGCAGGCGCGCGTCGAGGCGATCGGCGCCAAGCGCATGGCCGGCGTCGCCAAGAATCTCACGGCGATGCTCGACGATCACTTCCATCGCGGCAAGTATGACGAGATCACCGATCGTGCCGATGCGCCGTTGTCGGATGCGCTGGCGATGCTGGTGCGCGAACGTCTCACCGGCATGGCGCCGCCGAATGCGGCGCGCAAGGTGGTCGATCTCTGGCGTCCGTTCCTCGAGGACCGGATCGGCTCCCGGCTCGATGAGCTCGGCCGTTTCACCGAGGACCAGGCCAAGTTCGGCGATCTCGTCCACGACCTTCTCTCGGCGCTCGATCTCGGCGACGAGCGCAATGCCGATTCCGAAGAGGACGAGGACAACGACGATAATCGCGACGGCGACAACGACCAGTCCGGCGCCGAAGGATCGCCGGAATCCGATGCCGCGCAAGAGATGAGTGCCGACCAGGCGCAGACGACCTCGGACGAGATGTCGGAGAGCGCCATGGAGGCGGCGCAGGCCTCCGCCTCCGACACGCTCGACGACGGCGAGCTCGGCGACGACGAGACGCCGGGCGAGGCGACGCGTCCGAACCGCCATGGCGCCAACGAGCCGCGCGGGCCGGAGTATCATGCCTTCGCGCCGAAATTCGACGAGATCATCGCGGCCGAGGATCTGTGCGACCATGACGAGCTGGAGCGGCTGCGCTCCTATCTCGACAAGCAGCTCGCACACCTGCAGGGCATCGTGGCGCGGCTCGCCAACCGGCTGCAGCGCCGGCTGATGGCGCAGCAGAACCGCGCCTGGGAGTTCGACCTGGAAGAGGGGATCCTCGATCCGGCCCGGCTGTCGCGCGTCGTCATCGATCCCTATCAGCCGCTGTCATTCATGCGCGAGAAGGAAGCGACCTTCCGCGACACGGTCGTCACGTTGCTGCTCGACAATTCCGGCTCGATGCGCGGACGGCCGATCACGGTAGCCGCGACCTGTGCCGACATTCTCGCCCGCACCTTGGAGCGTTGCGGCGTCAAGGTCGAGATCCTCGGCTTCACGACACGGGCGTGGAAAGGTGGGCAGTCGCGCGAGGCTTGGCTTGCGGCCGGCAAGCCGGCCAATCCGGGCCGCCTCAACGATCTCCGCCACATCATCTACAAGTCGGCCGACGCGCCGTGGCGTCGTGCCCGGAAAAATCTCGGCCTGATGATGCGCGAGGGATTGTTGAAGGAGAACATCGACGGCGAGGCGCTGGACTGGGCGCACAAGCGCCTGCTTGGCCGGACCGAGCAGCGCAAGATCCTGATGATGATCTCGGACGGCGCGCCGGTCGACGATTCCACGCTGTCTGTCAATGCCGGCAACTATCTCGAACGGCACCTGCGCCACATCATCGAGGAAATCGAGACCCGCTCGCCGGTCGAGCTGATCGCGATCGGCATCGGCCACGACGTCACGCGCTATTACCGCCGTGCAGTGACCATCGTCGACGCCGAGGAACTCGGCGGCGCCATCACCGAGAAGCTCGCCGAATTGTTTACGGAGACCCACGCGGCGCCGCAGCCCGCGCGCGGCCAGAAGCGCAAGCTGCATTCGTAACGGCCATCGGCCGGCTGGGTCTTCCTCCTGCATCGGAGGAGGTGTGGGGGAGGGGGCCCCGCTGACGATGTCGCTGCAGGCGCTCGCCGACCGCAGGCGTTTTCTTGCGCTGGCCATGGGCGGCGTGTCGGCTCTGGCATGGTCCGGCGTCGTCTCGGCGCAAACGGCTCCGCCGCCGGTGCGCAGGCGCGGAGCCGTCGACGAGCACTCCGTCACCTCGGCGGTCAAGATCGAGGTCAAGGCGCGGCCGTTGCCCTCGTTCGACCTGCGCGATCGGACCAAGTTGCGCTTCGGCATGCTGCAATACCGCAGCGGCGTCGCGCTGACCTCGTCCTATCCCGGTTTTGGCGGCCTCTCCGGCATCCGGCTCGATGCCACGGGCCAGCGCTTCCTTGCAATCAGCGACAAGGGTGGCTGGTTCACCGGCCGCATCGTCTATTCCGGTCGCGAGATCGCCGGACTTGCAGATGTCGAAGCGGCGCCCTTGCTCGGTCCGGACGCGCGGCCCATCACCGATCGCGGCTGGTATGATTCCGAGGCGCTCGCGCGTGACGGCGATACCGTCTATGTCGGCCTCGAACGCGTCAACCAGCTGCTGCGCTACGACTTCGGCAAGGGCGGGACCGGCGCGCGCGGCGAGATCGTGCCGCTGCCTCCGGCTGCGAAGCGGCTCCCCAACAATAAGGGGCTGGAAGCGCTGGTGGTCGTGCCGACAGGCCTGCCGCTCGCCGGCACCGTGATCGCGCTGTCCGAGCGCGGAATGGATGCGAACGGCAATCTGCTGGCCTTCCTGATCGGTGGTCCGTCCCCGGGACAGTTCAGCCTCGTGCGCAGCGACGATTTCGATGTCAGCGATGCGGTGCTGCTGCCGTCGGGCGATCTCTTGGTGCTCGAACGCAAGTTCTCGCTGCTCAGCGGCGTCGGCATCCGGATCCGGCGGCTGACGCTGGCTCAGATCGCGCCGGGCGCGCTGGTCGAGGGTCCGGCGATCTTCACCGCCGATCTCGGCCAGGAGATCGACAATCTCGAAGGCATCGACGCGCATGTGACGGCCCAGGGAGAGACCGTTCTGACCTTGGTGTCCGACGACAATTTCTCGATGATCCAGCGCACGCTGCTGCTGCAGTTCACGCTGCTGGAGTAGGGCGCCGCCGCGGCCGCTGCGGCGCTTGCAGCCCTGTTCATCGTTGATACGCGTCGACATCAGTCCAGCGAGATGGTCAGATCGTCCCTTCGATCCAGCCCGGAACCCAGCATGAGCGCCCTGTTCACTCCGATCAAGCTGCGCAGCCTCGAGCTCGCCAACCGCCTCATCGTCTCGCCGATGTGCCAGTACTCGGCCGAGAATGGCGTGGCCAATGATTGGCACTTCACCCACATCAATACGCTGGCGTTGTCTGGTGCCGCGATGTTCTGCATCGAGGCGACGCATGTGGAGCCGATCGGGCGGATCACGCCCGGCTGCCTCGGGCTGTGGGACGACACGACCGAGGCCGCGTTCGCACCGATTCTGGCCTCGGCCCGCAAGCATTCGAACACGGCGATCGCGATGCAGCTCGCCCATGCCGGGCGCAAGGGCTCCAGCCACAAGCCATGGGATGGCGGCCAGCAGATTCCGCTGGCCGATGGCGGCTGGCAGACGGTCGCGCCCTCGTCCCTGCCGCACAAGGACGGCGAGCTCGCGCCGGAGGCGCTCGATCAAGCCGGCCTTGCACGCATTCGCGATGCGTTTGCTTCCGCAGCGCAACGCGCCGCCCGCCTCGGCATCGATGCGATCGAGGTCCACGGCGCACATGGCTATTTGCTGCATCAATTCCTGTCGCCGATCGCCAACCGGCGCACCGACGCCTATGGCGGATCGCTCGAGAACCGCATGCGGTTTCCGCTCGAAATCTTCGACGCGGTGCGCGCCGCCTTCCCTGCGGACAAGCCGGTCGGTCTTCGCGTTTCGGCAACGGACTGGGTCGAGGGTGGCTGGGATCTCGACCAGACGATCGTGCTGGCGCACGAGATCAAGCGCCGCGGCGCCGACTGGATCGATGTGTCATCAGGCGGCGTCTCGCCGCTGCAGAAGATCGCGCTCGGGCCCGGCTATCAGGTGCCGTTCGCCGAAGCGGTCAAGAAGGCCACCGGGCTGCCGACCATGGCGGTCGGTCTGATCACGCAGGCGCAGCAAGCCGAGGAGATCGTGGCGTCGGGCAAGGCCGACATGGTCGCGCTCGCCCGCGGCATGCTCTACGACCCGCGCTGGGGCTGGCATGCCGCAGCCGAGCTCGGCGCGCAGGTGACCGCGCCTCCGCAATATTGGCGCTCGCAGCCGTCGACGCAGAAGGAGCTGTTCGGCAAGACGACGTTCGGCGCACGCTGACGTGCAATCGATCACGGCAATGTTGCGGATCAGCGTTGCATAAATCTGAGGTCATCATTCCGCCAGCGACACAGCGGACGATTGTCGCTGTCTTACGAAGTGCTAGACTTCGCAGACCACGTGCGGCGTTGCCGACTCGGTTGGTCGTGTTTCGTCTCGCGTGACGATGAGCGCATCGCCAAGATGCGCCGCCAAACAAACGCGAGAGGAAAGCGCCATGGAAATTGGATACTTCACGATGCCCTCGCATCCGCCGGAGTGCGGATTGAAGGAAGGGCAGGAGTGGGACCTGCAGGTCCTGCGCTGGCTCGATGAGCTCGGCTATCAGGAAGCGTGGATCGGCGAGCATCACACCGCGCCCTGGGAGCCGCATCCGGCGCCTGACCTGATCCTGGCGCAGGCCTTCCGTGAGACCAAGAACATCAGGCTCGGGCCCGGCGGATTCCTGCTGCCCTATCACCATCCCGCCGAGCTCGCCAATCGCGTCGCGATGCTGGATCACCTGTCCGACGGCCGGCTCAATTTCGGCATCGCCGCATCGGGCCTGCCGAGCGACTGGGCGATGTTCAATGTCGACGGCATGAGCGGCCAGAACCGCGAGATGACCCGCGAGGCGCTGGAGATCATCCTGCGGCTGTGGAACGAGCCGGCGCCGTTCACGCACAAGGGCAAGTACTGGACCGTGACCAAGCCGGACGTGATGTTCGACTTCCTCAAGCCGCACATCAAGCCGGTGCAGGCGCCGCATCCGCCGATCGGCGTCGCCGGGCTGTCGAAGAACTCGGACACCTTGAAGCTCGCCGGCGAGCGCGGCTTTATTCCGATGAGCCTCAACCTCAACCCGGCCTATGTGTCGTCGCACTGGGACTCGGTCGAAGCGGGCGCCGCCAAGTCGGGCCGCACGCCGAACCGCAACGACTGGCGGCTGGTGCGCGAGGTGTTCGTCGCCGAGACCGATGAGGAAGCCTGGCGCTTGTCGTCCGGCGACATGATGGGCCGGATGATGGGCGAGTACTTCCTGCCGCTGCTCAGCCATTTCGGCTTCAAGGACTATCTGAAGCATTCGCCCGACGTGGCCGACTCCGACGTGACGGTGGACTATTGCGCCAAGCGCAACTGGATCATTGGCTCGCCGGCGACGGTGACCGAGAAGATCGAGAAGATCTGGCACGAGGTCGGCGGCTTCGGAACGCTGTGCGTGTTCGGCTTCGACTACAAGCACAAGCCGGAAGCCTGGCACAACTCGCTGCGTCTCCTGAAGCACGAGGTGATGCCGAGGTTGCGCCATCTCAATGCCGGCATGACCAAAGCGGCGTAGGCTTTGGATGCCAGCCGGGCCGGCGGTCGTCGCCGGTCCGGATCAACGAGGCCATGAGAGGCCGTACCATGCGCATCCGTGTCCGCCAGTTTGCCCACGTGCTCGAGCGTTCGGGACTAGCCTTGGCGGGCGCGGCCTGCGGCATGTTCGTCGGCGCCCATGTCGGCTCCAGTGTCCCGGCGCTGACCACCCAGGGTTTCCTGGTGCTGATGATGCTGGCGGGCGCGTTCGGGTTCTACCTCGGCATCGATACGCCGCAGATGCCGTTCCATCCGCACGAGGAGGGGACGCCGGCCGCGAACAAGATCGATGCGGCCGAATTTCTCAGTGCGGTCGGTACGTTTCTCGCAACGCTGACGGCGTTCTTCGCCGTCGGGATCATCATCCTGCGGGAAGACCCGCACATCGTCTGGACTTCCCTGATCATGGCCGGCTGGGTGATCGGTGTGGTGATGCAGATCGTCGCGGGCGCGATTGCACGCATGCGCCACTGAGGTGGAACGCGTCGCGCTGCAATCGACGCCCGGACAAACAACAAACTACGCGCGTGGTGCAGCGGCTCTGGCGGTTGCAGCCGAGCCCGTCGGCTGTCCGGCGCCTGGCCGCGACTGCAGGGGCTTCTTGGCAGGTGCAGGCAGCAAGCCTTCGCGGATGGCCTGCTTGCGCGCCAGTTTGCGCTGGCGCCTGATGGCCTCGGATTTTTCGCGCGCCTTCTGCTCCGATGGTTTCTCATAGGATCTGCGGCGCTTCATCTCGCGGAAGACGCCCTCGCGTTGCATCTTTCGCTTCAGGATGCGCAAAGCCTTTTCGACGTCGTTGTCACGAACAAGAACCTGCAAGCGTCCTCCTTCTCTTCATCTCGCGATGACATCGTTTGGGTAAGTTCGGCGTCTGGGTTAGTTCGGCCGGCGCGACGCTCATCGAGGCGTCACGTTGAACAGGCAAGTTCAGGAAATGAGCTGCGCACGTCGCGCTGAGTGAGACAGCGTGATCCCCTTCGTGGAAGGCGGGAGCACGAGGTGTCTCTCAGCCATCGGTGGCCGGGCCGTTACCGATGGTCCTGACAACATAGGAGCGAAAGATCGACAACGCCAGCGCGGTGGCGCGGCACCGGCGTCTGCAACTATATTTGCCTCGTACCCTTGTAATCCCCGAGAAAGTCTCTACCTTAAGGTCGTTCGATTAGCCGCCGTGCCTTTCTGAATGTGCCCGCGGGCTATTTCCAAAGTCATCGCTCAGTTGAATGTGAGATCGCGCCATCCGCGCGCGATGAATGCTTTGGAGAAAGACATGCCGCAAGGTACCGTGAAGTGGTTCAACGGCCAGAAGGGCTTTGGTTTCATTCAGCCGCAGGACGGCGGCAGTGATGTGTTCGTTCATATCAGCGCCGTCGAGCGTGCTGGTCTGAGCGGTCTGGCCGAGGGCCAAAAGGTCAATTTCGAGCTGAAGACCGATAAAATGCGCGGCAAGGTCAGCGCTGAGAATCTCTCGCTGGCCTGATCGCCCCACGCCATTTCACGGATGTACTGAAATGGCTGGTTCGCCCGCTCAATCTCCTGATTGAGCGGGCCGCTTGCGTTTGTGCTTTGACTGCCGCTTGTGAAAGGATCGGTCGATGGTCATGAAGAAGGCATCGCAGCCCTCGGCTGAAAGCATCGCCCGCGCGCAACGCCGGCAGATCGCCGCCGAGGAGGGAGCGAAGGCGATGGCCGAGTCCGATCGACGCGCGATCGCGGTGCGCCAGAACATGGAGCGCCTGCGGGTGCTGAGATTGGCGAAAGAGGCGGAACAGGCGAAAGCCGCCGCCAATGCGCCGCCCGCCGCGACCCTCAAGCGACGCAAGAAGGTCGCGTCATAGCCCGCTTGCGGTGATATACTGCCGCTGATTCCGGCGAACAGCGTTCCGCGTCCAGATTCACCGTCTTGCCGAGGAGGCTGACGTGACCAGACCCACAACGTCGAACGTGCGCATTTCGAAGGTCGATGCGAGCGACGGAGGGCAGACGATTGCGTTCGCACTTGCGATCGGTGCTGCGAGGCAGGTCTGTCATCTCGAGACCAGCTTCTGCAGTCGCAATCAGGCGCTGGCCTATCTGCAGCGGAACCGCACCATCCTGGAGCAGCGCGCCCGCGAGCTGTTCTTGCGCGGTGAGCTCACCGACGGCGTCATTCATCTGAAGATGATCTGAGGCCGCACGCCGGGATGCGGGCATTTTCGCGACCTTGCGCCGTCTCCACTCGGAGCTGATCATTCCGTCTTCTGCTTAACGGGAAGCGGAACGCGCTCATACGTCGCCGGCAGATTGACCGGGCGGTAGTCTTTCGACTCGGCGATGCGCATCAGTACGCTCTCGTGGATGATGGCACCTTCTGGAATGAAGCGTGGCTCGCAGTTCGGAATGTAGCAGCCGAGATGCACCTTGCGCGCCGGCCACTCCTTGTACTTGGCCTTCTTGGGCAGATATTCGAGCGGACGCCAAGCCGGCGTCATGGAATCGTGCAATGCTCCCTGAATGCTGGGCGCGACATACTGGAACGGACTGTTCTTGCGCTGGACGCCCCAGGCGAGCTGGTTCACGGTGCGGGGATTGACCGCAAGCCCGGCTTCCACCGCCTCGTCGATCATCCAGAGCAGCGGATATTTCGAGGCTGCGGACTCCGCTTCGGGATAGCCGCCGCCGACGTCGCAATGCACGCCGGCGAACCACACTTGCTTGGTGTCCTGCGGGCGCGCCTGCGCCTTGTTGAAGCGGTTGGACGCGAACGTCTGTGGCATGTTCCACGGCTTCAGCCGGAACATGCAGCGCCGCTCGTCCATGGCCGCAGCTTGACGAAAGATGTTGACGCTCGGATTCTCGATCGTGAAGGCGAGTTCTTCGAAGCTCGGTAGAGCGAACAGCCGGTCCGTGCGCGGCACGATGACGCTGGCGACCGTGTCCCATACGCCGACGAAGTGGATCGTCGGCCAGCGTGTCGAGGTGATGCGCGCGAACTGTGCGGCCTGGTCGTCACGGCTCTCCGGGATTGGACCGTCCTCGTCGCTGCTCTCGACTTCCGAGGTGACGCCGCGCCCTGCCTTGGGATTGTCCGACGAATACTTCTTGTAGGCAATCAGGCCCGAGCCGGCGAGATTGATCTGATCGGGCGAGATCAGTCCGACCTTGTGGATCAGCCCGGCCAGCGCGCGCACGGTGTAGGCGCCGCGCGAGAAGCCGAACAGGAAGATGCGATCACCGTCCTGATAGCGCGTCGCCAGGAAGCGATAGGCATTGATGACGTTGTCGTCGAGGCCGTAACCGGTGGCGAGCCCGAGCACCATGTTGAAATTGGCCTTGAAGCGGTGCCAGCTGTCGGGCTGGGTCAAGGTTCCAACGCCGGGGTCGTAGAAGACCGCCTGATGGGGCGTGGTCTTGTCGGTTTTGCGCAGGCAGCGATAGAGCTTCAGGACGTTGGAAATGTTTTCGCTGATCTCGTTGCCGGTGCCGTCGCAGCAGATCACAATATTTTTCATGGCAAAGGAATGTCCGAGATAATGCTACCGCAACGAGTGTAGAGCATCCGGCCGATGTTGGGGAAGTCGGTTCGCCCTGACACTTCGTCTGTGTTGCGCCCGGCGGACTCGTTCCTGCAGGCCGGTCGCCTCGACGGGCCAGGACTCGCCACCATGCGAACCATGGTTCGCATGCCCAACGACAAACAGCACGGGTGACCGCCAAAACGACGACGGCCGGATCTCGCGATCCGGCCGTTCGTCATGTCATGGCGCTCGAAACCCGCGTGCGACGCGTTCGGCTTCGGCGTGTCGTACTGGAACTCAGCTGGCCTTTCAGCTGGCTTTGGCGACCGGAGCGGCCTCGGCGGCCTTCTTCTCGATGGCGCGCTTCAGCTCGAGCGCGCGCGGCGACAGCGCGGCGGCGTTGGCCTTCAGCAGATAGGCGTCGAGGCCGCCATTGTGGTCGACGCTCTTGATGGCGTTGGTCGAGACGCGCAGGCGCACGTTGCGGCCGAGTGCATCCGAGATGAAGGTCACGTTGCACAGGTTCGGCAGGAAGCGCCGCTTGGTCTTGATGTTCGAGTGGCTCACCTTGTGGCCAACCTGGGGGCCCTTGGCCGTCAGTTCACAACGCCGCGACATGGCAATAAATCCTCTCTCATCCCCGCACCCTTCGTCCACCCAAGGTCGGTGGGCCGCGGGGGTCCAAAACTCGTCCAGCTCTTCTCTGGGAGATGCGGTCCTATAGGGGGGATGCGGCTTTTCGTCAAGGTTTTGAAGGCCGCGGCGAATCCGGACGTGGCCGCGGGCCAAAACAGCCGCCCGTCCAGCCGATCATGCCCCCAATGCCTTGGCCCAGGCCGCCGAGCAGCAGAAAAGCGATTGTATAATCAACAGTATAGCTTGCACCTTAGACCATATAAAGGGCGTATTCGAGCGCGATGGATGCTGTCCCGCGAACAGCCCCGAGCGCCAGAACGGCGCGGTGCTGGTGCGGTACCGGAGATTGCGAGCGGTTCCGGCAGCTGCCGGACCAGCGTTGCCGGGCCGGATGCAAAGCGCTGGACAAACCGCCATTGTTGGACGGTTCGCGTTGTTCGAAGGCAGTTTTGGCTTAAGTAGCAGAACGCGTGCCGGATTGACCCGGCGCTCTCAGGCAGGCGGATCGGCAGGATCATCCCTCACGTGACCATCACATCGGCTCTTCCGTTTCGCTCTCCTCGCGCGATTGCAGCGGGGTCCTTCCTGTGCCTGCTGCTGCTCGCCCAGGGCGCGCACGCCCAGGCCCGGCTCGACGCGCAATACACGGCCTCGTTGGCCGGTATTCCTGTCGGCAAGGGCACCTGGGCCGTCGAGATCGCCGATGACCAATACGCGGCGTCCGCGCAAGGCGGCACGGCCGGGTTGCTCAAGAGCTTCTCGCAGGGCTCAGGCACCGGCGCGGTGCAGGGCCGGGTCGTCAACGGCGCCCTGGTCGGGCAGAGCTATCAGGCTTCGACCACGACGGGGAAGAAGTCTGAGCAGATCCATATCAACCTGCAGAACGGCAACGTGAAGGATTTCGCCATCGAGCCGGCGCCCCCGGTCGATCCCGACCGGATCCCGGTCACGGATGCGCACAAGCGCGGCGTGCTCGATCCGATGACCGCTTCGCTGGTGCGTGTGCCCGGCACCGGTGAGCTGCTGTCGCCGGAGTCCTGCCGTGGCGCGGCGCCGGTGTTCGACGGCCGCATGCGCTACGAGCTCAAGCTCGACTACAAGCGCATGGAGAACGTCAAGGCCGACAAGGGCTATCGCGGCACGGCCCTGGTGTGCGCGATCTACTTCACCCCCGTCGCCGGCTACATTCCGGACCGGCCGGTGGTCAAATATCTCGCCCAGGCCCGCAACATGGAAATTTCCTTCGTGCCGATCGCGGGCACGCGTGTCCTGGTGCCTTTCAAGGTGGTCATCCCGACCCCGCTGGGTACCGCAATGCTGGAGGCGACGTCTTTCAACGTCCAGGCGACGCCGCACGTCGCCAAGACGCAATAGGCCCGCCGGCGCGCCGGCGCTGGTTTGGCCGACGCCCGTCATATGGCTCGCGCCTACGCGTCCCGGAATGACCCGCTGTGGATTTTCAAATGGCTGCTGTCTGCGATCAGTGAATCCGTTTGACTCTTGCGCGATTCTGATTCGACTCGGGACTCACTGAACGACGTGCCAGTTCCCTCGCAAAAGCGTTGCTTGTCGCGGCGGCAAAAACTTGATCTAGTGCTGATGAGATCGCAGAGCGCGAGATGTTGCGGTGAACGAAGCCGGAAAGACGATGGAGTCACCGATTCCTTCGTGATTCGTTCTCAAGGCGTTCCGAAGCTTAAGCTGCGTCCCTATATGCGTAGCAATGTGACACAGGGGTGAGGACCCAGCCTCTCAGAACCACGACAAATTCAGCATCCATTGCGCCTGACCCGCGCGCCTGCAACGTCCGCTTCGAGACCCAAATTTAACGAATGGCTTTTTCGTCTTTTTCGGCTGCCTCGCCTTTCGAGCGCACGCCCGATCGCGTTGCCGGCAGCGGCGTCACCGCCGTGCTCGGTCCGACCAACACCGGCAAGACGCATCTGGCGATCGAGCGCATGCTCGCGCATTCCTCAGGAATCATCGGTCTGCCGCTGCGGCTGCTCGCGCGCGAGGTCTACAACAAGATCGCGGATCGGGTCGGCAGCGAGGCTGTCGCGCTGATCACCGGCGAGGAAAAGATCAAGCCGAAGAGCCCGCGCTATTGGGTGTCGACGGTCGAGGCCATGCCGCGGGATCTCGACGTGGCCTTCCTCGCCGTCGACGAGATCCAGATCGCGGCCGATCTCGAGCGCGGCCATGTCTTCACCGACCGCATTCTCAACCGCCGCGGCCGCGACGAGACGCTGCTGCTCGGTGCGGCGACGATGCGCCCGATCATCGAGCGGCTGCTGCCGGGCGCCTCGATGGTAACGCGGCCGCGCTTGTCGCAGCTCGAATTCGCTGGCGATCGCAAGATCACGCGGCAGCCGCGCCGGACTGCGATCGTCGTGTTCTCGGCCGACGAGGTCTATGCGATCGCCGAGCTGATCCGCCGGCAGCATGGCGGCGCCGCCGTCGTGCTCGGCTCGCTGTCGCCGCGCACCCGCAATGCGCAGGTCGCGATGTTCCAGAATGGCGACGTCGACTATCTCGTGGCCACCGACGCCATCGGCATGGGCCTCAATCTCGACGTCGACCATGTCGCCTTTGCCTCCGACCGGAAATATGACGGCTATCAGTTTCGCCGCCTGACACCGTCGGAGTTCGCCCAGATCGCGGGCCGCGCCGGGCGCGCGACGCGCAACGGCACCTTCGGCACCACCGGACGTTGTGCGCCGTTCGAGCCCGAGCTGGTCAACGCGCTGCAGAACCACACCTTCGACAGCGTGAAGGTGCTGCAATGGCGCAACGCGAAGCTCGATTTTGCGTCGTTGAGCGCGCTGCAGGTGTCACTGGCCATGACGCCGGCGCACGAGGCGCTGACCCGCGCGCCGATCGCCGAGGATCTGCGCGTGCTGGATCATGCGGCGCGCGATGCCGAGGTGCGCGACATGGCACATGGTGCGACGGCGGTCGAACGTCTCTGGGAAACCTGCCAGATTCCCGATTATCGCAGGCTGTCGCCGGCCGCCCATGCCGAGCTCGTCACCACCGTGTTCGGCTTCCTGATGCAGAAGGGGCGGATTCCCGACGCCTGGTATGCGGCCCAGGTCGATCAGGCCGACCGGGTCGACGGCGACATCGACACGCTGTCCGGGCGGATTGCACAAATTCGCACCTGGACTTTCGTCGCGAACCGGCCGGATTGGCTTGTTGATCCCGACTATTGGCAGGGTATTACCCGCGAACTCGAAAATAAATTGTCAGACGCCCTTCATGAACGGCTCACGGAGCGTTTCGTTGATCGTCGTACCAGTGTATTGATGCGGCGCCTGCGGGAGAACAGTGTTTTGAATACGGAAATCGGCAAGACCGGCGAAGTGATCGTTGAAGGGCACGCGATCGGCCGCCTGGATGGATTCACGTTTGCGCCCGACGCCGCCGAGGCTGGCTCGGACGCCAAGGCCCTGCAGGCTGCCGCCCAGAAGGCTTTGGCCGGCGAGATCGAAGCGCGCGCCGAGAAGCTGTCCAACGCGCCCGACGAGCACATCGTGCTCACGGCCGACGGAACCGTGCGCTGGACCGGCGATGCCGTTGCCAAGCTCGTTGCTGCCGACGACGCGCTGCATCCGCGGCTGCGCATCATCGCTGACGAGCGCCTCACGGGCGCGGCGCGCGACAAGGTGCAGGCCCGGCTCGACCTGTGGCTGAAGACGCATGTCGAGAAGTTGCTCGGGCCCTTGTTCGAGCTGTCCAAGGCCGAGGACATCACCGGCATCGCGCGGGGCATCGCCTTCCAGCTGGTGGAGGCGCTCGGCGTCATCGAGCGCACGAAAATCGCCAACGAGATGAAGGATCTCGACCAGCCTTCGCGCGCGGTCCTGCGCAAATATGGCGTGCGCTTCGGCGCCTATCACATCTACGTCCCGGCCTTGCTGAAGCCTGCCGCGCGCGCGCTCGCCGCGCTGTTGTGGGCGGAGAAGCAGGGCAATGTCGACATGTCCGCGCTGACCGGCGCGCAGCATTTGGCGAGCTCGGGACGGACCTCGTTCCCGGCCGACAAGGCGCTGCCGCGGGATGCTTATCGCGTGCTCGGCTACAAGCAGGCGGGTGAGCGCGCGGTGCGCGTCGACATCCTGGAGCGCCTCGCCGATCTGATTCGTCCCGCTTTGGCCTGGCGCGAGAACGCAGCCGGTGAGAAACCGGCAGGAGCCTTCGATGGCCGCGGCTTCGTCGTGACCCAGGCGATGACCTCGCTGACCGGTTCGGCCGGCGAGGATTTCGCCTCGGTCCTGCGCGCACTCGGCTACCGGATGGAGAAGCGTGCGCCGCTGCCGCCCAAGGTGGTCGAGAAGCCGGCCGAGACGCCTGCGTCCGGCGAGGCTGCTGCCACAACGGAGGCGGCACCAGCCGATGACGCGGCTCAGCCTGTCGAGGCTGGCGCTGGCGAGGAGGTGCCGACGGTCGCGGAAGCTGCCGTCGCCCCCGTCACCGAGCAGGTGATGGCCGCGCCTGAGACGCCCTCGGTGGATGATATGGCAGCGGTCCAGGCGGAGCCTGAGCCGCCGGTGTCGACGATGGCCTCGCTGCCGACCGTCGACTTCGTGACACCAGCAGCGGCGGGTGTCGCGCCGGTTGCTGTTCCTGCGGCCGAGCCGACGGACGAGCCGGCTTCAGACGCGATGAGCGCTGACGCCAGCGCAGCCGATGGTCATCCCGACCCGGTGCAGTCCGAAACCGCCGAGGCGGCGCCGGCCGAAACGGCCCCGTCTCCTGAAGCGGCCCCGTCTGCCGAAGTGACCCCGGCCGAAGCGGCGCAGACGCCCGCCGAGCCGGTGCTGGTCGAGGTCTGGCGTCCGGGTGGCCGCTCCGAGGAACGCCGGCCGCGGCATGAGCATCATCAGCGCAACAGGCATCACCGCCCGCAGCACGACCGCGGACAGGCCGCAGGCGGCGAGCAGCCGACTGCCGGTGCCGCGCCGGCTGAAGGCGAGGCGCGTGATCGCCATCGCGGCCATGGCCGCCGCGATCGGGTCAAGGAGTTCGGCAAGGACTTCCGCAAGGGACCGCCGCGCGAGGGCGGCGATGCGGCGGCCGCCGCCGCGACGCCTGCGCGTGAGGACCGCGGTCCGCGCCGTGACCACGACGCCAAGGGGCGCGATCAGAACCGCGATCGCAATAAGGGCGGCAAGTTCGGCGGTGACCGCGAGGGACGCGGTGGCCGCGACTTCGGCAAGGGCGGCCGCGACAAGCGCGAGGGCGGTCCGGCGCTGCGGCCCTACGCCTCGAGCGGTGGCGGCGGCGGTGGGCGTGACCGGCCGGTCGATCCGAACTCGCCGTTCGCCAAGCTCGCCGCGCTCAAGGAGCAGTTGGCGGCGAACAACCGCAAGGACTGATTCCCGCGTGATCGCGCGGGCCGAGCCGGAAGGACCACGCCGACGTCCGACGCCCCTTCAGAGCGCCAGCGCCTCGACAAATGGCTGTGGCATGCGCGGGTGGTGAAGGCCCGCACCAGTGCCGCGGCCCTGGTGTCCTCGGGCCATGTCCGCATCAACGGCGCCCGCGAGACCTCGCCGGGTCACGGCGTGAAGATCGGCGACGTGCTGACGATCGCGCTCGACCGCAATGTCCGCGTGCTCAAGGTCGCCGGCTTCGCCGAGCGCCGTGGCGACGCGAGCGCGGCGCGCGGCCTGTACGATGATGTCGAAGGCACCGGCCGATCGTGACCGGCTGTGTCGAAGCCGCGCGCGGTTCAGTTCTTGGTCCTGCCTGACTTGCGGCACACCACGTCCTGCGCTAGTGCAGGCCAGCCGATTTGTCGATCCGTTCCGGAGCCCTGGATGACTTACGTCGTCACCGAAAACTGCATCAAATGCAAATACACCGATTGCGTTGAGGTCTGCCCGGTAGACTGTTTCTACGAGGGCGACAACATGCTCGTGATTCATCCGGACGAATGCATCGACTGCGGCGTCTGCGAACCGGAATGCCCGGCCGATGCCATCAAGCCGGACACCGAGCCGGGGCTGGAAAAATGGCTCGGCGTCAACGCCGAATACGCCAAGTCCTGGCCCAACATCACCCAGAAGAAGGACCCGCCGGCCGACGCCAAGGAGCACGACGGCGAGCAGGGCAAGTTCGAAAAATTTTTCTCGCCCAAGCCCGGCGCCGGCGACTGAGCCGGACCGGCCGTACGGAGGCCCCGTCCAGCTGCGAATCGCAGCCAGTGGGAATCACAGCGCGCAAACAACGAGGTAGGACGATTTTACGGCCGGCGGGACGGCCGTAAAATTTTTCGAATTAAGCGCATCCCACTTAACCCTAACTTTGCGGATCCGTCACAATCCCGCCCCTGCGCCCTCTAAATCATTGATTTTTGCGGGGAATGTGCTATATATGGCACATTCTTCGAGCCGAACCCGGCCATGCGTATATTTTTGGCCGCCCTTTTAGGTTCCGCAACATCAAACAGGGGCGTGGCAGTTCCGCGCGCAGGCTGTGTCACAGAAAACGCGTAAAAAGAGTGCTTCCAAGAGTACAAAAAAAGCCGCCGCGGCCAGCCGCAGCGTTTCCAAGGGCCGTGCCCGTACTCCTGTAAAGGAGACCAGGGCTGCCGCGAAGGCTTCGGCTGCCAAGTCCACCAAGAACAAAAGAAGCGCAATGCCTGAAAAGACTGCCAAGACTGCCGCGAAAGCATCCGCCGCTAAGACCACTCTTGCCAAGGACTCTGTTGCGAAGACCGCTGCGAAGCCGGCTGCTGCGCCGAAGGTGACCAAGACGGCCGCGCCTGCTGCCGCGGCTGCCCCTGTCGCCAAGGCGGCCCCTGTTGCTGCCAAGCCGCCCGTCGCTGCCAAGCCGGCCGCCGCTCCCGCGCCTGCCGCTGCTGCGCCGCGCGTCGAGGAGAAGAAGCTGCCGACCCAGCGCCAGGGCTTCAAGACCAACGAATTCGTCGTCTATCCGGCTCACGGCGTCGGCCAGATCCTGGCCATCGAGGAGCAGGAGATCGCGGGCGCCAAGCTCGAGCTGTTCGTCATCAATTTCATCAAGGACAAGATGACGCTGCGCGTGCCGACCGCCAAGGTCACCAATGTCGGCATGCGCAAGCTGTCAGACCCGGCGCTGGTGAAGAAGGCGCTCGAGACCCTGAAGGGCCGTGCCCGCGTCAAGCGCACGATGTGGTCGCGCCGCGCTCAGGAATACGAAGCGAAGATCAATTCGGGCGACATCGTCGCGATCGCCGAGGTCGTGCGCGACCTGTATCGCTCGGAGTCGCAGCCGGAGCAGTCCTACAGCGAACGGCAGCTCTATGAAGCTGCGCTCGACCGGCTGTCGCGCGAGATCGCGGTTGTGCAGCACTCGACCGAGACCGAGGCCGTCAAGGAGATCGAGACGCAGCTCGCCAAGAGCCCGCGCCGCGGCGCCAAGACCGAAGCCGATGCGGTCGCCGAGGGCGATGCCGACGCCGAGGGTGATGCCGACGACATCGACGGCGACGACACCGCCGTGGCCGACGAGGCCGCCTGATCGACCGTGACTGCGTTTTCCAATTAGTTGCTTACGAGAGCCCGGCCGAAAGGTCGGGCTTTTTGTTTGACGGGCCGCTTGTTGGAGGCGCTGGTCGAACGGCGCGGTTTGGCTGCAACGTCCATGCGTCTTCGCCGCGCATGTGCTTTCAATGGGACCCTGCGTGTCTCCGCAATCTCGGTGTCGCCGGGACCCATAACCACCGGCTCCAGCGAGAGAGCGCGCTGGAGCTCCAGCCCATCGCACTATTTGCTCCTGTGGTTATGGATCACGGGTCGGCGCCCGGCAACGCTGGCGCGTTGCCAAGCTTGCCCGGGATGACGGTCTTTGCTGAGAGAGGGGGGCTGCAAAGCACTGTCCGGGCTTTAACGGGCAGCCTCGGACTCGAGCGTCTTGATCGTGATCGGCCGCAGCAGCAGCGTATTCAGCTCGGGAATACGCGCGGCCGGAAGACGATATGGCGCCGTTTGTCCGCTCCACATCTCCACAGCCCGCCAGCCGACGTTGAAGATCGCGAGCGCCGGTGCATCGGCTCGCATGAGCCGAGCCATCTGCTCGTGGAGCGGTCTGAGCGGGTCATAGTAGTCGACGACGAACTCCGGCAGATCGATCGGCGGCAGCGCTCGATAGCCGGCCTGCATGATCCAGGCGAGACCCCGCTCGTCGACGGCGCAGCACACTCGCGTTCCACTGAAGCCGCCGCCGCACAGCCCGGTTTCGATCCAGCAATCGTTCTGCCAGTCCTCGTAGCCAAACAGCATGCCCTCCAGCCGCTCGAAATACTCGTTCCAGCCGCCGTGCGCCTTCCGTGCCGCGCCCCACACCAGCTTTATCGCGGGAACGCGCCACTCCTCACCCTTGGCGGTGAAGTAGACGGATCGCGTTCCTTCCGTGCCTAGTTCGCTGGCCGTTCTGTTGTCGAAGGGCTCAAGCTCGACCTCCTTGTGCAGCCGTCCTGCCGCAAACCACTCGTCAAAGCGGCTTTCGCCCTCGAAGCTCATCGGTGGATAGGCTTCGACGAACAGCGCCAGCTTCTTGCGGCCATCGAGCAGCAGCGGCAACTCGTAGCCGGTGTGGATCAGGTAGGGCGCGGTCTGGATCGGATGAATGCGATCAACGATGAACTCGCGATCGGGAAAGTCGAGAGCGGTCCAGTCGAGGCTGATCCCGAAGGCCTCGCACAGCGCCTGCGCCTCGGCATCATCAAGATAGTACATCCATTCGAGGTCGGTGTCGTCGGCGTGCCCATCGAGCAGCGCGCGGAGCCGATCGAGATCGGTGACGGCGAACCGGGCCTGCAACACTGGGCACCATTGCTCGCGATCGAACAACGACAACTGGAAAAGGTGAGGAGCCGGGGAGGGGGCGGTCATACCGCCGATATTGGCAAACGGTCGTGTCACCGCCAATCGATCGCGCGCCGCGCAGAACGTCGTCTCGCTTATGAAGTTAAGGCCCGCAAAACGGGATGTTCAAACTCAGCTCGCTTTGCTTGCGGCGGTCGGGCTTCGCCCCATACCTCAGGTCCTCAGTTCTCGCTCACTCCACCACGATCTTGACGCGGTCGCGGACCTTGACCTGGGCGCGGGCGTCGAGGCCGTTGAGGACGCGGAAGCGCTCGATCGGGCGGTCGACGCCGGACATGCGGTGCGCCAGCGATTCCACCGTGTCGCCGGGCTGCACGGTGATCACCTTGATGCGCAGCGGCCGGGCCGACTGAATCTCGTCCAGGCTGAGCCGGCGGAAAGAGTTCACGGTCTCCCGCGCGTTGCGCTCGCTCTCGGTGGTCTTCTGCCGGGAGGCGAAGATGAAGCGGTAGACGTCGCTGCCGACGCGTAGCGCATAGACCTTGAACTGCCAGGGATCGCCGCTCGCCGTCGTCGCGGCCGCCGGGAAGCCGTTGATGGTCAGCTCCTCGGTCGCCGACTTGTCGACGTTCTCCATCCAGCCGGAATTGAGATAGTCGCCGAGGGTCTGGCGGGGGGACACGCGCACCACGTCGAAGCGCATCGCCTGGGCGCCGCCCTCGCGTACGCCGATCACGGCCTGCGCGGTGTTGTCGAGGGAGAAGTTCTCCGGCGCCTGGAAGGTGAAGCCGAGCTTCGGATGCAGGAAGCGCCGGCCGCGGACGAAGCCCTCGCTCGGATCCTCGCCGTAGACGATGTTGTCGACTGCGGCGAGATAGCTCTCGCGGTCATGCTCCTTGGCGTCGGCCGAGACGTATTGCTTGGCGATCGCCGCGGCGTTCTGCACCCGCTCCGGGGTCGCCGGATGCGACGACAGGAAATCCTGCGCTCGCGGGTCGATCGCGACCTTGCCGGCCTTCAGCTCGGCATTGCGCTCCATAGACGACAGGAACCGGGCCGCGCCATAGGGATCGAACTTGGCCTTGGCCGAGATGCCGACGCCGATGCCGTCGGCCTCGAACTCCTGGGTGCGCGAGAAGCTCGCCATCGTCAGCTTGGTCTTGGCGAGCGCGAGTGCCGTCAGATCCGGATCGTTGTTGCCCATGTCGGACACGACCCGCGTCACCACGGCGGCCTGGCGCGCCTGGTCCTCGCGGATGGCGGCGTGGCGCGCCAACACGTGGGCCATCTCGTGGCTCAGCACCGAGGACAGCTCGGAGGTGTCGTTGGCGAGCGCGATCAGGCCGCGCGTGACGTAGAGCTGGCCGGTCGGCAGCGCGAAGGCGTTGACGGCCCCCGAATTCAGGATCGTGACCTTGTAGCCCTGATCGGGGCGATCGGAGACGGCAACGAGGCGATCGACGATGCGGCTGATCAACCCTTCGAGCTGGGGATCCTCGTAGGCGCCGCCATAGGTTGCAAGAATGCGCTCATGCTCGCGATCGCTGGCCGGCGTGGTCTGCACCATCGCCGGCTTCGGACGCGGCGTCGGCAGCGGCGCGGCCGCCTGCTGCAGCTTGCCCATGTCGCTGCAGCCAGCCAGCGCCAGCCCCGCGCACAGCAAAACCGGTGCGATCCGCGAACCGCAGCTCAGCATCCTCATGCGTGCACGAACAGACAAATTCACGTCGCTACTCACGTACCTTCGCGGATCAGTTGCCGCCCAAAATCTCGATCTGTGCGATCTGCGTCAGTTCCAGTCTCGGGCCTTGTTGCGCCTCAACCCATCCGCGCACTCGAACTCGGCGATTCGCAAGTGATTTCGTATCGATGCCGGCACCTTCCAATACCGCCAGCATACGCTTTGGAATAATCACCGAGAAGCCCCGTGTCCAGTTACGAGCGAAGTTCAGATAAGTTGTTGTCCCTGTCTGTCGTACGGACAACACCTTCCCTTCGACAACCGTAAATAGCCCTGTGCGAGCCAAAATATCGTCTGGACTTTCGGCGTTTTTTATGACGGTCCCAATCTTCCAGACACCGCGTCCGCCAGCGCGCGCCTCCGCCTCGGCCGCATCCAGGCTGGCGGCGCAATCCCGGTCCGGCACGTCGATGCCGCGCAGCACGGCGCCCTGCCGGAGCAGCTCGGCCTGTACCGGCAAGTCGGCACCGGGCAGGAACGCGAACGCCCGCTGCCGGCCGTAGCGGTCGGGTGCGTCGTCCTCGCCGCGCAGCATCACGTCGCGGTCACCCAGCACGGCGCGCAGCGCGTCCATCGCGGCTGTGCGCTCCTCGGATGGCGGGACCTCGATCCCGGCGAGCCTGATCTCGCGGCCGTCGCTGAGCCTGAGGCTGCGTGGGTCGACGACGTCGCTCACATGCCCGTCGCCGAGCTCGGCGAACGCACACGGTGCGGCACGACTCGTCGATGCCGCCGCGAGTGTTGCGATCAGGATGGCACTGGTGAACCAGAGTCTGCAGGTGATGTTGCGTGTACGCGCCATGCCGCATCGTCGCACGAAATATCCGTTCCACTGAGCGGAAAACAGCGGCGTGTTGGTGCTTTGTTGGGCGCTTGCCGCATCCGCGGTCGTGCGCCATGATGCGAACTATCAACGAGGCCGCCGCCATGCAGCGCGCGCCCTGCAGGGAGGAAATCGATGAGCACAATCATGCGCGGCGCGGCGGCGTCGCTGTTCATGCTGGCATCGGCGCTGACATTGTCCGCGGGCGCAGCTCACGCGCAGAGCAAGCCGCTGAAGATCGGCGGCATTCTCGACATGTCGAGCCTCTACGCCGACATCACCGGCGTCGGCAGCGAGACCGCGGCGAAGATGGCAGTGGAGGATTTCGGCGGCGAGGTGCTGGGACGCAAGATCGAGGTGCTCGCGGCCGATCATCTCAACAAGGCCGATCTCGCCGCCAACATCGCCCGAGACATGCTCGACAACCAGGGCGTCGAGATGATCTGGGATGTCGCGGCCTCGGCCACGGCGCTTGCCGCAGGCGAGATCGCCAAGGCGCGCAACAAGATCATCATCTTCAACGGCCCGGGTTCGGTCAGGCTGTCGAACGAGGCCTGCGGCCCCTACACCGTGCATTATGTGTTCGACACCTTCGGGCAGGCCAACGTCACTGGCCTCGCCGCAGTGAAATCCGGCCTCGACAGCTGGTTCTTCCTCACCGCCGACTACGCCTTCGGCCAGGACCTCGAGAAGGACACCAGCGCGGTCGTGGTGAAGTCGGGCGGCAAGGTGGTCGGCAGCGTCCGGCATCCGCTCAATACGTCGGACTTCTCGTCCTTCCTGCTGCAGGCGCAGGCCTCCAAGGCCAAGGTGATCGGCCTCGCCAATGCCGGCGGCGACACCATCAACGCGATCAAGCAGGCGGCCGAGTTCGGCATCACCAAAGGCGGCCAGAAGCTGTCGCCGCTGCTCGCCTTCGTGTCCGACATCGACAGCGTCGGGCTGGAGACGGCGCAGGGCCTGCTGGTCGCAGAGGCGTTCTACTGGGATCTCAACGACGACACCCGCGCCTTCACCAAGCGTTTCATGGAGCGCACCAAGCGCGTCCCGACCTCGGCGCAGGCCGGCGTCTACTCGTCGGTCACGCACTATCTCAAGGCGGTGAAGGCCGCAGGCACCACCGACCCGGACGCCGTGATGAAGCTGATGAGGGCGACCCCGATCAACGACATGTTCGCCAAGAACGGCCGCATCCGCGAGGATGGCCGCATGGTGCACGACATGTATCTGTTCGAGGTCAAGAAGCCGTCGGAGTCGAAAGGCAAGTCGGATGACTACAAGCTGCTGGCGACCGTGCCCGCCAACGAGGCGTTTCAGTCGCTGGAGCTGTCGCGCTGTCCGCTGGTGAAGAAGTGACGGCCGCGGGAGCCGTTGGTGCGACATAACATGCCGGCTCATCGACGACGTCGTCGTTCCGGGGCAACGCGTAGCGTTGAACAGGGAACCTCGACATGAGTCCCTCATCTCCGGGATTCCGGGTTCGACGCTGTCGCGTCGCCCCGGAATGACCATTACTCACATCAACAGCGGAGCGCCGGCCATGACCAACACCACAGTCTTGCAGCATCTCGAGTCCGGCCTGCTCACGATCACAATGAACCGGCCGGAGCGGCGCAACGCGCTCAATGGCGACCTCACCAAGGGGCTGGTCGAGGCCGCGCAGCGGGCCGCCGGTGATCCCGACGTGCGCGCCGTGCTTCTGAAGGGCGCAGGCGGCACGTTCTGCGTCGGCGGTGACGTCAAGGCGATGGCCGAAGCCAGGACGGCGCCGTCGTTCGAGACCAAGATCACCTCGTTGCGTGAGCGCATGGAGGTGTCGCGCCTGCTGCATCTGATGCAGAAGCCCGTCGTGGCGCAGATCGACGGCGCGGCGGCCGGCGCCGGCCTGTCGATCGCGCTGGCCTGCGATCTGCGCGTCGCCGGCGAGTCCGCCAAGATCACCACCGCCTTCGCCAAGGTCGGGCTGTCAGGCGATTTCGGCGGCACCTATTTCCTCACTCAGCTGCTCGGCAGCGCCAAGGCGCGCGAGCTCTATTTGACATCGCCGATCCTGAGCGCGAAGGAGGCGCTTGCGCTCGGCATGGTGACGAAGGTCGTGCCCGACGCCGAGGTCGAAGCCGCCGCGCGCGAGCTCGCACTGTCGCTGGCCCAGGGTCCGACCGTGACGCTCGGCTACATCAAGCGCAACATCAACAATGCCGAGAGCATGACGCTGGAAGCCTGCTTCGACGCCGAGGCGATGCACCACTCCCGCTGTAGCGACACCGAGGATCACAAGGAGGCCGCGAAAGCCTTCGTCGAGAAGCGCGCGCCGGTGTTTCACGGACGGTAGGTCCCTTCGCCGTCATTGCGAGGAGCTCTTGCGACGAAGCAATCCAGAGCCGCGCGTGAAGCTCTGGATTGCGTCGCTTCGCTCGCAATGACGAGGGTTACGCCTTTGGCTCGTGCGAACGGTGATCATTCAAAGAGGATTGCCATGCCTTACCTCCATCTGCGCCAGATCTGTCTCGTCGCCCGCAGTCTCGAGCCGGTCGTGTCCGACATCGCCGCCATCATGGGCCTGGAGATCTGCTACCGCGATCCGCATGTCGGCAAATACGGCCTCGAGAATGCGCTGCTGCCGGTCGGACCGATCCTGCTCGAAGTGGTGGCGCCGACGCGCGACGGCACCGCGGCCGGGCGCTTCCTCGACAAATCAGGCGGGCGGGGCGGCTACATGGCGATCTTCTCCTGCGACGATCCGGACGACCGCGCCGCGCGTGCGAACGCCATGGGCGTGCGCACGGCCACCGTCATCGATCATGCGCCCTATCACGGCGTGCAGCTGCATCCGCGCGACTGCCGCGCCGCCTTCATCGAGCTCAATCACACCGCGGGAAGCGACGACGTGCTGGGCCCGTATCCGCCGGCCGGTCCGGACTGGACGCGCGCCATCCGCGGCGACGTCACCACGGCGCTGACCGAAATCGTGCTGCAGAGCCCCGATCCCGCATCGCTCGCGGCGCATTGGGGACGCATCCTCGACGTCGCGCCGTCGATCGACAGCCACGGTGTTCAGCTGCTGAAGCTGCCGTACGCCGCGATCCGCGTCGAACCCGGCGAGCGCGAGCTGATGAGCGGCTTGGCCTTTCGCGTGACGGATGTGGCGCGCGTCATCGACGCCGCGCGGGCGCGTGGATATGTGGTGTCGCGTGATGGCTTCGAGATCGCGGGCGTGAGGTTTACACCGGTCACGTAAGTTGTGAGTTCGTCTCAGATCTCGTTGCTGTGGATTCGCGGTGCCCGTCCGATGGACCGCGAGTGGGCTATATATGTGCCATGCCCCTCACCCGGATTGCATCTTCGATGCAATCCGGCCTCTCCCCGCAAAAGGGCGGGGAGAGGTTACAGCGTCCGTGCTGACAGAGATTGGCCCAACTAACGAAGTGGGAGTCCACTTTCAAAGCGACACGAGCCGTCGCCTCGAGCACGCTGCAGCCGTTGCCGCGAGCACGCTGCGCTCCCTCTCCCCGTTCTTCACGGGGAGAGGGTCGGGGTGAGGGGCAGCTACACGGGAAGTGTGTGGAGTTGAGGCCTGCAGCCGCTCACCGTCCCTTGAAGTTCGCGAACCGCCGCTCCTCCGTTGCCTTGACGCCTTCCTTGAAATCCTCGGTGGCGCGCAGGCGGGTCTGTTCGGCGAGCTCGTGCTCGGTGGCGGCCATGACGCGGTCGGCGAGGTTGGCGCGCATCGTGGCGCGGGTCGAGAGCAGGCCGAGCGGGGAGCATTCGGCGATCTCGGCTGCGAGTTTCATGGCCGCCGTCCGCACCTGGTCCTGCGGCACACATTCATTGGCGAGGCCCATTCTGAGCGCCTCCTCGCCGGTGACGCGGCGGCTGGTGTAGAACATCAGCTCGGCGTTGTTCTTGCCGACCAGCTCGGGCAGCGTCACCGTCAATCCGAAGCCGGGATGGAAGCCGAGCTTGGTGAAGTTGGCCGAGAAGCGCGCCTCCGGACAGGTGACGCGGAAATCGGCCGAGACGGCGAGCCCCAGTCCGCCGCCGATGGCCGCGCCATGCACGGCGGCGACGACCGGCTTCTTGCAGCGGAAGATGCGCACCGCCTGCATGTACAGATGATTGATCGCGCCGAGACTGTCGGCGGGATCGCCCTTCGACGCGGCCGCCTCCTGCGCCTGCCGAGCCGGATCGGTGAAGTTGGCGCCGGCGCAGAACGCCTTGCCCTGCGCCGCCAGCACCGACGCGCGAATCTCGATGTCGCGGTCGAAGCCTTCCAGCGCGTCCGCGATCTGGTTGATCAGCGAAATGTCAAAGAAGTTGAGCGGCGGCCGCCGGATTTCGATCAGGCCGACATGGCCGTGGATCTCGACACCGATGTCAGGGAAGTGGGGCATGTGGGGTCTCCTAATAGCGGAATCATTCAGCAACACGGTCGGTGCACCCTCTCCCCTTGTGGGAGAGGGTGCCGAAGATGCGAAGCATCGAAGGCGGGTGAGGGGTCTCCATCCGCACGGTCAACTGCCGAGAGAACCCCTCACCCGGCTCGCTGGCGCTTCTGCGCCAGCGATCCACCCTCTCCCACAAGGGGAGAGGGTGCACCGAGCCAGCCGCTCGAAGGCTCGCGCACAACCAGCGCTCGCAGACCACAGCGCCGTCGCCTCACCTCAACCCCAGCCCGCGGGCGATGATGCCGCGGAGGACTTCGGTGGTGCCGCCCTGAATGGTCAGCTTGGGCGCGGTCTGCATCGCGAAGATCAGCTGGTTCTCCAAGGTCTCGCGATTGCCTGCGTCCTCCTCGACGAAGGCGGCGAGGTCGCGGACGCGATGCGGCAGCTGCTGCTCCCACACCGTGCCGATGTCCTTGACGATCGAGGCCTCGACGACCGGCTCCTTACCGGCCTGCAGCATGCCGGCGACCGACACCGACATTCGCCGCATCGTGTGCAGCTGCGCCACGAGACGGCCGATGCCCTCGGCGCTGCGCGTGTCGGGCTCGGGGCCGACGGCGCGCACCAGCTCGGTCAGCACGTAATAGGTCTCGAGAAACCGCTCCGGCCCGGACCGCTCATAGGCAAGCTCCGAGGTCGCCTGCTTCCAGGCGCCGTCGATCTCGCCGAGCTGATGATCGTCGGGCACGAAGGCGTCGGTGAAGACCACCTCGTTGAACTCCTTCTGCCCGGTGATCTGTCCGATCGGATTCACCTTGATGCCCGGCGACGTCATGTTCACCAGGAACTGCGTCAGCCCGTGACGCCGGTTCTCCTTGGTCGACGGCGAGGTGCGGAAGATCGCGATCATGTAGTCGGCCATATGCGCCGAGGTGGTCCAGATCTTCGAGCCGTTGATCAGCCAGCCGCCATCGGTCTTGGTGGCGCGGGTCTTGGCCGCGAACAGGTCCGAGCCCGAATTCGGCTCGCTCATGCCGATCGCGAAGCACAGCTCGCCGCGGCAGATGCGCGGCAGGATGTCCATCTTGATGTGCTCGGGCGCGTAGCGCAGCAGGATCGGCCCGCTCTGCCGGTCGGCGACGAAGAACCGCCGGGTCGGCGCGTTGGCGACGCGCATCTCCTCGGTGACGACATAGCGCTCCAGAAAGGAACGTTCGTGGCCACCATATTTTTTCGGCCAGGTCATGCCGAGCCAGCCACGCTCGCCGACGCGTCGCGAGAACTCGCGCGCATCCGCATCCTCGCGCTTGGGCTGGAACGGATTGAAGGTCCCGGCCGCAATCTCCTCAGCGAGAAAGGCGCGCACCTCCTTGCGCAGCTCCTCGCATTCCCTGGGCAGGCGGATCGGATCGAAACGGAGCGCGGTCATGTATCACGTCCCATGGAGGAAGTTTGTAGTCGTGGAGGGCGTTGCGCGTCTTCTGGCGATCGATGATGGAGGAGTGCGCCACGCATACTGCCCGTGCGGCTGCCCCTCACCCCGACCCTCTCCCCGTGAAGAACGGGGAGAGGGAGGGCACTGTTCGTGCGGCGATGGCTCGTTATGCGCTGGCAGCGACAAGGTGATGATTGTGCCCATCTCGCGCCGTTTGCGCGCTGCAACCTCTCCCCGCCCTTTGCGGGGAGAGGTCGGATTGCGCAGCAATCCGGGTGAGGGGCATGGCACAAGCTGAGCCACATCGCAGCTCCATCGGACTCGTGCGTCGCGAAACAGGTCATCGGTTCGTCCCTCACCGCGAGGCGACCAGGGGCCAGAGTTCGTCGGCGCCGCGGGCGGCGACGCGCTGGCCGAGCGCGACGGCCCAATGGCTCTCGGAGCCGAAATCGTCGCGCCAGGCGAGCGCCCGCAGCGAGAAGCGGTGCAGGATGTGCTCGGTGGTGAAGCCGATCGCGCCGTGGACCTGATGCGCGATCGCAGCACCCTTCTCGGCGGCCTCGGCGCAGCGGATCTTGGCCGAGACCGCTTCGAGAAACACCGCATCGTCGAATGCGCTGGCGCGGGCGATCGCGTCGGCCGCCGAGGTCGCGGCGGCGCTGGCGGCGGCACTTTCGCCGGCGAGCCGCGCGAGGTTGTGCTGCACAGCCTGGAATTTTCCGATCGGCTTCTCGAAGGCGACGCGCTCGCCGGCATAGTTGACGCTGATCGTCAGCAGCCGGTCGAGCGCGCCGGCGATCTGCAGGCCGCGCGCGACGCCGCCCATCAGCATCAACGTCGTGACATCTATCCCGGCCGGGGCAGGGCGGCACGCTGAGGGCGCGACGTTGTCGAACGTGACAGTGTCGCTTGGATCGCCCGCGAGATTGAGACCGGCCGCGATGCGCAGCTGCGCCGTCTCGACCAGCGCGATCGCCGCGCCGTCGCGTCCCTGCGCGACCACGGCGACGTGCTCTGCGGCCTTGGCGAACGGCACGCCGCGCGCGCGGCCGGACAATGTGCCGTCGGCGTTCAGCGTGATCACGTCTCGGGGATTTGCCGGCGCGACCGTCATCGCGCCCGCGGGCGCGGCAATGCCGCCCTGCTGCAGCAGCCAGCCGGCGAGCAAGGTCTCGGCCAGCGGGACTGCGAGCGCGAAGCGGCCGGCGGCATGGATGATGGCGAAGCCGTCGGCGAGATCGGTGCCGGCGCCTCCGAGATCCTCGGCGACCCAGGCCAGCGGCAGTCCGGCCTCGCTCAGCGCCTGCCACAGCGGCGCCGTCCAGCGTCCGTCCTTGTCGTGATTGATCGTCTGCGGGTCGGCGAGATCGGCGAAGATCTTCTCCGCGGTCGCAACCACGATGTTCTCAGCTTCCGCCACAGCGCTCCTCGCCTTTCCCAGATCGCCCGTCTCGGCGCGCGACGATAGCGAAGCGCACCGGCGATGCTTTCGGGCATGATGAGCGCAAGCCAAGGTCCTGACAAGCGCCGCGGCCCGCAGGGCCCCGCCCGTTCCCCGCATGGGCTCTAGCGATTTCCGCAGCGCGGAGATTGGCCTGATTTTGCAGATGCCGTGATCTTGGCTAAGAAGCAGGGATCAGAGAACGACAAGCCGGCAAACCAAGGAAGGCGAAAATGGCGATGGAAGGTCTGTGCGCGATCGTGACGGGTTCGGCCTCCGGCCTTGGTGCTGCGACCGCGCAGCTGCTGGCCAAGGCCGGCATGCGCATCGTCGTGAACTACTCCAACAGCAAGACCGAAGCCGAACAGACCGCGGATCTCTGCCGCAAGGCAGGCGTCGAGGTCGTCGTCGTCCAGGGCGACGTGTCGCGTGACGAGGATTGCAAGAGGATCGTCGCCGCGGCCGCGCCGTGGGGCCGGATCGACGCGCTCGTCAACAATGCCGGCACCACCAAGCATGTCCCGCATGATCAGCTCGACGGACTGTCGGCGGAGGATTTTCAGCGCATCTTCGCGGTCAACACCATCGGCCCGTTCCAGATGGTGCGCGCGGCGCGGGCGCTGCTGGAAGCCGCGGCCAAGCAGAGCGGGCGCGCCTCGGCGGTCGTCAACGTGTCGTCGGTCGCCGGCATCAGCGGCGTCGGCTCCTCGGTCGCCTATGCCGCGAGCAAGGGCGCGCTCAACACCATGACCTTGTCGCTGTCGCGCGCGCTGGCGCCGTCGATCCGCGTCAACACGGTCTGCCCCGGCTACATTGATACGCCGTGGTTCACCAAGGGGCGCGGCGAGGCCGGCGCCAAGCAGGTGCGCGATGCCGTGGTGGCGCGGGTGCCGTTGCGGACGGCGTCATCGGCCGAGGATGTCGCGCAACTGGTCACGTTCCTGGCCAGCCCCGCCTCCGGGCAGATGACCGGTGAGGTCGTGCGCATGGATGCGGGGATGCATCTCTTGGGGTGAAGCTTTCAGCGAAATGTCGAAAACGGCAACGCGATCCAGACCTTTCGCGTGGCCCTGGATTGCTTCGCTGCGCTCGCAATGACGGGGTGATAGTGGTGAGGTCAATGACCAGCCGGGGTGAGTGACAGTTCCGAGTACAGCGTCGCTACGGCGGTGGTGTGAGACGTGAATTCATTCTCCCTCCGCGTCATTGCGAGCGCAGCGAAGCAATCCAGGGGCCCAGCAGGGACTCTGGATTGCGTCGTTTCGCTTCCGATGACGGGAGTGGTCGCGGCTAGCGGTTGAAGTCGCGAATGGTGCCGCTGGCGACCAGCCTGTTCCAGATGAACAGAACGACCACGGCGCCGAGAGTCGCGGTCACGTAGCCCGCGCCTTCGCTAGGGCTGTAGTGCCCGATGGCCTGTCCGACAGCAGTAGCGAGGAACGCGCCGACGACGCCCAGCACGATGGTCAGGATGAATCCTGAGGGATTGTTGGGCCCTGGCGAAATCAGCCGTGCGAGGAAGCCGGCGACCAGCCCGACGATCAGAATGTGCAGCATGATTATCGTCCTTCACGTCCACGCATCGAAGATCGTCAGATCCGGCCGGCCAGCTCGTGCTCGCTCGGCAGCCGCCCGTCCGGCGTCAGCTGATCGATCACCTTCGGCAGGTATTGGCTGAGGCCGTTCAGCAGCTCGTCGCGCGACAGCCCGCTCTGCGCGGTGAGCTGATCGAGCTGGTCGGCACCGAGGGCATTGGCGAGGTCGCCGGGCGAGATCGGCTTGTTCTGACCAGGGCTGACCCACGTGTTCGCGGCGTCGCCGTGGCCGCTCTGCTGGAACTGCCGCAGCAGATCACCGAGGCCTCCGGACAGCACGCTGCCGGCCGCGCCGCCCGCGAGCAGTCCGCCGAGGCCGCCGGCCAGGATGTTGCCGAGCCCGCCACCGAGTTGGCCGCCAAGCGCGCCGCCGAGAGGTCCGCTCGGCTGGCTGTGCGGCGTCGGCGGTGGAACGGGCGCCGGCGCTGCATTCGGCTGCTGGCCGCCTTGCGAGAAGTGCTTCACAGCTTTCCACGCCAGCAGCGCCAGAATGGCCATGGTCATCGGCGACATGCCGCCGTTGTCCTTGGTGCTGGGATGCGATGGCCCGTGCGGGCCGTTCTGCATGCCGTTGAGAATGTCGAGTAGACCCATGGACTGCCTCCTGCGCCCCACGGCGACAAAACTAGGCAGTCGTCCGCACCGTTACAAGCCGGCGCGGCGCAACGGCCCGCCGCGGCAATGTTGCGCGGTGATGATGAGCGGGGGCTGAACGAAAGCGCCGCCTGAGCGGCGCGTGCGTCAGTTGCGGATGTCGGCCCGCTTGGGCGCCTTCGGGGCCGTCGCGAGTTGTCCCTGTGCCTGGCTCTGGCCCGGACCGGCGAGCATCTTCTTCAGCTCGTCGAGCTTCTCCGACAGCACCGGGAAATTGCACGAGAACGAATCCCGGACGACACCCTTGGCACATTGCGCGGCCTTGGCGCGGGCCCGCGCCTCCGGCGTTCCGGCCGGCGCAACCGCGGTTCCCACCGGAGCCATCGCAGCCTGGGCCGCCGCGGGCGGCTTGACCGGCCGCTGCTGCGGCATAGCGGGCACGGTCGGCTTCGGCGGCTCGATCGCAGCGCGGACGTTGAGATCCTTCAACGAAGCGCGCTGCAGGTCCTGCGGCTGCGGTCGCGTCATCATCGCCGAACTCATATTGGCGTGGCGCTGCCGCTCGAGATATTGCGTGTATTGCTGGTCGATGAACTTCTGCTCGTCCGGCGTCGGATTGGGGCCGGCAATGTCGAAGCTGCGATCCTGCATGAAGTCGTAATAGGCGTAGCCGCCGCCGGGCTTCCGCCTGCCGGCAAATTTCGCGTTGCACTGAGCGAGCGCCGCCGTCTTCTCTTCCTTGGTCGCCGATTTCTCGGCGGCGTCGGCGCATTCCTCAAAATCCGTCGGTGTTCGGCTCCACCACTCCGCGTGCACGCGTTGAGGTTGAATCGCGGGCAAGCAAGTGAGCGCAGCAAACACCAATACTGGCAGGCGGGGTGGGTACACGTACGGCTTCCTCGACGTCTCCTGCCTCAGATGACGGGAGATTGTCGCCATTTTGCGGCGAGGTGTCTCTTCGATGCTGCGCGAATTGCGGTCATCTTCGTGGCGGGCCCGCATTCCGTGATCTTGTTGCCACAGTCGGGCGCCGATCGAAGGTCAGGTCGGGCCGGAATACCGCCGGGCTGTGGCGCCGGAACGATGCCGGCCACCGTTCTCCCGGTTTCATCCCGCCTTGGTTGATGAATCTAATCTTGACGATGGAAAGATAATGCTTGACGGGTACCTGATTGCGCTCCTAAGCTTATCTTGACATTGGAAAGATGGTCTGCGGTCGCGCAGAGGAGTTGCCGGTATGAAAGTATTCCTCACCGTAAAGCTCGCGCTGCTGCCCTTCATTGTCTTCTGGGCTTTGCTCGGCGCTCAGCAGCCGAACTGGGCGGTCTGGTCCGCGCTCGCGCTCTCTCTTGCCGGCAATCTCTGGCGCGCAACACGGCGTGAGCTCGCATTGCTCGAGCTCGGCGGCCTCGCACTGTTCGTGTTGCTCGCGATCGCCAACGACGTCGCGCCGAATTGGACGGCTGCAAATGCGCTGTGGCTGTCCTTTGCCGCGCTCGGCGTCATCAGCCTCGCCTCGCTCGCGGTCGGCCGGCCCTGGACATCGGACTATGCCCGCGCCAGCTACGCCGACAACGCCGCGACGCCGCAGTTTCATCTGATCAACATGCTGATGACCGGACTATGGGGCGTGCTGTTTCTCGTGCTCGGGCTGTGCCGCTGGGCTGGCGTGGCCTCCTGGATCACGACCGCGATCGTGGTTGTCGGTGCGCTGATCTCGATCTTCGGCCCGCGGCTCGCGATCCGCCAGGCGCTGCGCCGGATGCGCGAGTCGCGCGAGGAGCATCATTGGCCGGCGCCGGCATTCTCCGGTGGCGCCGAGCGTGATTGCGACGTCGCGATCGTCGGCGCCGGGATCGGCGGCCTGACCGCAGCCGCCTTGCTGGCCGATGCCGGCCTGAAGGTGAAGGTGTTCGATCACCACGTCGTGCCCGGCGGCTACTGCCACAGCTATCTGCGCAAGGCGCATCACGACAACAAGCCGGTGCTGTACCGCTTCGATGCCGGCCCGCATGATTTCTCCGGCGTCTGGCCCGGCGGTCCGGTCGACGGCGTGCTGCGGCGGTTGGGCGTTGCCGACCGCATCGCGTGGAAGCGCGTCAGCCATTCCTATCACCTCGCCGGCCGGCGCATCGACGTGCCCGAAGACTGGCGTGCCTATGTGCAGCTGCTGTGCGAGATGTTTCCCGCCAGCGCGGACGGCCTCGTCAAGCTGTTCGATACGATCCACGCGATCTTCGAGAGCATGTATGCGACCGGCCAGGGACGCAGCGGCATTCCCGGCATGCCGCAATCGATCGAGGACATGCTGGCCTTCCCGCGCAAGCATCCGCAGGCCTACCGCTGGATGAACCGGCCGTTCGACGAGCTGGTCGCCGCCCACGTCACCGATCCCGCGCTGATCGCCACGCTCAATGCGCTGTCCGGCTATCTCGGTGATGGCAGCGAGCGGCTGAGCTGCGCGCAGATGGTCCCGATTTTCGGCTACTACTTCAAGGGCGGCTTCTATCCGGTCGGAGGCTCCGGCCAGCTCGCCGACGTGCTCACCGATGCGATTCTCGCGCGCGGCGGCGAGGTGCAGCTGAAGTCGAAGGTGACGCGGATCCTCGTGGAGCAGGGCCGCGCCACCGGCGTCGCGCTCGGCAACGGCCGCACGGTCCGCGCCGGGGCTGTCGTCTCCAATGCCGACCTCGGCCGCACCTTCACCGAGTTGCTGACATCAGGCGATCTGCCGGCCGCATTTCGCGAACGCGCCGCCGCGATCGCGCCGGCCAATTCCTGCTTCTCGGTGCATCTCGGGCTCGACATCGTGCCGGACATCGCTCCGGCCACCCATCTCGACACGCCTATGGGCATCGGCCTTGCCGTGATGTCCAAGCTCGATCCGTCGGCGGCGCCCGAGGGACATGCGACGATGACGATCATCACGCTCGCCACGCACGAGGAGGCGAAGGCCTGGTTTCCCGCCGACGGCGGCGACGACTGGAAGGCATGGCGCCGCTCGCCGGACTATGAGGCCCGCAAGCTCGCGCTCGGCGATGCCATGGTCGCCGCCGCCGAAACCATCATTCCCGGCCTGTCGCAGCACATCGTCTATCGCACCGACGCCAGCCCGGTGACCTATGCGCGCTATGACCTCGCCAGCGCCGGCTCGATCTATGGCGTGGCGCGATCGGCGCGGCTGAAGGGCGCCAAGGCGCCGCTGCGCAATCTCGTCATTGCCGGCGGCGGCAACGCCGGCGCGGGTGTCGAGGCGGTGGTCATCTCGGGCGCGGAGGCGGCCGAGGCGCTGGTGCCCGGCCTGCTGTCGCGGCCGTCAAACGCTGTCGAAGCGCCGCAGCAGCGCGTCCCGGAGATGGCCTGAGCGGGCCCGCGGCTTCCGCCCAGATCTCCACCGCTCGTTCGCGCAACGCGCGAGACTTCGTCTCACTGCACGCTATATTCCTCCGCCAGCTTTTGGGGGAGATGGCCGTGCGGTACCGTCACAGGCAGTGGGGCCTCGTCGCGATCGCGATGTGTCTCGGCTCGGGCGCCGTTGGCGGTGTGCTGTTGTGGAATGCCGGCCACGGTTTGGCGGCAGCCTGCCTGCTGGCGACCGAGCTCGTCATTGCGCTGCTGTTCTCGTCGCTCACGGTCGAAATCGCCGATGGCGAGCTGTGCTGGTACTTCGGGCCGGGGCTGTGGCGCTATCGCGTCGGGCTCGACGCTATCACCGGGATCGCCGTGGTGCGTAACCGCTGGTGGCATGGGCTCGGCGTCGGCATCGTCTCGGGGATCCGCTTCTACACCGTCTCGGGGCTGGACGCGGTCGAACTGCGCGTGCTCAGCACCGGGCTGCGCCGCATCGGCACCGACGACCCGCATGGTCTCGCCGCGGCGATCCGCGCGGCCTGCGCCAGCAAGGGGCGCGCCGCTCAGGGCGTGTAGAGATAGCGCAGCAAGGTGCGGCCGACGCTTTCGAGGCTCGAGGCCGAGCACTGCTCGATCGTGTCCTGCGTGGTGTTGAAATACGGCTCGTAGTCGAAATCGATCACCAGGAAGCTCGGGATGCCGGCCTGCTGCAGGGCGGTGTGGTCGTCGCTGATCGGGTAGGACGTCGGCTCCGGCGAGAACGCCTGCGGTGCGATGCGGCTGCCGATGCTCCAGAACTTCTTCACCTCCGGCAGCGCCGAATGCAGTGACGACGGCTCCGGCTGCAGCTTGAGGTCCTTGTCGCAGACCATGTCGAAATCGACCGCCTTCTCCGGCTTGCGCGTCGGGTAATAATCCTTCAGGTGCGCGGCGAAATACGGCGAGCCGAGCGCGTGCCAGGTCGGATCGCCGGCGCCGAGCGATTTCGGGCCCTCCTCGCCATCGAAGAAGATGAAGTCGATGCCGATGTCCGGCTTCGGCGACATCGACAGCACGCGCGCGGTTTCCAGCAGCAGCGCCACGGCGGACGCCGAATTGTTGGCGCCGGGCATCGGCGCGTCAGGCGATTTGGCGTCGCGATAGGCCTTGATGATGCTGTCGTAATGCGTGGCGACGATGATCCGGCGCGGGTTCTGCACCTGGAAGCGGGCGATGATGTTGGTGAGCGGGATCGCCTTGCCGTCGTCGCCCTTGACGGTGAAGCTCTGCGTCAGCACGGCGTCGGCCGCGCTCTTGGCCATCGCCGCCTTGATGTAGTCGATCGTCTTCTGCTGGCCGGGCTCGCCCATCGACCGCGGCGTGAACTGCAGCAGATCGGCGATGTGGCCCATCGCGCGCTGCCCGTCCCACAGTTCGATCTGAACGTCCGCCGCGCGCGCCGGCAGGGATGTCACAAGGACAATCGCCATAACCGCTGGAATGGCGAGGCGGGGCCAGAACTCTCTCATCCGAAACTCTTCAATGACTGATGTCAGGACGTCTTCCTGCCAAACGGAATGAACAGGATGCCGGCGCAGACGGCCAGCGCCACGGCGAAGTAATAGGTGATCGCCCGCGAGCCGATGGTCGGGATCAGCGTGAAGGTGGTGACCAGCGTGCCGACGACGTTGCCGATGGTCGAGACGCCGTAGACCAGCCCGGCGACGCGGCCGGCCTCGCCGGCCGAGCGCGTCAGCAGGCTGACCGCGATCGGCGAGAACGTGCCGAGCAGCGTCAGCGGCACCAGCAGCAGCGCGGTCGAGGCCATCAAGGTGGCCGCCGGGCCGTCGCCGATGCTGTCGAGGATGTCGGCCATGACCGCGTCGGCGGTTGCCGGCACCAGCGCCATGTAGGCGGCGGCGATCAGGATCATGGTGCCGATGGTGCGCGTGGTCGGCTGGCGGTCGACGATGGCGCTGCCGGCGAAGTAGCCGATCGCGAGCGCGCACAGCACGGTCGAGATCAGGCTGGCCCAGGCGCCGATGCCGCTGCCGAAATACGGATTGAGGTAGCGGCTGCCGAGCATCTCGAAGCCCATCAGCACGCAGCCGACGAGAAACGAGCAGACGTAGATCGCGACGACGCCGGCGCGGGAGACGTGCTCGCTCATGGCAGCTTCTTGTTGTGGCGCTCGATGCTCTTCAGCGCCTCGACCGGCGCGAAGTCGTCGGTCAGCACCTTGGCCTTGGCGTCGATCACCTGGCCGTTGTCGATGTCGACGCGCTTGCGCTGCGCCAGCAGCTCGGCCAGCTTGTAGCGGAAGCCGAACTCCTTGTCGCGCTCCTGCGCGATTCCCGCGAGATCCTCGGCCTTCCGCTCGTCGCCGGGATAGGCGACCATGACGACGTTGCCGCCGGCCTCGTAGAAGTCGACCTGCGGGAACACGCTGTGGATGGTCTTGACCGCGGCGTCGAACAGCATCGTCGACGGCTCGACGTTCTGCGCCACCACGCCGCCCTCGGCGAGATGGTCCTTGACCAGCTGGTAGAATTCCTTGGTCAGCAGGTGGAACGGCACGAACGGCCCGCGATAGGCGTCGATCAGGATGATGTCGTAGCGCTCTTTCGATTCCTGCACGAACAGCCTTCCGTCGCGGTTGGCGACGTGGAAGTTCGGCTCCTCCTTGATGCCGAAATATTTCTTGGCGAACTCCAGCACCGTCGGATCGAGCTCGACCGACGTCACCTGCACCTTGGGCAGGAAGCGGTGCAGGTACCAGGCGGTGCGGCCGCCGCCGAAGCCGATCTCCAGGATTGAGCGGACCTCCTTGGCGTACATCACGCTCGCCGTCATGAAGCGGGTGTAGTCGACCGGCAAATCGAGCTCGTCGCGGGTGTTGTAGACGCTCTCGGTATAGATGCGCCGGTTGTGACCGAAGGTCATGCTGCGGAAGGGGCCCTGCTCATAGACATAGATGTTGTTGTAGAGCGACTCCTTGGACTCCAGCAGATTGCGGGTGTCCTGGGCGCGGGCGGCGGCGAGGGAGAGGACACCTGCGAGCGCGCCGAAAATGACCGAACGAATGAGCATCGACTTGTCTGTTTCCCTCGGCTGGAGAATGGGGGCGGGCGCGCACCGCGCTGCGGCCGCGTGGCCGGGACGGCTGTCCAACGGTCACGAGCCGCGCTCAGGCACGACCAATACGGCGATCCCGAGGCCGGTTCCGCATCGGCGCCGTTCTCTTAGACCATCGGCCGCCGGGCGGATAGTCAAACCGCCCCTCCCAACGGGGGTGTGATCGTTCGCGGCGTGTGCCGCCGCCAGCCTTCTGTTCTCGCGCCGAGGTCCCTAGGATGGCTGCCGGGCACCGCCGTCCGGTGCCCGCATCCGGTCCGGGGAGGGTCATGATTGCGTTGAAGTCGGCATGGATTGCCTGTCTTGCCTTGCTGGGCGGCGTCGCGCTGGCCCAGGACGAGACCGCGTCCGAGACCGCCCCGAACCGGCGGCCGGTGGCGGTCGTGGCCGGCGATCGCATCGCGCTCGGCGATCGCGGCGTTCTGCCGCTCTATGTCTCGCGTCCCTGGACCCGGCCGCAGCCCGATGTCACGCGCGTCGTGCTGGTGCTGCACGGCCGGTTGCGCAATGCCGACGTCTACTATGACACCGCGAAGAAGGCCCGGGACGCCGCAGGCGCGGCCGGCGCAAGCACGCTGCTGGTGGTGCCGCAGTTTCTCGCCGATCTCGACGTCGAGGCGCATCGGCTGCCTCTGGAGACGCTGCGCTGGACGCTGGAGGGCTGGCAGGGCGGCGATGCGGCCACGGCTCCTCACCCCGTCAGTTCGTTCGAGGCGCTCGACGCGATCCTTGATCACCTCGCCGACCGCTCGCTGTTCCCGGGGCTGACCGAAGTCGTGATCGCCGGCCATTCCGGCGGCGGCCAGGTGGTGCAGCGTTATGCGATCGCCGGCCGCGGCGAGGCAGCGCTGGCGAGGCAGCACGTCGCGGTGCGCTACGTCGTCGCCAACCCCTCATCCTACGCCTATTTCTCCAGCGAACGTCCCGCGCCTGCGATTGCCGCGGCCTGTCCGGGCTATGACCGCTGGAAATACGGGATGGCCGAGCGGCCGGCCTATCTCGCCGCCGCGACGCCGGCCGATCTCGAACGGGCTTATGTCAGCCGCCGCGTGATCTATCTGCTCGGCACCCGCGACACCGATCCCAACCATGCGGCCTTGGACAAGAGCTGCATGGCCGAAGCGCAGGGACCGACCCGCTTCGTGCGCGGTCATTCCTATGCGGCCGTCCTCGCCGCGCGCGATGGCGGGACGCCCAACCACCGGCTCTGGGACGTCGCGGGCGTCGGCCACAACGGCGACAAGATATTCACCTCGTCCTGCGGGCTGCACGCCCTGTTCGATCTCCCGGGCTGCGTGGAAGGTCCGTGATCCGGCGACGCCCGTGCGACCGGCGATCTGGCCGGACTTAAACGCTTCCGGTCAGTTGCCGGGTCTGCTATGCAGGCCGGCGAAGCAGGTGCACGTCGGTGCAGGCTCCGGTCCCGTAGCTCAGCTGGATAGAGCGGCGGTTTCCTAAACCGTAGGTCGCATGTTCGAGTCATGCCGGGATCGCCATCTGCCGCAGCGTCTTGCGCGCAGAGTCCAGCTCAGACCGTGAGGCGTTGATCCCGCCTGATCGGAGATCGGGTGGCCTCCACGGGCCCCTTCGAGGACCTTCCAGGAATGAGATGGCGGCCATCGCCGCCCCATGCATCACCTGGAGACGTATCCCATGCACGCGACCATCGAGCCGGGCATCCTGTATTTCGGGACGCCCGTCGTCCTCATCAGCACCGTCAACGAGGACGGCAGCTTCAATCTTGCACCGATGTCCTCGGCGTTCTGGCTCGGCTGGCGCTGCATGCTGGGGCTCGCCGCCGGATCGAAGACGCCGCAGAACATGCGCCGCACCGGCGAATGCGTGCTGAACCTGCCGTCGGTCGATCTGGTTGCCGCCGTTGATCGCCTGGCGCTGACCACCGGCTCTGACCCGGTGCCGGCGATGAAGCGGCATAAGGGCTATCGCCACGAGGCGGACAAGTTTGTGGCGGCCGGGCTGACCGCGTGCGCATCGGGTACCGTCGCGGCGCCGCGGGTCGCAGAATGTCCGGTCCAGCTCGAAGCGCGTGTCGAGGCGGTCCATGGCATCGCCGACGACGATGCGGTCCTCAAGGGGCACATCCAGTGCTTCGAGGTCCGTGTGCAGCGGGTGCATGTCGCGCCGACGATCCTGATGGAGGGCACGCGCGACCGCATCGATCCGGACAAATGGCGGCCGCTGATCATGAGCTTCCAGCAGTTCTATGGCCTCGGTCCGCGCGTCCACGATTCGCGGCTCGGGACGATTCCGGAGGCGGCCTATCGCACCCCTGATGTCGAGCGTGCCCGCAAGGTGGCCGCTGTCGACGCCTAGGCGCCTCACGCGGGCACGCCGCTGCGGCCGGTTTCGGCACCCGACGCTTCCTCGGAGCGTTGCCGACGGTTCGAGGAGCGCGCGGTTGGCCATCGGCGTTTCAAGAGGGCGTGCGGAGCGCGGCGCGAACACCCGCCGGCGCAACCAAGCTGCAGTCGCTCGGCCGCCTTGCCGCGACGGCGCTTCGGCAGGCTACGCTTTCGATGCGGGATGCGACTGGTCGATGCAAATTATGCATAGGATTTTGCAGAGGGCGCCGCGTTTGGCGCCGTCATCGTTAGGCTTTTGGTTTCAAGTTCCGACATCCGCGCAGGGGACAAGGGATTTTGCATGAAGAAGATCAAGATCGGCTGGCGACTGGGCTTGCTCACGCTTGGCAGCGTTCTGGCGATGATGGTCCTCGTCGGCGTGTCCCTTGTCCAGCTGCGCGATCAGATGGAGGCCGAGAGGACGCGGGCCCTGCGCGGTGCGGTGGACGTTGTCGCATCGCAGATCGCGGCCTATCAGCAGGAGGTGCTGTCAGGCCAGATGAGCCGCGACGGCATGGTCGCCAGGATCAGGGACATCGTCGCGAAATCGCGATATGACGGCAACAACTATTTCTTCGTCTACGACTGGGACGGGCTCAATCTCGCCGATGGCGGCGTGCCTGAAAACGTCGGGAAGAACCTGACCGACAAGGGCGACGTCAACGGACGCCTGTTCCGGCGCGAGATCGTGGAGCTCGCGCATAGCGCCGGGAGCGGTACCGTCACCTACCATTTCCCTCGCAACGGCCAGGCCGAGCCGTTGCGCAAGCAGGCCTTCGTCAAGGCGCTTCCTGGCCTGAAGCTGATGGTCATCAGCGGCATGTATGTCGACGATCTCGACGAGTCGTTCAGGAGTGCGGCGCTGCGGCTCGGCGGGCTCGCGCTGCTGGTGGTGCTCATGAGCGTCGTGTTTGCCGTTCTGGTCGCAGGAACGATCTCCCGGCCGCTGCGGCGCCTCGAGGAGCGGCTGCGCAAGATCGTGTCGGGTGAGATCGAAGGACACATTCCAGGGCTGGATCGGCGCGACGAGATTGGCGCCATGGCCGCGGCCGTCGCCGTCCTGCGTGACCACTCGGCCGATCGACTGGCGCTGCAGGCCTCCCAGGCAGAGTTCAAGATGCAGGCGGAGAGCGAGCGGAAAGACGTTCTGGCTCGCGCGACCTCGTCTTTCGAGGAATCGGTCGCCGGTTCCGTGGATGACGTCGTTGCGGCGGCCGGACACATTGCCGACGCGATCCAGGAACTGGAGCGGTTCAACGCCGACAATATGATGTGCAGCCGAACAGCGTCGGCGTCCGCCGGAGACATTGCCGGCAGCGTGCAAGCCATGGCCGCCGGGGTCGAGCAACTCGATGCCTCCACGCGCAACATCAATGGGCGGGCCCAGGAAGCGAGCCAGGTGGCAGATATCGCCAGCAGCCGCGCGACCCAGGCCGGGTTGATGGTCGAGAGCATGGTGCAAGCTGCGGCAAAGATAGGAAGCGTCGTGGAGTTGATCAGCGATATTGCCGGCCAGACCAACCTGCTGGCACTCAATGCGACGATCGAGGCGGCGCGGGCCGGCGAAGCGGGCCGGGGATTTGCGGTCGTCGCGGCGGAGGTCAAGACCCTTGCGACGCAAACGGCCAGAGCGACCGAAGACATCTCGTCCCAGGTGCTCGGCATCCAGTCGGCGACGCAAGCGGCGGCAGGCGAAATCGCCTCGATCGTGGATGTCATCAGGGACATTCGCGAGAAGAACGCGACGATTGCTCGGGAGGTTCAGGAACAGAGCGGCGCAACCAGCGACATCAATCGTGCGGCCCGGAGTGCCGCGGAGGGTGCCGAGCACCTGCAGAGGTCGGTCGAGGATGTCTGTTCGAAGGCTGCCAAGGGCCAGTCGATTGCCCAGGGGGCTGGTACGCGGGCAGAGGCGCTGCGAGCCAGATTTGGCGATTTGAACGACGCGGCGTTGGGATTTGTCCGGAAGCTCGAAGGTCTGCAGTCAAAGGCATAGAAGGCCGAGGGCATGTTCGGAAATCGACGCGCCATCGTGCAAACAGTCAGAACCGGTCTGGAGGACTGCCATAATCATTGCCCGACGGGTCGCCGGGAATGAAGAACAAGGAGCATGGCGTGTAGATGCCGATGACCGGGACCAGGATGCGCAAACTGGAAAGGCCGGATCGGTTGATGTCGTGAAGCCGCTTTGCCATGGCGGCAAACAAGATCCAGAGGATGACGGCGACGTTGGTCATGCCCAGCGCCACGCCGAGATCGCCCATCGCTCGAAGATGAGGCCACGTCAGCCAGAACACCAGGATCGACCCGATATAACCAAACAGCATCACCATCGCGTATTGCGCCCGGTTGATCCGGCCGGAGAAGCTGAAGAAGCCGCGCAGATAGGTCATGATGCGTTGATCACCGTGACAGCGACGGGTCGTCGTCACTCGAAAAGCTCGAACTGTCCCCCAACAGCTCCCGCACCCGCGGCACCACCACCTTGCCATACAGCTCGATGCTGCGCATCAGCTTGGCGTGCGGCAGCGGGCCGGCGGAGTATTTCAGCTGGAAGCGCGACAGGCCGAGCGCCTTGATGGTCGCCGCGATCTTCTGCGCCACCGTTTCGGGCGAGCCGACATAGAGCGAGCCGTGATCGGCCTCCTGGACGAACTCGTCGCGGCCCATCGGCGGCCAGCCGCGCTCGCGGCCGATGCGGTCGCGCATGGTCTTGTAGTCCGGCCATAGCTCCTCGCGCGCCTGCGCATCGGTGTCGGCGACATAGCCCGGCGAATGCACGCCGATCGGCTTGATCTCGCGGCCGAACTGCTTGATGGCGCGCTGATACAGGTCGACATAGGGCGCGAACCGCTTCGGGTCGCCGCCGATGATCGCCAGCATCAGCGGCAGTTCGTAATGCGCGGCGCGCACCACCGATTCCGGACTGCCGCCGACGCCGATCCACGCCTTCAGCTGGCCACGCTCGACCGGCGGATAGACAAGTTGATCCCGCAGCGGCGGGCGCAGGTTGCCCTGCCAGGTCAGCGGCTGTTGCGGCAGCAGGCTGACGAACAGATCGAGCTTCTCCTCGAACAGCGCCTCGTAGTCCTTGAGGTCGAAGCCGAACAGCGGAAACGATTCCGTGAACGAGCCACGGCCGAGAATCACCTCGGCGCGGCCGTTCGACACCGCGTCGAGCGTGGAGAACCGCTGGAACACCCGGATCGGATCGTCGGAGCTCAGCACGGTCACTGCGGAGCCGAGCCGGATGCGGCTGGTGCGCGCGGCAATCGCCGCCAGCGCCACCTCCGGCGCCGAGATCGCGAAATCGCCGCGGTGGTGCTCGCCGAGCCCGATGAAGTCGATCCCGAGCTGGTCGGCGAGCACGGCTTCCTCGACCACGTCGCGGATCACCTGCGCATGCGAGGCCATCGTGCCGTCGGCGGCGCGGGTGACGTCGCCGAACGTGTCCAGGCCGAATTCGATCTGTGGGGTCATGTCTCGTTCCATTGCGTCGCGCCGTCATACGGCGTTGGCTCGTCAGCTGGAAGGGGCGGAGGCCGATTGCAAGCGGGCGGTGGCGAAACACAGGGTTTCTGTGACGCAGCGAGGAAATGATCTCGCGGCTGGCGTGGCTGCCATTTTGTGGCACGTCATGCCCGGGCTTGTCCCGCCTGCGCGGCCGAAGCCGCTTCGGCGCGGCGAAGGCCCGGGCATCCACGTTCTTCCCAGGACGCCGAACGACGTGGATGGCCGGGACAGGCCTGGCCATGACGGCGGAGGGAGGGGAGGACCGGGCTCTCCCGTCGGCACGGAAGCCGCGCGAACGGGCAAAAATTCTTCTTTCGTTTTTCCGAAAACTATGCTCTACTGCGCCCATCCTGCCTCATCGATGAGGGGCGTACGCGCGGTCGTCACGAGACGCGAGGCGGGGATGCGGTGGCCATGGCGGATCGCAGCGTGCTTGTCGCGCCGACGAACGATCTGCCGCGGACGGTCAAGCCGTGTGGTCCTGGTCTCCCGACGCTGAGACCAAGCCGGTGGGATGATCCCATCGGCGACGGGGGCAAGACAGCCGGTCCCCGGGGAGAGCACGGAGCAGCCGTAAGCCCATCGCGCAGGGAATGCCGGATGTTCGGCTGAACCTGTGGTTCTCGCCGCCTGCATTTTTTTCGCAGGCGGGCCATGGGTGAGGCCTTCACCCGGCATTCCCTGCGCCCTCATCTTACCGAGGGCGTCACATCCCAGCAAAACTCGGGCATGAGCTGCCGCGAGATCGCGCCGTCATGACTCACACGCCGCCCAAGCCGCGCCGCTGGCGCGATCAGGCCATGTCGAAAAATGGGCGTGTGAGCCCGGCGCGCATCACCTAGGCTGTCGATCAAATCTCACGGGGATCACGTCCATGGCGGCTGACGATTATCAGATCTTCGAGGCGGGCGATGTGGTGCTGCAATCCGGGGTGACATTCCCGTCGCTGCGCCTCGCCTACAAGACCTATGGCACGCTGAACGCGGCCAAGGACAACGTCATCCTGTATCCGACCTCGTTCGGCGCCCAGCACTACGACACCGAATGGCTGATCGCCCCGGGCGGCGCGCTCGATCCCGAGCGCTACTTCATCATCATTCCGAATCTGTTCGGCAACGGCCTGTCGTCCTCGCCGTCGAACACGCGCGCGCAGTTCGGCGAGGCGCCGTTCCCGGTGATCACCTATCACGACGCGGTCGCGGTGCAACGGCGGCTGCTCGAGGAGCAGTTCGGCGTCGAGAGGATCGCGCTGGTGTATGGCTGGTCGATGGGCGGCATGCAGGCCTACCACTGGGCTGCCTGCCATGCCGACATGGTGGAGCGCGCGGCCGTCGTCTGCGGCAGCGCGCGCTGCTCACCCTACAATCACCTGTTCCTCGATGCGGTGAAGGCCGCGCTGATGGCCGATCCCGCATACACGAACGGCCGCTTCGTCGAAAAGCCAGTCGCGGGCCTGCGCGCCATGGGCCGCATCTATGCGGGCTGGGCGATGTCCTACGAATTCTATCGCGACGAGGTCTGGCGCGAGCAGGGCTTTGCCTCGCAGGAGGACTATCTCGCCGCGATCTGGGATACCGCCTTCGCGCATCGCGACGCCGACAACCTGCTGACGCAGATCGCGATCTGGCAAGGCGGCGACATCAGCAACTGCGCGGCCTTCGGCGGCGATCTCGACCGCGCGCTCGGGGCGATCACCGCGCACATGCTGCTGATGCCCGGCCGGACCGACCGCTATTTCGACTGGCGCGACAACGAACGCGAGCTGCCGAAGCTGGTCAACGCCCGCTCCGCCGCGCTGAAGCCGATTCCCTCGATCCACGGCCATCGAGCCGGCAATCCGATCCGCATCCCGGCCGACCGCGACTTCATCAATTCCAACGTCAAGGGCCTTCTGCAGAGCTGAGACCCAGAATTAGTCCGCACGATGAGTTCGTGTTCAAGCCATAGCCACGCAGAAGGTGCACCCTCTCCCCTTGTGGGAGAGGGTGGCTTTCATGCGAAGCATGAAAGCCGGGTGAGGGGTTGCCACGAACTCGGACCTGAATTCGTGGCACGAACCCCTCACCCAAGCGTGTATGACGCTGATAGCTCCGATGCCCTCTCCCACCCTGGAGAAGCTCTTGCTTCGCCTTGGGGGAGAGGGCGCAATCATTGGCGCTGTCAGGAGGCTGCTGTTAGCTTACCGCCACCGCTCACGCATGCGCGCACCCAGATCGATCCGCGGCCCCTGGCTCGCATACGCGGCGCCCGGCTGCACCCGTGGCCAACTCGTGCGCTCGAACAGCGGCACCAGGGCTTCGGGAATGAACCGCGTGCGCGAGGCGTAGACGTGACGATCGCCGCGCACGGGCTGGCCATGGACGAAGAAGCGCTGCGGCACCAGCAAATGCAGATCGTCCTTGGCGCGGGTCATCGCGACATAGAGCAGCCGCCGCTCCTCCTCCAATTCGGCGCTGGAGCCGGCGCCGAGATCGGACGGCATGCAGCCGTCGACGACGTTGAGCACATGCACCGCGTTCCACTCCATGCCCTTGGCGGAATGGATGGTGGAGAGGATCAAATAGTCCTCGTCGAGCAGGGGCACGCCGGCCTGGTCGGAGGTGGCGTCGGGCGGATCGAGCGTCAGCTCGGTGAGAAAGCGCTCGCGCGAGGGATAGCCGCTGGCGATCTGCTCGAGCTGCAGCAAATCGGCGCTGCGCATTTCGGCATCCTCGTGCACGCGCTCGAGATGCGGCTGATACCATTGCCTGACGCGCTCGATATCGGCGGGCCAATCCGAGCGGCGCAACTGCTCGACCGTGCGCACGAACGCCGTCCAGTCCTCGCCCGCCCGTGCCGGCGCCGGCTGTGCGCACAACGCACCGATCGCATCGGCGCTCTCGCTGACGGCATCGAGCAGCCGTTGGGCCGACGCGGGTCCGATGCCGGGAATGAGATGCAGCACGCGAAAGCCGGCGATGCGGTCGCGCGGGTTTTCCACGAAGCGCAGCAGCGCCAGCACATCCTTGACATGCGCGGCATCGAGAAACTTCAGCCCGCCGAACTTCACGAACGGAATGTTCCGCCGTGTCAGCTCGACCTCCAGCGGCCCGCTATGCGACGACGTCCGAAACAGCACGGCCTGCTGCTTCAGCACGATGCCTTCCTCGCGCTTGGCCAGCACCTGCTCGACGATGTAGCGCGCCTGGTCGGCCTCGTCGCGCACCGTCACCAGCTGCGGCTTGCGCGAGGCCGCGCGGTCGGTCCACAGATTCTTGGTGAAGCGCTCGCGCGCCAGCCCGATCACGGCGTTGGCTGCGGAGAGGATCGGCTGCGTCGAGCGATAGTTGCGGTCGAGCGTGACGACGTCGGCGCGCGGGCTGAACTGATCGGGAAATTCCAGGATGTTGCGCACGGTCGCGGCGCGGAACGCGTAGATCGACTGCGCATCGTCGCCGACGACGGTCAGTCCCATTCCGTCAGGCTTGAGCCCGAGCAGGATCTGCGACTGCAGCCGGTTCGTATCCTGATATTCGTCGACCAGCACGTGGTCGAAGCGCTCGCCGACCTCGCGTGCGATGGTTTCGTCCGCCATCATCTGCGCCCAGTAGAGCAGCAGGTCATCGTAATCGAGCACCGCATTGGCCTGCTTGGCCTCGACATAGGCCGCGAACAGGCCTTTCAGCTCGTTTGCCCATTCCGCGCACCAAGGAAAGTGCCGCACCAAGGCTTCTTCCAGGGGCATGTCGGCGTTGACGCAGCGCGAGTAGATCGCAAGGCAGGTGCCTTTGGTAGGAAAACGCCGCTGCGTGTTGGACAAGCCGCGTTCGTGCCGCACCAGGTTCATCAGGTCGGCGGAATCCTCGCGATCATGGATGGTGAACACGGGATCGAGGCCGATGCGCTCGGCATAGTCGCGCAGCATCCGCGCGCCCAGGCCGTGAAACGTGCCGGCCCAGCTCAGGCCCGCGGTGATCGCCTCCGCCTGGCTGCCGAGCACCTTGCGCGCGATGCGCTCGACGCGCCGGCTCATCTCGCCGGCGGCGCGGCGCGAGAACGTCATCAGCAGGATGCGGCGCGGATCAGCGCCATTGACGAGCAGGTGCGCGACCCGATGCGCCAGCGTGTTGGTCTTGCCGGAGCCGGCGCCGGCGATGATCAGCAGCGGCGGCCCCGGTGCGGCCGACGCGCCGCCATGCTCGACGGCGCGGCGCTGCTCCGGATTGAGGTCGTCGAAATATGTCGCAGCTGTGGCCGGCACGAATCGCTCCCAGGCCGGCAGAATCTGCGATTCCCTTTGCATAAGCAACGAAATGGCCGGCCTGCGGCAGCGTTTCGCGTGATTCGCAACCGGTCTTTTTTGCCACGGTTGCCCACAGAGCCTCCGCCACCCGCTTGCGCTGGCGCGCGTGCACTCCTATCCCTTCAGCCCCCGTCACGAATCTCGGAAGAACACCGTGTCGAATTTTGCCTCCATCATCGCCGCTGAGCTCTCCGTCCGCGATGCCCAGGTTCAAGCCGCAATCGATCTGCTCGACGGCGGTGCGACCGTTCCGTTCATCGCGCGCTACCGCAAGGAAGCAACCGGCATGCTGGACGATACGCAGCTGCGTAACCTGGAGGAGCGGCTGCGCTATCTTCGTGAGATGGATGCGCGGCGCACCGCGATCATCGAGAGCATCAAGTCGCAGGGCAAGATGACGCCGGAGATCGAGCTGGCGCTGGCGACCGCCGACACCAAGGCGCGCCTGGAAGACATCTACTTGCCGTTCAAGGAGAAGCGCCGCACCAAGGCGCAGATCGCCAAGGAGGCCGGGCTCGAGCCGCTCGCCGACATGCTGATCGGGGACCCGATGAAGGCGCCGGAAGTCGAAGCGAAGGCGTTCATCAAGAAGGATGGCGACAATCCGGTCAAGGACGTCAAGGCCGCGCTCGAAGGCGCCCGCGCGATCCTGGTCGAGCGTTTTGCCGAGCACGCCGACCTCGTCGGCTCGTTGCGCGAGGAGATGTGGACCCGCGGCGCCGTGAAGTCGTCGGTGCGCCATGGCAAGAAGACCGAAGGCGCCAAGTTCGCCGACTACTTCGACTTCGCCGAGCCGTTCAGCAAGCTGCCCTCGCACCGCATCCTGGCGATGCTGCGCGGCGAGAAGGAAGAGGTGCTGCAGCTCGATTTCGGTGACGGCGAGCCGGAGGATTCGAAGGACCCGTCGCTGTACGAGAACCGCATCGCGGTGACCTTCGGCATCTCGCGGCAGGGGCGCCCGGCCGATCAGTTCCTGTCCGACTCCGTGCGCTGGGCCTGGCGCACCCGAATCAAGACCTCGCTCGCGCTCGATGTCCGCATGCGCCTGTGGCAGGAGGCCGAGAAGGAGGCGGTGCGCGTGTTCGCGGCGAACCTGCGCGATCTCCTGCTCGCTGCGCCCGCCGGCGGCCGCGCCACGCTCGGGCTCGATCCGGGCTTCCGCACCGGCGTCAAGGTCGCGGTCATCGACCGCACCGGCAAGTTCGTCGATCATGCCACGATCTATCCGCACGAGCCGCAGCGGCAGTGGAACGAGAGCATGCTGACGCTCGCGCAGCTCTGCATCAAGCATCGCATCGATCTGGTCGCGATCGGCAACGGCACGGCGTCGCGCGAGACCGAGAAGCTGGTCAACGATCTGATGAAGCTGAAGCCGGACTTGAAGCTGACCAAGGCGATCGTGTCGGAAGCAGGCGCGTCGGTGTATTCGGCGTCGGAGTTCGCCGCGAAGGAATTTCCCAATCTCGACGTCTCGATCCGCGGCGCGGTGTCGATCGCACGCCGTTTGCAGGATCCGCTCGGCGAGCTCGTCAAGGTGCCGCCGGCCTCGATCGGCGTCGGCCAGTATCAGCACGACCTCAACCAGTATGAGCTGGCGCGCGCGCTCGATGCCACCGTCGAGGATTGCGTGAACGCCGTCGGCGTCGATCTCAACACGGCCTCCGCCCCGCTGCTGGCGCGGGTGTCCGGCATCGGCGAAACGCTGGCGCAGAACATCGTCGCGCATCGTGACGCCAACGGCCCGTTCCCGACGCGTGACAAGCTCAAGGAGGTGCCGCGGTTGGGTCCGAAGGCGTTCGAGCAGTGCGCCGGCTTCCTGCGCATCCGCGACGGCGACAATCCGCTCGACGCCTCCGGCGTGCACCCGGAAGCCTATCCGGTCGTGAAGAAGATCCTCGAAGCGACCAAGAGCGACATCAAGGTGCTGATCGGCGAGACCAAGACGTTGAAGGCGCTGAATCCGGCGAAGTTCGCCGACGAGCGCTTCGGCGTGCCCACCGTCACCGACATCATCAAGGAGCTGGACAAGCCCGGCCGCGATCCGCGCCCCGAGTTCAAGACTGCGACGTTCCAGGAAGGTGTCGAGAAGATTACCCATCTCAAGCCGGGCATGATCCTGGAGGCGACCGTCACCAACGTCGCTGCCTTCGGCGCCTTCGCCGACATCGGCGTGCACCAGGACGGCCTGATCCACATCTCGGCGATGTCCGAGAAGCGCATCAACGACCCGCGCGAGGTGGTGAAGCCGGGCCAGGTCGTGAAGGTGAAGGTGCTCGACGTCGACGTGCCGCGCAACCGCATCTCGCTGACCTTGCGGCTGTCAGATCCGTTGCCGGAGAAGGGCGAGAAGCGCACCAGCGCGCGACCGCCGGCGGGGGCGCGCATGACCACGCGCGAAGAAAAGCCGTCGGGCGGCGCGTTCGCCGCGGCGATGGCCAAGGCCGCGGAGCGGCGCAAGGGCGCCTGATCCCGTCCACAGCGACCTCCTGCCGCGGAATGGGTGCAAGTTCCGCGGCCGGAACCAAAAAACGTCGAGACGCCTTCCGGATCGACCTCTCGATGCCTAGCTCTCTCGTCAGGCGCGCCGCGTGAGGACTGGGGATGGCAAACCGCATTGTGATCATCGCTGGAGCGACAGGCCTAGTCGGCCGCGAGCTTCTTCGCGGCCTGCTCGCCGATCCCTCCGTCGATCATGTTCACGCCGTGGGCCGCCGGTCGCCGCCGGTCGAGTCACCCAAGCTGACGGCCCATGTCGTGAACTTCGCCGCGCTGCCGTCGCTGCCTGCGGCCGACGAGCTCTATCTGGCGCTCGGCACCACCATCAAGGTCGCCGGCAGCCAGGCCGCCTTCCGCGCCATCGATCACGATGCCAATCTCGCCATCGCCAAGGCCGCGCTGGCGTCCGGCACAAAGCGTGTCGGGCTGGTCAGCGCGATGGGCGCTGATGCCAAGTCGAGCATCTTCTACAGCCGCGTGAAGGGCGAGCTCGAGGATGAGCTGACAGCGCTGCCGTTCGCGGGACTGGTCATCGCACGGCCGTCTTTGCTCGTGGGGACCCGAGCGGAGCTCGGCCAGCCGACCCGGCCGGGCGAGGAATGGGGCACGGTGCTCAGCAACCTCCTGGGCTTTCTGATCCCGCCGAACTACAAGCCGATCAAGGCCGCCGACGTTGCGCAAGCGCTGCTCTCGGCCGTTCCCCGCGCCGCAGGGACGACAGTGCTGCTCTCCGGGACGATGCGCAAATAGTTCCCGCTCCGCACCTTGCGGACCGAGCCATTGCTGCTCATTTTCTGAAAATCGAAATCGCCGCCGCGGCAGGTTCGTTGTGCGTTGCCATTCGGCGCTCGGCCGAGCATCATGGCTCTTGCGTTCGCATCGGGGGACCACCTTACGTGTGCGAACTCATTAGTTTCACTAATCCCGTAGTTTTCCGGCGGTACAACGTCGAGGTCGATCAAGTTTTCCTTAATTCGAAGCAGGTGTCATCGCTGAAGCTCAACCGAATGATTCCAGCGTTCGCAGTCGCAAAGAAATCTCAGGAAAACCGATGATGCCGCGCAGCCTCACAGCTCGATCTCTCTCGCTCGGCTCTGCCCTTGCCCTCATCGTCGGATTCACCAGCGCGGGGCTCGGCGCCGCCCTGGTCGGCGAAACCAAGCAGGTCACGTTGCAGCAGAAGGGACCGTCCAGCACGGATTCGCTGAAGGCGCTGTATCGCCGTCCGACGACCATCCCCTTTCCGAAGGACAACGCCTACACGCCGGAAAAGGCGGCCCTCGGCAAGAAGCTGTATTTCGACCCGCGGCTGTCGATCTCCATGGCGCAGTCCTGCGCAAGCTGCCACAGCCCGAGCTATGGCTGGGGCGATGGCATGGCGGTCGGCATCGGTAACGGGATGCACAAGCTCGGCCGGCATTCGCCGACCATCGTCAATGCGGCCTGGGGCGCGATCTTCATGTGGGACGGCCGGCTGGCAAACCTGGAAGAGCAGGCACTCGGACCGATCCAGGCGGCCGGCGAGATGAACATGCCGCTCGATCAGCTGATGGAGCGGCTGAACACCATACCGGAATACAAGCCGCTGTTCGAAGCGGCCTTCGCCAAGGAAGGCATGACGCCGAAGACGCTGGCCAAGGCGATCGCGACCTACGAACGGACCGTCGTGTCGGATCGGGCGCCGTTCGACGCCTGGATCGACGGCGACGAAAAGGCGATCTCGGAAGACGCCAAGCGCGGCTTCGCGCTGTTCAACGGCAAGGCCCAGTGCATGACCTGTCACGAAGGCTGGAATTTCACCAATGACGGCTTCCAGGACATCGGGCTTCCGAGCAAGGACGTCGGCCGTGGCGAATACGCCCCCGGCGTCATCAAGATGCAGCACGCGTTCAAGACGCCGGGGCTGCGCGAGATCACGCGCCGCGCGCCGTTCATGCACGACGGCTCGCTGGCGACGCTCGAACAGGTCGTCGATCACTACGATGGCGGCGGCGTCGAGCGGCCGAGCCGCTCTGACCTGATGCGTCCGCTCGGGCTGACCGCGCAGGACAAGTCCGACCTCGTTGCGTTCCTGAAAACCCTCTCCAGCAATCTCACCCCGACGGCCGCCCCGGTGCTGCCGCGCTAACAAGGGAATTGAACATGTATCAAGCACGAGCCGCCATCGCCCTCGCCGTCGTCGCGGGCCTGTCCACCGGCGCGCTGGCCGCGACCGAGGTGATCCATCAGCAGGGGCGCGTCTTCTCGTCCGAGAGCGTCACCGTGAAGAAGGGCGATGCCCTGACCTTCCTGAACGACGACACGATTCCGCACAACATCATGTCCGCCAGCAAGGGCAACGAGTTCAATCTCGGCTCCCAGGCGCCGGGCGCGTCCACCGACGTCACGTTCAAGGAAACCGGCGATGTCGCCGTCATCTGCGCGATTCACCCGCGCATGAAGATGATGGTCAAGGTCGTCGACTAAGCTTTCGGAGCAGCTCAAAATGTCGATCCGGTTGAGGATCCTCGCGGTCCTGAGCATCATGCTCACATTGGCTGGTGGCCTGGCGCTCTATGGTCTGCGCGGGATCACCTCGGCCGGCGATCTCGTGGTCCGCCTCTATGACGGGCCACTCATGGCGATCAATCACGCCCGTTCGATCCACTCGGAACTGAATGCCGCGCTGCTGGTGCTGAGCCGCGCGGAGACGGTGGGGACGTCCAAGACGACGGCGGACAAGTTCGAAAAGCTCACCAAGGCCATGTCCGAAGATCTCGACATCGTCCGTGAGCGCGTCAAATCGAGCAGCGTCGATGCCGCGCGGGACCAGGCGGCAAAGAAGCTGCGCGACTGGTCCGATGCTGCGCTCAAGATCCTCAAGCCTGCGCCGGAGGGCGTCACCGAAATTCCGACCGGCTTCATGCTGAGCAAGCTGGGCAACGAGGCGCTTGCGAGCGTCGACGACCTGGTCGAGCTGGTGGCTGCTTACGGCTACGAGTATCGCGTCCAGGCCGAGGCTCACGTGGCGGATTCCCGCACGATGATGATGACGGCGTCGGGTGCGACGCTGGTGCTGGGCATCCTGCTCGCGCTCGGCTTCGCCTACTCGCTGAGCCGCCCGATCATCTCGCTGGAGAAGGCGATGATCCGTCTGGCGGACGGCGATTTCGACGTCGTTCTCCCGGGCGTGCGGCGCAAGGACGAGATCGGCCATGTGGCGCGCGCCGTCGAACGCTTCAAGCGGCTCGCCGCAGAGCGGGCGCAGCGCGAGGCGGAGGAGAAGCTCGAGCAGGACCATCGCACGTCCGAGCTGCGCAAGGCCGACATGCGTCGCTTGGCCGATACATTCGAGCAGGCTATCGGAGAAATCGTCAGAACGGTTTCGGCGACATCGGACACGCTGGAATCCTCGGCGACCAATCTGACGGGGACCGCCGACCGCGGCCGCGAACTCGCCGAAGTCGTCGCCGGCGCCTCTGAGCAGGCGTCCAGCAACGTCCAATCGGTGGCTTCCGCCACCGAGGAGCTGTCGTCCTCGGTGAACGAGATCAGCCGTCAGGTGCAGGAGTCTGCGCGCATGGCAGGCGAAGCTGTCGATCAGGCGCGCACCACCACCGATCGCGTGGGTGAGCTGTCGAAGGCCGCCAACCGCATCGGCGATGTCGTCGAGCTGATCAACGCCATCGCGGGCCAGACCAATTTGCTTGCGCTCAACGCGACCATCGAGGCGGCGCGGGCCGGTGAGGCTGGCCGTGGCTTTGCCGTCGTCGCGTCCGAGGTGAAGGCGCTTGCCGAGCAGACGGCGAAGGCGACCGGCGAGATCGGCCAGCAGGTCGCGGGTATCCAGGCAGCGACCCATGAGTCGGTGAGTGCGATCAGTCAGATCAGCTCCACCATCGAGCGTCTGTCGGAAGTGTCCTCGACCATCGCCTCGGCGGTGGAAGAGCAGGGTGCGGCAACGCAGGAGATCTCGCGCAACATTCAGCACGCCGCCCACGGCACCCAGCAGGTGTCGTCGAACATCACCGACGTCAAGCGTGGCGCCGCCGACACGGGGCAGGCCTCGTCCAACCTGCTGTCGGCAGCCAAGTCGCTGGCCAATGACAGCAAGCGGCTGCGAACCGAGGTCGACCGCTTCCTCGCGACGGTCAGGGCCGCTTGATCCGGATGCAGCGCTGCCGGTTCGGCGACGCTGCAGCGGACCGGGCAGATCTGTTGACGGGACGGGAGGCGTGGCCCAAAAGCCGGGCATGACTGAGCATCAACCGCGTTCTCTCGCCATTCCGGTCGACGGCGCAGGCTCCGTATCCGCGCTGCTCATCGTGCCCTCTCGCCCGCGCGCCTGCTTCGTGTTCGCGCACGGCGCCGGCGCCGGCATGACGCACGCGTTCATGCAGCAGATGGCCGAAGCCTTGGCCGCGCACGGCATCGCAACGCTGCGCTTCCAGTTTCCCTACATGGAAAAAGCCAGCAAGCGCCCCGACCCACCCGCGCTCGCCCAGGCCACGGTGCGCGCCGCGGTGGCGGAGGCCGCGAGGCTCTGTCCGGGGATACCGCTGATCGCCGGTGGCAAATCGTTCGGCGGCCGCATGACGTCACAGGCGCAGAGCCTGCAGCCGCTGCCCGATGTCGTCGGGCTGGCATTTGTCGGCTTTCCGCTGCATCCCGCCGGAAAGCCCTCCGCGGCGCGCGCCGACCATCTCGACGCGATCGAGGTCCCGATGCTGTTTCTCCAGGGCACGCGCGACAAGCTGGCGGAGATGGAGCTGCTCGAACCAGTCGTGAAGCGGCTGGGACGACGCGCCACGCTGCACTGCATCGCACAGGCCGATCATGCCTTCCACGTGTCCGCGCGCTCGGGCAGGGATGATCGGCCTGTCATGGCGGAACTGGCGCAGGCATTCGCATCGTGGCTGGACGCCGCTGGTGTCTGAGCGAAGCCTCGGGAGAGCACGTCGCCTGGCTGCCGACCTCCTGGAAAATTTGCCGCGACATTGGCCCGGAAATATTGCAACAAGTCCGCAGCCCCTTGGAGGGAAGTCTCCGGGCGGCCGGATCTTGGAGAGTTCGATGTTGCGATACGTAAGCGTCATGTTCGCGGCGATTCTGGCGTTGGTGCCGATGTCCACCGCTCAGGCCGATGACGCCAAGCTGCGGATCGGCGTTCTCAGGCTGTCCTCGTCGGCGCCGGTCTTCATTGCGCTCGACAAGGGGTATTTCCGCGAAGCCGGCCTGGACGTGGAGCTGAAGTTCTTCGATGCGGCGCAGCCGATCGCGGTGGCGACCGCGACGGGCGATGTCGATGTCGGCGCTACCGGGTTCACGGCGGGACTGTACAATCTTGCCGGCAAGGGCGCGCTGAAAATCATCGCCGGCATGAGCCGTGATCGCGCTGGCTTTCCGCTGAACGGATATTTCGCCAGCAACAAGGCCTATGAGGCCGGTCTCAGAACACCGAAGGACATTGCGGGCAAGCGCGTGGCCGTGACCCAGGTGGGGTCGAGCTTCCATTATTCGGTCGGGCTGCTCGCCGACAAATACGGTTTCAAGCTGTCCGACGTGAAGATCGTGCCGCTGCAGTCGATGTCCAACATGGCCGCTGCGCTCAAGGGCGAGACCGTGGATGCGGCGCTGATGCCGATCTCCGTCGCGCGCAAGCTGGTGGAGGAGGGGGCGGTCAAACATATTGGCTGGGTCGGCGACGAGACGCCGTGGCAGGTCACCGGCGTGTTCGCGGGCCCGAAGACCCTGGCCAATGCCGCAGCGGTGACGAAACTGCTCGCGTCGCTGCAGCGCGCCGAGCGCGAGTACCACGACGTCGTGCTGGCCTCGGTGAAGGACGGCTACGCTGCCGTCAACGACAAGACGAAGCCGCTGCTCGAGATCATCGGCAAGTACACCAATCTTTCCGTCGAGCAGGTGGTCGGCAACTGCTCCTACGTCGATCCCGATGGCAAGCTCGACGTGAAGGACATCGACAGCCAGATCAAATGGCTGCAGGCGCAGGGTTTCGCGGACCAGGGCTATGACGCGGCGGCGATCATCGCGAAGGACTATGTGAAGCCAGATTGATCGCGGAAGCCAGCGGAACCTCAGCGGTGCGTTCGACATGGACCTGATCGCCGACACCATCAGCCATCGCTTCGAGGCGCTCGACGTGCTGCATGAGGTCTCGTTCTCCGTCGGCCCGGGCGAGGTGGTCGCGATCGTCGGGCCCTCCGGTTGCGGCAAGAGCACGCTGTTGGCGATCCTCGGCGGGCTGCTGCAGCCGACGGCCGGACGGGCGCAACTGCGCGGCGCGCCACCGGATGGCTGCCTCAATCCTCTGACATTCGTGTTCCAGGATTTCGCCTTGCTGCCCTGGGCGAGCGTCGAAGACAATGTCGGCTTCCCGCTGCTGCACACCGCGTTATCAGCGCAACAGCGCCGCGCCGCGGTCGACGACGCCTTGCGGCGCACCGGATTGATCGATTTCCGCGCCGTCTATCCCAGGCAACTGTCGGGCGGCATGCGCCAGCGGGTCGGCATTGCGCGGGCGCTCGCCGTCCGGCCGGCGATCCTGCTGATGGACGAGCCGCTGTCGGCGTTGGACTCGCAGACGCGCGAGCTGCTGATGGAGGACTTCGTCGATCTGCTCGCGGATGGGGCGATGGGCGCGGTCTACGTGACGCACAATCTCGAGGAGGCTGTACGGCTCGCCGACCGCATCGTCGTGCTGTCACGCCGTCCCGGCCGCATCCGCAAGGTCGTCAGCATTTCGATCGGCCGCCGTGAGCGCGGCAGCCCCGCAGCCCGCGCGCAGCTATTGGACCTGCAGAACGAGCTCTGGGCACTGATCCGGACTGAAGCGATCGATGCCGAGCGCGAGGTCCAGCATGCTTGACCGCGTACCAAAGGTCGCACCACCGGTGACCGACGCGGGCGCGGCGCGGCCGGTCCGCTTCCGCGGCGGCGGCTTTACACCGGCTGCGAGCCGCTGGGCGGGCCTGCTCGCGCTCGCCGCGGCGCTCGGGCTGTGGCAGCTCATCGGCAGTCTTGCCCTAATCAATCCGTTGTTCCTGCCGACGCCGCTCGGGATCCTGCGCGCGCTGTATCGGCTCGCCGAGACCGGCGCGTTGTGGCAGCACGTCTCGGCATCACTGCTGCGCATCCTCCCGGGATGGGCGCTCGGAACGGCCTCGGGCATCGCTGTAGGCTTCGCGATCGGTCTGTGGCGCGTCGCGCGCAGCGTTGGCATCACATTCGTTTCGGCGCTGTTTCCGATTCCGAAGATCGCCGTACTGCCCTTGCTGATTCTTTGGCTCGGGATCGGCGAGCAGCCGAAGATCGCGACCATCGCGCTCGGCGTGTTCTTCTCGACGACCATCTCGGTCTACAGCGGCGTCGACGCGGTGCCGCGCAACCTGATCCGGATGGCCCAGAGCTTCGACGTGCCGTTTCCGCTGATCGTCCGCAAGGTGATCTGGCCGGGCGCCTTGCCATCGATCCTCGCCGGCTTCCGCATCACCGCCTCGGTGGCCCTGATGCTGGTAGTCTCGGCGGAGATGATCGGCGCCGAGACCGGCATCGGCACATTCGTGCTGCAGGCCGGCAACCTGATGCAGACCGACCAGCTGATGGCGGGGATCCTGCTGCTGTCGCTGTTCGGCCTCGCCGTCGGCCGGCTGATCAGCCTGCTTGAGGCGCGCCTGCTGCACTGGCGCTGAAGCCCTCAGGCATTGCCGCGATCTTCCCGGAACAGATCGAGCTTCTCCTGCACCGGGCGGTCCGAGAACGAGAACAGCACGGCCTCCTCGTCAGCCTCGTGGCTGACCCACTGCCAGCTCGGGACGACGAACAGATCACGCGGCCCCCATTCGAAGACCTGGTCGCCGATGCGACTGCGCCCCTTGCCTTCGATCGCGGTGAACACCGTCGCGTCAGTCGATCGATAGCGGGCGGTCTTGAAACCCTTCGGCAGCAGCTGGATGAAGGTGCCGATCGTCGGCATGGCAAAGTCGCCGCTCTCCGGATTGGAGAACTTCAGCTTCAATCCATGGCACGCATCCCACGCCTCGCCGCGCTTGGCGCTCTCCAGCGCCTCGCGCGTGTAGGAATACGGATAGCTGAAGATCGGCGAGGTTCGCGATTTGCGCTTGGCATCGACCGGCAGCAGATTGTGGCCGTAGCGCGCGAAGCTGTCTCCCGAGGGACGTGCGACCTTCTGCTGATCCTCCTGGGATCCTTGCGCAAACGAGGCATCGAGGAACTGCACCAGGGGAATGTCGAGGCCGTCGAGCCAGAACATCGGCTCGGAGGTTTCGTTGCCGTGATCGTGCCACGTCATCGATGGCGTGATGATGAAGTCGCCCGGCTCCATCAGCGTGCGCTCGCCTTCGACGGTCGTGAAGGCGCCCTTGCCCTCAAGCACGAAGCGCAGCGCCGACTGGCTGTGGCGATGGGCGGGCGCGATGTCGCCCGGGATCACCATCTGGATGCCGGCATAGAGCGAGGTCGTCACCTTGGACTGCCCGCGCAGGCCGGGATTTTCCAGGATCAGCACGCGGCGCTCGGCCTCCTTGGCCGTGATCAGCCGTCCGGCCTCGATCATGTAGTCGCGGATCGCCGCGAACTGCCACAGATGCGGACGGCAGGCGCTCTTCGGCTCGGGCGTGATGAGATCGCTCATGACAGTCCACAGCGCGGTCATGTTCTCGCCGTCGATCTTCTTGTAGAACGCCTCGCGCTCCGGGGTCGAAACTGCGGCCATGCACGCCTCCCGATCAGATGTCGTTATTAATTGACAGTATACTGTCAATTCGCTTACCGTCAATCGCAACCAAGGCTGTCATTTCGGGAGGAGTGCCATGATGAAGCTGCACGGCTATTTCCGCAGCAGCGCATCCTATCGCGTCAGGATCGCGTTGAACCTCAAAGGGCTCAAGGCGGAGCATCTGCCGCATCATCTCCGCAAGGGCGAGCAGCGCGCGCCCGCCTATCTCGCCCTCAATCCGCAAGGCTTCGTTCCGGCGCTGGAGGACGACAGCGGCGCAACGCTGATCCAGTCGCTCGCCATCATCGAATGGCTCGACGAGACTCACCCCGAGCCGCCACTGCTGCCCAAGGATGCCTTGCGCCGTGCCAAGGTCCGCGCGTTCGCGCAGGTGCTGGCCTGCGATACGCATCCGGTCCAGAACCTGAAGGTGCTGGCGCGGCTGCGTGAGCTCGGCCTGCCCGAGGACAAGGTCACGGCCTGGGCGGGCTGGGCCAATCGCGACGGCCTCGCAGCCTGTGAGGCGCTGATCAAGCATGAGCCGGGCCCGTTCTGTTTCGGCGCCACCCCGAGCCTGGCCGATCTCTGCCTGGTGCCGCAGCTCGGCAATGCGCGTCGCTTCGGCGTCGACGTTGCGGCCTTCCCGCGTCTGCTGCAGGCCGAAGCCGCTGCCAAGGCAATGCCGGCTTTCGCGAATGCAGCGCCGGAGCGCCAGCCCGATGCCGAGTAGGCCGCCCGAAATCACGATGGACGCGGTCTACACCAAGCCCGGCTATCTGTTCCGGCGCATGCAGCAGATCGCGGTTTCCATCTTCGTCGAGGAGTGCCGGGATTTCGACCTGACGCCGGTGCAATACGCCGCGCTGGTCGCGATCCAGAATCATCCCGGCATCGATGCGACCCGGCTGTCTGCCGTGATCGCCTTCGACCGCTCCACGCTCGGCAGCGTGATCGAGCGGCTCGAGGCCAAGGGCCATGTCGAGCGCAAGCCGTCGGCCGAGGACAAGCGGGTCAAGCTGCTCTATCTGACCAAGGCGGGTGCTGCGCTGCTGCGCGCGATCATGCCTTCGGTCGACCGTGCGCAGGCGCGGATGCTGGCGCCGCTCAAGGCCGCAGACCGGAAGACGCTGATGGCGTTGCTGTCGCAGCTCGTGGATCTCAACAACGAGGTCTCGCGCGTGCCGTTGCGCGCCGAGGATGCGCTGGAGCATCTCGGCAAGGCCGGCTGATCGCCGGCTTCTGCGGTCGAATGGCGGGACGCTCGTCCTCACAGCCGCATCACCGCCTGACGGTCGATCTTGCCGGTGCCGGTCTTCGGCAGTTCGTCGATGAAGACGATCTCACGCGGATATTTGTAAGGCAGCAGCTTGGTCTTCACGTAGTCCTGCAGCGCCTTGGTCATGGCCGGCTCGTCGTACGACGCGCCATTGGTCACGACGACCGCCTTGAGGCTCATGCGTCGGTCGGACAGCTCATGCGCGAACACGGCGCATTCCCGGATGTCCGGGTGCTCGGCAAGGCAGAGTTCGACCTCCAGCGGATAAACCCACTGCCCGGAGATCTTGATCAGATCATCGGCGCGGCCGCGGAAGAAATGAAAGCCGTCGATATCGCGGACGAAGCGGTCGCCGGTGTAGATCCATCCGCCGTCGCGGATCGTCTCTGCAGTCTTGTCCGGCCGGTTCCAGTACAGCGGCGTATTGGAGTCGCCGCGAACCCAGAGAATGCCTTCTTCACCGGTCGCGACGTCATGACCGTCCTTGTCGCGGAGTGCGATCTCGTAGCCGGGCACGCGCAGGCCGGCCGCGCCGAGCTTCTTCCGGTCCTCCCGGTTGGAGAGGTAGACATGCAGCACCTCGGTCGAACCGAGGCCTTCCACGATCTCCAATCCCGTCAGACTCTTCCAGCCGTTGAAGACCTCGGCCGACAGCACCTCCGCTGCGGAGACCGACAAACGCAGTGATGAGAAGTCGGTCTCTCTCGCTCCGTCGGCCTTGGTCAGCGACGTGTAGAGCGTCGGCAGGCCGAAGAACACGGTGGGCCGGAAGCGGGTGATGGCGTCGAAGATGACCGCGGGCTTCGGCTGGCCCGGCACCAGCAAGGTCGTCGCGCCGGCGGTGAACGGGAAGGTGATGGCGTTGCCGAAGCCGTAGGCGAAGAAGATCTTCGGCACCGAGAAGCAGATGTCGTCGGGTTTCAGCCGCAGCACGTTCCTCGCGAACGCCTGCTCGCTATAGGCCATGTCGTGCTGCAGATGGACGATGCCTTTCGGGCGCCCGGTCGAGCCCGAGGAGTACATCCAGAACGCCATCTCGTTGCGATGCGTGTCGGCTTCGTCCAATTGATCGGCGAAGCCATGCAGCCACTCAGCGCCTGCATGCGTCGCCGGCGCAGCCGTTGCCGGCACCGTGCCGTTGACGACGATGAGCGTCTGCAGCGCCGTATCCGCGCAAGCCTGCGCGTCGAATCGTCCGGCGAACTCGGCATCCGCGACCGCGACCTTGGCGCCGGAATCGGCGAGATAGAACTGCAGCAGGTCCGGCGGTGTCAGCGTGTTGATGAGCAGCGGCACGAAGCCGGCGCGGACCGCGCCGAAGAACGCAGCCGGATAGGCCGGCGTATCGTCCAGGAACAGCAGCACACGGTCGCCGCGGGCGAGACCGAGCGAGGCGAGGCCGTTGCCCCAGCGGCACGCATCAGCGCACAGCTCCGCATAATTGCGCTCACCGGCCGGGCCGATCAGCGCGAGCTTGTTGGCATTGCCCCTTTCGAGATTGTCGAACAGTACGCGGCTGGCATTGTAGCGCACGGGGATCGCAAACCCGATCTCGCGCGCGCCGGCACTGTCGAAAGGAACATGATCGGCAATCTCGTTTGTCATGCCCGGCCTCCCTGGTCGCGGGACGCTGCGTAGCGCGCCATGAATTGCGGCGCCATCATCCGCAGCCTGTTGTCGTCGATCCGGCCGGAGCGCGTGATGTAGCTGTAGGCGAAATCCATCAGGCTGAGCTTCATATGTGACGGAAACTGCTCGTACCAGTCGGCGCTGGTGCGTGCAGCCTTCACCAGCTTCTTGACGATCGGCTGCCGCTCCGCCTGGTAGCGGGCGAGACCGTCCGACAGACTGCTTTCGGCATCGAGCGCCTTGGCGAGCGCGATCGCGTCCTCGATGGCCAGCCGTGTTCCGGAGCCGATCGAAAAATGCGCGGTGTGAAGCGCATCACCGATCAGCACCATGTTCCGGTGCCACCAATGCTCGTTCCAGACCCAGGGGAAATTGCGCCACACCGACCGGTTGGACACCAGGGCGTGGCCGTCGAGCGTATCGGCAAACACCTGCTCGCAGATGCGCCGGGATTCGTCGACCGACATCTCGGCGAAGCCATAGGCCTGCCACGTCGCGCGGTCGCATTCGACCAGAAACGTGCTCATGTCGGGCGCGTAACGGTAGTGGTGCGCGTTGAAGGTGCCGCGCTCGGTCGACACGAAGGTCTGCGACAGCGTTGGAAAGGTCTTGCTCGTGCCGTACCAGGCGAACTTGTTGCTGGAATAGGACACGGAGAAGCCGAAATCGCCTTCGAAGCTGCGACGGACCAGCGAGTTCAGCCCATCCGCGGCAACGATGAGGTCGTAGCCCTGCAGCTGGTCCAGGGACTGGATGGTCGTGCCGTAACGGGCGATGACGCCGACGCTCTCGGCGCGGGCCTGCAGCAGCTTGAGCAGCTCGAGCCGGCCGATCGCGGAGAAGCCGACGCCATCGATCTCCACGCTTTCGCCGCCCAGATTGAGCGTGATGTTGCGCCAGCTCTCCATCCTCGGCGCGATCGCGTCGACGGTGTCGGGATCGTCGGCGCGCAGGAACTCCAGCGCCTGGTCGGAGAACACGACGCCAAAGCCCCAGGTCGCGCCGGCCGGGTTCTGCTCGAACAGATCGACCGTTGCGGCCGGATGCCGCTTCTTCCAGAGATAGGCGAAATACAGCCCGCCAGGGCCGCCGCCGAGCACGGCGATACGCAAGGACGTTCTCCCGATTGACAGTATACTGTTTAATTTGGGTCGGAGCCTAATCCCTCCTTGTGATCGAGGCCAGAGAAATTTTATTGCCGATTCTGATCGGATGAGCTTTGCGTCGGGTCACCGGGCGGCTTTCCGAAGATCGCGTCCAGCGCGGCGACGTAGGCGCGCTCGACCAGCTCCGGCGCATGTCGGCCGAGCGTCTCCATCTTCACGCCGGAATTGATTTCGAGCACCCGCCAGCTGCCGTCAACCTGCACCACGTCCACCGACGCATAGCGGATGCCGATCGCGCGTGCCGCCGCGGCGGCCAGCGCGGCGCAGTCGCTTCGCGGCGCGCCCTCGCCGAGCAGGACCGGGTGGGCGCCGAATTCGAGATTGTGCCGCCAGCTCAGCAGGCGCTGCTCGCCCTCGGGGACCACCGCATCCAGCGTCGGCACTTCGAACTCCTCTGCGAGACGCCGCAGCAGCTGCGCATGTTGCCGAGGTGACACCGATGCGAGCGCGAGGTGGCGCAGCGATCGAACGCCGTCTCCGATCACGACCGGTCGCTGCTTGCGATAGACGATCAGCGGCGCCTCATCGAGCAGGATGACCCGGACCTCATCCGCGATCTCCAGCAGCGGCGCGATCGCGACGCTGGCGCCGGTCTCGACAATGGAGCTGATCGCTTGTCGTAGTTGAGCAGGAGTCGTCGCTCGCGTCACGCCACGGCCCGATGTCCCTTCATTGGGCTTCACCACCAAGCCGTTCGGATGCTCGTCGAGCAGAGGCAGAATGGACGCCCACGCAGGCGTGCCTTCGCCTGTCAGCGCTGGCGCCAGGACGAACGAATGCGGGACCACGGGAACCGCGGCGGCTTTCAGCAGAGCTGCAGTGGCGGCCTTGTCGCAGGCAATTCTGTGCGCCACCGCACTGTTCAGGCCGAGGTCATAACCGAAGATCAGGTGACGCCGGGTGGCGTCCTCGAGCACCAGCAGCCAGCCATCCTCCCGGATATCGAGACGAATGCCGCGGCGGCTGCAGTAGCGGCTGACGGCGGCGAGCTGGAGGCGTGGATGGTTAATCATTGCTCAAGAATTGGGCCGATGGCTGTGGAATTAAAGTGCTTCAAGACGAGATCTTGGGCAAGTAAATTACCCGGACCGTTTGTATACGAACGATTGGCGGATCGAGGCCGCCGAGCGCGGGTTTGGCATGCGTTTGATCGTGATCAATGGTGCATCCATGCGGGTTGATTATTTGCTGTTTTCACGTACATCAGGCGCGAAATCCCCTGGATCCATAGGGTTTTTGCGATCCCTGCCACGTCACGACTTGTTTCTTCCATTCTCAGCCCACGTGAAAAAACAAACGACATGAGCGCGTTCTATAAAGAGAAAGTTCTTTCCGTTCAGCACTGGACGGACACGTTGTTCTCCTTCCGGGCGACCCGCGACGCGGGCTTCCGCTTCCAGAATGGCCAGTTCGCGATGATCGGCCTCGAGGTCGAGGGCCGCCCGCTGCTGCGCGCCTACAGCATGGCGAGCGCCAATCACGAGGAGGAGCTGGAGTTCTTCAGCATCAAGGTGCAGGACGGTCCGCTGACCTCCCGGCTGCAGCAGATCAAGGAGGGTGATACCATCCTGGTCGGCCGCAAGGCCACGGGCACGCTGATCCCCGACAACCTGCTGCCCGGCAGCCGGCTGCTGCTGCTGTCGACCGGAACCGGCCTGGCGCCGTTCGCCAGCCTGATCAAGGACCCCGACGTCTACGAGCGCTTCGAGAGCATCGTGCTGGTCCATGGCTGCCGCCAGGTCGCCGAGCTCGCTTATGGCGAGAGCGTCGTCGCCAAGCTGCGCGAGGACGAGCTGTTCGGCGAGCTGCTCGAAGGCAAGCTGCACTACTACCCGACGGTCACCCGCGAGCCGTTCCGCAACCGCGGCCGCATTACCGACCTGATCACGTCGCAGCAGCTGTTCGACGATCTCGGCCAGCATGCGCTCGACATCGCCAAGGACCGCATCATGATGTGCGGCAGCCCGGCGATGCTGGACGAGCTCAAGACCATGTTCGAGTCGCGCGGCTTCCTCGAGGGCAGCGGCAACCAGCCGGGCCACTTCGTGATCGAGAAGGCGTTCGTCGAGCGCTGAGCCGCCGGTCATCCGGATCCGAGATTTGTGAAGGAGCGCCTCGACGCAATCGGGGCGCTTTTTTCGTTGGCAATATCCTCCTTGCACCGGTCCGAGGGGCCGTGCGATTTTCGACCGCAGAACCGGACCTTCAGACGTCCGGCGCGCGACAGGGAGGGGACTTGGATTGCCCGCCGGGCGGCCATCCCCGCGACAACAAGGGGAACGGCCATGGATTTCATCGTTCGCAGGCAGACGCTCGGTGACCTCCTGCGCCGGAGCGCGGCGCGCACCCCTGGCAAGACCGCGGTGATCTGCGGCGAGACCAGCTGGACCTACGCCGAATTCAACGCCGTCGTCGACCGCCTCGCGGCCGGCCTGGCCGGCCGCGGCGTCGGCAAGGGTGAGCGCGTCGCCATTCTCGCCCGTAACTCGCATGCCTTTGCCGCCCTTCGTTTCGCGCTGGCGCGACTCGGCGCGGTGCTGGTGCCGATCAACTTCATGCTCAAGCCCGAGGAGGTCGCCTACATCCTCAAGCATGCCGGCGCGCGGCTGCTCGCGACCGACAGCGGCTTTGCCGGTGTCGCGCGCGCCGCCAAGGCGCTGGTACCGGCGGTCGAGCAACTGATCTGGCTGCCGTCGGAAGGCCCGAGCGAGCAGCAGACCGACATGATCGATTTTGCCGAGCTTGCAGCCTCGACTGCCGCGGTGCCTGCGGTCGAGATTGCCGGCAGCGACGTGGCGCAGATCGTCTACACCTCGGGCACGGAGTCGCTGCCGAAGGGCGCGATGCTGACGCATGATGCGGTGATCTGGCAGTATGTCAGCTGCGTGGTCGACGCAGGCATCGCGGCCGATGACGTCACGCTTCACGCGCTGCCGCTGTATCACTGCGCGCAACTCGACGTGTTCTTCGGTCCATCGATCTATGTCGGCGCCACCAACATCATCACCGCGTTTCCGACGCCGGACAATCTGCTGCCGCTGATTGCGAAATATCGCATCACTTCGTTCTTTGCTCCGCCGACGGTGTGGATCTCGATCCTGCGCTCGCCGCTGTTTGAGACCACTGACGTTTCGACCCTGCGCAAGGGCTATTACGGCGCCTCGATCATGCCGGTCGAGGTGCTGCGCGAGCTGGCGCAACGGCTGCCCAAGGTGCAGCTGTGGAATCTCTACGGCCAGACCGAGATCGCGCCGCTGGCGACGATGCTGGGGCCCGACGATCAGCTGCGCAAGCCCGGCTCTTGCGGCCGTGCCGTGCTCAACGTCGAGACCCGCGTGGTCGATGACGACATGAATGACGTCGCGCCGGGCGAGGTCGGCGAGGTCGTGCACCGCTCGCCGCATCTGATGCTCGGCTACTTCCACGACGACGAGCGCACCGCCGCGGCCTTCCACGGCGACTGGTTCCACTCCGGCGATCTCGCGACCATCGACGAGGAGGGCTACATCACCATCGTCGACCGCAAGAAGGACATGATCAAGACCGGTGGCGAAAACGTCGCCAGCCGCGAGGTTGAGGAGGCGCTGTATCTGATCCCGGAGGTGTCCGAGGTCGCCGTCGTCGGCCTGCCGCATCCGCGCTGGGTCGAGGCGGTCGTGGCGATGGTGGTCGTCAAGTCCGGCTGCGAGCTCACCGAGGAGGCGCTGCTCAAGCAGGCGTCGAGCCGGCTGGCCTCGTTCAAGACGCCGAAGCGCGTCGTGTTCGTTGATGCGCTGCCGAAAAACCCGAGCGGCAAGCTGTTGAAGCGGCAGTTGCGCGAGGCGCATTCTGGCCTGTTCGCGGAGGGCTGAGGCATCGCGGAACGGCCGGGTCAAGTGCCCACCCGGGTAGGGCCGACGGCCGGCGGATCCGCTAGAATGTGACGTCGCCAGCACGCCGAGCTCAAGGACGTTGTGGCACCCGGGTCGATAGCCGCAGGCTATCGACGATGTGATACCTTCGATGGTCAATCGGCGCGCGCCTGTGTAACGATAACTTCGTGATGCGCGTAATACCGTCATCGCTGACCGTCCACGATCCGCCCGGGGCTTCATATGGACAAGCTGCTGCTTCCGTTCTCGCCGCGCTACATCGTGCTGACGATGTGCGCCACGGCGACCGCCTTGCTGCTCATCCTCGGCATCTTCGACCGCAAGATCTTCGATATCATTCTCGTTCCGCTGCTGATCCTCGGCGCGCTGACCCTGCTCGGCGTTCGCGACCTGCTGCAGAAGAGCCACGCGGTGCTGCGCAACTACCCGATCTCCGCGCACCTGCGCTTCATCCTCGAGGAGATCCGGCCGGAGATGCGGCAGTATTTCTTCGAGAGCGAGAAGGACGGCATGCCGTTCTCGCGCGACACCCGCGCGGTTGTCTATCAGCGCGCCAAGATGGTGCTCGACAAGCGCCCGTTCGGCACCCAGGAGGACGTCTATCGCGAGGGCTATGAGTGGATGCACCATTCGGTCTCGCCCAAGCCGCATGCCGAGGAGAAGTTCCGAATACAGATCGGCGGCCCCGACTGCGCCAAGCCGTATTCGGCTTCGGTGTTCAACATCTCGGCGATGAGTTTCGGGGCGCTCAGCCCGAACGCGGTGCGCGCGCTCAACGGCGGCGCCAAGCGCGGCCACTTTGCGCATGATACCGGCGAAGGCGGCTTCAGCCCGTATCATGCCGAGATGGGCGGCGACATCATCTGGGAGATCGGCTCCGGCTATTTCGGCTGCCGCCATCGTGACGGCAGCTTCGATCCCGACGCGTTCGCGCGCGTGGCGGCGACGGAACAGATCAAGATGGTCGAACTCAAGATCAGCCAGGGCGCCAAGCCGGGCCATGGCGGTGTGCTGCCCGCGGCGAAGGTGTCCGAGGAGATCTCCAAGATCCGCGGCGTTTCGATGGGCGAGGACTGCATCTCGCCGCCGGCGCATCGCGCGTTCTCGACGCCGATCGGCATGATGCAGTTCATCGGCGAGATGCGTCGGCTGTCGGGCGGCAAGCCGGCCGGCTTCAAGCTGTGCATCGGCCATCCCTGGGAGTTCCTGGCGATCTGCAAGGCGATGCTGGAAACCGGCATCTATCCCGATTTCATCGTGGTCGACGGCAACGAAGGCGGCACGGGTGCGGCGCCGCTGGAATTCATGGACCATCTGGGCATGCCGATGCGCGAGGGCGTCAACTTCGTGCACAATGCGCTGGTCGGAATGAACATCCGCGACCGCGTCAAGATCGGTGCCTCTGGCAAGATCGCCACCGCCTTCGACATGGCGCGCGCGATGTCGATCGGCGCCGACTGGTGCAATTCCGCCCGCGGCTTCATGTTCGCGCTCGGCTGCATCCAGTCGCTGAGCTGTCACACCGACCGCTGCCCCACCGGTGTCGCAACGCAGGATCCGACCCGCGCTCGGGCGCTGGTGGTTCCGCACAAGATCGACCGGGTCTACAACTACCATCACGCCACCCTGCATGCGCTGACCGAGCTGCTCGCGGCCGCCGGCCTGGAGCATCCGCAGGACCTGCGTCCGATCCACTTCTCGCAGCGGACGTCGACTACCGAAGTGTCCTCCTTCGCAAGACTCTATCCGTCGCTGCGGCCGGGTGAACTGCTCGACGGCACCCAGGACGTCCGCTTCCGTGACGCCTGGGCGATGGCGCGCCCGGATACGTTCGCGGCGGTGCAGTAAGGCGCCCAGCGCAATCTTTTTTGGGAACCTCTGCGGCCGAATTCCATCTAAGCCATGCGTGCTCAGTTGGGATAATCGACGATGTCTTGGACGACGACGAATTGGACCACGGCGAACACAGCGTCCGCGGCGGCCGGCCCGGAGGATGACCTGATCCAGCGGGCGAAGGCTCGCGACGAGATGGCCATCCGCGCCATCCTGCAGGCCAACAACCGCCGCCTGTTCCGGATCGCCCGCGGCATCCTGCGCAACGACAGCGAGGCGGAGGACGTCGTGCAGGAGACCTATGTGCGCGCGCTCACCCATCTGGACGAGTTTCGCGGCCAATCCAGCCTGTCGACCTGGCTCGTCCGCATTGCGATGAACGAGGCGATGGGACGGCTGCGTGGACAGCGCCCGATTTTGCCATTGGATGGCCGGCGAGACGACAGGCCGGCGGCCGAGGTGATCCAGTTTCCCTCCACGGCCAGTGATCCGGAGAAGTCCGTGGCGCAGCGTCAGATCCAGTCCGTCGTCGAGCGGGCCATCGATGAATTGTCCGAGCCGTTTCGCTTGGTGTTCATCGCCCGCGTGATCGAGGAGATGAGCATCGAGGAGACGGCGGATCTGCTCGGGCTGAAGCCCGAGACCGTCAAGACGCGCCTGCATCGCGCCCGCGGCATGTTGCGCGAGAATGTCGAGAAGGAGATCGGCCCCGTGCTGCTGGACGCGTTTCCCTTCGCAGGGCCCCGCTGCGAGCGCCTCACCGACGCGGTGCTCGCGCGTCTCGGAATTCCGAACTGAAAATTTCCGGGAACGTCGGCCCTGGTTTTTCATCCAATCCCTGTGCAGCCATTCACGCGCCGGCGACGAGATCCGGCGACACAGGAGATGAAAGCCATGTTCAAGCAACTCGGCACGACGATCGCCGTGCTCTGCCTCTCCAGCAGCGTCGCGCTGTCGCAAGGCGCCAAGCCCAGCGATCCGCAGATCGCCCATATCGCCTACACGGCCGGTGAGATTGACATCAAGGCGGCGAAGCAGGCGCTGGACAAGGCCAGCAGCAAGGAGGTCAAGGAGTTCGCGCAGGGCATGGTGCGCGACCACGAGGCGGTCAACAAGCAGGCGCTCGATCTCGTCAAGAAGCTGAAGGTCACGCCCGAGGATAACGACACCAGCCGCGCGCTGTCGAAGCAGGCGAGCGAGAAGCTCACCGAACTCGGCAAGCTGAAGGGGGACGCGTTCGACAAGGCGTATATCGCCAACGAGGTTGCCTACCACAAGACGGTGAACGGCGCGCTGGAAACCCAGCTCATTCCGTCGGCGAGCAATTCGGAGCTGAAGGAGCTGTTGCAGACGGGGCTTAAGCTGTTCCAGGGGCACGAGCAGCACGCCGAGCATGTCGCGGCCGATCTGAAGTAGGACGCGACGATGCTGCCGGGACGTCTCGCTCTCGTGACTGTGGCCGTGCTTGCGACGGTGAGCGTTCCGGCGCGCGCGGCCACGATCCGCGTTACGATCGACAAGCTCGCGTTTTCGCCGGCCTCGGTCTCGGCCAAGGTCGGCGACACCGTCGAATGGGTCAACAAGGATGCGCTGGCGCATACGGCCACCGCGCGCAATGGCGACTTCGATGTCGCACTGCCGCCGAGCAAGACGGTGAGCTCGGCGCTCAAGAAGGCGGGCATGGTCGAGTACTATTGTCGCTTTCATCCCAACATGAAGGCGACCCTGACAATCGCGCCGTGAGGCCCGGAGGCTCGATGCCCGAAGGCTCAATGCGGGTTCTCCAGGCTGAACGTCTCCGACTGCTCGTCATAGGCGAACAGCTCGGCGTAGCGGCCCCATGACACGATGGTGTGCAGCGTCTCGTCGGCGTAGTGCTCGGACATGTAGTCCTCGAGCTCGATGCGGAAGCGCGCGGCCGGGGCGGCGTGGGAGGGGCGATCGTCGAGCACGCGGCGGATCAGTCCCATCAACGGCACGTTCTCCATCAGATGCTGCGCGAACAGCTTCTTGCGGTCGTCGGTCTCGAGATGGGCGAACCGCCGCCCGGCCTCGGTCAGGGTCAGGTCGCCTTCGCTGAGCTGGGCGAAGCGCAGCAGCTGCAGCGCCTCGGCCAGTGGAAAGATCTCGTCGACCTCGAGCTGCAGATGGCCCGCCAGCACCGGCAGGTCGGCATGCCCGTTATAGGGTTCGCCGGCGAGCGTCTCGATCAGGCCCGAGATCGAGTTCGACGACACATGGTTGAGCACCATGCCGACACCCGCGCTCGCGGTGCTCGGCAGCTTCGGCTCCGGCCGCTGCGTCATCCGCGCGTAGAGGCTGTCGACCAGCAGGCGGAACGCCGGATCGAGCCGGTTGCGCGGATGCGGCAGGTCGACCTTGAACTCGGCGGCGACGCGGCCGGGGTTGGACGAGAACACCAGGATGCGGTCGCACATCAGCACGGCCTCCTCGATGTTGTGCGTCACCATCAGCACCGATTTGATCGGCAGCCGTCCGTCGGTCCAGAGGTCGACAAGGTCGGTGCGCAGCGTTTCCGCCGTCAGCACGTCCAGCGCCGAGAACGGCTCGTCCATCAGCAAAAGGTCGGGATGCACGACCAGCGCCCGGGCGAAGCCGACGCGCTGGCGCATGCCGCCGGACAGCTCCTTCGGAAACGCGGATTCGAAGCCGTCGAGTCCAATCAGGTCGATCGCGGCCAGCGCGCGCTTGCGCCGCTCGGCGCTGTCGATGCCGAGCGCCTCCAGGCCGAGCTCGACGTTCTGCAGCACCGTGAGCCAGGGAAACAGCGCGAACGACTGGAACACCATCGCGACGCCGCGCGGGGGACCGGCGATGATCTCGCCGCGGCAGCGCGCTTCGCCCGAGGACGGCGACACAAGACCCGCAATGATCCGCAGCAGCGTCGACTTGCCGGAGCCGGAGCGACCGAGCAGGCCGACGATCTCGCCGCCGCGAATGGTGAGGTCGACCTTCTCCAGCACGACGAGATCCTCGCCGCTGCCTTTCGGAAACAGCCGGCTGACGCTCTTGATCTCGATCAGCGAGGTGTCCTTGACCTGGTCGCGCATGACAATTCTCCCGGTCAGCCGAGCCGCAGCCGGCGTTCGCCGAAGGCATAGAGCGGCCGCCACAGCAGCCGGTTGAACAGAGTGACGAGAATGCACATCACGGCGATGCCGAGCACGACGCGCGGGAAATCGCCACGCTCGGTCGCAGCCGCAATGTAGGCGCCGAGGCCGGATGCAGTGAGATGCGTGTCGCCCCAGCTCGCGACCTCGGCGACGATCGCCGCGTTCCACGAGCCGCCGGAGGCGGTGATCGCGCCCGTGATGTAGTAGGGGAAGACGCCGGGCAGCACGACCTTGAACCACCAGCGCCAGCCGGTGAGATGCAAGCTCGCGGCGGCCTCGCGCAGATCGGTCGGGAACGCGCTCGCGCCGGCGATGACGTTGAACAGGATGTACCACTGCGTGCCCAGGATCATCAGCGGGCTCAGCCACACATTGGCATCGAGGCCGTAACGCACGATCAGCACGACGAAGACGGGGAAGGCGAGGTTGGCCGGGAAGGCCGCAAGGAATTGCGCGAGCGGCTGGATGCGCTCGGCGAGTTTCGGCCGCAGCCCGATCCACACGCCGATGGGGACCCAGATCAGCGATGCCAGCGCGATCAGCACGGCGACGCGGACGAGCGTGATCAGGCCGTAGCCGATCGCACTGAGGACATCGGCAGGTGCGAGGGTCGCGGAGAGATAGAGGTAGGTCTTCCAGCCGGCATAACCGCAGCCGAGAATGACCACGGCGACCCAGACGCCGTCGACGAGTTGCGAGGGCGGCGCGTGGCGCGCAGCAGGGGCCAGTGCAGCCGGCCAGTTGATGCGCAGGTTCGAGAACGTGCGGTTGATGGCCGCGAACGGAACGGACAGCGAGCGCAGCGCGCGGGTGCGCCGGAACAGGTCGAGCATCCACGATTCAGGCGGCGTGCCTGACGCGGTCTGCTCGAAGCGGAATTTGTCGGCCCACGCGACGATCGGGCGGAACAGCAACTGGTCATACGCCGTGATCACCAGCAGCATGGTCAGCAGCGCGGCGCCGATCGCGGCGAGATCCTGCTGCTGGATCGCCAGCGCGACATAGGAGCCGATGCCGGGCAGGGTGACTGTGGTGTTGCCGACGGTGATCGCTTCCGACGCCACCACGAAGAACCAGCCGCCGGACATCGACATCATCGCATTCCAGATCAGGCCGGGCATCGCGTAGGGCACGTCGAGCCGCCAGAACCGCTGCCAGCCGGACAAATGGAAGCTGCGCGTCGCCTCCTCCAGGTCCTTCGGCACGTTGCGCATCGACTGGTACATGCTGAAGGTCATGTTCCAGGCCTGGCTGGTGAAGATTGCGAACACGCAGGCGAGCTCGGCCCCCAGCACCTTGCCCGGGAACAGGTTCATGAAGAACACGACGGTAAATGTGAGGAAGCCGAGGATCGGCACCGACTGCAGGATGTCGAGCAGCGGGATCAGCACGATCTCGGCGCGACGGCTCTTGGCCGCCAGCGCCGCGTAGACGAAGGTGAAGCCCAGCGAGCAGACGATCGCGAGCAGCATGCGCAGGGTCGTGCGCAGCGCATACAGCGGCAGGTTGGCCGGATCGAGCGACACCGGCGGCGAGTCGAGCGTCGACAGCGGCAGCGTGGTCTGCTCGCCGCCATAGACGATCAGCACCATCGCGCCGACCACGATCATCAGCGCGACCACGTCCCAGATGTTGGGGCGCACGGCGTCGCGCAGCACGGCGGTCCTGATATCCCGAAGCAGCATCGGCGTGTCTCGTCTGGTCGGCCGCAGCCATCGAGGGTTGCGGACGGTTCTTATCTTGGGGTCGAAGGGCTGGTTGCGACGGCCGGGCTGCCGGCCGAATCCGCACCCTAAGTGCCCTCTATGATGGTTTGATATCAAGCGGCGGGGGATCGGAATCCGGCTCCGCATATCGGCCTATCAAAGGATACGCAGGCCGCGTCTTCACGTTCCCGCGACATGGCTGTCCGGGGTCTGCTGGTCGGTCGGCCCTCGTGGAAAGTGAGGGCGCAGGGAAGGCCGGACCTCGACTGAGGCCCGTGGCCCGCCTGCGAGAAAAATGCAGGCGGCAGAACCACAGGTACAGCCGAGAACGCCCGGCCCTCCCTGCGCGATCGGTTTTAACGGCTTATACGTGCTCTCCCCGGCGTCCGGCTCGTAGCCGCCGTGGCGACAACGCATGTCAGCGCGCTGCCGCGGACCTCAGCACCGGGAGGTCAGGACCACACGACTTCACCGTCCGTGACCACGGCACCCGTCCAGCGCCCTCGTCACGTCCATCGCATTGCCGGCCCAACGTTCGTGACGACGCGTACGCCCCTCATCAGGACCGGAATGGCGGGAGGATAGAACGGTAGTTATGATTTTCGGAAATGATTTATTTTTGGCTGGGCCTCTTGAAACGAGGCTTCGTGTTGAGCGCGCTGCGGAAATGAGTGTTTCGGCGCAGACCTTCGGCGAGGCGCATCGCTGCCCATTCCGAGTGCTTGTGAGAGGCACTCTGCCCGACGGGCGACTCGGTGATCAGAAGATTCATTTGTGACACATCGAGCGCGGTACGCGCGGTGCAACCTCTCCCCGCCCTTCTGCGGGGAGAGGTCGGATTGCGCAAGCAATCCGGGTGAGGGGCATGGCACCAACGGAGCTACATTGCGGCTCCATCGGACTCGTAGGCCGGTGCTGATAGCAGCACTGCCCGTGCGGCTGCCCCTCACCCCGACCCTCTCCCCGTGAAGAACGGGGAGAGGGAGGGCACCGCTCGTGCGGCTAGAGCTAAGCTCAATTGGCGAGGCAATCGTATTCGAGCGACGCGAACTACCCCACATTCGGCTCGCCGCCATCGGCTGCGAGCTTCGTCGCCAGAATCTTGTCGATGCGGCGGCCGTCGAGGTCGAGGATCTCGAAGCGCCAGCCTTGGAGGTCGAAGCTCTGGCCGACCTCGGGCACGCTGCCGAAATGCTGCAGCACAAGGCCGGCGACGGTGTGGTAGCCGCGATGCGGCGGCACGTCGATGGCGAGCAGGTCGGCGAACTCGTCGAGCGGCATCCAGCCGGAGACCAGCAGCGAGCCGTCGTCGCGGCGGACACAGGCGGGCTCTGGCGGGCCCTCCTCGGAGGAGAACGCGCCGACGATCGATTCGAGAATGTCGGCCGCGGTCACGACGCCTTCGAACGCGCCGTATTCGTCATGGACCAGGCCCATGTGCACCGGCGCGACCTTGAGGATCGCGATGACGTCGCGTGCGTCCACGGTGGAGGGAACGATCGGCACCTCGCGCACCAGGCTGCGCAGATCCGGCGTCTCGTCGCGCAGATAAGCCGCCAGCAGATCCTTGGCCTGCAGCACGCCGATCGGCCGGTCGCGCTCGCCGTCGGAGACCGGCAGGCGCGAATGCGGGCTCTTGGCCAGTAGCTCGCGGATCACCTTGGGATCATCGTTGAGGTCGACGACGTCGACCTCGGGCCGCGGCGTCATGATGGCGCCGACCGGGCGGTCGCCGAGCCGCATCACGCCGGCGATCATCTCCTTCTCGCCGGGCTCGAGCACGCCCGCAGTCTCGGCCTCGCGGACGAGATGATGGATCTCCTCCTCGGACACTTTTTCCTCGGCGTTACCGGAGCGGCCGAGCAGGGCCAGGATCAGCTTGCCGGAGACGTCCAGCAGCACCACCAGCGGCAGCGATACCTTGGCCAGCACTTGCATGGCCGGGGCGACGCGCACGGCGATCGCCTCGGGATCACGCAGCGCGACCTGTTTCGGCACCAGTTCGCCGACGATCAGGGTGGCATAGGTGATGATGGTGACGACCAGGCCGACGCCGACGATGTCGGCGACCGAGGCCGAAAGTCCGACCTCGAGCAGCCATTGCGTCAGGCGCTGGCCGAGCGTGGCGCCGGAGAAGGCGCCGGAGAGCACGCCGACCAGGGTGATGCCGATCTGGACCGTCGACAGGAACCGGCCGGGATCCGACGCCAGGTTCAGCGCGCGCCGGGCACCGGTGATGCCCTTCTCAGCGAGCAGCGCCAGCCGGGCGGGCCGCGACGACACGATCGCGAGTTCGGACATCGACAACAGCCCGTTGACGACGATGAGGACGACGATGATCGACAGTTCGACGGAAAGCATTGCGACCCGATGTGGCGCCCGGAACGGGCGGATTGGACACAGGTCCTAGCATATGGGGATGGCAACCGCCCATTGCCGGTCTGCGGGGGACGCATGGCTGGGTGCGGCAAGCAGCGTGTCAGTTTGGCGCACCGGCCGTCCGTCACTCTCGGTGTCGTACCGGCCTTGAGCCGGGACCCATAGCCACCGGCCGGCATGAGGCAGGCAACTGCCAGTGACGTCCCTCGACAGGGTCCGCGGTATGGGTCCCGGCGTTCGCCGGGACGACGCCGTTTGTGGAGCGCGACTTATCGCTCTCTCACTCGCGTCAGGACGCAGCCGGCAACGCCGGCTCAGCCCGCCCTCAAAAATCCCCGTGCAGGCGGCCGGAGAAGATCGAGATCGGGCCGCGGTCGGCGTTGTAGGCGGGGTTGTTGACGAACTGATAGTCCGCCGTGAAGGTCAAGTATTTGTTGATCGAGTAGGCGTAGTAGGCCTCGATGATGTTCTCGCGGCGGTAGTTCAGGGCGCCGTCGCCGATCAGCGGGCCGAGGCCGCCAGCGGCAAGGAAGTCGCGATGGTCGCGCGATAGGCCGTTGGTCACGCCGGCGATGCCGATCGTATCGTCGGGGCGCCCCCAGCGATTGCCCTTGATCGAGGTGCCCAGCGACAGGCTGTTGTCGATGTCGGTGAACGCCATGATCTCGGTCTTGCCGCTGTTCCAGCTCCACCGCCCGAACAGGCCGAGATCGTCGGACAGCGCCTGGTCGAAGCTGACGACATAGCCGTATTTGCTGCGGCCGCGGCGGGTCTGGCTGATGTCGAGGTTGAGCGCGGGATTGTCGAGCGTCTCGCGATAGCTGCCGGAGAACACGCTGTTGAACCAGCCGATGGTGCGCAAATGGCCGGGCTGTGAGAACAGCTGATAACGTGTCTCAAGCTCGACGACGTAGCTGCCGCGTCGGAACACGTTCATGTCGAAATTGTTCGAGTTCGAGACCGCGTCCATCAGGAAGTAGCCGGTGCGCAACGCCCAATTCTTCTGGTTCAGTTCGGCGGTCGCGCCATAGGTCAGGCCGAGCTTGTCGGCGGCGTAGTCGAAGGCGCCGGGCGCCCACACCGACCAGTTCATGAAGTCCTTGCGCGCGTCCTTGGCGTAGGCATTGCCGTCGAACACGTCGAGCACCGGAAACTTGCCGATCTGGAAGGTCAAGCGCGACACGTCTTGCTTGCCGGAGAGCTGCAATTGCCCACTGCCGAGCTGCTCCTGCTCGCCGCCGAAGCCGAAGGTCTGGCGCAGGAACAGCCGCGAGGTGTTGTAATGCGGATAGGGGAAGTCCGACTTCTGCGCTTCGCCGTTGGAGAAGCCGGCAAGGCCGACGGTGTTGCTGAGGCCGAAGCCCTGCAGCAGCTCGGGATTGTAGTAGACCTCGCCGCCGTCCCACAGCCGCGCATTGATGAACAGGCTGTTGCTCCAGGTCTGCTGGAATTGCCGCGCCGGCGTCATGCTGTTGGGGCCGGTATAGGCGGCGCGGAACGCCGGATAGCCCTGGCCGATGACGGTGGCCTGGCCGTGGATCTCCCAGCGGTCCGACTCGGTGTCCGACGGATCGTTCTTCAGCTTGAGGCCGGGACCGGCTTCGAAATCGAGCTTGCGATTGAGGCCGACCCGCAGCGTCTGGAATTCGAGCGCGGAGTTGTAGCTGGCGCCGTTGGAGAAGCGGACGCCGCCATTCTCGAAGTGGCTATAGAGATATTCGAGCCGCCAGCTCCAATGCGGCGCGAAGGCGCGCTCGATGCCGGCGCCGGCGGCCCAGCCGAGCCGGGTGGTCAGCAGCTTCTCGTCGTTGCCGGCCGCGTCGGTGTTGATGAAGCGCCCGCCGGTCCAGGCGAGACCGCCGGTGGCGTAGACCAGCCAGTCGCCGTTGGCGTAACCGACCCGGCCCCGCGCGGTGGCGACATAGTCCCACAACTCGGACACGCTGGAGCCGGGCGTGCCGAGCATCGCCACCGTGTGGTTGGAGGTCAGATAGTTCGGGAAGCTGAAATCGCCTTCGAGGCCGAGCAGCAGCCCGGAGCGGGTGACCCAATTGTAGCCGGCCTGCACGCCGCCGGTGAGCCCATTGAACCTGCTGCCGGCGCTCGCCACGCCGGTCGGATCGACTAGGGTCGCACTGGCGTGGTCGCGGGTGTAGCCGGCGTGGACACCGACATAGAGTCCGGTCCAGTCGAACACCGTCTGCGCCATCCTGGCCTTCACCGGCAAATCGGCCGCTGCCGCCGGCGCCACGACGGATCCGAGCGCCGCCGCGGCCATGGTGCCGCCAAGGATGGCGCCGGCAACGATCATCTCCCTGGTGCAGTTCGAACGAGTCATGGTGGGCAAAGTCCCAGGCAAGCAGACGCGACGCAGACCTTAGTCAGAACCTCATTGCCTGCACACAGTCACGCGAAGATTACAGAACGGCCCATCTTCGATCGCAGCTGTGGGTCTTCTGCGGCGGAATGTGGATAAGTTTTATTGCAAATAATTTGCAACAGCAAGACCCGGCGCCGCATCATCGGAGTGTTCTGACGGCTACCTGTGGCGTGCCTGCAACAAACAAAACCCGCCCGGGGGCGGCCGGGCGGGGGAGATGTCGGATGGGGCGAGTGGAGCAGACGGTGGACTTGGCAAAGACGCCAGGCGGGGCGAGCGCCGCAGCATCAATAGCCGCACGTCCGGACGCGGCCGACATACTGGCCATACACGTTGTACTGCGGCACCCAGTGGCAATAGCGATAGCCGTTGCTGTAGTAGTAGCCATCGTTGCTGGCTGCGATGGCGCTGCCGACGACGGCGGCGCCGACGAGGCCGGCACCGACGCCCCAGCCCCAGCGGTGATGGAAGCCGTGGGCTTCGGCAGGCGTGGAGGTCGCGGCGATGCTGCCGGTGACGGCGAGCGCGGCAAGCGCGACGGCGGCAATCTTGGTCTTGATCGACATGGTCTTGGCTCCTGTTGTCTGTTGCAGCGGCCGGTGCTGGCCGCTTGACAGATTGGACGGAGCCTTCGCGAAAGCGGTTCGATTCGCCCTGTCGCGGTCAGGGCGAGATCGAAATTCATAAGTAATTTTAATGTCTTGTGCTGGATTCACTGGCCCGCGAGCGGGCCTCCGCCGAGGCTGTTCGCGTCGAAGTTATCGACGTCCTCGAGCAGAGTGCAGAACGCCCGCGCGCCGTGATCGAGCACGCGCTCGCCCTTTTCAGCCGACGCCTGCGTCGCATCGCCGACCGCTCCGCTCGCATTGAGATCCTGCGTCTGCCAGGCCATCGGTGCGGGCCGCTGCGTCGACAGCACCCGATGGCTCTGCGCCATCGTAGCGCCGGACGACGCGAAATTTGCGACCGCATCGCCGCGCACCAGCGTGGGGTGACGCGCGAGCATGATCGAGGTTTCGACCGCGCCGCCATGAATGCCGTGACGCAGCTCGTGCGCGGAAAACAGGCCATCGGGCGCGCCGAAGCGCGACCACGACGTCGTCACGACCAGCATGCTGTTGGCCGCGCGCAGATCCTGCGCGACCAGGCTCATCGCGGCGCTGTTGCCGCCATGGCTGGTGACGATGACGAGCTTGCGGATGCCGGCCCGCGCGACGCTGTCGCCGAGCGCCCGCCAGCTCCGCAAGCCGACCTCGGTCGGCAAGGTCAGCGTGCCCGGATAGTCGATATGCTCGGTCGAGATGCCGACCGGCTGCACCGGCAGGAAGGTCACCGGGAGGGTCGCCGGCAGCATTGCCCGGACGCGGGCAAGATAGGCGTCCGCGATGTAGACGTCGGTGCCAACAGGCAAATGCGGGCCGTGCTGCTCGGTCGCCGCGAGCGGCAGCACCGCGATCCAGCGCGCCGTCTCGGGCGTTTCCAGAGCGGGCCATCTCAGCTCGGTCCAATCGCGGGGCGGGGTGGTCATCGCGCGGGTAGTTTCCTTCGTGCGTCGGGCAGGGTAATTATCACCCAATCAATCTTAACATGTTCAGCCAGAAAGAACCGGGGAGACCAGACATGGCGCAATCGCTTCTGTCGCGAACGTTAATGGCCGCATGGCTGGTGGCAGGTGCGATGGTCTCCGCCGCCCAGGTCCAAGCCCAGACCCTGGACAAGGTCTCGTTCGGCACCAATTGGGTCGCCGAGGCCGAGCATGGCGGCTTCTTCCAGGCGGTGGCCGACGGCACCTACAAGCGCTACGGCCTCGACGTGACGATCGTGCCGGGCGGTCCGAACGAGAACAACCGCATGTTGCTGATCTCCGGCAAGATCGAGTTCTTCATGACGGCGAACACCCTGATGGCGTTCGACGCGGTCGCCAACAACGTGCCGGTGGTCTCGATCGCGGCGATGTTCCAGAAGGACCCGCAGGTGTTCCTGACGCATCCGGAGTCCAAGGTCACCAAGCTCGAAGAGCTCAAGCCGCTGACCTTGTTCGTCTCCAAGGAAGGCATCTCCAGCTACTATCAATGGCTGAAATCCGAATACGGCTTCTCCGAGAAGAACGTCCGGCCCTACACGTTCAATCCGCAGCCTTTCATCGCCGCGCCGCAGAGCGCGATGCAGGGTTATGTGACATCCGAGCCGTTCGCGGTCGAGCGCGCGGCCGGCTTCAAGCCCGGCGTGATCCTGCTCGCCGACAACGGCTTCAACACCTATTCGACCCTGATCGAAACCCGGCGCGACCTGATCGATAGCAAGCCGGACCTGGTGCAGCGCTTCGTCGATGCCTCTATCATCGGCTGGTACAACTACATCTATGGCGACAACTCCGCCGGCAATGCGCTGATCAAGAAGATGAACCCGGAGATGACCGACGACCTCCTGGCCTATTCGGTGGCCAAGATGAAGGAGTACGGCATCGTCGATTCCGGCGACAGCATGGACAAGGGCATCGGCGCGATGACCGAGGAGCGCATCACCAGCTTCTTCGACAAGATGGTGCGTGCCGGTGTGGTCAAGCCGACGGTCGACTATCGCAAGTCCTACACGCTGCGCTTCGTCAACAAGGGTGTCGGCGTCGACCTCCGGCCGAAGAAGTAGGGCGCGTGAGCGGCCCTTTCAGCAGATGAACTCGCCTCCAGCATCGAAGCGTACCGCCGACATCGCGGTGCGCCTGCGCGGCATCACCAAGATCTACGACAGCGGCGTCGCCGCGCTCGGGCCGATCGATCTCGCCATAGGCAAAGGCGAGTTCGTCTCGCTGCTCGGCCCCTCCGGCTGCGGCAAGTCGACCGCGCTGCGCCTGATCGCCGGCCTGACCGGGCCAAGCACCGGGGCGATCGAGATCGCGGCGGTGTCGTCGCAGACCCATCCCGGTCATCGTATCGGCTTCGTGTTCCAGGAGCCGACCCTGATGCCCTGGACCAGCGTGCGCGCCAATGTCGGCCTGCCGCTCAAGCTCGCGCATGTGCCGGACGCGGAGGCGCGGCCGCGCATCGATGCGGCGCTGGCGCAGGTGGGGCTCGCCGATTTCGCCGACGCGTTCCCGCGCGAATTGTCCGGCGGCATGAAGATGCGGGCGTCGCTGGCGCGGGCGCTGGTGACGCGGCCGGACATCCTGCTGATGGACGAGCCGTTTGCGGCGCTCGACGAGATCACCCGCTTTCGCCTCAACAACGATCTGCTGGCGCTGTGGCGCAGCCTGAGCATGACCGTCCTGTTCGTCACCCATTCGGTGTTCGAGTCGGTCTATCTGGCGCAGCGCGTGCTGGTGATGACGGCGCGGCCTGGCCGTCTCAGCGCCGAGCTCCGGATCGAGACCGAGGCGCGCGACGATGCGTTCCGTGCCTCGCCGGCCTACGCTGAGTATTGCCGCCGCGTCTCGGATGCGCTGGCGCCGGCCTATACCGGGGTGCATGCGCTGTGAGCGAGGTGGGGGTGAAAGCCACATCCGGCGCCGGCGCAAGGCTGGCGAGCTTCGCCATTCCGGCCGTGGTTTTCCTGGCCGCGATGACGGCATGGGAGCTGGTGGTCCGCATCAATGGCATCCAGCCCTATGTGCTGCCCGGGCCGCTGCTGGTGCTGAAGACGCTGGTCTCCGATTGGGACATTCTGGCGCAGTCGCTGCTGACGACGCTTGTCACCACGCTCGAAGGCTTCATCGCCGCCGCGCTCGGCGGCATCGCGCTGGCGCTGCTGTTCAACCAGTCGAAATGGCTGGAATGGGCGCTGTTCCCCTATGCCGTGGTGCTGCAGGTCACGCCGGTCATCGCGATCGCGCCGCTGCTGCTGATCTACCTGCCGCAGCAGACCGCGGTGGTCACCTGCGCCTGGATCGTCGGCTTCTTTCCGGTGCTGTCGAATACCGCGCTCGGGCTCAATTCGGTTGATCGCAATCTCGCCGGACTGTTCCAGCTCTACGGTGCCTCGCGCTGGCAGACCTTGCGTTATCTGAAGCTGCCCGCGGCGCTGCCCTACATTCTCGGTGGCCTGCGCATTGCCGGCGGGTTGTCGCTGATCGGCGCCGTCGTCGCCGAGATCGCGGCCGGCAGCGCCGGCGCCGGATCGGGCCTCGCCTATCGCATCGCGGAATCCGGCTATCGTCTCAACATACCCCGCATGTTCGCAGCGCTGGTGCTGCTGTCGGTGGCCGGGATTGTCATCTATGGCTTGCTGGCGCTAGTTTCGCACCTCGTTTTGCGGCGCTGGCATGAGAGCGCGCTTGGAAAGGATAGCTGATGGCGGCCACTTCGTCTGACAAGGTCGATGTTCTGATCTATGGGCCGCTGCGGCCGATCCTGGAGAAGGGGTTCCCGGACAGCTTCAATGTGCACCATGCGACGACTCAGGCCGATCTCGAAGCGCTGCCGGCGGACGTGAAGGGACGGATCCGCGGCATCGCGGTGACCTTCCACACCGTCAAGACCGACGCCGCCGTGATGGCGATGCTGCCGAAGCTGGAGATGATCGCGAGCTTCGGCGTGGGTTACGACCACATCGCCGCCGCCCACGCCGGCCAGCACGGCATCATCGTCACCAACACGCCCGACGTGCTGACCGAGGAGGTCGCCGACGTCGCGCTGGGCCTGCTGATCGCCACCTGCCGCGAGTTCATCAAGGCGGATCGCTTCGTGCGCTCCGGCGAGTGGAGCGCGAAGGCTTATCCGCTCAGCGTCGGCTCGCTGCGCGACCGCACCGTCGGCATGGTCGGCATGGGCCGCATCGGCCAGGCGATCGCGCGCCGGCTCGAGGCGTCGCTGGTGCCGGTCGTCTATCATTCGCGCAATCCGGCGGCCGGCGTCAGCAACAAGCACTATCCCGACCTGTTGCAGATGGCCAAGGACGTCGACACGCTGGTCGTGATCGTGCCCGGCGGCGCCGGCACCAACAGAATCGTCAATGCCGAGGTGCTGAAGGCCCTGGGCCCTCGCGGCGTGGTCGTCAACGTCGCCCGCGGCTCGGTCATCGACGAGGCGGCGCTGGTTGATGCGCTGCAGTCCGGCACGATTCTCGGCGCCGGACTCGACGTGTTCGAAAAGGAGCCGGCGGTGCCCGACGCGCTCAAGGCGATGGACAATGTCGTGCTGCTGCCACACATCGGCTCGGCTGCCATCGTAACCCGCAACGCGATGGATCAGCTGGTGATCGACAACCTCAAGGTCTGGTTTGCCGGCAAGCCGCCGCTGACGCCCGTTCCGGAAACGCCGGTGAAAGGCCGCTGATGAAGAGCTTGCTCCCATTGCTGATCGCGCTGCTGTCGTGTTTCGCCAGCGTCGCAGCCGTCGCACAGGATGCGACCAGCCTGAAGAAGGCGATGATCGGGCAGTGGGAGCTCGCGACCACCGAGCGCAGCAAGACCTGCGTGGTCACCCTGAAGCCCGACGCCGCGCCGCGCGGGCAGAAGCTTGAGCTGGAGCCGAGCTGCGCCACCGCGCTGCCCTTCACCAAGGACATCGCCGGCTGGAACGTGAAGGGGCTCGGCGACATCGTCAGCCTGCAGTCCGCCAATGGTGAGGCCGTGATCGACTTCACCGAGGTCGAGGCCGGCATCTTCGAGGGCCTGCGCCAGGGCGAGGGCGTCTACATCCTGCAGAACCTGGCGGCGGCGCGCTCGCTCGCCAAGTCGATGGACCAGATGATCGGCGACTGGGCCATGGTCCGCAACAACGGCGCGACGATCTGCAGCCTCGTGCTGACCAACAACGACGCTGGCAACGACAATTTCCAGGTGTTCGTGAAGCCGAAATGCGATCCCACCGTCGCAGCCTTCGCGCCGACGCAGTGGCGGCTCGAGCACGGCCAGATGATGCTGATGTCCGACCGCGGCGAGACCTGGCGCTTCGAGGCCGATGACAATGCGCAGTGGCGGCTGGTGCCGGACAGCGCCAATCCGCTGATCATGCTCAGGCAGTGAGGCCGGGCGCTGGAGCCACTTGCGTGGCCCGCCGATCCGCTGAACATGGTTAACGGGACCTTGCGCCCTGTTTCTTCGATCGGAACTTGTTGTTTACGCATCTTGCGTCTGATGGTTGCACTCCATCCAAGGAGCCGACCATGCGGGAGCTACTGCGCAGGTTCAACGGGTCGCTGCCGTCGTTCACGCTGAACGACAAGATCTCGGCGGCCGCCGCGGCATTTGCCGTCCTCGTGCTGCTGTTGACGCTCGGAGCGCTCGCAGCCCTGCGTGAGCAGCGCCAGTTCTACGGCGGGCTCGAGGCTCTCGCCGCCGTCTCCCGAAACGTCGAGCGCACCAATGCGGCGATCTACGCGGTCGTCATGGAGTCGCGCGGCATCTACATGTCTCAGGACCGCAACGTGGCGCGGCGCTACGCCGATTCGCAGCTCGCGAAGCTTCGGCAACTGACCAAGATCGTGGAGGAATGGCAGGAGCTGGTGGTCCCCGAAGACACCGAGCTGTTTGCCGGATTCAAGCGGCGGATCGATCAGTTCGTTGCATTCCGGACCGAGATGGCGCGTCAGACGATCTCGGTCGGATCATCGGCGGCGCGCGCGCTCGGCGACAATGACGACAATCGCGCGGTGCGCACCGCGCTCAACGAGGACCTCGAGAAGCTGTCGCGGCTCTACGACGACCGCATGCACGAGCTTGGCCGCCTGGCCGACGAACGCGGCCTGGTGTCGTTCTTTCTGGGCGGGCTCGGTGCGGTCATCGTCGCGCTGATCGCGACTGCGGCGCTGGCGCTGCGCTGGGGTGTGCTGATGCCGCTGCTCGACATCGCCCGCGTCACCGACCGCATTGCCGCCGGCCGGATCAAGCTGAAGATTCCGCATGCGCGGCGCCATGACGAGATCGGGCGTGTCGCGCACGCCGTCGAGACCTATCAGAACGGCGCGTTCCGTCTGCAGGAACTCGAGGAGCACGAGATCGAGATCGAGCGCCAGTACACTGACATTCTGCGTGACCACGAGCGGCTGGAACAGGGCGCGCTCAGCAGCCAGCAGCGCCTGGACGCGGCGGTCGCCAACATGGCCCAGGGCCTGATCATGCTCGACAGCTTCGGCTACGTGCTCATGGTCAACGACCAGTACCGCAAGCTGTACAGCGTTCCTGCCTCGATCGCGAAGCCCGGTGCGCATCTGCGCGAGATCCTCGCCCATCGTGCCAAGCTCGGTCTGCTGCGCGAGAAGCCGTCGGAATTCCTTGCCGCCCTGCGCGAGCGCATCAAGGAGGGCAGAGCCGAGATCGTCGAGGTCGAGCTCGCCGACGGCCGCATCATCCGCATCTCGGAGCGTCCGATCACCGGCGGCGGTTGGATCGCCACCCATGAGGACTTCACCGCGCAGCGGCGCGCCGAGCGAAAACTCGCGCGGGCGGAATATTTCCTCGCCGCGCTGCTGGAAAACATCCCGCAGGCGGTCGTGGCAAAAGACGCGCAGTCGCTGCGCTACGTGTTCGTCAATCGGGCGGCCGAGCAGCTGTTCGGCGTGTTGCGCTCCGAGATGATCGGCCGGACGCCGCGCGAGCTGTTTTCCGAGCCGACCGGCTCCATGCTCGAGGAAGCCGCGCACGACCAGCTCGCGGGCCGCGCCGCCGAAGAACCGCGCGCCCATACAATCGTCACTCCGGGGAATGGTCCACGCGACGTCATCGTGCGCCGGCTTCCTGTTGCTGCAGGAACGGGCGAGCCGAAATACCTGCTCAGCATCATCGAAGACCGGACCCTGCAACAGCGCGCTGCAGCATGACGGCATGACGAGCCCGGCGGAACTCGCCTTCGCGAGCGATGACAGGCGAGTCTGCAGGATCGATGTGCCAGCGCTTCGGAAACGTTCGTCCAGCGCTCATGTCGCGGGCAGCATGTCCAACCAGCTCAACAGCTCGCGATTGAACTCCTCCGGCGCCTGGTGCATCACCCAGTGGCCGGTTTCCAGGGGCAGCGCACGTCCGTGTGGCGTGGCCTGAACCGCGCGCGCCCAGCTCTCGGAGTGGAACATGAACGGCTTGCGCGTGCCATAGATAAACAGCATCGGCCAGCGCGGCGCCAAAGCTGCGCGGCCGTAGCCGCGCGTCCATTGCACGTGATACGGATAGTTCATGTGGGCACCAATTAGGGCCACCTCTGCCGGCGCCCCTGCCAAGCGCGCCATGCTGCGGGTCATGACGTCGCCCAACCGCACGGGCATGTGCCATGCCAGCGCCAGCCAGAGCTGATACGCGGCAGTCCCGAGCTTGGCGCGCCAATCGAGGGATTGCAGGTGCTCGCGCGAACCCGCATCTCCAACATCGACCCCAACGATGGCTTCCACGCGCTGCGAATACGCTTCCGCGAACCGATAGCCGAACACGCACCCCCAATCGTGCAACAACAGCGTCACGGGGCGGTCCCGGCTGACGAGATCGACGATACGGCCAATCGTTGCGACGATCTCCTCCAACGAATAGATCCGGCGTGGATGGGAGCGGTCGAAGCCCGGCAAGGTAAATCGCACGCAGCGTGCATGCGCGCGGAGTGCTGCGACCTGAGAGTCCCAGAGAGCGGCAGTGTCCGGCCAACCGTGGATCATCACCACCGTACGCGGGCCGTCGCCTTCAATGCTGACCTGAATCCCCGCAATGCTATGCTGTTGCGGCTGCGGGTCGTAAGATTCGGCCGTCTCGATTGGCATTGATCTGGTCCGCGCTTCCGACTGTTGATGACAAGGCGAGACTTGATCCACCTGCGGACCCGCTCTGATCGTCGCTGTGACGTTCGACAACGGGCTGGTGTTCCGGACTAGCTGTACCGGCTCGCGCCACCGCGTTCCGTCATCAGAGCTCTGAAATCGTGATCGCTTCCTCGGGACAATTTGCGCGGGCGATATGGGCCTTTTCGATCAAGTCGGGATCGGAGCAAGTGCTCAGTTTTTCGCGCGCGTTGCCGAACTCATCCAGCTGAAACAACTCCGGGGCAAGCGCGTGGCAACGGGCATGGCCCTGGCACTTGTCCTGGTCGACGCGGATGGTGATTTGGGTTGTCACCTCATGGTCTCCTGCGTTGTTAGCACGGATAGGGTCTGACGTGCAGCGCAGCGAAGCGCCGTTCGACCTGCTTCTTGATATTGCCGAGCCCGATCCTGGCTTCCTCGTCCATGCGCTGGAGCTGCTCGTCGCTTGGCTCGGATGGCCGGTTAGGATTGGTGAGCTCTCGCGTATAGCGGGTCCGGCCGCCCTCGAGCGCGAACGTGTAGCGGATGACAATCGGGCCGATGAAGTCGGTGTCCGCCTGGCACGTCCATGCGCTGGGCCGGTCGCTCTCGGTGACCGTCCAATGCAGCTCGATCATGCCGCGCCGGATCTGCCACTCCTCGCGGAAGGTTTCGCCCAGCCGCAACGGCCGATCCGGCCCCTCGATCGTGTGAGAGGCCGCCAGCCATTCCGGCCAGGAATGCGGATTGCACACGTAGTCGAAGACCGCTTCCGGCGTCGCGTCGATGAGGATGTCGTGTTTCCTGACGAAGTGCATCTGATCTCCAGGTGGCTTCAATCTCAGTCAGCCGGATGCGCGATAAAGATCGGAAGCAGGCGCGGACCTCGCACTGCTCCTTCGGACCAGGTCATGGGCCGCTTCTGGTCGAGCTCGAAATCGGGAATCCGCTTCAACCACTCTTGAAGAGCGATGCGCATCTCCATCCGCGCCAGGTTCGATCCGATGCAACGGTGGATGCCAAGCCCGAACGCTACGTGCGGATTTTCCGCCCGATCGATCCGGACAGCGCCGGCGTCCTGGAATTTCTGCGGATCACGATTGGCGGCGGGAAAGGACAGCATCACCATCTCGCCCTTGCGCATCGGACAGCCGCCCAGCTCGGTATCTTCGACGACCTCGCGCGCCATGGTCACGGGCGCATAGGCGCGCAGGAATTCCTCGATCGCCGTGTCGATCAGCTGAGGCTCGCGCACCAGACGTTCGCGGTCGGCGGGGTGGGTCGCCAGATGCCACAGCGACGATCCGATCGCGCTCCAGGTGGTGTCGATGCCGGCGATCAGGAGCAGTCGCAGGGCGCCAAGAACCTGGCGGTCCGAGAATGGCTCGCCGCTCGGGTGCCGGGCCTGGATCAGGAAACTGATGAGATCATCGGCAGGCTGCTCGCGTCGCTGCGCGATCTGCTGAGCGAAATAGTCCGATATTTCCTGCTCGGCCTGCGTCAGCGCTGCCTGATTGGTCACGCCCTCCTGCAAGGCCATGGTGATCCACGTGCGGAATCGATCGCCATGCTCGGCTGGTATTCCCAGCATATGGGCGATGATCCGCACTGGAATATGCTGGGCATAGTCGACGGCGGCATCGCAGGCTTCTTGCGAGAGGATGCGATCGATCAGCTCATTGCAGATGGTTCTCGTCTGGGGTTCGAGCTTGGACACGGCCTGCGGCGTGAACGGCGGGATCAGCACCATCCGCATCGGCCGGTGCTCGGGCGGGTCCGACGTGATCGGCGGCGAGTTCACCCGATAGTCGCCTTCGCGAACCACGACGCGCCGCGAGGAGAAGCGATCCGGATCGTAGGCGACCTCACGGATGTCGGCATATCGCGTCGGGAAATAGACGCCGCGGTAGCGATCGGTCCGAGCAACCGGACAGCGATCGCGCAACTCCTGCCAGATCGGATATGGGTTGCTGATCCAGGCCGGATCGAGATGATCCCAATCAGCCGCCCAATCGGTCACCGGAGCTCGCACCATGCCCTTGTCCGCCTCTTCCCTTCTGCACCGGCCGTTTTCCCGGCCCCGTTACTGATATATGATCTGATATATGAGAAAACGTCAACCCCAATCTGGCGGCTCCCGCGCCATGGCCGCGCCGAACGCCGAGCCGAGCACCGAGCTATCCAGCCTGACGGAGAGAGCCTACGCGGAGCTCGAGCAGATGATCGCCACGCTCGAGCTTCGGCCCGGCGCGTTCGTCTCCGAGGCCGAACTGTGCGAACGGCTCGGCATCGGCCGCACGCCGGTTCGTGAAGCGATGCAGCGCCTGGCCCGGGAACATCTGCTGCAGATCATGCCCCGCCGGGGATGTGTCGTCGCCGACTGCCGATTTGGCGAAGAGCTGAACGTCATCGAGGTGCGCCGGCCGCTGGAGCTCGTGGTGGCGCGCGGCGCTGCCGCGCGGGCGACGGCTGATCAGCGTCACCGGTTTGCGGCTATCGCGGATGCGATGTTCGACGCGCTCGAAAAAGGCGACTTCGACGCGTTCGCACAGCTCGATGCAGAGTTCAATCAGCTCTGCCTGGTAGCCTGCGGCAACCCGATCGCGGCGTCGATGATGCGCCTGATCTCCACGCAGAACCGGCGCTTCTGGTTCATGCACCACCGGCGAACGCTGCCGCGCGAAGGCGTCGAAAGCCACGTCGACATCGCTCGCGCCATCGCCGCCGGCGATGCCGATCAGGCCGTCAAGGCAACGGAGCGTCTGCTCGCCTATGTCGAGGATTTGGCGCGCCATTCGCCGGTCGCGTGATGGCCGTTCGACGGGGCGCACGAAAGCGCCCCATCCACAAGTCCGGCTAGTTGGCGTTGGAACGCAAGTCCAGCGGGTCCTCAGCCTGCGGCCCGGAACTGCGTCTTCGAGAGCGGCAGGGTCCGCACACGCTGTCCCGTCAGAGCAGCGGCTGCGTTGGCGACTGCGGGTGGCACGCTGGGCAGCCCAGGTTCGCCGACGCCGCCCAATGCCGCGCCGCTCTCGATCACCTTCACGTGGACGCGCGGCATCAGTTGCGGCGGAAGGATGGAATAGCCGTCGAAGTTGCGCGCCTGCGGTTGACCGTCGCCAAACACGAACTCCTCGAGCAGCGCCGACGATAGTCCCAGCGCCACCGCCGACTTGACCTGCGACTCGATGATCGCCGGATTGATCGCTCGCCCCGGATCGATCGCCACCCAGACATCGTGAACGGCGACCGTGCCACCGTTCAGCGAGACCTCCGCGATTGTCGCGACCTCGGAGCGAAATGGCGATGCCATGGCGACACCGCGTGCGCGCCGGCTGCCGTCGGCCGCCGCGAACGGGCCGTGCTTCCACCCCCCTGATAGCGCGCCAACGGCTTCCAGGAGGCTCTTCTGGCGAGGCTTGCCCGCAAGCAGTCGCAGCCGGAGCTCGAAGGGATCGTGGCCGCCGGCATTCGCGATCTCGTCGAGGAAGCTCTCGTAGAAGAAATCGTTCATCGAGTGTCCGACAGAGCGCCAGTAGCCGATCACGGCTGGATGCTGAACGGGCACATGCGCGATCCGGCGATTGGGGATGGCGTAGGACTTCTCCTTGATGCCCTCGACCGCGGAGCTGTCGGCGGCATCAGGCTTGCGACCAGCCCAGCGACCGAACGGCCCCTCGCCGACCGCCTCGGCCTCCAGCGCGACTGGCAGGCCCTGTGCATCCAGACCCGCACGAAAACGCACGAGCCCCATCGGGCGCAGCGCATCGCGCAGGAATTCCTCCTCGCGGCTCCAGATCACCTTCACGGGTCGCCCCACCGACTTCGACAGCAGGATGGCCTGTACGAACGGGTTTGCCGGTGCGTGGAGATGACGGCCGAAGAACCCGCCCAGCATGGGTGAATGAAGGATCACCTTGTCGGGCGATAGGCCGGCGGTATCCGCGGCGAGGCGCTGAAATCGATCCGGCGCCTGGTTCGGGACCCAGACCTCGAGAGTCCCGTCGGCGTTGAAGCGCGCGATGGCCGAGGGTGGCTCCAGCTGAGCATGCGCCAGATAAGGCGCATCGTAGGTCGCCTCGATCACGCGCGAGGCTGCGCCCAAGGCGGCAGCGGAATCTCCCTCCTTCTCGGCCGCGATACCTGGGCCAGGAGCTGCAGCCAGCTTCGCGAGCATGCTTTGTGAAGAGAAATCCGCCGGCATCGCGTCGCGCGTGCCCGGCGCCGCGTCCGACCAACGGACCTGCAGGCTTTCGACGGCGCGGCGAGCGCGCCACCATCTGTCGGCGACGACTGCGACGGCGCCAGGAAGGCGATGGATGGAGTGAACGCCGGGCATGCTTCGCACGGCCGCCTCATTGTCGAGCTTTTCAGGCTGACATCCAAGACGCGGCGCGTGCTGCACAGCGGCCTGGAGCATGCCGTCGACGGCAAGATCGATCGCATAGACGGACTTGCCCGTGGACTTGGCGCGCACGTCGAGTCGAGCGACCGGCTTCCCGATCCAGCGAAAATCGGTCTCGGCGCGCAAAGGCGCGTCGGTCGGCACTGGCAGAGCCATCGCCTCGGCGGCAAGCGCGCCGTAGCCAAGCGTCCGGTTCGAAGCCGAATGGTGGACCTGACCCGGCACCGTGGACAAGCTCGCCACCGGCACTTTGAGCCGGGCGGACGCGGCTTGCAGCAGCATCTGGCGCGCCGACGCACCGAGCCGCCGCATGATCTCGTAGCTCGACCGCACCGAGAGGCTGCCGCCCGTGAAGCGAAGGCCGTTGATGACCAGGTAGTCCGATCCAGGCGGAGCGCATTCGACGGTAAACAAGGCGGGATCGACGTCGAGCTCTTCGCCCACGATCTGCGCCATCGCCGTAGCGATGCCTTGGCCTCCTTCGACGAAGGGACTCCGCAGGAGGACCGATCCGTCGGGGCGAATTTCCAGGAACGCGGGCACGCGGGTGCCGGGCTTCACTGCTTCGTCCTTTGCGAAGGCTGCGGCACCGGGCAGTCCCGCGGCAAGTACCAACGCGCCAACGGAGGTGCCCAGGAACCCGCGCCGCGACAGATTGATCGCGCCCTGTTCCGGAAGAATTTTCATGTCGAACTGGCTGCTATCAACAGTGTCCATAACCGCGCCCCTCAAGCTTGCGCGGCCTGCCGCACGGCGGCGGCAATCGCATTGTAGGTCCCGCAGCGACAAAGATTGATCATGGCCGCAGCAATCTCGGCATCGCTGGGCTTTGGCGTCTGCTTCAGCAACGCGGTTGCGGTCATCACCTGCCCGGACTGGCAGTAGCCGCACTGAGGCACCTGATTGGCAATCCAGGCATCCACGACGCGCTGGCCTACCGCATCATTCGTGACCGCCTCGATCGTGGTGACGGATTTGCCAACAACGTCTTGCACGGCCGTTACACATGACCGGGTCGCTTGTCCGTCGATCCATACCGTGCAGGCGCCACACTGGGCCACGCCGCATCCGTATTTGGTTCCGGTCAGCCCGAGTTCGTCGCGGATGACCCAGAGCAGCGGCGTGTCCGGCTCCGACGTCACGTCGCGGTTGGTCCCATTGATCGTCAGTTTCACAAGTGACTCCAGAGTGAGAAGAGCAGTATCTGATTATGTTGAGCAAGGAATCCACGCGTCCCCTGTTAGGCGACGGCGATACCCTCGACTTCGAGCAGCCAGGCATGATCGACCAAGCCAACTTGAATCACGCTCATCGCCAGACGTCTGTCGCCCAGGTATTGCTGCCGGATTGCGGCTGCGCGTTTCCAGTTCTTGCCGTCGGCGAGCCAGACCGTCACGCGGACCAGGTTGTCCCAGTCCATGCCTGCGCTGACGAGCGTGTCCTGAATATTGCGCCAGACCTGGTGACACTGCGTATCGAAGTCGTCGCTCAGCGTGCCATCCGGCTGCAGGCCCATGGTGCCGCTGACGAAGAGCATCTTGTTGATGGCGGAAACCTCGATGGCCTGCGCATATGGTGCGATAGGCAACGAAGGATTGCGTGGCTTCACCACGTTGATCGGCACTACGTACCTCCACCGTCATGCGACTGGACCTGACCTGAGCCGGCAGCATAGATTTCGCGAGTTGACGGAACAATCCAGCGCCTGTTGCATGAGCTGTTGAACGAGATCGAACAATGCGGACCGAAAATCTCACCGCGCTGAATGTCTTCGTGATCGTGGCGAGCCATCTCAATTTTCGACGCGCGGCAAAGGAGCTGGACATGTCTCCATCGGCCGTGAGCCATGCCGTTGCTGCGCTTGAACAGAAGCTGGGCGTGAGCCTTTTCCGCCGTTCGACGCGAAGCGTGTCCCTCACCGAGGCCGGCGAGCTGTTCCTTCAACGCGTCAAGCCGGCGCTGAGCGACTTGTCGGCTGCAGTGGAGGCGATCAACGAATTCCGCGATACGCCTGCCGGGGTCTTGCGTATCAACATTCCTGACGGAGGTCCGGCCCGGACCGTGCTTCGCTACGCGCTCGAGTTCACCAGACGCTATCCCGCGGTACAGCTCGACGTGGTGGCGGAAGGTCGCTTGGTGGATATCGTGGCTGAAGGGTTCGACGCCGGCGTTCGCCACGAGCATCTTGTGCCGCAGGACATGATCTCCGTGCGATTTGGCCTGCCGACCCGTTCGGTCGTCGTCGGGTCACCCGCCTACTTTGCCGGTCGAAGTCCGCCGGCCGAGCCCGCGGACCTCGCGCACCACTCCTGCATCCGCAATCGACTGCCTAACGGCGCGTTGCAGCCATGGCTGTTCTTGAGGGATGGCGAACCCGTGGAGTGCGACGTAGGAGGCGGCATCACGTTGAACCGGCAAGCCCTGATGGTCGACGCAGCCCTCCAGGGTGCCGGCCTCGCCTGGGTCAGTGAATCTCTCGTCGGCGAGCACATCACGGTGGGAGCCTTGATCCCCGTCATGTCGGAGCTGACGCCTCCGGGGCCGCGGCTCAGCCTGTACTACGCGCCACACAAGCATTTGTCGGCTGGCATGCGCGCCTTTATCAGTGTGATCCGTTCGGGCGAGGCTGAATTGCAGCTCTCAGTTGGCAGCTTGAACGCAAAGGCCGACATGAAGACGTCTTAGCCGGCAACGAAGAGCGGTTCATTTCTGACGCGGGATCGAAGCAGTCCGCAGGATTGCGGGCTGCTTCGTCCGCGACAGTCGCCTCAGCTGTTCACCGTCAACGCAACAGGCATGAGGTCGGCCGGCTGCTTTCGTGTCTGGAGATACATCTGGAACCAGTTGTTGAATTCCACCATCAGATGGTCCGCGTGACCCTTCACCAATGCTTCCGGTGCACCGCCCGGCCAGTAGATCGCCAGCCTCGCATCGAAGCCCGGATTCGTGTCGCGATACTGGTGCAGCAGGTAGCCCACCACTTGGCCGTCTTCCGATTCCGAGCGCGCCATCAGGCGATAGGGCATGTCAGGCTCGAGCGGAATCGGTATCCCCGACCAATCTTCCAGTCGCTTGGCGCGCAGCAACTCCGGTCCATGAGAATGTCCGGTGACCTCGAGGACACCGACGATGCCACCCGGAAGCTGTAGGACTCCGAGGTGCTCCGGATGGGCTCGCAGCATCGCTGCCGTGTTGGCCTGCAGATAGCCGGTGACATACCATTCGAGGAATTCGGCGGCGCTACCCTCGGCGACATGGGCAACAGCTAGAGATTCGCTAAAGGTCTCCCCCTGTCGCCACTGCAACTGTTGTGAAGCGCTGAGCGCGATCTCCTCCGCAAACAGCTTGGCCATCGCCGCCGCATCCAGCTTGCGCGCGAGCATGGCCATCATGTGCCGCGCCCGGCGCACCTCCATCCTGAGCAGCGTTTCGCCGCTCACAGGCTCGCCATCCTTGAAGAACGTAACTCCCTGCATGTCGCCCTCTTTCTCTTGGGGTCTCGAAGGCAGGGGATCGGCCCCGCCGGCGGACATGATGAGACGGTCACGCTCTAAACGCAAGATGTCTTGCGTTAGCTAACGCGACAAAGATTGCTTTAGCTGGTTGCCTGACCGGCGATGGGCCGATAGAATGCCAGCATGAAGCTCCAGACCGAAGATCAGGGCTCGCTGCGGCGGCGCCCCGGCGGACGCAGCGCGCGTGTGCGTGAAGCGGTCGTCGCCGCGACGATCGCCGAGCTGCAGGACTCGGGCTACGATAAGCTGACCATCGCCGCCGTGGCGGCACGCGCTGGCGTGCATGAGAGTTCGATCTATCGACGCTGGAAAACCCGCGAGGGGCTGGTGGTTGAGGCCACCTTCGGGCTGTTCGCGCAGAAGGTCGTGATGCCGAACCGCGGCACATTGCTCGAAGACCTTCTCACTCTGATGGTTGCAGCGGGGCGCCATCTCAGTAGCCCTCTCGGCTACGCTGCCATGCAGTTTGCACTCGCGATGCGCGAGGACGAGGCCCTCACCCGGGAAATGCAGGAACTGTGGGCACTGCGCTTCCAAACGTTGAAGCAAGCCTTCGACCGCGCCGTCACACGGGGCGAGTGGCCGCGGGACGCCGACCCGTGGCCCCTGATGCAGGGCCTAATCGGCGCGGTGTATCTGCGTGTGTTCGTGCTGCGCGAACCGATCACGCCGCGATACCTCCGTCCGATCCTGGTGAGCCTTCTCGCGCAGAATGTCGGCGACCCGAAGGATGATGCAGCGAGCACGCCTTCGAAGGGTTTTCTCAGCAACGCATCAACCGCCCCGGATCGCGGCGAATAGGCCCTGCCGCCGCAGCCGGCATAGAGCCGACATCCAGTTCGTCAGCTGCGCCCGGTGGCTGGGAAGCCCGTGATTCTCCTGCCTTGACTGCGCCTTGATCGCCATCAAGAACGGCCTGATCGGGCGAACGAGCCCGTAACGGAGACTTTTTCATGATCCGACGTCCGGGGATTTCCTTTTTCACCCGCTTCAGCGCCGCTGCGCTGCTGACGCTTGCGACCGTCGCGCCGCTGCATCAGGCTGCCGCGCAGGACGTGCTCGGTGGTGCGATTCTCGGTGGCGCCGGCGGCGCCATCCTCGGCGGCGCGATCGGCGGCGGACGCGGGGCGGCGATCGGCGCCGTGATCGGCGCGGGCACCGGCGCTGCGATCGCAGCCGATGGCGAGCGTCGCCGCGGCGGCTATTATGCCTATCGCAACGGCTGCTACCTGCAGCGTGGCGACGGCGCCTATGTCCGCGTGCATCCGCGCTACTGCTACTGAGCCTGGACTGATCAGCGCGCGCTTGCGGCAGGCCGCGCCGGTCAGCGCGAGGCCTCGTGCTGCAGCGCGCGTTCCAGCGCGGTGAAGACGCGCCCATCCTCGCAATGCGCGATGTTGAAGCGCATCATCGTCGCCGCGGATCGTGCGGCGCTGAACACGTCACCCGGCGCCAGCACCACATCGTCGGCCAGCGCGGCCTGAGCGACCTGGGTCGCCGTGCATCCGTTTGGCAGCCGGCACCACAGCTGAAAGCCGCCGCGCGGCATCAGCCAGGGCGTGATGCCGAGGCGCTGCAGCCGTGCGGCCACGCGCGGCCTGGTCCGTGCGAGCCGTGCGCGCAACTCGTCCATGTGCTTGCGGTAGCTGCCGCCGGTCAGCACCTGCGCCAGCGTCTCCGCGGCAAATTGTCCGGGGCCGCCGAAGCCGGTGGCGATCTGCAGATCGATCAGCGGCTCGATCCAGTCCGGCCGCGCCGCGATGTAGCCGGACCGCACTGAGGCGGACAGCGTCTTCGAGAAGCTGCCGATCAGGATCACCCGCTGCAACCCGTCGAGCGCGGCGAGTCGGGGCGACGGCTCCAGCTCGAAATCGCCGTAGATGTCGTCCTCGATGATGAGCATGTCGTGCGCGGCGGCGGTGTTGAGCAGCCGATGCGCCGTCTGCAGCGACAGTGTCGCGCCGGTCGGATTGTGCACCCCCGAATTGGTGATGTAGAGCCGCGGCCGCTCGGCTGCGAGCACTGTTTCGAGTTGCGCGATATCGGGACCGGTCGGCGTCATGGCGACGCTGACGATCCGTGCCTGATGCGCCTGCAGCAGCGCCAGGAAATTGAAGTAGCAGGGATCGTCGACCAGCACCGTGTCGCCGGGACGGAGCAGCATGCGGCAGATCAGGTCGATCGCCTGCGTGCCCGACGCGGTCAGCAGGATCTGCTCGCTGAACGCGTCGATGCCGAGCCCGGCAAGCCGGCCCTGCAGCACGCGCCGCAACGCTGGCGATCCGCGTGCCGCGCCATAATCGGTCAGGGCGGAGCCGCCGCCCCGCGCCAGGCCGCGGAGCGCGCGCCGCAACGCCTCCTGCGGCAGCCAGTCGGACGGCAGCCAGCCGCAGCCCGGTGTCGGCGTCCTCGGATCGGCATCGAGCGACTGTCGCGACACCCAGAACGGATCGATTGCGCGCGACCGGCGCGGCTCCCGATCGGTCAGCAGCAGCGGCGACGGCGCCGCGTCGACGACATAGAATCCCGATCCCCGCCGCGCGCGAATCACGCCCTCGGCCGCCAGACGGTCGTAGGCTTCGACCACGGTCGCCGGCGCCACGCCCATGGTCGTCGCAAGGGCGCGGATCGACGGCAGGCGCTGCCCGGGCCCGAGCGCGCGCGTCGCCAGCCGCTGCCGGATGGCATCGATCACGGCTGCGGTTCGGGCGCCGGCTCGGCGCGTGTCGGAGGGCTCTGGACGCAATTGTATCACTTTGAGTATCAGTACAGTTTGGCTGAATTGTATTGATTTGTGGCTATCCGGGCAAGGCGTCCCGCGGTAAGCCGAACCCGCACGGAGGGCAGCGATGAAGGGTTCGGTCGAGGGTTGGGGCAGCGGCGCCATCGGGATGGCGATCTTCAGCGGCTCGCTGCCGGCGACGCGGGCGGCGCTCGAAGGTTTTGCGCCGCTGTTCCTGACCGGTGCGCGAGCCACGCTCGCGGCGCTGCTGGCGGCCTTGTGCCTCGCCTGGCTGCGCCAGCCGCGTCCGGCACGGCAGGATTTCGCTTCACTGGGGATCGTCGCGCTCGGGGTGGTCGCAGGCTTTCCGCTGCTGACGGCGCTGGCGCTGCAGCACATCACCTCGGCGCATGCGATCGTCTTCGTCGGGCTGCTGCCGTTGTCGACCGCGCTGTTCGGCGTGCTGCGCGGCGGCGAGCGGCCGCGGCCGCTGTTCTGGCTGTTCGCCTGTGTCGGCGCCGCGGCGGTGTCGGGATTTGCACTGTCACGCGACGGTGCCGCATCGCCCGTCGGTGATCTCGCGATGATCGCCGCGATCCTCGTCTGCGGTCTCGGCTACGCCGAGGGCGCGATGCTGACGCGACGGCTCGGCGGCTGGCAGGTGATCTCCTGGGCGCTACTGCTGGCGTCGCCGGTCATGCTGCTGCTGACGCTGATCACGCTGCCGGACATCTCGCAACCCGTCACGGCGGCGGCGTGGCTTGGCCTCGCCTATGTGTCGGTCTTCAGCATGTTCATCGGCTTTGCCTTCTGGTACCGCGGCCTGGCGCGCGGCGGCACTGCGACCGTCGGGCAGCTGCAGCTGCTGCAGCCGTTTCTCGGCCTCGCTCTGGCGAGCCTGCTGCTGCACGAGCCGGTGTCAGCCGCGATGGTTGTTGCCGCTGCCGTCGTGGTCCTTTGCGTCGCCATGGCACGCCGCTGGGCGTGAGCCGTGGCGAGACGCGAGGGGGCGGAGCTCACCGCGTGGCCGGCTCTACCACCGCCACCATCGCTTCTTGCCGGAGATGGCGTTGAGGCGCGCCACCGGAAACGGGACGAACACGCCGTCCCGCGCATAGGACACCTTGAATGCGGGACTCTCGCCTTCAACGCCGATTGTTTCCCCATCGAGCAGGGACTTGCCTGAGCCAAGCAGATATTCAGCCGTCGCGTAGGCATGCTGCATGAGGAGGCGCGGCTCAAGGCTGCATGCGGGATATTCGAGATCCAAGAGGCCGAAGAAGTGCAGCCCGAGAGTTCCCCCGATGATGCGCGGCTGGTCGCTCTTGGACTTGTCCGGATACATCAGGATGCGAACCCAAAACGGGACGGCATTCGCATCCTGTCTGCCGATGGTCTCGGTTGCTCTGATGAAGCCTGCCGCACTGATCGAGTTCGTTCCCTCCACCCACTGAACCCCGATAAACGAAATGAGACGGGCGATAGCGGCCGTCGCCAATGTCACTGCCCTTGCTTGAGCGAGAGCAGGCTCGCGTTGGGAAACATCACGGGTCGCAGCGACGATAATGTGCGCGCTCTGCCTGGCCGTATCGGCTTCGAACGACGGCCAGATGTGATTGGCGTAGTGCTCTCGTTCGACCACCTGCAACTCGGCCGGCGCGGGGATGGATGTAACTGAGATCGGCTCATCGTTGATGTTGATGATGATGTCAGCGCCGGCCGCCGAAGCCGCCGTTGATCCCATCGGAAGGTCGATCTTGGTCCCGGGGGCGAGTTGCACGAGCTGAGCTTGGATCTGGGACGCCGAAACGGACTGGGGATGTTCGAGCAACAGACGGGCGGAAAACTGCATTTTAAATGACCTGGGCCGACGAATGGCCTTTTCGAAGCATTGGGTTGTATTTGTGAGAAGTATTCGCGCAGGCGGTGGCTAACGTTGCGCCGGTGGCGTGCTGGTAGTCTGCTTGATCTTGGCGAGCGTGACAGACAATAGCCAGGGATTTTGTCGCTCGATTGTCCGGGTTGTCGAGGGCCGGCCGTTTGGCATGCCGATGATGCCCACCCAGCATCTGCCGAAAACGACAGCCTCACATCAGCCCTGAGCCCTTCAGGCTCGTATGTCCGTTCTTGCCGACGATGATGTGGTCGTGGACGGTGATGCCGAGCGGCTTGGCGATGTCGACGATCGTCTTGGTCATGCGGATGTCGGCCTGCGACGGCGTCGGATCGCCGGAGGGGTGGTTGTGCACCAGGATGATCGCTGTGGCGGACAGTTCCAGCGCGCGCTTGATCACCTCGCGCGGATAGACCGGGGTGTGGTCGACGGTGCCGGTCTGCTGCACCTCGTCGGCGATCAGCTGGTTGCGCTTGTCGAGGAACAGCAGCCTGAACTGCTCCTTGTCGGCGAACGCCATGCTGGTGCGGCAATAAGTGATGACGTCCTGCCACGACGCCAGCGCGTGCTTCTGCCGGACCTGGCCGCGCGCGATCCGATGCGCGGCGGCCGCGATCAGCTTGAGCTGGGTGATCGAGGCATCGCCCAGGCCGTCGATCTCGCGCAGGCGTGGCTCGGGCGCATGTACGACTTCGGCAAACGATCCGAAGGTCTTGATCAGCGCCTTTGCTAGCGGCTTGACGTCGCGGCGCGGCAGCGCCGGAAACAGCGCCATCTCCAACAGCTCGTAGTCGTTGAGCGCGTCGGGACCGGCGCTGTGGAAGCGCTCGCGCAGCCGTTGCCGGTGGCCGTGATAGTGCGGCGTCTCCGGCGGCGTATCGGTCGGGGGAAGGGCTTTCTCGGGCATCGGCATAAGCATGCTCTTGCTCGGCGGTTTTGCAACCTCGAAGTGTTCGGCCTCAGGCGGTGTGCCCCGTCAGCACCAGGACGATGCCTGCGATCAGCGAAAAGGCAGTCGGGTAGAACGTCAGCGCAAAGCCCAGGGCGCGGCCCGCCGCGCCGCCGGCATAGCCGAGCCAGAACAACAGCCGTCCGAGCCCGAACAGCACCACGAGCGTGATCAGCAGGGGCGCCGGGTTCGGCAGCGTGGCCGCGAGCCCGAGATGGACCCCGACCGCCAGCACCGCCTGCTCCAGCGTGTTCTGCAGGATCGCATTGCCGCGCCGGACCGCGTCGCTCGCCACGGTGGTCGCACTGCCGGCGATGTCCTGCGCCGAGAAGAAGCGCAGCCGGGCGACGTTGCCGATCGATGCGAGCAGCCAGACGATCACGAACAGATCGAGCTTCAAGGCGAGCGCGAGCCGCTCGGCCGCCGGCTGGGCCGGGCCTTCGGCCTTCCACAACGCAAATGCGATCGCGGCGATCGCGATCAGAGCGGCGGCGGCCATGCCAGCTGCGACCTGTCTCTGCTCGCGCCGGAATGCTGCATCGTCTGGTAGGGCCATCGAGTCGCTTTCTTGTTTGGACGACCATCGGTCGCGCCGTCCCGGTTAGGCCGGGAGGCGGCTGATGAACGCCTGGATACTGGCAAGCACCGGCTGCTGGTCGCCAGCGAACATCCAATGATCAGCGCCGTCGAGTTCGACGAAGCTCGCCTGCGGAATGTGGGCGGCGAGATCACGGCCGGCGCCGACCAGCACGGCGCGGTCGCGGCGGCGGTGCAGCACCAGGGTCGGCGCTGCGATCCGGCCGAGCAGATCGCGGACATCCATGTCCCGCAACGCCTCGAGCAGGCCCTTGATGGCGCCCGGGCTGGACGATGCGCGCAGCAGGCCGGCCCACCAGGCGCGCGCTTGCGGATCGGCGGCGAGGCTGGGCGCGAAGGTCTCGATGCCGGCCGGCCCGCCCCATTCCGCGACGAGCTGTTGCAGCCAGATGTCGTATTGGGCGGCCTGCAGCGCGTGCGGATAGTCCGGCGTGGCGCTGCCCTTGGCGAGCGAGGCGAACAGGATCAGGCCGGCGACCCGCTCGGGATGATCGGCGGCGAAGGCGATGCAGGCCGGGCCGGCCTCGGAGGCGCCGAGCAGCAGCGTGCGCCGGCTGCCGGCCGCGTCGAGCACGGTCGAGATGTCGCGCGCGGTCGCCGCCACGCTCGGGCTCAAGCCGACCCGGTCGGAGAGCCCGATGCCGCGACGGTCGAACAGGATCAGCCGGCCCATGGCGGCGAGCGCGGAGAGCAGGGCCCGGCAGCGCGGCTCCTCCCAGATGCGCTCGACATGCGAGACGAAGCCGGGCAGCAGTAGGACGTCCAGCGGGCCCTGGCCGTAGGTCTGGTAGGCGAGGTGAACGCTGCCGCCGCGAACATAGCGGGTCGGTGGAACGGTCTCGCCTCCGGCTGCGTCAGGCTTCAGCAGCGCCAGCGTCTCGGCCTCGGGAGCGACGCCGAGTTCGTCGCGCAGGCGCTGCGTCAACGCCTCAAGCTGACGCTCGGCCGCCGCGCGGTCGCCAGCCAGCAGCAGGCTGCGGATCAAGGAGCGGCCATAAACCTCGCTGAGCGGATCGAGCGCGACGAGGCGGTGGGCATGGGCGGCTGCAGCGGCATGGTCGCCGGCGGCGCTGCAGTCCTGCACCACGCGCTCCAGCGCCTGCACCGCCCGGCCGCGCAGCGCCTCGCGGCGGAAGAAGGCCCATTCGTCGAATTGCGGGCTGTCGCCGGGACTGAAGCCGTCGAGGAAATCGCCGGTGTAGAGCCGGCAGGCCAGCTCGAACTCGCCGCGATCGCACGCGGCTTCGAACAGCGCGGAGTCGACCTCCAATGCGACCGTCGCCGCCCATCGAATGGTCGACCGGTCGATCGTCAGGCATCCGTCGCCGAGCGTCAGCTGGATCCGGTGCAGCAGCCGGCGCAGCCGCGCCCGCGCGACGTCCTCGGCGCTGTCAGGCCAGAGCATCGCGACTACGGTGTCGCGCGCAATTGGGCCCTTGGACTCGGCCAGATAGACCAGCAGGGCAAGGCCCTTGCGCAGCGACAGCGGACAGGCCTGGCCGTCGCGCTGCAACTCGGGGAAGCCGAATGTCCGGACGTGGAGCGGAACCATCATGGGACCTGCATGAGCGCGTCCGGGGGACGCTTGGGGGACGGTCGTTTGCTACGGCTCAGGCTGGCGAACGACGCACGCGATCGGCCGATCGAGCGTCGCGATTTCGGCCAGGCCGTCCTCGTTCAACAAGGAAATCAACATGTCCGGTCGTCTCCTCATCCTATTCTACGCCGTTACGAGCTATGCGCTTTTTCTTATGTCATTCGTGTGGGCGGTCGGTTTCGTCGGCAATATCAACTATCTGACCCCCAAGTCGATCGACGTCGGCGTGTCCGGCCCTGTCACTGAGGCCGTCATCATCGATGTGCTGCTGCTCGTGCTGTTCGCGGTCCAGCACAGCGTGATGGCCCGTCCGGCCTTCAAGCGCGCATGGACGCGCATCATTCCTCCGGCCTGCGAGCGCAGCACCTATGTCTTGTTGTCGAGCCTGGTCCTGCTACTGCTGCTCTGGCAGTGGCGGCCGATCCCCATGCTCGTGTGGCGCGTCGAGGGCGCCGCGGCGATCGCTCTGACGGCCCTGCAGTGGCTCGGCTGGCTGATCGCGCTCACCTCGACCTATCTGATCGATCATTTCGATCTGTTCGGGCTGCGCCAGGCGATCTTCGCCCTGCGTGGGACGCAACCGCCGGCCCATCCGTTCAAGACGCCGCTGCTGTATCGCCTGGTGCGCCATCCGCTGATGCTCGGATTCCTGATCGCCTTCTGGGCCACGCCGGAGATGTCCGTCGGTCATGTGCTGTTCGCGGCGCTCAGCACCGCCTACATCCTGCTGGGCGTGCAGCTCGAGGAGCGCGACCTGGTGACCCAGTTCGGCGACACCTATGAGCGCTACCGCCGCCGGGTTCCGATGCTGCTGCCGCGGATCACCGGAGGCCGCGGGAGCGCGGACGGCGAGCCGTCGCCGGCGCCGCGCACCAACCCTTGAGGCGAGAGCGATCGCCGCGTGCAGGGCAGGCCATGCGTCTCCGCATGGCCACGCAGACGTGAATTGGTACTGTCGATCTCAGGACCTATGTCCGGCTTGAATGTTGCGATGCAAAATCGCGTCTCGACAGCTCCCGTTCTCGCGGGCCCAATGGCCCGCCACCCCTGCCTGAGAGAGATCTGCGTTGACCACCCTGACGTCCGAGTCCGCCGATCCGTTGTCGGCCTGGATCACGCTGCTGCTGGCCTTCTCCTGCGGGCTGATCGTCGCCAACATCTATTATGCGCAGCCGCTGATCGGGCCGATCAGCGCCGAGCTCGGGCTGCGGCCGCAGCTCGCCGGCTTGCTGGTGACCATGAGTCAGATCGGCTACGGCGCCGGGCTCCTGTTCGTGGTGCCGCTCGGCGATCTCATCGAGAACCGCAAGCTCGTTATTGCAACGATCGTCGTCGGCGCGGCTGCGCTGGCGGCGGCTTCGCTGTCGACGCAGCCGTCGACTTTCCTGCTGTCGGCGCTCCTGACCGGCTTCGGGTCGGTCGCGGTGCAGATCCTGATCCCCTATGCCGGACACATGGCACCGGAGGCGATCCGTGGCCGCACGGTCGGCAACGTCACCACGGGGTTGATGCTCGGCATCATGCTGGCGCGGCCGGTCGCGAGCTTCGTCGCGGCCCATGCGTCGTGGCATGTCATCTACGCCGCGTCGGCGGCGGCCATGCTGATGCTCGCCGTGCTGCTGCGGGTCGCGCTGCCGCCGCGCGAGCCGCAGGCGCGGCTGAGCTACGGCCAGCTGCTCGGCTCCATGGTGCAGCTCTATCGCGACACGCCGGCGCTGCGCCGCCGGGCGCTTTACCAAGCGGCGCTGTTCGGCGGCTTCAGCGTGTTCTGGACCACCGCGCCGCTCCTGCTCGCCGGGCCCGATTTCCGGATGTCGCAGACCGGCATTGCGCTGTTCGCGCTCGCCGGCGTCGCCGGGGCGATCATGGCGCCAGTGGCCGGCCGCATTGCCGATCGCGGCTGGACGCGGCCGGCGACGATCGCCTCGATGCTGATGTGTGCGCTGGGCTTCGCGCTGACGCTTGTGGTTCCCTTGGGGACGACATGGTCGCTGGCAGCGCTGGTGATCGCAGCAATCGCGATCGATTGCGGCGCGCAGCTCAGCCTGATCCTCGGCTATCGCGTTCTGTTCATGCTCGGCGCCGGCCAGCGCAGCCGGCTCAACGGCTTGTACATGACGACCTTCTTCGTCGCGGGGGCTGCCGGCTCGGGTCTAGGCGCGTTCGCCTATGCGCATGGCGGCTGGACGCTGGCGGCCGTACTCGGCACGGCGCTGCCGCTGGCCGCCTTGGCCTATCAGTTCACGGAGCGCAGCTGATCAGAACGGGTTGCGCTTGAGGCCGGGCACCAGCGCGGCCAGCCGGTCCTTGATCCAGGGCACCGGTGGCAGCTTTCCGGTGGGCATCTCGACCGCCGCGCCCGGCTTTCGGCTCACTGCCAGCGTCAGTGTCGCGAGATAATGGTCGCGCTCTTCCTTGATCGCGCAATACGCCTTGTGATCGGCGTCGGCCTCGGTGGCGACGCGATCGTTGGCATTGATGACGAGCCGCTGCTTCGGCCGTCCCGTGTAGTCGGGCACGTTGCTGTAGATGAACTCGTTGAGTGCTTCGGGAAAGAACGTCTGCCCGGTCAGCACCGTGGCGTCGTCGAGGAACACCCGGAAGTGGATGTGGGTGGCGCGGCCCGGATACCAGCCGGGATAGATGGTCCTGAAGCCGGCCCAGCCCGCGGCGTCGGCCATCTGCGTGCCGCGCAGATAAGTCTTGCCGCTCTCGTCGAGCTTGTGGCTGTCGCTCTGGCCCGGATAGCCCGAATAGATGCCGCGCGCGTCGCAATGCCAGACGTCGACGCGCGCGCCCGCGATGGCCATGCAGGACCCGGCCTCGATGACGCGCAGGCGCAACGCCAGCGGCACGCCGGGCCGGCCTTCGGCAATATCGGCGCGCAGCAGCTTGGGATCGAGGTAATAGGGCCCGGATTCGGACTGCGGCGTCAGCAGGCAGGCGTCATCGGCTGCGGTCGCTGAGACCTGTGTCTCCGACGCCGCGCGGGCCGCTGGCGCGAGCAGCGCCGCGCCGGACGAGAGCAGGCCGAGGACGCCCCGGCGCGTTGCATTGGTCAGAGCGGCCTCCCGCGATCGCCTTGCGATGGAGCGGCAGTCGAGCAATCCCGGATGGCAACAATCGGACGCGCCGCGGCTAAACCGGCTGGCGGCCGCTCACACCTGCGTCAGCGGCTTCTCGCCATGGCGCTCGGACAGCGTGAAGATCTCGACGCCGTCATTGGTGACGCCGACCGAATGCTCGAACTGCGCCGACAGCGAGCGGTCGCGCGTCACGGCGGTCCAGCCGTCGGACAGGATCTTCACATGCGGCTTGCCGAGATTGATCATCGGCTCGATGGTGAAGAACATGCCGGGCTTGAGCAGCACGCCCTCGCCGGGCCGGCCGACATGGATGATGTTCGGCTCGTCATGGAACAGCCGGCCGAGGCCATGGCCGCAGAAGTCGCGCACCACGCTCATGCCCTGCGGCTCGACGAAGCTCTGGATCGCGTGGCCGATGTCGCCGGTGGTGGCGCCGGGCCTGACAGCGGCGATGCCGCGCATCATCGATTCGTAGGTGACCTCGATCAGCCGCTCCGCCTTGCGCGAGATCGGGCCGATCGCATACATCCGGCTCGAATCGCCGTACCAGCCGTCGACGATGAAGGTGACGTCGATATTGATGATGTCGCCCTCTTTCATCGGCCGGTCGTTCGGCATGCCGTGGCAGACGACGTGGTTGATCGAGGTGCAGGTCGAGTAGCGGTAGCCGCGGTACATCAGCGTCGCGGGATAGGCGCCATGGCTGAAGGCGAATTCGCGCACGAGATCGTCGATCCGCGAGGTCGGGACGCCCGGCTTGACGATGTCGGTGAGCGCGTCCAGGCACTTCGACACCAGCGCGCCGGCCTTGCGCATGCCGGCAAAGCCGCTCGCGCCATGCAGCTTGATCTGGCCATTCTTGCGCGCAGCGGTGTCGGTGGCTTCGATATAGCTCATGGGCCTGTTTCGTTCTCGAACATGTCGTGGGGTGATCGCCTAATTTAATGATCGTGCCGGCCGGTGCAAGCCGGGTCTGCACGGCCGGATTGGCCGGGAGCCTAGCCGGTCGGGACCTCGACGGTGGTTTCCACCGGCAGTGCGCCGCCGCGAACGCGAAGCTCTCGCACCGGATAAGGCACCCGGATGCCTTCGCGCTTGAACGCCTCCCACAACGCCAGCATCACCTCGCTCTTGACGCTGTCCATATAGCTGGGGTCGGCGATCCACGTTGTCAGCGAGAACTTCATGCCGGCCTCGGTGAACTCGGTCAGCAGGCAGTTCGGCGCCTTGGATTTCAGCGTACGCGGCATCTCGGCGGCGATGTCGGTGGCGAGCTTGCAGACGACGCGCGGGTTGGCGTCGTAATTGGTGCCGAAATTGACCTTCACCAGCGTGTTCTTGTCGGTATAGGTCCAGTTGGTGACCTTCTGCGTCACCAGATCCTCGTTCGGGATCAGGAACTCGCGGCCGTCGCCGGCGGCGACCGAGATGTAGCGCGTGTTCATCGCGCTGATGCGCCCCGAGCTGTCGCCGATGGTCACGAGATCGCCCGGCTTCACCGATTTGTCGGCGAGCAGGATGATGCCGGCGACGAAATTGGCGACGATGCGCTGCAGGCCTAGACCGATACCGACGCCGGCGGCGCCGGAGAAGATCGCCAGCGCCGACAGGTTGATGCCGACAGCGCTGATCGCGATGGCGATGCCGAGGATCATCAGGCCCATGCGGACCATCTTGATCAGCAGCACCTGGATCGAGGGCGTCAGGTCGGTCGAGCGCGTGATCCGGCTCTCGACGAAATTGCTGGCGACGTTGGTCAGCCAGAGCACGCCGAGCAGCAGCACGCCAAGCTTGATCACCAGGAGCGGCGTCAGCCGCAGGCCGCCGAGCACGACCGAGACCGAGTCCAGCGCATCGACGACGTTGTCGAGCTGGCCGATGATGCTGAGCGCCGCGACCAGCCAAGCCGCGATCGACACGGTCTGGACGATGAAGTGGCTTCGGATCACCGAGGTGATCAGGCGGATGACGATCCAGGCCAGCGCCAGTTTGAGCGCGACGGCGAGCAGGTAGCTGCGGCTCGGCCACGTCCACAGCAGCATGCCGGTGCGCGCGATCCGCATCAGGATTACGAACACGACGGTGGTGACGCTCTCCAGCAGCACCCGCAGCAGCTGCCGCAGCGGTCCGGGCCAGCCCATCGCCAGCGACGTCAGGTCGATGCGCGCGCGCACCGCTGCGCTCGCCGCGAACGCGATGCCGGCGCCGCTCAGCACGAGGCCGAGCTGAAGATAGAACCAGGGCGAGGTGACCTCGGCGCCGATCGAGCGGGCAACGGTCTGCAGGAATTCGAGAACGTCTTTGAGGTCGAGGTCCATCAGCGGGGTCTCGGAGAGGAACAGGGGCGCGGGCAGGCCCGGTCGGCGGGATTTAGTTCGTTTTCGTTACAAGCGATTGCCCTGAAATATACCCCGAACGCGGTCGAGGATGGAAAAATGGGCAAATCGCCGCGATATGAGCAAATCCGGTTGGCGTGCAAGTGTGGCGACGATAAGGATGTAAAAGTCGGATTCATCAACGTTTTTTCATGACATCACTCGACGCCGTCAGCATTGCCATCCTCCTCGGGGCGGTCCTGGTCATGGCCGGGATCCTGTCCAGCCTGCTGGCGCTCCGTTTCGGTGCACCGCTGCTGCTGGTGTTCCTGGTGATTGGCATGCTGGCAGGTGATTCCGGTCCGGGTCATATCGAATTCCAGGACGTCCGTACGACTTATCTGGTCGGATCGGTCGCCTTGGCGCTGATCCTGTTCGACGGCGGGCTGCGCACACGATTCCAGAGCATCCGCACCGTGCTGGCGCCATCGACAGTGCTGGCGACTGTCGGCGTGCTGTTGACGGCGTTCCTCACCGCGCCGGTTGCGAAATATGCGCTCGATCTCGGCTGGACCGAGGCCATGCTGGTCGGAGCGGTCATCGCCTCGACCGACGCCGCGGCGGTGTTCCTGCTGGTGCATGCGCAAGGATTGCGCCTGCGCCCCCGCGTCGGCGCGACCCTCGAGGCGGAATCCGGCAGCAACGATCCGTTCGCCGTCTTCCTCACCCTGATGCTGGTCGAGCTGATCTCGGTCGGGCACGGTTCGTTCGGGCATTTCGTGTTCGAGCTGGTCAGCGAGGCCGTGCTCGGCACGCTGTTCGGCATCGTCGGCGGCCGGCTGGTCGTCATCGGCCTCAACAAGGTGGCACTGCCGCAAGGCCTGCATGCGCCGTTTGTCACCACGGCCGCGCTGGTCATTTTCGGCATGGCGCAGATCGCGCATGGCTCCGGGTTCCTCGCTGTCTATCTCGCCGGCCTCATCGTCGGCAACCGACCGACGCGCGCACATAACTCGGTCGTCACCTTCCTCGACGCGGCGACCTGGCTCGCACAAATCGTGATGTTCGTGCTGCTCGGACTCCTGGTGTCACCGCATCGGCTGCTCGACAGCCTGCTGCCGGCGATTGCCGTGGCCCTGATGCTGATGCTGGTGGCGCGGCCGGCCGCGGTGTTTCTGTGTCTCTATCCGTTCCGTTTCAACTGGCGGGAGAAGGCGTTCATCGCCTGGACCGGCCTGCGCGGCGCGGTCGCGATCTTCCTCGCGTCGATCCCAATGCTGGTCGGCCTGTCAAAGGCGTATCTGTATTTCGACGTCGCCTTCGTGGTCGTGATCATCTCGCTGCTGGCGCAGGGCTGGACGCTCGGCGTCGCCGCGCGCAAGCTGCACGTCGCATTGCCGCGCACCGACCGCGGCCCGCGCCGCATCGAGCTCGATCTGCCGGGACAGCTGGAGCAGCAGCTCGTCGGATACGCGATCCGCTCCAAGAGCCTGTATTTCCGCCGCGGGCTGATCCCGTCCTGGTCGAAGCCGACCCTGGTGATCCGCAACCAGCAGATCCTGTCGCCCGTCGAGGCCGATCCGATCGCGCCCGGCGACTATCTCTATCTGCTGGCGCCGCCGGAGAAGGCCGAGTCGCTCGATCGTTTTTTCGTCGACATGCCGCCGTCGGCGGCGCCCGATCCGCATCTGCTCGGCGACTTCATGGTTTCGGCCGAGCACACGCTCGACGAGGTCGCTGGCATCTATGGCGTCAAGCTCGGCGAAGGCGAGGACAAGCTGACGCTGGCCGATTACTTCGACATCCATCTCGACAACGCGCCGAAGGAAGGCGCCACGGTCGCGCTCGACACCATCGTGCTGGTCGCGCGCTCGATCTCCGGCGGCCGCGTCAACGTCGTCGGCCTGCGCCTGCCCGAGGACGAAGAGGATGTGCAGGTGCTGACGCGCAAGGAGCAAGTCAAGCGCAAGCTCGCCGATGTGTGGTCGTCGGTGGTGGGGGTGTGAGGGCGGTTTCCTCGGATCGAGCTAATTCGACGGCTTCTCGTCCGTGAAGACCGCAGCAATGTCTTGTCTTCCGTCTATGATCCTGACGATCTGCGGTCTGTCGTTCACGACGCGGTAGAACACGACCTGAGCGCCGACCGGAATCGAACGAAGACCTGGTCGCAGTTCGTCGCGAGACCGCCCCGCGTGCGGGAACTCGGCCAGGGTCAGTACAACGCTCTGAACATCGCGCAGGACCCGGTCGGCGGTCGCTGGCCCGGCCGCAGCCGCTAGGTAATCCCAAAGGCGTTCGAGGTCGCCGACAGCGTCTGGCGACCAAAGCGCGCTGCGCTCACCCGCGGACATGTCCTGCGTTTTTCCGCTGGATCAACTCTTCGATGTCTAACGTCTGACCGTTCCCTGCGTCGAGGGACTTCACGCCCAGGTCGAGCGCGTCGCGAAGCGCCTGAAGTTTCTGGACATGCGCGACCAGCTCTCGGCTGATCTGCTCCTGATCTGCCTCCGGCAGCCGCGCAAGCTCCGATATTGCGTGTTCGAGCGCCTTGATCATCGAATAAGTATAGCGCATCTCCGACAACAGCGCACGGTTCATGACAGGGGTGTCCGCTGGTGGCCAAGCTCACTCCGCCGGCAGGATGGCGACCGAGATCACGGCTTCCGGCGCGCCGCTGATCTGCAGCAGGACGGGCTGTGCGCCGAGCTCGTATTTCACGGTCTTGCGGATGCCGTCGCAGTCGGTGGCGCCGCTGAACGCGATCGGCTTGAGGATCTTGCCGTCCTGTACGACGTCGATCCAGGCCGCGGCTGACAGGCTCACGGTGTAGATGCCCACTTTGGGGGCCGTTGTGATCCGCGCAAAGCCGGCGAAGGTGCCGTCCTTCGGCGCGCGTTCCGGCGGGGTCGGCAGCTTGGCGTCGGCGGCCGGACGCAAGCTCAGCGACAGGCTCGACGCAGGCAGCGCTGCGATGTCAGCGCCCGAATCGAGCTTTGGAGTGTTGGTCGCGGTCAACGCTGCGCGCTCACGCGCGATGTCCCATTTGAACTTGTCGCAGCCGCTGGGCTCGGCCGCGAGCGTGGCCGTGGTCGCGCACAGGGTGAGGAGGAGGGCGCTGGCGCCCAGCGAATGGGTTGGCATGATGACGGTCTCGTACGCAGATGCGCCGCGGTTCGCGTTGGACGCAGCGGATCGATGAGGACGTGGGACCGTCGTCCCGATGTGTGATGATCACGCTTACGGCGCGATGTCGTCAGCTTAGCCGATCAGCGGACGCTGCCGCGAGTCTCAAATACGTGCCTTGAGTATGTGCCTTGCGACTCAATTCCTGGCATCCGGCGCATGCAGCACGGCACGGCAGCTCGGCGGCAGCTGCGCCATGGTGATCGGCTGCGGCGGCTTCGGCGGCTCCTTCGGCGGTGGCGGATGCAGTACCGCGTCGGAGAACCAGTAGTCGAGATCACCGCAGCCGTCGCCGCCGTCCTGGTCGGTCTGGCCGTGGCAGTCCGGATTGCCGGCCGGGCACACCATGCGGATGTGGAAGTGGTAGTCGTGCCCCCACCACGGCCGCACCTTGGTCAACCAGCTACGGTCCCCCCGGGCGTCGCGGCACAGCGCCTTCTTGATCGCGGCGTTGACGAAGATGCGCTGCACCGCCGGCTCCTTCGCCGCCGCACGAATCACGGCCAGATGTCCTGGCGTGAACACGCGCGGATCGACGTCGAGGCGGTCCGGCCGCACCATCATGACCGCAGACATCTCCTCGCGCTCGTTCCTCGATAGCCGGTGCTCGGGCATCGGCGTCAGCCAGATGTCGGCGTCGAGCCCGATCTGGTGGCTGGCATGGCCGCTCAACGCCGGGCCGCCGCGGGGCTGGCCGATGTCGCCGACCAGGATGCCGGGCCAGCCCGCATCCTTGTGCGCCCGGACCGCCAGCCGCTTGAGCAGCGCGATCATCAGCGGGTGACCGAAATTGCGGTTGCGCGACAGCCGCATCACCTGCCAGTCGTCGCCATTGATCGGCATCCGCTCGGCGCCGGCGATGCAGCCGCGATTGTAGGTGCCAAGGACCTTGGTCGGCTGCGCCGAGGGCAGCAGCCGGCGGGCGAACAGCTCCTTGGCCGGTGTGCCCGGCGCGTCCGGATGGGCCAGCGGCGGCAGCGCCTTCGGCTCCACGCTGCCCTTGTCCTGTGCCCAAAGCGGCGCGGCCCCGGCCAGGGCGGCCATTCCGACGGCGGCTGCGAGCAGAATCAGGCGAGCTTGCATGCGTTGCAGTGTAGCGGTTGTAGGCGGGCAGGGAAGGGCGCGCGGATTCATGGCGATCTTAACCGGCCCGTAACCCTGCTGTCGGTTTGGCGGAACCGGCCCAACAAGGTTCAATTGCCTGATTTCGTTCGACAGTTGAACAGCATCTTGATGGCCCATACCCGGTATGCGAGTATTTTTTGCTGGGCGGCTCGCCGTTTTTACCTATTCCAGGTTGTATCGACTGAGCTTCGCAGGAGCGGGCTCGCGGGAATAAGCGAGCCAGTTGCTCATTTCGTGCCGCCTCTCGCCGTTGGTGGCCTGCACCAAGATACCATTCCTTAGATACTTGGCGGAACACTGCCTCTCACGAAGAACAGAGAGGCATGCGATGCGGCCCGTTCGGCCAACCAAGCCCAAGAAGCCGGCCCGCGCGCCCCGCGCCTGTGGTTCCCGACTGGCGGCCAAGCCAATCCCGAAGCTTGGGCGGCTGACGGCCAAGGCGCGCGACGTGGCGGATCCACGCGCCACAGCGGACGCGGCGATTGCCGAGGCGAACAAGGCGCATGACCGCCTGATGGAGGCGATCGACATCCTTCCCGAGGGGATCGTGTTCCTCGATTCCGACGGCCGCTACATTCTCTGGAACAAGAAATATTCCGAGATCTACAATCGCAGCTCGGATCTGTTCGCGCCGGGAGCGCGGCTGCAGGATACGATCCGGGTCGGCGTGGCGCGCGGCGACTATCCCGAAGCGGCCGGGCGCGAGGACGAGTGGATCGCCCAGCGGCTGCAGAAGCTGTTCCAACCCAGCGGACGTCACGAGCAGCGGCTGGCCGACGGCCGGACGATCCTGATCGAGGAGCGATTGACCCGTGATGGCGGCGTCATCGGCCTGCGCGTCGACATCACCGAATTGAAGCAGCGCGAAGAATCATTTCGGCTGCTGTTCGACGGCAATCCGGTGCCGATGATCGTCTGCGCCCGGGACGATGGCCGTGTGCTGAGCGTCAACGAAGCCGCCGCTCGGCATTATGGCTACGGCCGCGCGGCGTTCGAGCGTCTCAGCATCCGCAATCTTCAAGCCTATGAGAGCGAGCCACCCTGGGCCGGCGAACTATCAGATGAAGAGCGGGCGGCGCGCACCTGGAAGCATGTTCGCGCCGACGGCGCTTTGATCGATCTCGCCATCTATTCGCGTCATCTCGTGCATAACGATCAGCCGGCCGTGCTGCTGGCGCTGATGGACATCACCGAGCGCAAGCGCGCCGAGGCGCGGCTCGCCTTCCTGGCCCAGCACGACGCGCTGACCGGCCTGCCGAGCCGCAACCTGCTGCGCCAGCAGATCGATGACAAGCTGCTGCAGATGCGGCGCGGCTCCGAGAAGATCGCCGTGCTGGTGCTCGGTCTCGACAACTTCAAGTCGGTCAACGACACGCTGGGCCATGCCGTCGGCGACCGGCTGCTGCGCGGCGTCGGCAAGCGGCTGCGGTCGATGCTGCGCCAGGATGACATCGTCGCGCGCCTCAACTCGGATGAGTTTGCGATCGTGCAGGGCGGGTTGGCGCGGCCGGAGGATGCCGCCCAGCTCTGCGGCCGCCTGCTGCAGGCGATCGCCGATCCCTATCTCATCGACGGCAGCGCCGTGACGATTGGGGCGACGATCGGCATCGCGATGGCGCCGAACGATGGTGACGATGCCGAGAAGCTGTTGAAGAACGCTGCCATGGCGCTGTCGCGCGCCAAGACCGAGACGCGCGGCACCTTCAGCTATTTCGAAGCCGGCATGGACGCGCGGGCACAGCGCCGGCGCAGGCTCGAGAGCGAGTTGCGCGACGCCATCCAGCACGACGCGCTGCAGCCTCACTATCAGCCGCTGATCGATCTCGCGACCGGGCGCATCACCGGCTTCGAGGCGCTGGTGCGCTGGCCGCATCCGGAGCGCGGCATGATCCCGCCGTCCGAGTTCATTCCGATTGCGGAGGAGACCGGGCTGATCTCGGCGCTGGGACGCACGATGTTGCTCCGGGCCTGCAGCGATGCCGCGAACTGGCCTGACGACGTTCGCGTCGCCGTGAACATGTCGCCGCTGCAGTTCCGCGCCGGCAACGTGCTGTCGATGGTGATGGATGTGCTGAAACAGTCGGGCCTGCCGGCGAGCCGGCTCGAACTCGAGATCACCGAGACCCTGGTGCTGGAAAAGAGCGGCCAGGTGCTGGCGACGCTGCATGCGCTGCGCGCGCTCGGCGTGCGCATCTCGATGGATGATTTCGGCACCGGCTATTCGAGCCTGAGCTATCTGCGCAGCTTCCCGTTCGACAAGATCAAGGTCGATCAGTCCTTCATCCGCGATCTCGCCGCCAATCGCGAGGCCCAGGCGATCGTCCGCTCGATCGTCAGCCTCGGCAAGGGACTCGGCGTCACCATCACCGCCGAGGGCGTCGAGACCGAGGCCGAGCTGAGCTGCCTGCGCGCCGAAGGCTGCCACGAGGCGCAGGGCTATCTGTTCAGCCGCCCGCGGCCCAACGCCGAGATCGTGGGGCTGCTGCGGGCGCAATGCGGCGCAGACGCGGCCGAGCGCGATGCACGGGTGGCCTGACAGGCGCGGCGATCAGTCATCGCGGTGCCTTGCGCGCGGCGCGGTGATAAGTCAGAGCCAAGGCGATGCAGTGCCGCAGCGCCTGCTCCGGTGGATCCGTGGAAGCGTCGAGCACGATGCTGCGCCTGCCGCCATAGGTCAGCTCGGGGTAGAGTTCGCGAAAGGTCGCGACGAGATCGGTCTTGCAGTGGACATAGAGTGCGTAACGGTCGGGCTCTGACTTGATCCGGTCGATCCGGATGGTGCTGCCGCTACCGCTCTCGGTGGTCAGATAGCTCGGCTGCCCCCATTTGAGGGTCTCTTCCAGCGCACCGACCCCGGTCGTCGTCCTCGCCGTGTCCAGGATCAATCGCCGCAGCGCCTCGAGTCGCCGGCGCAGCGGCTGCGGATAGGTTGCGAAGACGGCAGCGACGGCGGATGGCGCGGGTGGCAGCGCGGAAGGTCGCGCCCGTCTGGTGCGATGAGCCGCCGTGAGCATGCCCGCCTCCGAATGTCAGTTGGAGGTAGATTAACGCAGGATGATGATGCTGGCTACGCTGACCCCTCACTGGGCGTGCCTCGCGTTGAGCTCCTGCTCGCGGATAAACGCGAGCATCGGCCGGCGGCTATCGATCCATGCGCTTCACGCCCGTGTCTTAAATCGTGCGCGATACGCCGCGGGCGAGGTGCCGACATTGCGGCGGAAGGCGGTGCGGAAGGTTTCGAGCGACTGGTAGCCGCACTGCGCCGAGATGTCCGCGAGCGACATCGTCCCGCTCTCCAACAATTCGCGTGCGCGGGACATGCGTTCCTGCTGCAGCCAGGCGGCGGGACGCGCTCCCGTGCTTTCGTGGAAGCGGCGCAGGAAGGTTCGCTCGCTCATCCGGGCCCTCCTGGCCATGGCGCTGATCGCGATCGGACGTGACAGCCGCGCACGCGCCCAGTCCATGACCTCGCCGATCGTCGCACCCGGGCGCACTTGAACCGGTGCGACAACGTATTGCGCCTGGCCGCCGTCGCGATGCGGCGGCATCACCAGGCGGCGCGCAACCGAGTTGGCAACTTTGCTGCCGAAGTCGCGCCGGACGAGGTGCAGGCAGGCGTCGATCCCGGCGGCGCTGCCCGCGGAGGTGATGACGTTGCCCTCGTCGACATAGAGCGTGTCCTCCTCGACGCGGATGTCCGGATACTGCCGCTTCAGGTCGGGCATGTGCCGCCAATGCGTGGTCGCGCGCTTGCCATCGAGCAACCCCGCCGCGGCCAGCACGAATACGCCGGAGCAGATCGAGAGGCAGCGCGCTCCTCGCGCGGAGGCTTGCGAGATCGCGCGCAGCAGCCTGTCCGGCGGACGCTCGTTGCGATCGCGCCAGCCCGGCACGACGATCGTCCTGGCCTCTTTCAAGCGGGCGAGCGGTGCCCCGGCCTCGACGACGATGCCGCCGATCGCGCGCGAGCGCTGGCCCTCGGCCGAGATGACCTTGAACTGATACCACGGAAAGTCGAACTCCGGCCGCGGCAGGCCGAACACTTCGACGGCGATGCCGAATTCGAACGTGCACAGCCCGTCATAGGTGATGACGGCAACGAGGCCTGGATCGGATCGATGGCTGGTTGCGGCTGATGACATTGGCGGAAACTTACCGGACTTTGTCCGATCCGTCACTTGGGACGCGGAGCCTTGCGCGCGAGACTAGGCCACCTCGCGCAACACAGCAGGAGAGAGACGATGACCACCCATGTTACCGAAGTGCCCGCAGCGTCGTCGGCCCAGGCGCTCGCCCATTTCGAGGCCATGCTGGCATTCGAGACCGACTGCTGGGACGTTCACGAGAGCCTGAAGACCGTCGACCCCGATTTCATTCTCGTCGACGTCCGCGGACCGGCCTCGTTTGCCAAGGGGCACGTCGCCGGTGCCATCAACATCCCGCACCGGACCATGACGGCAGAGCGCATGGCCGCGTATCCGAGCGACAAGTTGTTCGTGGTCTACTGCGCCGGCCCGCACTGCAACGGCGCCAGCCGCGCCGCCATCCGCTTCGCCCGGCTGGGGCTGCCGGTGAAGATGATGATCGGCGGCATCACCGGCTGGCTGGACGAGGGCTTTGCGCTGACCACGGGCGGCTGAACGTGAGAGCCCGGCTCTCACCCCAGTGTCGTCCCGGCGAACGCCCGGACCGATACTCCGTGCAGCCTGCGGTGATGTGCCGCTGTGGCTCCAGCTCACTCCACTCCAGCTTCGGTGGCTATGGGTCCCGGCTCGAGGCCGGGACGACAGCATTTTTTTTGGGGGGCTGTGTTGGCACCCATGACTACGCCGCCTGGCGCAGGCCGGCGAGGAACGTGTCGACGCTCCTGAACAGTTCGCCCGCGCGCTTGCCGAGATCGCGGGTGGCGACCATGACGTGGTCGGCGAGCTGGCGGGACTGTTCGGCGGCGTCGCTGGCGCCGACCACGTTCCGCGACACGTCGTTGGTGCCCGAGGCCGCCTGCTGGACGCTGCGCGCGATCTCGCGGGTCGCCGAATCCTGCTGCTCGACCGCGGCCGCGATGGTCGCGGCAACGCCGCTGATCTCCTGGATCGTGGCGCTGATGCCGCCGATCGCGGTCACGCAAGCGGAAGTCGCGGCCTGGATCGAGCTGACCTGGCCGGCGATCTCCTCGGTCGCCTTCGCGGTCTGGCCGGCCAGCTCCTTGACCTCGGCGGCCACCACGGCAAAGCCGCGGCCGGCGTCGCCGGCGCGCGCGGCCTCGATCGTGGCGTTGAGCGCGAGCAGGTTGGTCTGGCTGGCGATGGCGTCGATCAGGCGCAGCACGTCGCCGATCTTCTCGGCGGCCGCGGCGAGGCTGCTCACCATCTCGGTGGTCTGCCGCGCCTTGACGACGGCACCGTCGGCCACCTTGCTGGAATGCGCGACCTGACGGCCGATCTCCGTCACCGAGGTGGCGAGCTCCTCCGAGGCGGCTGCGACGGTCGAGACGCCGCTCGAGGCTTCTTCCGACGCGGCCGCGGCGGCTGCCGTCCGCTGCGAGGTGCCGTTGACGCTGACAGTGATCTCCTGGACCACGCGCTCCATGTCGGCGGTGGCCGTGGCGACGGCGGAGACGACGCCCTTGACGTCCGCTTCGAAGCGGTCGGCCATCTGCCGCTGCAGCGCCTGCTTGTCGCGCTCGACCTGCTGCTGCGTCGTCTCCTGGGCCTCACGCAGGCTGTTCGTCTCGATCATGTTACGGCGGAAGACGTCGACCGCCTGCGCCATGGTGCCGAGCTCGTCCTTGCGCTGGCCGCCGGGAATCACGACCTCGGTGTCGCCGCTCGACAGCCGGTGCATGACGGCGGTGATCGCAATCAGCGGACGCGAGATGCCGCGCGCCACGAACAGCGCGACGATGACGGCGAGCAGCAGGATCACCAGCGTGCCGGCGATCAGCTGCTGCTGCGCGCTGGCGGCGGCCGCCTCATAGGCAGTGGTGTCCTTGATCAGCTCGAGCACCGCGACAGGATCGCCGGCATAGTTGCGGATCTGGCCGACATAGAGCGCTGCCGGCCGGCCGGACAGCGTCGCATCACGCTGCAGCGGCGCGCCCTTGAACACCGCGAGCACCTCGTCGGGCGTGGCGACGACATCGTCGCCGAAGGTCGCGGACAGCCGCTTCGGCTGGCCGTCGTTGATCCAGTACACCGCGAGATCGATGCCGAAGCGCTGCTTGGCGCGCTCGACGAACTCCTTGCCGAAGGCGGCGCCGACATCCACGGTCGCGATCACCTTGCCGTCGCGCATGATCGGGGTCATGCCGAAAATGCCGAGCGACAGCCGGCTCTGCTCGACGCCGGCGATCTGCTTTCCGGTCTGGTTGGCCTGCACGACCGTGATGCGGCGCTTGGACGTGTCGTCGCCGAACACCTTGGGTTCATGCACGCGGTAGAAGTTGGTGGCGGGCGGCGCCCACACGTTCACCAGCGGGATGCCCTGTGCCTTCAGCAAGGGCATGGCGCCGCCGAGCAGCGCGCCCAGCGCATCGCGGTCGCCCTTCAGATAAGCGTCCGCGATCGGCGGCAGCGCAGCCAGCGTCGAGCTCACCGCCAGCGCTGCGCGGCCCTCGTAATCGATGCCGGCCGACACGCTGTCGAACTGCAGCTTGAGCTGCTGCTCCAGCGCGAGCCGCGTCAGCGCACGCTGCTGGATGACGGAGAAGGTGCCGAGCACGGCACAGGCGATGGCGACGGTGAGCGAGAGCGCGATGATGAGGCGGGCTGAGATCGACCGGAGACGGGACATTCGGGGGGCATTCCTTGCTTTGCAGCAAGGTCCCAGAATACCGTTAAGGAACGGATACCGTGATTCTACGGTAGTTCAGATTTGTCGATGGAACGCACGGGCGTAGCCTCGTGCGACGCAAGCCACTCGCGGCGGCAGAGCGCCTCGCGCCCGGTGCAGGCCGGTTGAATGAGTGCCGAGGCTGTATCAATGCGTTGACGCCCGCACAGATCGAACGTTACTGCTGTCGGCGGGGAGTTCCGGATTTCTACGGGTTGGGGGCAGGCTGTGCTGGTGTGGCGTCCGCCAATTCGGAAGCCTTGGCCGATCGTGGTCGTCGCGATGTTGCTCGGGTCGATGTTGTCGGGCTGCGCCGGGCAGGGCAGCAGTCCGTCGGAACAGGCCGCCGGCGCGAATGCGGCTCCAACCACCGATCCGCTCGACGACGACGTCGCACGTCTGGAAGCGCGGGAGAAGACACTCGCTCCAGCCCATCTGCAACGCCGCCGTCAGCTCATTGCCGAGTTGCTGGAGAAGAACGCGGCCTTGGCTTCCGGGCGCAAGGTGGCGCTCCTCAATGCCGAACTGGCCGGACCAAAGGTCATCAAGCTGCGCGAGTGGCAGAATTGGCTGAAGCCCACGACGGCCGCGGTCACCATCTATTGCGCGCGGGCCAAGATCGACTCTGCGCTGGACATGTACGTTCGGAGAACTGCTTTGATCGTCATCCAGACGGCAGCGGACGGAACCGAGACGCTGCGGGCTGGCGTCCAGACCAGCCGCGGCATCAACCTCACTGGCGACGACGGCACGCCGCTCGCGTGCTACAAGATGGAAGGTTATGCGGCCTTCCCCGAGCTTGAACAGGCTCGCGCGTCGAAACTCGCAGGCCGTGTCTAATGAGTGCGCCGGTGGCCGCGCTCGGACCGAGATCCGTCCTCAGCTATCCACCTTGAGCGCGGCGATGAAGGCTTCCTGCGGGATGTCGACCTTGCCGAACTGCCGCATCTTCTTCTTGCCTTCCTTCTGCTTCTCCAGAAGCTTGCGCTTGCGCGTGATGTCGCCGCCGTAGCACTTCGCGGTGACGTCCTTGCGCAGCGCGCGCACGGTCTCGCGCGCGATCACCTTGCCGCCGATCGCCGCCTGGATCGGGATCTGGAACATGTGCGGCGGGATCAGGTCCTTCATCTTCTCGACCATCGCGCGGCCGCGCCCCTCCGCGCGGGTCCGGTGCACCAGCATCGACAGCGCATCGACCGGCTCGTTGTTGACGAGGATCTGCATCTTGACGAGGTCGGCCGGCTTGTAGTCGGTCAGATGATAGTCGAACGAGGCATAGCCCTTGGAGACCGATTTCAGCCGGTCGTAGAAGTCGAACACCACCTCGTTGAGCGGCAGGTCGTATTTGACCATCGCGCGGGCGCCCACATAGGTGAGCTCCTTCTGATTGCCGCGGCGGTCCTGGCACAGCTTCAGCACGCTGCCGAGATATTCGTCCGGCGTCAGGATGGTGGCCTCGATCCACGGCTCCTGGATCTCGGCGATCTTGACCACGTCCGGCATGTCGACGGGATTGTGGATCTCGATCTCCTCCCCGTCGGTCAGCTTCATCTTGTAGATGACGGATGGCGCCGTCGCGATCAGGTTGAGATCGAACTCGCGGCTCAGCCGCTCCTGGATGATCTCCAGGTGCAGCAGGCCGAGGAAGCCGCAGCGGAAGCCGAAGCCGAGCGCGGCCGAGGTTTCCATCTCGAACGAGAAGCTGGCGTCGTTGAGCCGGAGCTTGCCCATCGCGGCGCGCAGCGTCTCGAAATCGTCGGCGTCGACCGGGAACAGGCCGCAGAACACCACGGGGATGGCCGGCTTGAAGCCCGGCAGCATCTCGGACACCGGCTTGCGGTCGTCGGTGATGGTGTCGCCGACGCGGGTGTCGGCAACTTCCTTGATCGCGGCGGTGATGAAACCGATCTCACCGGGGCCGAGTTCGTCGACCTGGGTCATCTTCGGGGTGAAAAAGCCGACGCGCTCGACATCGTACGCCGCGCCCGTGCCCATCATCCGGACCCGCTGGCCCTTCTTCATGACGCCGTCGACGACGCGGATCAGCACGACGACGCCGAGATAGACGTCGTACCAGCTGTCGACCAGCAGCGCCTTCAGGGTCGCGTCGCGGTCGCCCTTCGGCGGCGGCAACCGGGTGACGATCGCCTCCAGCACGTCTGGAATGCCCAAGCCGGTCTTGGCCGAGATCATCACCGCGTCTGACGCATCGATGCCGATGACGTCCTCGATCTGCTGCTTGATCTTCTCCGGCTCGGCGGCCGGCAGATCGATCTTGTTGAGGACCGGAACGATCTCGTGGTTGTTGTCGAGCGCCTGGTAGACATTGGCGAGCGTCTGCGCCTCGACGCCCTGGCTGGCGTCGACCACCAGCAGCGAGCCCTCGCAGGCGGCCAGCGACCGGGAGACCTCGTAGGCGAAGTCGACGTGGCCGGGCGTGTCCATCAGGTTGAAGATGTAATCCTTGCCGTCCTTGGCGCGGTATTGCAGGCGCACGGTCTGCGCCTTGATGGTGATGCCGCGCTCGCGCTCGATGTCCATCGAATCGAGCACCTGCTCCTTGCCCGCCATCTCGCGGTCCGACAGGCCGCCGGTCATCTGGATCAGGCGGTCGGCGAGTGTGGACTTTCCATGGTCGATATGGGCGACGATGGAGAAGTTGCGGATGTTGGTAATGGGGGCGGTCGTCATGGGTCGCGCAGATAGCACCTGGAGCCCCCGACCAGCAACCATATTGCTGAATTTCCAGGGCCTTTCTTCACGCCAAGCTGATTCCCCGTGGCCCGAAAACAGGCTACCGAAGGCCCATGTCGAGTACCACCCTTCCGCACGCTCCGGCCCGCTCGCGCAGCCGCCTCGGATTGCAGAGAATCGCTGCATGGCTGGTTGCGCGCGCGACCGCGCCGGCGGCCGCGCCCTGGGTCGTGATCGCCTTCGTCCTCGCCCATGCGGTGCTGTGGACCGCGATCCTGACCAATCTGAAGGCGGCCCAGGATGTCCACATGGACGTCGCCGAGGCCTATGCCTGGGGCAGCCGGTTTCTGCTCGGCTACGGCAAGCACCCTCCGCTGTCGGGCTGGATCGCCGGGCTGTGGTTCACCGTGTTTCCGGTCAAGGATTGGGCGACCTATGCGCTGGCCATGGCGGTCAACGGCAGCGGCCTCGTCGCGATCTGGTTCGCCAGCCTGAAGGTGGTCGACCGGCGCCGGGCGTTCTTCGTCGTGGTGATGGTCGCGCTGTACCCGATCTTCAATTTCAAGGGCTTCAAGTACAACGCCGATCTGGTTCAGATCCTGACGCTGCCGCTGCTGATGCTGGCCTATCTTCATGCCTTCGAGAAGCGCAGCGTCGCGTCGGGCGTTTGGCTCGGCCTCGCCGGTGCCGCGGCGCTGATGACCAAATATTGGGTGCTGACCATGATCGGCGCGATCGGTCTGGCGGCGCTGCTGCACCCGGACCGGCTGGGCTTCCTGGCGTCGCCCGCGCCCTGGGTCGCGATCGCCACGCTGCTGGCCGCGATGATCCCGCATCTGGTCTGGCTGTGGCAGGTCGATTTCGTGCCGCTGACCTATGCCGGCGACGTCTATTCGCTGTCCGACCGTGGCCGGGCCGCCGAGCTCGTGCTCGGCTATGTCGGCCACAATCTGGCGCTGCTCGCCGTGCCGGTGGTGCTGGCCGCCATGGTCCTGGCCTGGCCGCCGCGATTAGCGTTCGCGAACTGGCGGCGTGGCCCCAATCCCGGCGTCAATGTGGGCCAGGCCCTCAACGTCTGGCTGGTGCAGGCGATCGTTGCCGTCGGGCCGCCGCTCGGCGGTCTCGCTTTCACGATCTACATGAAGACCGATTGGGGCATCTCGCTGTTCTTCCTGGTGCCACTGGCGCTGGTCGCAATCCCGGCGCTGCGGCTGCGATCGGTGATGCTGCCGCGGCTGGCCGCCGTCTGGCTGGTGCTCTCGCTGCTCACGCTCGCAGCGTCACCGTGGATCGCGCGGCGCGAAATGGCCGCCAATCCGAACGGCGCCACCGGCTATGGCGGGCGATCGGAACTGGCGCGGGAGCTGACCAAGGCCTGGCACGCCCGGTTCGGCTCGCCCTGGCCGCATGTCGCCGGCTACTCCGAGATGAACGCGCCGATGACCTTCTACAGCCCGGATCATCCGCGGTCGTTCACGGTGCCCTTTCTGGCGGACGAGACCTGGGGTTCCGGCCTGAGCACCCTCGATGACCTCAAGCGCGACGGCTTCATCGGCGTCTGCGACACCACCGACAACCGGATCGCCGCCTGCGAGGCCTGGATGGCCAAGGAGGCCCCGAAAGCCGAGCCGCTGGTGATGACCACCCAGCGCTTCTTCCACGGCCAGGCGGGCCCTGCAATCGTTTGGAAGGTCTATATCCAGCCGCCCGGAAGGTAGCGGCTGGCGCGCGACCGTGCCTGGGTTAACGGCCGAGATGTTGCGGAATCGGCGGTGCGCCCCCTCGCCCCGTTCTTACGGGGAGAGGGCTGGGGTGAGCAACTGTGTTGTTTTTCCCCGGGCTGTGTGTCCCGATCGGTGTGCAGGCTGCCAGCGTTCTCGGGACCGT
>NZ_JBNPTO010000004.1:172500-489293 GCF_051167715.1 Bradyrhizobium sp. HKCCYLS20291 | reverse complement strand
GCCAGCCGCTGCAGTAATGCCCGTCCAGCACGGTCATCCTGCGGCTGTCACAATCTTCGCCATCAATGAGCCCAAAAACTCAATTGGCTCACGGGCTCTACGGTTCGGCGATGGCGATCGAGGCTGAGCTTCAGCTGCCGTCATTGCGAGGAGCGCAGCGACGAAGCAATCCAGAGTCGCTTGTGTAGCTCTGGATTGCTTCGCTTCGCCGCTTCGCTCGCAATGACGCGGAGAGAGCTGCCGATCCGTCGCTTCGACGGCATAACCCGCGTCCATACTGCATTGCCCGTGCGTGGCCAGTTTCTGCCGCAGTGCAGCGGATCGCGATGGTTTGAACTCTGGCGATCACGCCTTTTCTCGGCACAGCAGAATCGTGCAACTATCATCCCCATCGTACGGGGGTGATGACCCCTGGGCGAGAACGACAACTCCGGAGGGAGTTCCATGATCGACAGGCGTAATGTTCTCAAGGGAGCGGGCCTGGCGGCCTTGCTGGGCGGCATTGGCGCTGGTCGCGCGCTGGCTGAGGACATGGCGACATTGCCCTTCGCCAATGGCGAGCGCCCGCTGGTGAAGTATCCGCAGAAGCGGCCGATGATCGGGCTGACCAGCCGGCCGCCGCAACTCGAGACACCGTTCGCCGTGTTCAATGACAGCGTGATCACGCCGAACAACGCTTTCTTCGTGCGCTATCATCTGGCTGGTCTTCCTTACGATCTCGATCCGGACAAGTTCACGCTGGAGATCAAGGGCAAGGTCGACAAGCCGCTCAAGCTGTCGCTCAAGGACATCAGGAAGATGAAGGCGACGGAGATCGTCGCCGTCAACCAATGCTCCGGCAACAGCCGTGGCTTCTTCGAACCGCGCGTCGCCGGCGGCCAGCTCGGCAATGGCGCCATGGGTAATGCGCGTTGGCGCGGCGTGCCGCTGAAGACCGTGCTCGAGATGGCGGGTGTCCAGGGCGGCGCCAAGCAGGCCACCTTCGGCGGCATGGATGCCCCGGTCATCGACAAGACGCCCGACTTCGTCAAGGCGCTCGACCTGGATCATGCCATGAACGGCGAGGTGATGCTCGCCTACGGCATGAACGGGGAGGATCTGCCGTTCCTCAACGGCTTTCCGCTGCGCCTGATCGTTCCCGGCTACTACGGCACCTACTGGGTCAAGCATCTCAACGAGATCACCATCGTCGACAGCGTCTTCGACGGCTTCTGGATGAAATCGGCCTATCGCATTCCGGACACGCCGAACAATGCCGTCGAGCCCGGCAGCGCGCCGAAGGCGACGATCCCGATCAATCGCTTCACGGTTCGCTCCTTCATCACCAGCGTGAGCGACGGCGCGAAGCTGAAGGCTGGCACGGCGACGCTGCGCGGCATCGCATTCGACGGCGGCAGCGGGATCAAGCAGGTCGCGGTCTCGACCGATGGCGGCCAGACCTGGACCGACGCCAAGCTCGGCAAGGACCTCGGAAAATATTCCTTCCGCGAATGGAAGCTGCCGGTGAAGCTTGCCGCGGGCTCGCATGATCTCAAGGTGCGGGCCACCAGCAATTCCGGCGAGACCCAGCCGGACACGCCGCGCTGGAATCCGGCCGGCTATCTGCGCAACGTCGTCGAAACCGTCCGCGTCACGGCCGCCTGAGGAGACGACCATGCAACGCACGTCTTTCCTCCTCGCTACGCTGGCTGTCGGACTTGGCTGCCTCGCCGGCACCCCCGTTTCCCTCACGGCGGCACCGGTCAACTACAAGGTTCCGCCGGAGACGGCGGCCTTGAAGCCGGGGCCTGATCTTGCCGTCGCGCAGGGCAATTGCACGGCCTGTCACTCCGCCGACTACATCAGGACGCAGCCGCCGATGAAGAACAAGAAGGAGTTCTGGCAGGCCGAAGTCACCAAGATGATCAAGGTCTATGGCGCGCCGATCGACGAGGCCGATATCGGCAAGATCGTCGACTATCTCACCGCGGCCTACTGACCGCCGCCGCGGCAGGCGATCAAGTCGCCCCCTTCGCCGGCGGGAAATCCATTCGGTCGTTGGTGCGGCAATAGCGGTCGGCGAACATGCGCCCGACCGGGTGGAACATCTCCATCTCGACCCGCATCTTCGCGCTATCCCAGAGCTCGTCGCGGATATGGAAGGCGAGGCCCTCACCGAGCACCAGCACGCGGTCACCGTTGACGTCGATCAGCTGCCAGGTCTTGCATTCCATCGCGAACGGCGCATCCGCCAGCCGCGGTACGCCGATCATGCGCGAGGGCGCGAGCTTCAGGCCGAGATGATCGGGCTCGCCGATCTCAGGCGGGAAGTCGCCGCCGGTCTCGTGCATCGCCTCCGCCAGCGGTTCGTCGGTGATGTGCACGACGAACTCGCCGGCGCGGCGGATGTTGACGAGCGTGTCCTTGACCCGGCCGTCGGGCCGCAGATTGATCGCGAACACGCAGAGCGGCGGGTCCTCGCCCATCGCGTTGAAGAACGAGAACGGTGCGGCATTGACGACCCCGTTCTCGCCCTTGGTCGTGACCCAGGCAATCGGCCGCGGCAGCACGAAGGAGGTCAGGATCTTGTAGCGCTCGCGCGGGCTGAGATCGGTCGACAGGTATTCCATGGTTTCGCCTCTGATCGGTGTGTCGGCCGAGGTTAGTCAGGCGTGACGCAATGCGGAAGCGGATAAAGCGGGCACAGGCTACGTGACTGCACGGCGCCGCGAAATTCCATGTTTCCGGGAACGGGTCCGACAGCGCCACGTTCGAACAGCACAGCAACGACAAAAAGGAGGTTACGCCATGAAACCGATGATCAGCTTGATCGCGTGTGCGTTCGTCGTCTCGGCCACCTCGGCCTTGGCGCAGGGCGGCCAGCAGCCGACCAATCCGCCGAGCGCGCAGAACTCGGGAGCTGGCATTCAGGGCGCGGCGGGCAACAAGAACGGGCCCGCGGCAACCAGCTCGGGCACGGTGGGCTCGACTTCGACCATCAATCAGCAGAATCCGAACGTCAGCGCCCAGGATCCTTCGAACATCAAGGGCATGCCGGGCAACAAGAACGGCCCGCCGGCCAAGAAGCCGCAGAACTGACAGCTTGCATCAAATGGCGGCTGCGCGCCTGCGCAGCTGCCATGCGCAAACTGCCCGTCGTGCCAGTTTGCCGCACCTGTCCGGCCTTGTGTCGTCGGGCAAATCAGGCCGATCTTCCTGCCCATCCTGCTTCGCCACGAGGGGCGTATCGCGATCGTCACGAGACGTGAGGCGTGGATGCGGTGGGCGTATCGATTGCAGCGCGGTTACACGCGCCGACGAACAATCCGATGCGCACGGTGAAATCGTATGGTCCTGGCATCCCGACGCTGATGCCACGCTGGTGGGATGATCCGCCGGTCACGGGGGCAAGACAGCCCGGTCCCCGGGGAGAGTACGTATAATCCGTCAACCCATCGCGCAGGGAATGCCGGCGTGTTCGGCTGCACCTGTGGTTCCTGCCGCCTGCATTTTTTTCGCAGGCGGGCCATGGGTGAGGCCTTCACCCGGCATTCCCTGCGCCCTCGTGATTTCAGAGGGCATCGGCCAGCAAAGCTCGGACGCGTAACGCGCCGCGAGGCAGCGCCGCCTTGTCAGGGCAGCGCCGCGCCCGCATTGTTCACGATCAGATTGTCCGTGTCCGCCGGTGCCAGCTCGCTGGTCGCGTCGCCGCCGAGAAACTTGTCGAGCGTGGCCTGGATCCGCTCGCGCGCCGTATACGGACCGCGATCGCTCATCCAGGTGTGCTGGAACTCGGTCTTGATGATGTCGATGCCGCTCTTTACCCCGAGGTGCTTGGGCAGCACGTCAGGATCGGTCTTGAACTGCGGATCGTCCGAGCGGAATGACAGGATCTTCAGCTTGTCACGAACGACGAAAGGAACGCGCAGATTGTCGAGCGTCACCACCTGGGACACGATTTCCGGATGCTCCTTGGCGAAATACATCGCGGTGTCGCCGCCATTGGAATGGCCGACCAGGGTCAGATGATCATAGTCGGCGTGGGGATGCCGCTTCTTCATCTCGCGGAGCACGCAGAGGATGTTGGCCTCGCCCTTCTTGTAGACGTCGAGCCGGCCGACATAGGGCATTCCGACCTTGGTGACGAGCGGCGGGTCCGTCGGCAGGTCCTGCTGGACGCTGGCAACCAGGTAGCCGCGGGCGGCAAAGACGTTGGCGAGGAAGGAGTACTCGGTGTTCTTCACCGTGTTGCCGTTGCTGATGATCGCGACCGGCAGCCGCCACAGGCCGGCATTGGCCTTCATCTCGTAGTCCTTGCGCACGGCGACGTCGACCGTGATCGGCCGCTGTCGCTCGGCGTCGTAGAACTCACGGCTCTCGTGCTGGATGCCCCACTTGGCGATGGCGAAATAGCCGGCCACCGTCAGGGCAGACACACAGGCCAAAACCGTCACGCCGCGCTTCATGGCTTCCTTCCCCTTGCGTTCTCCTCGTCATGTGATGCGGGACAACGCCGAGGTCACGAGGGCGTGGCAGCCGGGGATGGATTAAATTTCGGAAATCTTGGAATATTCGCCGGGAACAAATCCGGGTTCGGCGGACCGACGCATCGATCCACCGGGGTCCCGCACAGGTCAGAACGCGGTGTAGCCACCGTCGATCACGAAGCAGTCGGCGGTGTGGTAGGACGAGGCCTTGCTCATCAGGTACACGGCGATGCCGCCGAAATCCGACGGCTCGCCGAAGCGGCGCACCGGAATGCGCGGCATCACGTTGGCGACGAACTTTTCGTTGCCCATGATGCCGGCGGTCATGTCGCTCTTGATCCAGCCCGGCAGGATCGCGTTCGCCGTGACGCCATAGCGCGCAAGCTCGACGGCAAGCGCCCGGCACAGCGCGTTGAGCGCGGCCTTGGTCCCCGCGTAGTGCTCGTTGCGCGCGGTGCCGAACAGCGACGCGAGGCTCGATGTCGCGACCAGCCGGCCGAACGGATCGCCGGCTTCGGCACGCGCCGTCATGTGCCGCGCGGCGGCCTGGAAGGCGTGGAAGACGCCGTCGAGATTGGTCGCGAACATCGTGCGCCATTCCTCCTCGCTGCGCTCGATGAAGGGCTTGCGACCGCCGCCGCCGATGCCGGCATTGGCGAAGCAGCCGTCGACGCGGCCGAACATGTCGAGCGTGCCTTTCATCGCCTCGGCGACGGAAGCGGCACTGGTGACGTCGCAGATCCGGGTGTCGACCTTGCCGGGACCAGCGGCCATCGATGCCGCAGCTGCCTTGTTCTTCTCGGCGTTGCGGCCCCAGATCGAGACGTTGCAGCCACTGGACGCAAGTGCCTGGGCGATGCCGAGGCCTATGCCTCCATTGCCGCCGGTGATGACGGCCACACGGCCGGTAAGATCGAACATGGTCATGAGCGCTTCCGTGGATGTGAGCGCGCTATCAGCGCTTCGGTTATCTGGATGACGCAACCATGGACAAGCGAAGCGCAAAAATCAAATATGCCGCACGAACCAGGCTGCGCGTCGAATTTCCGCGGCGAAGAATGCAGCGATCGAACAGCACTTGAGAGGAAACCATGCAGTTCAAGCACGTCACGCTCGATTTCGACGGGCCCGTCGCCGTCCTCACGCTCGATCATCAGGAGGTCATGAACGCGGTCTCGATCGACATGCTGGGCGGCCTCGCCGAGGCGCTCGATGAGATCGATGAAAAGAAGGCGGACGTGCGCTGCCTGGTCGTGACCGGCGCCGGCCGCGCGTTCTGCACCGGCGCCAATCTGCAGGGCCGCAATGCGCAGGCCAAGCCCGGCCGCAGCAATGCCGGTGCGGCGTTGGAGACCGCCTTCCATCCGTTCCTGCGTCGCCTGCGCAATCTGCATTGCCCGATCGTGACGTCGGTCAACGGTCCGGCCGCCGGCGCCGGCATGAGCTTCGCGCTGATGGGCGACATGATCCTATGCGCGAAGTCCGCCTACTTCTTGCAGGCCTTCCGCCGTATCGGCCTCGTTCCCGATTGCGGCTCGACCTGGCTGTTGCCGCGCCTCGTCGGCAAGGCGCGCGCGATCGAGCTGTCGCTGCTCGGCGAGAAGCTGCCGGCCGAGACGGCGCTGCAATGGGGCCTTGTCAACCGCGTCTATGACGATGCGGCTCTGAAAGAGGAGACGATGAAGCTGGCGCACGATCTCGCCAACGGCCCGACCGTGGCGCTGGCGCAGATCCGCCGGCTGTATTGGGACAGCCCGGAGAACTCGTTCGAGGAGCAGCTCAACGAGGAATTCCAGTCGCAGCGCATCGCAGGCTCGACCGCCGATTTCAAGGAGGGCGTCACCGCGTTCCTCGAAAAGCGTCCGGCCAAGTTCAAGGGCCAATGATCGAGACCGAGCTGTCCCGCTGCGTCGCTTCGTTCATGCCGGGCGCGACCGGTGTGAAGGGCGCCGCAAAGCTCTCCGGCGGCGCCAGCCAGGAGACGTGGCGGTTCGACCTCGTCCATCCCGGCGGCGATGTCGGCGCCATCCTGCGCCGCTCGCCGAAAGGCTATGGCGCCGCGCCGGGACGCGCAGCGGGCCTCGACAACGAGGCGGCCTTGATGCGGCTCGCGCACGCGGCCGGCGTGCCGTCGCCAGAGGTGCTGCACGTGCTGCGTCCGGAGGACTATCTCGGCACCGGCTTCATCATGCGCCGGGTCGACGGCGAGACCATCGCGCGCAAGATCCTGCGCGATGCTGACTATGCCGAGGCGCGGCCGCGGCTGGCGCGACAGCTCGGCGGCATCGCCGCCGGCATTCACGGCATCGCGCTTGATGCGCTTCCTGCGTTGCGCGAGATGAATGCGACGAACGAGATCGCGGAGCTTGCGCGCGAGTATCGCAGCTTCGACTGGCCGCGGCCGGTGTTCGATCTCGCATTGCGCTGGCTGTCGCAGAACGATCCCGGTCCCTCGGACGAGGTGACCCTGGTGCATGGCGATTTCCGCAACGGCAATCTGATCATCGGTTCCGACGGCGTACGCGCGGTGCTCGACTGGGAGCTCGCACATCTCGGCGACCCCATGGAGGATCTCGGCTGGATCTGCGTCAACTCCTGGCGCTTCGGCGAGATCGACAAACCGGTCGGCGGCTTTGGATCGCGCGCGGAGCTGTTCGCCGGCTACGAAGCCACCGGGCGCAGGGTCGATCCTGACCGGGTGAAATTCTGGGAGGTCATGGGCACGCTGCGCTGGGGCGTGATGTGCTGCGGCATGATGCAGCGGTTTCGTATCGGTCCGGATCATTCGATGGAGCGCGCGATGATTGGTCGCCGCGCCTCGGAGACCGAGATCGATCTGCTGCGATTGCTGGCGCCGCGAGGAGAGGGCTGATGCAGGACGAGCCGAGGCCGGATGAGCTGGTGAAAGCGGTCGCAGACTTCCTGCGCGACGACATCGCGCCGCTGATCTCGGGACATCAGGCGTTCAAGCTGCGCGTGGGGATCAACGCGCTGGATCTCGTCGTCCGCCAGCTGACGCAGGCCGCGCAGGCGGACGCGGCGGAGCATGCGCGCCTGACGCAGCTGTTGCAACGGGACGGGGATTCGCTCGCACTGAATCGTGTGCTGGCCGAGCAGATCGCCACTGGTGCTGTCGACCTCGCTACGCCGGGGCTGAAGGATCATCTGTGGCAGACCACACTCGACAAGCTCGCCGTCGATCAGCCCAACTACGCATCCTACAAGCGCGAGGCGGGGAGGGGCACCGATGGCCCCTGACTCTCGGTCGTCATTCCCGGGCTTGACCCGGGCATCCATCCCCTCACGAAGCTGCCGCGAGACGTGGATGGCCGGGTCAAGCCCGGCCATGACGAAGTGGGGGGAAACCCGCGCTGTCATTCCGGGGCGCGACGCAGTCGCGAGCCCGGAATCGATGCGCCTGATCGTAGTTATGGATTCCGGGCTCGCGCTGCTCGCGCCCCGGAATGACGACATCAGTGGAGCTTCAGCGCCCCAGCCAATTCGGCGGCCGCTTCTCCGAGAACGCCTTGGGTCCCTCGATGTAGTCCTGCGAATGCATCATCGCCTGCACCGCCGGATAGTCGCGCTGCTCGGTGATGGCCTGCTGCAGCGACACCGCGAGGCCCTTCTCGATGGCCTGCTTGGAGGCGCGGATCGACATCGGCGAGTTCTTGGCAATGGTCTCGGCCCAGCGCTCCGCGGCGGCCAGCGCCTCGCCCTGCGGCACCACCTCGTTGACGAAGCCAAGCTCGTGGCCTTCGCGCGCGCCGACATGGCGTCCCGTGAGGATCATGCCCATCGCGCGCTTCATGCCGATCTGGCGCGGCAGCCGCTGCAGGCCTCCGGCCAGCGCGGCGAGGCCGACGCGCGGCTCGGGCAGGGCGAACGTCGCATTCTCGGAGGCGATGATCAGGTCGCAGGCCAGCGCGATCTCGAAACCGCCGCCCATCGCGACGCCGTTGACGGCGGCGATCAGTGGCTTGTCGCAGTCGAAGCGCGAGGTGAGGCCGCCGAAGCCGCTTCGGCCCCAGCCGCGCTTGCCGCCGGCCGCCTGCCATTTCAGGTCGTTGCCGGCGCAGAACGCCTTGTCGCCCTCGCCGGTGACGATCGCGACCCATTGCTCGGGATCGGCCGCGAAGCCGTCCAACACCGCCTCGAGCTCGTAATGCGCGTCGGTATGCAGCGCGTTGTAGACCTCTGGCCGCGCCAGGGTCACGATGGTGACCGGTCCCTTGCGCGTGATCTTCGAAAACTTCAGCTCCATCGGCCGTTCCTCCTGGTTTCTGATTGGCAACGTTACGCGAGCTTAGCGCCTTCGCCGCGTGCGCGGTCATCCAAATACGCAACGGCGCTGCGCGTGACAAGCACGCGGCGGAGGGCCGGCCTGGTCAAGATCAAGAACAACAACGAGACGCATAGGGAGACACGCCATGGATTTTTCCTTGCCGAAGGATCTGCTCGCCTATCTCGACGAGCTCGATCGCTTCATCGAAGCCGAGATCAAGCCGCTCGAGGAGGCCGACGATAACATCCGTTTCTTCGATCATCGCCGCGAATGGGCGCGCACCGATTTCGAGCATGGCGGCCTGCCGCGGCATGACTGGGAGCAGCTGCTGCGCAAGGCCAAGGACCGCGCCGACGCGGCCGGGCACCTGCGCTTCGCGATCCCGAAGCGCTATGGCGGCAAGGATGGCTCCAACCTCTGGATGGCCGTGATCCGCGAGCATTTTGCGTCGAAAGGCCTCGGCCTGCACAACGACTTGCAGAACGAGCACTCGATCGTCGGCAATCTGCCGATCGTTACCATGCTCGACCGCTACGGCCGCGACGACCAGAAGGCGATGATCGATGGTTCGATCACCGGCAAGTACCGCATCACCTTCGGTCTCACCGAGCCGCATCACGGCTCGGATGCGACCCACATGGAGACCAAGGCCGTTCCGGCCACGCGCGACAACGTAAAGGGCTGGTTGATCAACGGCGAGAAGATGTGGACGACGGGGATGCACGTCGCCACCCACTGCGCGTTGTTCGCGCGCACCTCGGGCAATGACGGCGATGCGCGCGGCATCACCTGCTTCCTGGTGCCGGCCAAGGCCGAAGGCGTGAAGGTCGAGGAGTATCTCTGGACCTTCAACATGCCGACCGACCATCCGCGCGTCAGCTTCACCGACGTGTTCGTGCCGGAGGACGCCCTGTTCGGTGAGGTCGGGCGCGGGCTGTCGTTGGCGCAGTGCTTCGTGCACGAGAACCGCATCCGCCAAGCGGCGAGCTCGCTCGGCGCGGCGGTGTTCTGCATCAATGAGAGCGTCAACTATGCGCGCGAGCGCAAGCCGTTCGGCAAGGCGCTGGCCGAGAACCAGGCGATCCAGTGGCCGCTGGTCGAATTGGCCACGCAAGCCGAGATGCTGCGGCTGCTGATCCGCAAGACCGCGTGGGAGATGGACCAGCTCACCCAGGCGCAGGTCGAACACACGCTCTCCGACAAGGTCTCGATGTGCAACTACTGGGCTAACCGCCTGTGCTGCGAGGCCGCCGACCGCGCCATCCAGGTCCATGGCGGCATGGGCTATTCGCGCCACAAGCCGTTCGAGCACATCTATCGCCACCACCGCCGCTACCGCATCACCGAAGGCAGCGAGGAAATTCAGATGCGGAAGGTTGCGGGCTTCCTGTTTGGGTATATGGGGGTGAACAAGAGGTGAGGAAGTCTTGACTGGCGCATCGTCATCGCGAGCTTCGCTCGCAACCACGAGGAGAGTGCGTAGGGTGGGCAAAGGCGCGCATACGCCGCCGCTATTATGCCGGGCTCTCGCGCGCGCCGTGCCCACCATGGGCTTTTGAGGATTCCGAGAGACGGTGGGCACGCGCCGCCTGCGGCGGCGCTTTGCCCACCCTACGAACCGATCGTGCGGCAACGCGGTGCCCATCGAAATTAGGCGTTATCGCGAGCACAAGGCACGCGCGGCCGGCAGACAATGCTGCGTCCACTCAATTCACCTGCCGATCCTTGCCCGCCCAATATGGGTCGCGCAGATTCCGCCGTAAAATCTTCCCCGAGGGATTGCGCGGGAGGGCATCGAGGAAGTCGACGCTCTTCGGCGTCTTGAAGCCGGCGATGCGGGTGCGGGTGAAGGTGATGATGTCGGTCTCGGTGGCGCGCTTGCCCGGCTTCATGACGACGATGGCCTTGACGGCTTCGCCCCATTTGTCGTCGGGAATGCCGATCACGGCGGCCTCGGCGACATCCGGATGGTCGCAGATCGCGCTCTCGACCTCGGCGGGATAGATGTTCTCGCCGCCGGAGATGATCATGTCCTTGATGCGGTCGTGGATGTAGACGTAGCCGTCCTCGTCCATGTAGCCGGCGTCACCGGTGCGCAGCCAGCCGTCCTTGCCGAGCGTGCGCGCGGTCGCTTCCGGCAGATTCCAGTAGCCGGCCATGTTGGAGCCGGATCGCGTGGCGATCTCGCCGACTTCGCGCGGCGGCAGCGGATTGCCGTTGGCATCGATGATCGCGACCTCGATGCCGGGCAGCGGCTTGCCGGCCGAACGCATCCGCTCCAGCCCTTCGACATGGTCCTCGGGCGGCAGCGCGATGATGGTGCCCGTGGTCTCGGTCATGCCGTACATCTGCACGAAGCCGCATTTGAAGACGTCGATGCACTCCTTCAGCAGCGCCGCGGGGATCGGCGAGGCGCCGTACAGCATGTATTTCAGCCGCGAGAAATCGACCTGCCGCGCGCGCGGCTGCCGTACCACGAACTGCATCGCCGCGGGCACCATGAACAGCTTGGTGATCCCCGACTGCTCGAAGAAGTCGAGAATCTTGGTGGGATCGAACTCGCGGGCGATGACGCCGCGGGCGCCGTGGTACAGGCTCATCAGGCCCCAGCCGGAGCCGCCGATGTGGAAGATCGGCATCGCGATCAGCGACACGTCATCGGTCGACCATTTGTTCCAGTCGGGCTTTTCCTCCGGGTTGCCGGTGTTCACGAGGTTGAGGAAGTTCGCGTGCGACAGCATCGCGCCCTTCGGCTTGCCGGTCGTGCCGGAGGTGTAGAGCTGCAGCGCGATGTCCCTGGGCGTGATGACAACGCCGGGATCGTCCGTGCTCTGCGCATCGCGCCAGGCCGTGTAGTCCTGCCATTCCGGCGCGCCGCCTTCGGTGGTGATGATGTGCTGCACGCTCGGAATCTGGTCGCGGATCTGCCGGATCAGCGTGACGAACTCGGGCCCGACGAACAGGGCAGGCGCCTTGCAGTCCTCGACGATGAAGGCGACCTCCGGACCGGCGAGCCGCCAGTTTACCGGCGCCATCACGACGTTGGCCTTCATGGCGCCGACCAGGAGTTCGAAATAGCTGTCGCTGTTCTTGCCGAAATAGGCGATCCGCTCATGCGGCTTTAGGCCCAGCGCCTTCAGTGCGTTGGCGACCTGATTGGTCTTGCGGTCGAACTTGGCAAAGCTGGTGATCCGTCCCTCGAATTCGTAGGCGGTGGCGGAGCCCAGCGTTTGCGCCTGCTTGCGCACGACCTCGACGAGCGTCGACGCTGCCGTCGTGACGGACATGTTTCCCCTCCGATTGTGTCTTGTTCTTATGGCTCATTCGTCCCGCTCCGGATTGCGCCGGAGCGGGCATCGTGCGTTCAGTCTACAGGTCGCGCCTCGCCGATCAACAGCTTGCTCAGGCGGTCAGCTCGTGCGTGTCGCGCGGTCCTTTTCGTTCTGCGCCTTGATCGACTCCTTGGCCTTGGTCCAGTCGTCGTCGCTCCAGTCGCGCAGCTGATAGAAGTTGCCGCCCATCGCCAGCGCCTGCGCGCCGTCCATCGCGATGGTCTCGCCATTGATCCAGTTGCAGCCGCCGGAAATCAGGAACACCGCGAGGTTCTGCAACTCTTCCATCGTGCCGACGCGGCCCATCGGATTCATTGCCTTGGTGCGCGCGCCGGCCTCGTCACCGGGCTTGATGCGCTTGCTCATGCCCTCGGTCGGAATCTCGCCGGGCGCGATGGTGTTGAGGCGGATGCCGTAGCGGCCCCATTCGGTGGCGAGCGACATCGTCATGGCGTGAATGGCAGACTTGCTCATCGCCGACGGCACCACATAGGGCGAGCCGTTGCGCACCCAGGTCACGGTGATCGACACCACATTGCCCGGCTGCTTCGCCGCGATCCAGCGCTTGCCGACTGCCTGCGTCACGTAGAACGTGCCGTGCATGACGATGTTGGCGACAGCATCGAAGCCACGCGGACTCAATTCCTCAGTGCGGGAAATGAAATTTCCGGCGGCGTTGTTGATCAGATCGGTGAGGCCGCCTTCCTGGAAGATCGCCTCGATCATCTCCTCGACCGCCATGGCGTTGCGGATGTCGACACCGTGGCTGGTGACGCGTCCGCCATACAGGTCCATCAGTTCGGTCGCGGTCTCGTCACAGACGATTTTCCGCCGGCCGCAAATATGCACCTCGGCTCCGAGCTGGAGAAAGCGCGCGGCCATCGCCTTGCCGAGGCCGGTGCCGCCGCCGGTCACCAGAATGCGTCGGCCTTCCAGGAGATTGTCCTTGAACATGGGAGTTTCCGCCTGACATGTTGTGACTTAATTGGTCGATTGACTAAATCGCTCCGGCAGCCTTCTGTAAAGTCACAAAGACATTCGTGAGGAGACGCTCGATGGACAACCGCATCGCAATCGAGATCAAGGACGGCGTCGCCGATGTTCGCCTGGTCCGCGCCGACAAGATGAATGCGCTGGACATGGAGATGTTCGAGGCGCTGGTCGCGGCGACCGAGCGGCTCTCCAGGGAGAAAGGCGTGCGGGCGGTCGTGCTGTCCGGCGAGGGCCGCGCGTTCTGCGCCGGGCTCGACATGGGCCGCTTCGCGGCGATGAAGGACTCCGGCGGCAACGGCATTCCCGGCGGCGAGAAGCGTGATCTTACCATTCGCACCCACGGCAAGGCGAACTTCGCCCAGCAGGCGGTGTGGGGCTGGCGTCAGCTGCCCGTGCCGGTGATTGCTGCGGTGCATGGCGTCGCCTATGGCGGCGGCTTCCAGCTCGCGCTGGGCGCCGACATGCGCTACGTCGCGCCGGACACCAAGATGTCGATCATGGAGATCAAGTGGGGACTGGTGCCGGACATGGCGGGCACGCCGATCCTGGGCACGTTGATGCGCGACGACATCCTGCGCGAGCTGACCTACACCGGCCGGGTGTTCTCGCCGGAGGAGGGACAGGCCTACGGCCTCGTCACGCGCATCTGCGCCGATCCGCGCGCGGCTGCGCTGGAGACTGCGCGGGAGATCGCGGCTAAGAATCCCGATGCAATCCGTGCCGCCAAGCGGATGTTGAACAACCTCTCGGTCGATCCGGGCCCGGCACTGCTTGCGGAATCGGTCGAGCAGCAGAAGCTGATCGGCAGCGCGAACCAGCTCGAATCCGTGCGCGCCAACATCGAGAAGCGTGCGCCGAAATTCGCTGACTGAGACCGTGATTCCGGGTTCGCTGCTCCGCATCGTCCCGGAATGACGACGGCATTCGAACCGACGCCAGATCGGATAAGCCAATAAATGCAAACGTCCTCCCTGTTCTGCGGCATCATCTCCGGCGAGCGCCGGCGCAGCCACGCCGAGATCGCCGACCGTGCCGCGAGGATCGCCAGCGGTCTGGCGCAACTCGGCGTGCGCCAGGGCGATTGCGTCTGCATGCTGATGCGCAACGACATCGCCTTCATCGAAGCGGCCTATGGCGCGATGCGGCTCGGGGCCTACGGCGTGCCGGTGAACTGGCACTTCAAGCCGGAGGAGATCGACTACATCCTGAAAGATTCGGCGACGAAGGTCCTGGTCGGCCACGCCGACCTGCTGCATCAGCTCGCAGGCGTGGTGCCGGCCGGCGTGACCGTGCTCAGCGTGCCGACCCCGCCGGAGATCCTCTCCAACTATCGGATCGATTCGGACCTGCTCGCGACACCGGCCTTCGCGATCGAGCTGGAAGCGTGGCTGGCGCAGCAGAGCCCTTACGACGGGCCGCAGGTGCCGCAGCCGCAGAACATGATCTACACCTCCGGCACCACAGGACATCCGAAGGGCGTCCGGCGCAACGCGCCGACAGTGGAGCAGGCGGCGTCTGCTGAGCGGATGCGCGCGCTGATCTACGGCCTGAAGCCCGGTGCGCGCGCGTTGCTGCCGGGGCCGCTGTATCATTCGGCGCCGAACGCGTTCGGCCTGCGCGCCGGCCGGCTCGGCGGCGCGCTGGTGCTGATGCCGCGCTTCGAGCCGGAGGAGTTTCTTCGCGTCATCGAGGCCGAGCGGATCGACACCATCTTCATGGTGCCGACGATGTTCATTCGTCTGATGAAGCTGCCGGAGGAAGTCCGGCGCCGCAGCGACGTGTCCTCGCTGCGTCACGTCATTCATGCGGCGGCGCCGTGCCCGGCCGACGTCAAGCGCGCGATGATCGAGTGGTGGGGACCCGTCATCTACGAGTTCTACGGCTCGACCGAATCGGGGGCCGTCACCTTCGCCACCTCCGAGGATGCGCTGCGCAAGCCCGGGACCGTCGGCAAGGTCTCGCCGGGGGCGGAGCTGCGCTTCCTCGGTGAGGACGGCCGCATTCTGCCGCAGGGCGAGGTCGGCGAGATCTACTCGCGCATGTCGGGCAATCCGGATTTCACCTATCACAACAAGCCGGACAAGCGTGTCGAGATCGACCGCGACGGTTTCATCACCTCGGGCGACATCGGCTACATCGACGCCGACGGCTACGTCTTCCTCTGCGACCGCAAGCGCGACATGGTGATCTCGGGCGGCGTCAACATCTATCCGGCGGAAATCGAGGCGGTGCTGCACGCGGTGCCCGGCGTGCATGATTGCGCGGTGTTCGGCATCCCCGACGCGGAGTTCGGCGAGGCGCTGATGGCCGTGGTCGAGCCGCAGCCCGGGGTGACGCTGGACATCGGCGAGATCAAGGCACGGCTGAAAGCGTCGCTGGCCGACTACAAGGTGCCCAGGCAGATCGAAATCCACGGCAAATTGCCGCGCGAGGATTCCGGCAAGATCTTCAAGCGGCGGCTGCGTGATCCCTATTGGGAGCGGGCGGGACGGCAGATCTGACGCGTCTGGCTGCGACAGGAGACAAGGCCAGCATCGAATAGGGCAGGCGACGCCTCTTTCTTGATCTTGCGCTGCAATACAGATACGGCAGACTGACCCGTAAATGGGCAGCTGCTGGAGAGCGCATCCATGTCGCCGCAAGCCATACCAGAGGACATCCGCCCCAACCGCGCCGCCGAAGCGCAGGCGATGGAGGAGGATGCGCGGCTCCGGGATGACATCCGGCTGCTCGGCCGCATCCTCGGCGACACCGTTCGCGACCAGGAGGGCGCCGATGTCTTCGACCTCGTCGAGCTGATCCGCCAGACCTCGGTCCGCTTCCACCGCGACGAGGACCGCCAGGCGCGGCGCGAACTGGAGCAGATCCTCGACGGCATGACGACGGCGGAGACCGTCCGCATCGTCCGCGCCTTCAGCTATTTCTCCCACCTCGCCAACATCGCCGAGGACCAGAACAACATCCGCCGTATGCGCGCCAGGAGCGATGCCAATGGCGGCAATGGCATGCTGGCCGCGACGCTGGGGCACGCCAAGGCGGCGGGCTTCGAGGCGGCCGAGCTGCGCAAGTTCTTCTCGACCGCGCTGGTCAGCCCCGTTCTGACCGCGCACCCGACTGAGGTCCGGCGCAAGAGCACGATGGACCGCGAGATGGAGGTCGCCATGCTGCTCGACCGCCGCGAGCGGATGCAGCTGACGCCGGACGAGCGCGAGGCCAATGACGAGGCGTTGCGCCGCGCCGTGCTCACGCTGTGGCAGACCAACCTGCTGCGCCGGACCAAGCTGACGGTGCTCGACGAGGTCACCAACGGGCTGTCGTTCTACGACTATACGTTCCTGCGCGAGGTGCCGCGCCTGCTGTGCGGGCTGGAGGATCGTCTCAACGACGGCGCCGAGGTTGCCGGCGACCTCGCATCCTTCCTGCGCATGGGCAGCTGGATCGGCGGTGATCGCGACGGCAATCCGTTCGTGACCGCCGATGTGATGCGCGGAACGCTCAAGCTGCAATCCAGCCTCGCTCTGCATTACTACCTCGAGGAGCTGCACCTGCTCGGCAGCGAGCTGTCGATGGCCGCGCATCTCGCCGACGTCTCGGAGGAGCTGCGGGCATTGGCCGAGCGCTCGCCCGACACCTCGCCCCACCGCAGCGGCGAGCCGTATCGTCTGGCGGTGTCCGGCATCTATGCGCGGCTGGCGGCGACCGCGAAGAAGCTCGGCATCCAGATCAGCCGTCTGCCGGTGGCGGCGGTCGAGCCGTATCACAGCGTCAAGGAGCTGCAGGACGATCTTGACGTGCTGCATCGCTCGCTGATCGCCAACAATGCCGAGGTGATCGCGCGCGGCCGGCTACGGATGCTCCGTCGCGCGGTCGACTGCTTCGGTTTCCATCTCGCCCGGCTCGACATTCGTCAGAACTCGGCGGTGCACGAGCGCACCGTGGCCGAGCTGATCGACACCGCGATGCCCGGCATGTCCTACATGGCGCTGAGCGAGGACGCGCGGGTTGGTCTGCTGGTCAGCGAGCTGCGGAATGCCCGGCCGCTGGTGTCGCAATTCGTGAAGTACAGCGACGAGACCGTCGGCGAACTCGCGCTGTTTCGCGCCGCCGCCGAAGCGCATGCGACGTTTGGCGCCGATGTGATCCCCCAGTGCATCATCTCGATGTGCAAGGGCATGTCCGACATGCTTGAGGTCGCCCTGCTGCTGAAAGAGGTCGGCCTGATCGACCCCGCCGGCCGCTGTGGCGTCAACATCGTGCCGCTGTTCGAGACCATCGAGGACCTGCAGGCTTCCAGCGGCATCATGGACCGCATGCTGGCGCTGCACGATTATCGCCGCCTGGTCGACAGCCGCGGCGCCGTGCAGGAGGTGATGCTCGGCTATTCCGACAGCAACAAGGATGGCGGCTTCGTCACCTCGGGCTGGGAGCTGTACAAGGCCGAGATCGGCCTCGTCGAGATCTTCGAACGCCATGGCGTGCGTCTGCGGCTGTTCCACGGCCGCGGCGGCTCCGTCGGCCGTGGCGGCGGCCCGAGCTATGACGCCATCATTGCCCAGCCCGGCGGCGCCGTGAACGGCCAGATCCGCATCACCGAGCAGGGCGAGATCATCTCGAGCAAGTACTCGAATGCCGAGGTCGGCCGCAACAATCTGGAAATTCTTGCGGCGGCAACGCTGGAGGCGAGCCTGCTGCATCCGCGACAGCCGGCGCCGAAGCGCGAGTATCTCACCGCGATGGACCGGCTCTCGGAGCTCGCCTTCAAGGCCTATCGCGGCCTCGTCTACGAGACCGACGGCTTCGTCGACTATTTCTGGGCGTCGACCGTGATCAACGAGATCGCGACGCTCAACATCGGCAGCCGTCCGGCCTCGCGCAAGAAGACCCGCGCGATCGAGGATCTGCGCGCCATCCCCTGGGTGTTCTCCTGGGCGCAGTGTCGGCTGATGCTGCCGGGCTGGTACGGTTTCGGCAGCGCGGTCGAGACCTGGGTCGCGGAAAATCCCGAGCAGGGCATGCCGTTCCTGCGCGAGCTGTACCAGGAATGGCCGTTCTTCCGCATGCTGCTGTCGAACATGGACATGGTGCTCGCCAAGAGCTCGATCGCCATCGCCTCGCGCTATGCCGAGCTGGTGCCGGATGAGGCGTTGCGCGAAAAGATCTTCGGCCGCATCCGCCGCGAATGGAATCTGGTGATCGAGACCTTGCTCGACATCACCGGCCAGGAACGCCTCCTGCAGGGCAACCCGCTGCTGGAGCGCTCCGTGCGCAACCGCTTCCCCTATCTCGATCCGCTCAACCACGTGCAGGTCGAACTGTTGAAGGAGCACCGCGCGCAAAACCCGGACGAGCAGGTGCTACGCGGGATTCAGCTCACGATCAACGGCATCTCGGCCGGGTTGCGGAATACGGGGTAGCCCCAGGTGCCCGCCACAGACTCGCCGTCGTCCCGGCGAACGCCGGGACCCATAACCCCAGGGAGCGGTTTGGGGCAGGCGTGTAGTTGGCCTTTTGCTCGTCACATCCGCCGCGGAGTATGGGTCCCGGGTCGGCGCCACGACGCGCTGCGCGCGTCGCAGCTTGCCCGGGACGACGACGGAGGGTGGCGTGATAGCGGAGCGCCGAACCGCGCCTCACCAACGTTCGTGAGATGGCGTGCCGAAGCGACAAACACCGCTGTCGTCCCGGCGAACGCCGGGACCCATAACCCCAGGGAGTAGTTTGGGGCAGGCGCGTCGTTGGCATCTCGCGTATCACGTCTGCTGCGGAGTATGGGTCCCGGGTCGGCGCCGCGACGCGCTGCGCGCGTCACGGCTTGCCCGGGACGACGGCGGTGGGGTGGACGAATTCACGGTTCAAACAGCATGTACATGCGATTTCATCCCCGCGGCGCGTTGCGCCCGGGGGCATGCAGCGAACGTCCCTTACGAGAGTGCAAGGGCGCGGGGAATGCCGGGTGAGGGCCTCACCCATGGCCCGCCTGCGAAAAGAATGCAGGCGGCAGGTACCACAGGTTCAGCCGAACATCCGGCATTCCCCGCGCGATGTCTTCACGCTTATACGCGATCTCCCCGGTGTGCCGGCTCGTAGACACCGTCGCCCGGGCGATGCACTGGGCATCACCACGGACTTGACACCTGCGTCGGGGCGCCAGGACCACGCGATTTCACGTCCGCAATGGAGCCGTTCGTCGGCGCATCCCTTCGGACACGCTGCGGCCCATCGCGGCATCGCATCCCCGCCTCGCGTGTCGTGACGATCGCGCGCTACGCCCCTTGCTTGAGGCGGGATGGCGAGAGGAAATCATAATTTCCGAAAAATCGCAAGACATTTCTTTTGATCAGAATTGACTGCGTGGCCGCGGCGGCTGCGCGGCGAGCTGCGCTGAGAGACGAGGGCCAGGGAGCAGCAAGTAGTGTTCTAATCGCTGCTCCCTGACCCGGTTGTCATCGTCCGCGAAGGCGGACGATCCAGTACGCCGTGACACCTCGGTTCAATATTTTCTGCTGGGCAGTACTGGATGCTCCGCCTTCGCGGAGCATGACAGCAGTGGGCGCCTACGGCTTCAGCGCGCCCTGGGCACTGGTGTAGACCGCATACAGCGAGGTCGAGCCGCAGATGTAGAGCCGGTTGCGCTGCTGGCCGCCGAAGCACAGATTGGCGACCGTCTCCGGAATGTGGATCTTGCCCAGCATCGTTCCATCAGCGGCATAGCAGCGCACGCCATCCTCGTTCGGATCACCCCAGCCGACCGAGCACCACACCCGCCCGTCGCGATCGCACCGCACACCGTCGGAGATGCTCGGCTTGGGGATTTCGGCGAAGACCTTGCTGTTCGACAGCTTGCCTGCGGCATGGTCGACATCGAAGACGCGAATATGTGAGGGATTGTCAGGCCCATCGGTGAAGCCGGTATCGACGACGTAGAGCTTCTTCTCGTCGGGTGAGAAGGCCAGCCCGTTGGGTTCGACGAAGTCGTCGACCACGACTTTCACCTCTCCCGATTTCGGATCGACCCGGTAGACACTGTGCTTGTCCTGCTCGGGCTCCGCCTTGAGGCCCTCATAGAAGCCGCCGATGCCGTAGGCCGGATCGGTGAACCAGATCGCGCCGTCAGCTGCGACCACCGCGTCGTTGGGCGAATTCAGGCGCTTGCCGTTGTAGCGGTCGGCGATGATGGTGATCGAGCCGTCGAGCTCGGTGCGCGTGACGCGCCGGCCGCTGTGCTCGCAGGTGATCAGCCGTCCCTCGCGATCGATGGTGTTGCCGTTCGAATTCATCGACGGCTGGCGATAGACGCTGAGGTGCCCGTCGTCTTCGGAATACCGCATGATGCGATTGTTCGGGATGTCGCTGAACAGCACGTAGCGTCCCGCAGGAAAATAGACCGGACCTTCGGCCCAGCGCATTCCCGTCGCGACACGCTCGACGGCCATCGTGCCTGCGAAGGCAGGAAACTCTGCGGGCCCGAATGACAGCTTGGGTTTCTTCGCGGACTCCAAATGAGAGTCCGGATAGCGGCTGCCCGGCAAGGGACCGAGCGGCAGCGGATCCGTCGAGATCGTCGGCGCACCCGTCTGGCCCGGGGGCGTGACCGTTGCAGCCGAGGCGGACGTGGCGGTCGCTGCGGCGGCAGCAAAGGCCGCGGCTCCTTTCAGCAGCCTGCGCCGGTCGAAGCCGTTGGCTCCGGCCGGCTGGTCCTGCGCGATGTCGTGTCGTGAATTCGTCATTGGAGTCCTCCCGTTTTTTTGTTGGGAGGCAACCATACGACAAAATCGTGGCTTTCAGCGGGTCGTCCGAATAAAAAACAACCTAAGATAGTTTGCGCTGCACGCGGCTTTTTGCGCGCCGCAATCTCAGATCGGATCCCAGCCGAACACGTCGGCGGAGCGATCGAGCTTGTAGAACGACGGCTTCAGCGCCGGCATGCCGTGCTCGGCGATGGTCTGCGGCGTCCAGCCTTCGCCGCGGTGCACCGAGCGCAGCGGACGCGACTGGCCCATCAGGAAGATCTCGTTCATGCGCACCGCAAAGATCTGTCCGGTGACGTCCTTCGAGGCATCGCCCAGCAGATAGGCGACGACCGGCGCAATCTTCTCCGGTCCCATCCGCTTCATGCGCTCGACGCGCTCCTTCTCGGCTTCGGTCTCGGCCGGGATGGTGCCGATCATGCGGCTCCAGGCAAACGGCGAGACGCAGTTGGAGCGGACATTGAAGCGGCCCATGTCGAGCGCGATCGACTTGGAGAGGCCGACGATGCCGAGCTTGGCGGCCGCGTAGTTGGCCTGGCCATAATTGCCGATCAGGCCCGAAGTCGAGGTGAAGTGGACGAAGGAGCCGCTCTCCTGCTCGCGGAACAGCCGCGCGGCGGAGTGCGACACATAGAACGAGCCCATCAGATGCACCTTGATGACGGCCTCGAACGCCTCGATGCTCATCTTGTGGAAGATCATGTCGCGCAGGATGCCGGCATTGTTGACGACGCCGTCGAGCCTGCCGAAGTGGTCAGTGGCGGCCTTCACGATCCTGCTGGCGGGGATCGCCTCGGACACGCTCTCGAAATTGGCGACCGCCGTGCCGCCGGCCTTCCTGATCTCCTCGACCACTTCCTCTGCAGGCGCCGCGCTGGTGCCCGAGCCGTCGGAGGCCACGCCGGGATCGTTGACGACGACCTTGGCGCCTTCGGCGGCGCACAGCAACGCGATCTCGCGGCCAATGCCGCGGCCGGCGCCGGTGACGATGACGACTTTGTCCTGGAGCGATTTGGTCATGATGGGTTCCTTGGCTTGATAGAGAATCTGGTTCGTCCGTTGGCCGCCAGCAACTGCATAGGAGGACCTGAGTGTCTCGCGACGCTGTATCTACGTCGTCATGCCCGGGCTTGTCCCGGGCATCCACGTCCGTCCCAGCATGCCGAACGACGTGGATGGCCGGGACAAGCCCGGCCATGACGGCGTGGAGAAGGCTCGACTCAAATCTGCATCGTCACATGCGATCGCCATGCTGTAGGGACGGAGCGAGTGAGAGCGCCCCCGGAATGACGAGCGTCGTTACCTCTCGTTGGTGAAGATGATCGTGCCCGACGCGGCGAACATGCCGCCGACGCCGTGGCACACGGAAATCTTTGCGCCCGGCACCTGCGCCGGCGCGATGCCGCGCATCTGGCGGACGCTTTCCTGCAGCGCGTACATGCCGTACATGCCCGAATGCATGTAGGAGAGGCCGCCGCCATTGGTGTTGAGCGGCAGCTTGCCGCCCGGCCGCGTGTGTCCGGCGGCGATGAACGGCCCGGTCTCCTCATGCGGCATGAAGCCGAGATCGCCGAGGCCGAACAGCGGCAGATGTGCGAACGCGTCGTAAATCATGAGATGATCGACGTCGGCGTGCGTGATGCCGGCCTCCTTGAAGGCGAGGGGGCCCGCGACCTTGAAGGCGCGCGACGAAGTGAACGTTTCCATCTGGCTGACCATCGGCGTCTCCACGCTCTCGCCGGTGCCGAGAATGTACACCGGCCTCCGCGGGAAATCCTTGGCGCGGTCGGCGGAGGTGAGAATCAGCGCGCCGCCGCCGTCGGTGACGAGGCAGCATTGCAAGAGGCGGAACGGATAGGCGATCATGCGCGAGTTCAGCACGTCCTCGACCGTGATCGGATCCTTCATCATGGCGCGCGGATTTTTCGCCGCCCATTCGCGCTGCACGACGGCGACCATCGCGAGCTGCTCGTGGGTGATGCCGTAGGTCTTCATGTAGCGCAGCACGGGGATCGGAAACATGCTGGGCGGACCGTACACGCCGAACGGCGCCTCGAACTGGCCCTGCAGGCTATCGGCCGGAATCGAGCGCGGCTGCTTCCCGATCATCGATTTGCCGCTCTCGGCATGGGTGATCAGCACCGTCTTGCACAGCCCGGCCTCGATAGCCGCGGCGGCGTGGCGGACGTGTAGCATGAACGAGCAGCCGCCGACCGAGGTGCCGTCGACCCAGGTCGGGGTGATGCCGAGGTAGTGACACATCTGCTGCGGCGTCTCGACCGCGGTGGCGAAGCCGTCGATGTCGGAAAGCTTCAGACCCGCATCGGCGATCGCATTGAGCGCCGCGTCCGCATGCAACTGGATCTGCGACATCGTCGGGATGACACCGAGCTCGGTCGTTTCGGCCGCACCGACCACGGCCACTTGGTTTCGACGCATGGCGTTATCCTTTTGCCGGCCGGAACAAAGGCAGCGTGATTTGCGCGTCGAGCGGCTCGAAGGTGACTTCGAGCGGCATGTCGAGCTCCAGCGCCTCGGGTGTCTGCGGGCAGTCCGTGATGTTGCTCATCATCCGCGGCCCTTCCTCCAGCGCGACGACGGCAATCGCGTAGGGCGGCGTGAAGCCGGGCGCGGCCGGGCGATGGTTGATCACGTAGCTGTAGAGCGTGCCTTTGCCTGAGGCCTTGAACACGCTGACCTCCCGGCTGGCGCAGGACGGGCAGAACGGGCGCGGCGGGAAGTAGACATGGGCGCAGGCGTCGCAGCGCTGCAGCCGGAGCTCGCCGGCTTTGGTGCCGTCCCAGAAATGCTGCGTCTCCGGTGTCGGCTTGGGGCGTGCGCGCATCGGCTCGGCCATCCCGGTGATCCTCCCGTCAGGCGGGCTCCGTCGCCCGCTGCTTTGCTGGTTTGATGCGCCATTTGGTGGAGGGGCGTCAACGGTCCGTCACGCCGCGCATGCGGCCCTCCAGCAGGCGCAGAGGTACTGTCGATCGCAATTGCCGCCCGATGAAAATTGGTCTTTGATGCTGTCAATATGATCGGAGCCGAGATGAAGCTGCGTGATATCGCCCATTCCAGGACCGGCGACAAAGGGGACACCTCGAACATCTCGGTCATCGCCTATGACCCGAAGCACTACCCGCTGCTGCTGGAGCAGGTCACCGCGGAACGCGTCAAGGCGCACTTCGCCGGCATTGTCCACGGCGACGTCGTCCGCTATGAGCTGCCCAACATCGCGGCGCTGAACTTCGTGATGAGCCGGGCGCTCGGCGGCGGCGTCACGCGCTCGCTGGCGCTGGATGCCCACGGCAAGTCGCTGAGTTCCGCGCTGCTCGATCTCGATATTTCGGCTGAGGCCGCCGACCACGCCTGACAGGATGCCATGACCGTTTCAAATCCGACCCTGGCCGCGCTGGCCGATGATCTCGCCGCCGGCCGCACCACCTCCCGCAAGCTGGTCGAGGACTGTCTCGCCCGCATCGCCGATCCCGCCGGCGAAGGCCAGCGCGCCTTCATCCATGTCGACAAGGAGGCCGCGCTGGCGGCTGCCGACGGCATGGACGCGCTGCGCAAGGCCAACGCGGCGCCGTCTCCATTCGCCGGCATTCCCGTGTCGATCAAGGATCTGTTCGACATCAAGGGCCAGGTCACGCGCGCCGGCTCGCGCGCGCTGGAGGATTCGGCGCCGGCGGATGCGGACGCGCCTGTTGTGGCACGGCTGCGCCGGGCGGGGTTCGTCGTCATCGGCCGCACCAACATGACCGAGTTCGCCTATTCCGGCATCGGCATCAATCCGCATTACGGCACGCCGAAGAGCGCCTGGAAGCGTGACGTCGGCCACGTGCCCGGCGGCTCGTCGTCGGGCGCCGCGGTCTCCGTCGCCGACCGCATGGCCTATGGCGCGCTCGGCACCGACACCGGCGGCTCCTGCCGCATCCCGGCGGCGTTCAACGGCATCACGGGCTACAAGCCGACGCAGGCGCGCGTGCCGCTCGACGGCGGCGTGCCGCTGTCGTCGACGCTCGACAGTTTTGGCCCGCTCGCCAACACGGTGGCGTGCTGTGCCTTGCTCGATTCCGTCTTGGCCGACGAGCCGATCCGGCCACTGGCAGCGCGGCCGGTGAAGGGCCTGCGGCTCGCGGTGCCCACGACGATCGTGCTCGACGAGCTCGATGCCGAGGTGGCCGCGACGTTCGAGCGCGCGCTGGAGACCTTGACGAAGCAGGGCGCTCTGATCGAGCGCATTGCCTTCCCCGAGTTTCTCGACGTCGGCGTCATCGGCGCGAAAGGCGGTTTTGCCGCCGCCGAGAGCTACGCCTGGCACCGCTTCCTGCTGACGGCCAAGGGCGACGTCTACGATCCGCGCGTCTCCGTCCGCATCCTGCGCGGCGAGGCGATCACGGTGCCTGACTACATCGAGATGCTCAACGCTCGCCGCTCCCTGGTCAAGCGCGCCGCCGCGCGGATCGCGCCCTACGACGCGCTTGTCATGCCGACCACAGCGAACACGCCGCCTGTCATTGCCGACCTCGCCGATGACGCCGCCTTCGCGCGCGAGAACATCCGCGCGCTGCGCAACTGCACCTTCATCAACATGATCGACGGCTGCGCGATCTCGCTGCCGGCGCATCGCCATGGCGAAGTCCCGGTCGGCCTGATGCTGGCGCAGTCCGGCGGCAACGACCGCAAGCTGCTGGAGATCGCGGCGGGCATCGAGGGTGTGGTGCGGGGCTGAGCGGCCGCGAGCGATCAGGGTTTGCGCGGCGGGGCAGCGATCAAGGACAGTGGTGCGGCTTTGGCGGTGGCCGTCTGGGCCTCGTCGATGAGACCGGCCGCCAGCATCCTGTCGAGCATGCGATCGCGCCACTCGCTGTCGCGCTGAGAGGTCATCGGCGTTCGGAAACGCGCGAGGAGCAGAGCGATCTCGTCGATGTCGAGGCTCGCAAGCGATTTGCCGAAATAGGCGGTGGCCGCGTCGGCAGCACCATAGGCGCCGCGGCCGAGATAGGCATTGTTGAGATAGGCCTCGAGGATGCGATCGCGCGTGAATGTGCGCTCGATACGGCCCATGAAGACCTGTGTGCCGAACTGCCATTCCAGGTTCGGTCCCTTGCAGCAGTCCGGAACCAGCGTCCAGAGACAATCGCGGCTGACCGCGTGGATGATGCTCGAATTGCCAGGCTGGCGACCGGCGACGACATCGGATGCGAACCGGGCCAGCGGGCCGATCGACCGTCGTTCGTAGAAATCGCGATCTTGGGACGCCACGACGGCCTTCCGGACCAGAGGCGGGATCTCCGAAAGCGGAACGTAGGAACTTTCCCGGTTCGCTGCACACAGCGGGCCCGTGGTCGGGAGAGCCGCAAGCTGGCTCTCAGTGGGAAGTCCGAGGCCGTATTCGAAGTACCAGATCACATAGCCTTCGGCGTAGAGCAGCAGCATGACCGCGAGCGAGAGCACGGCCAGGATCGACTTGCCGAACAGGATGAAGACGCGTCTGGTGCGGGGAGATTGCATCGTCAGAACATTGGTTCCGCCCGGAGCGTTTCGGTTCATGGGGCGCTCCGGCGCGATGCCGCCAAAGCGTCCGGGAAACGGGTGGCCGCCGCGCCCCTTTCACACCATCGTCATTCCGGGATGCGCGCCCTTGCGCGCAGGCCCGGAATCCATAACCACCATGGTGAGTATGGATTCCGGGCTCGTCGCTTCGCGCCGCCCCGGAATGACAGCTGGGATGAATTGCATGGCCAGACTCAAGCACGCAGTGTCCGAAATTGACTTCTCCGCCGGAACGGGGATCGACGCGATCGACTGGGCGACTGTTGAACGTGACCTCGACTCCAGCGGCTGCGCCGTGTTGCCGCAGCTGGTGTCGCCCGATACGTGCCGCGCGCTGGCGTCGCTCTATCCGGATGACAGCCACTTCCGCAGCCGCGTGGTCATGGCGCGGCACGGGTTTGGGCGCGGCGAGTACAAGTACTTCAGTTATCCCTTACCGGAGTCGATCGCGACGCTGCGGCCGCTGCTGTATGCGCGTCTCGTCCCGATCGCCAATCGCTGGAATGCTGTCATGGGCATCGACGTGCAATATCCTGCCGATCACGCCGCCTTCCTCGCCCGCTGCCACGACGCCGGCCAGGTCAGGCCGACGCCGCTGCTGCTGCAATATGTCGAGGGCGACTACAATTGCCTGCATCAGGATCTCTATGGCGAGCACGTGTTTCCGCTGCAGGTCGCGATCCTCCTGTCCGAGCCGGGGCGCGATTTCGAAGGCGGCGAGTTCGTTCTGACCGAGCAGCGGCCGCGGATGCAGTCGCGCGCCGAGGTGGTGCCGCTACGGCAGGGCGATGCCGTGGTGTTCGCGGTCCACCATCGCCCGGTGCAGGGCACCCGCGGCACCTACCGCGTCACCATGCGCCATGGCGTCAGCCGGCTACGCTCCGGGCGGCGGCATACGCTCGGTGTGATCTTTCACGATGCGAAGTGAGGCGCATGACGGCTGATCTGTTCGATAGTCTCGAGACGACCGGACCTTCGCGTGAGCCGCTCGCGCCCGGCGCCGTGCTGCTGCGCGGCTTCGCGCGGTCACACGAGACGGAGCTGTTGGCTGCGATCGAGACCATCACCGCGCAGGCGCCGTTCCGCCGCATGATCACGCCGGGCGGCCATCAGATGTCGGTGGCGATGACCAATTGCGGCGCCTTCGGTTGGGTGACGGACCGCAGCGGCTATCGCTATGATGCGGTCGATCCCGAGAGCGGAAAGACGTGGCCGGCGATGCCGAGCCTGTTCCGTCAACTCGCCGAGCAGGCAGCAGGCGCGGCCGGTTTTGCCGGCTTCGCGCCTGACGCCTGCCTGATCAACCGCTACGAGCCCGGCGCAAAGATGTCGCTGCATCAGGACCGCGACGAGCGCGACTTGGACGAGCCGATCGTCTCGGTCTCGCTCGGCCTGCCCGCGACCTTCCTGTTCGGCGGCCTGAAGCGCAGCGACAAGACGCAACGCCATCGGCTCGTCCATGGCGACGTGGTCGTCTGGGGCGGCCCGGCGCGGCTCGCCTTTCATGGCGTCGCGCCGTTGGCCGACGGCGAGCATGCGCGGCTCGGTCGCCGGCGCATCAACCTCACGTTCCGCCGCGCGCGCTAGTCCTGGCCGCTGTGTGACCTTCCGCATTTTGCAATGGCGATCCCGCGCTCTATGCTGGGCCCGGGAGAGGGGTCATGACGACTGTCGAACTCACTGAGGAGCGCGCGCCCGCGGCCACGCGGCTCGGACTTCATCTTGCGTTGCTGCAGCTGGTGTTCAGCCTGCTGTGGACGACCTACGTGATCTATCTGCCGAAGCTCGCTGCTCAGGCCGGCATCGCGCCATCGGCGGTGATCCTGATCCTGATGCTGGATCAGGCGATCTTCACGCTGTCCGATACGGCGATGGGACTGGCCGCCGACCGCATCGGGCGCGTGGCGGCGCGATTCGGCGTATTCATCGCACTCGTGACGGCGGTATCCTGTTGCGCGTTCGTGGCGCTGCCATTCGTCGCGGCCTCGGCGGGACCGGCCGTGTTCGTCGGGCTGATCGTGGTGTGGGCGCTGACGTCATCGGTGCTGCGCGCGCCGCCTTTGACGCTGCTGGGACGCCATGCGTCGCGGCCGACCGTTCCGTTCCTGATGGCGCTGGTGATGCTCGGCTACGGCGTCGCCGGCGCGGTGTCGCCGTATCTCGGCGTGGTCCTGCGCGACTACGATCCGCGTCTGCCGTTCATCATCTCCTCGGCCGCGCTGCTGCTGACCGCGCTGGGACTCTCGCGCGCCGCGCAAGGCGGCGCTGCGCCGGCCGCACCGGTGGCGGCGAAGCCGGAGCCCAAGCCGGAGCTAAAGCCGATGTCCTTGCGCGGCTGGCCGCTGCTGTTCATCGGTGCGATGGTGATCCTCGCGCTCGGCTATCAGCTGCATTTCAGCATCAACAGCTCGGCGTTCTACCTCCGTTTCGCCAAGCAGGAAGATCTGCAATGGCTGATGCCGGTGTTCTGGATCGGCTTCAATCTCGTGCTGTTTCCGGCGAGCGTGGTGGTCAAGCATCGCGGCGGCCTGATCGTCATGGGCGTCGCGGGATTGCTCGGTGCGCTCGCAATCGTGATGGCCGAGCTGGCGGGCGCGCTTACGGTGCTGATCGTGGCGCAGTTCATCGCCGGTGCAGCCTGGGGCTGCATGATGATGAGCGCGATGTCGGCGGCGGTGGCGATCGGCACGACCGGCGCCGAGGGCAAGGTGACCGGGCTGGTGTTCTCGGCGCTGGCGCTGGCCACCTTCGCGCGCATCGCCGCCGTCGCCGGCGGCCTGCAGAAGCTGCCGGACTACGCGCCGCTGGTGCAGTGGGCGCCGGTCGCCTGCTGGCTCGTGGCCGGCGCAGGTCTCCTGGTGATGGCTGCGGCGGCGCTGCAGGGACGGCAGAAGTCTGCCTGACGTCCCTCTGTCGACGCCATCGGCTTACGGCTTGGCCGGATGGATGAAGGCCCAGGGCGACACCTCGCTGTCGCGCGGCACCTCGATGTCGATCAGATACGGCCCGCCATGGGCAAGCGCCTTCTCCAGCGCCACCTTGAACTGATCCGGCGCAGTGACGCGGCTCGCTGCCACGCCGAAGGACTCGGCCAGCTTGACGAAATCCGGATTGACGAGATCCGAGGCGACGACGCGGCCGTCGAAGCGCTCGCGCTGGTCGCGCCGGACGTTGCCATAGGCGTTGTTGTTGAACACCAGGGTGACGACGCCGATGTTGTACTGCACGGCAGTCGCCAGCTCCTGCACGGCGAACATGAAGCCGCCATCGCCGGTGATCGCGACCACCGGTCTGTCCGGATGCGCGACCTTGGCGCCGAGCGCGGTCGGGAAGCCGGCGCCGAGCGTGCCCTGATAGCCTGACGTGATGAAGGTGCGCGGCTCGTAGACGGGGAAGCCGTACCAGGAGGCGAAGCCGACCTGCGACAGCTCATCGGTGACGATGGCCTCCGGCGGCAGCACCTCGCGCAGCACGTTCAGATAGGCCATCTGCGGCTGCACCGCCTGGATCTCCTGCAAGGTGGCTGCGGTGGCTTCGCGGATCGCGGCCCGGCGTCCGGAGGTCTTGCGATAGCCCGCCTTGCTGACGGCCGCCGCCAAGGCCGCGGTGCCGGCTTTGGCATCGGCGACGATCCCGGCATCGACGATCAGGCGCCGCATCTCGACCGGGTCGATGTCGATGCGGATCGACTTCAGTCCATCGGGCTTGAACGGCCAGCGGAACGTGGCCGGCAGCTCCATGCGGGTGCCGATGCCGATCATCAGGTCCGTCGTCGGCCAGAGCTTGTAGGCCGCCGCCATGGTCAGCCCGAGCTCATGCGCATTGGAGACGATGCCGCGTCCGGAGCGGAAGGCGATGACCGGCGCGTCGAGCGTCTCGGCCAGCTCGAGGATTTCCTCGCGCGCCTCGATCGCGCCTGAGCCGACGAAGATCATCGGCGTCTTGGCGCCCGCGATCAGCGCAGCGGCCTTGGCGACACGGTCGGGATCGGGCTGCGGCGGCGTGAACTGCGCCAGCGGCGCCGCGGCCGCTGTGGCCGCCTTCTGCGTGAACACATCCCACGGCATTTCCAGCGCGGCAGGTCCGCGCCGCCCCGACAGCATCTCCTGGAAGGCGCGGGACACGAGCGTCGGCGCGCTGTCGGGATATTCGATGCGCTCGGCCCATTTGACGAAGCTGCGCAAGGTGGCGAGCTGATCCGGCATTTCGTGCAGATGACCGCGGCCGCGGCCGAGATAGTCGGTCGGCACCTGACCCGTGAGGCACAGCACCGGCTCGTTGCAGCCGAAGGCGGTCAGCAGCGCAGCACCCGCATTGAGCACGCCGGGGCCGGGCACGACACTGAACACGCCGGGCTTGCCGCTGGCGCGGGCATAGCCGAACGCCATGTAGCCGCAGGCCTGCTCGTGACGGGCGCCGACGACTTTCAATTGCGCCTGGTGGAAGGCGTCGAACAGGCCGTAGACCTGCGCGCCGGGCAGGCCGAACACGGTATCGACGCCGTGGGCGACGAGCCCGCTGACGATCGCTTCGCCGCCGGTCATGGTGGTCATGCTGCTATTCCGTCTCTATTAAGCTTCGTCGACGACGCCGTTGCGCAGGGTGCCGACGCCTTCGGCCTCGATCTCGATGACATCGCCGGGCTTGAGATAGCGCGGCGGATCGAACCGTGCACCGGCGCCGGTCGGCGTGCCCGTCACGATCACGTCACCGGGGACCAGCGTCGCGAACGTCGAGATGTAGTTGATGAGATAGCGGAAGCCGAAGATCAGCCGCGACGTCCGGTCGTCCTGGCGCAGCTCGCCATTGACGCGCGTGGTCAGGCGGATGTCGGCGATCTGGCTCTCGTCGGTGTAGGGCACGATCCACGGCCCGAGGCTGCCGGTGGAATCGAAGTTCTTGCCCTGCGTGACGTTGAACTTGGCGTGCCGCACCCAGTCGCGGATCGTGCCTTCGTTGCACAAGGTCAGCGCCGCGACGTGGTCCAGCGCGGTGGCTTCCGGAATGTGCCGGCCGGCCTTGCCGATGATCAGCACCAGCTCGCCTTCATAGTCCAGCTGCGGCGAGGCGCGCGGGCGTACCAGCGGCGTCTCGTGGCCGACGAACGAGCGCGGCGTGCGCATGAACATCGACGGATATTTCGGCGCGTCCTGGCCGTCCTTGTACTCGGCGTTGCGGTCGGGATAGTTGACGCCGATGCAGATGATCTTCTCAGGCGAAGGGATCGGCGGCTGCCAGGTGATCGTGTCGAGGCCGTGATCAGCCGACAGCGCCGTGCCGGCATCGATCAGCCGCGGCAAGGCGCCGGCTGCGATGACCTCGCGCAGGGTCGGATACTCCTTGGCGAAGCGCGCCGAGAGATCGACGAGACCCTTGTCGGTCGCGAGCCCGTAGCGGACTGTTCCATCGGCGGCATAGGTAGCGAGGCGAGGGGAGGTCATGGGCTGTTTCTCCTAGGCGCCGAGCCGCTGGATCTTGTGGGTGCCGCGCGCCAGCGAGACGTGCTTGGTCTCCATGTAGAAGTCGAACGAATAGTCGCCGCCGTCGCGGCCGATGCCCGACGCCTTCATGCCGCCGAACGGTGTCGGCAGGTGGCGCACGTTCTCCGAGTTCAGCCAGATCATGCCGGCCTCCAGCGCGTCAGCGACGCGCAGCGCGCGGCCCATGTCGCCGGTCCAGACATAGCCGGTCAGGCCATACTGCACGTCGTTGGCGATCGCGACCGCCTCGGCCTCGTCGCGGAACGGGATCACGGTGAGGAACGGACCAAATACTTCCTCTTGCGCCACGCGCATGCTCTGGCTCGCGCCGGTCACCAGCGTCGGCTCGACATAATGGCCGCCGCCCGGGCCGGCGAACGGCTTGCCGCCGACGGCGATGATCGCGCCGTCCTCGCGCGCGATGTCGGCATAGGAGCAGACCTTGGCGAGATGCCGCTCGTGGATCAGCGGCCCGATCTCGGTCGCCGGATCGAGCGGATGGCCGACCTTCAGCGCGCGCACGCGCGCGGCGAGCTTGGCGGTGAACGTCTCGACGATGCTCTGCTGTACCAGCAGTCGGCTGGAGGAGGTGCAGCGCTCGCCGTTGAGCGAGTAGATCATGAACACGACCGCATCCAGCGCGCGGTCGAGATCGGCGTCGTCGAACACGATTACCGGGTTCTTGCCGCCGAGCTCGAAATGCACGCGTTTCAACGTCGGCGCGCCCTGGGCCATGATCGCCGATCCCGTCGAGCTCTCGCCGACGAAGCCGATCGCCTTGATGGCGGGATGCTCGGTCAGCGCCTTGCCGGCGTCTTCGCCGAAGCCATGGACCGTGTTGAGCACGCCGTCGGGAATGCCGGCATCCTTGGCGAGCTTGGCCAGCCATAGCGCCGTGATCGGCGACCATTCCGCGGGCTTGTGCACGACCGTGCAGCCGGCCGCGAGCGCGGGCGCGATCTTCCAGGTCGACAGCATGAAGGGCGTGTTCCAGGGCGTGATCACGCCGACGGGGCCGATCGGCACCCGCGTGGAGATGTTCCAATGCTCTTCGCTCGGCGTGCTCTGGCCGTCGCGGGCCTCGGTGCATTTGTCGGCGAAGAAGCGGAAATTCTCGGCGGCGCGGATCGCAGCCTTCGCCATGAAGCGATAGGCCTGGCCGGTATCGATGCATTCGAGCACCGCAATGTCGTCGGCATGATCCTCGATCGCGTCGGCGACGCGGTGCAACAGCTTGCGCCGCATCGCCGGCGCCATGTCGCGCCATGACTTGAAGGCGAGCGCCGCTGAGGTCGCGGCGCGATCGATGTCCTCGGCATTGCCGCGCGCAACGTTGGCGAGCACGGCGCCGTCGACCGGCGACCGCGTCTCGAACGTCGCGCCCGAGATCGCCGGCACCACCTTGCCGTCGATGAAATGGCCGACGCCCTCGTCCTTCAGCCTGGCGAGCAGGGGAGCGGCACGGTCGAGATTGGCCTTGTAGACGTCGGTCTTGGGAGTGGCCTTATCCATGGGATGCCTCCGCTTTCAGGGCGTTTTGGCTTTCAGGGCGTCGTGGATGTTGTTGCGTTTCCAGCTGGTCGCGGCGTCGTTGATCTGCATGTCGAACGACAGCGCGAATTTGCTGCCGGCGAACACCGGCTCGAGATAGGCTGAGAGCGCCTTGAACACGTGTTCGCCGGCCTTCTGGCGTGCCGGCAGATCGCGGCCTTCGCCGAGCCGCAGCAGCATCGCGACAAAGCCGTAGTCGGTCTTGCCATCGGCGATCGCATAGTGCTCGCAGCGGATGGCGCGCACGCGGATGCCGCCGATCGGGAAGATTCCGGTCTCGCCGGCAGCCTTGCGCACGACCTCGCAGAGCGCGGCCATGTCGACGCGGATGTCGAGATTGGCGGAATATTCGATGCTGAAATGCGGCATGTCGCGCGCTCCGGTCTGTCGTCAGGCGAAGTAGCAGCTCACCGTCCCGTAGGGACCGTAGTCGGCCTGAATGGTGTCGCCCGAACGGGCCTCGATCGGCCGGATGAACGAGCCTGCGAGAACCACCTGGCCCGGCTCCAGGGCGAGCCCCTGCGCCGCGATCTTGTTGGCGAGCCAGGCGACAGCCACGGCCGGGTTGTTCAACACGCCGGCCGCAAGTCCCGTCTCCTCCAACTGGCCGTTCTTATAACAGAGAGCGCCGATCCAGCGCAGGTCGGCGTCGAGTGGCCGCAGCGGCCGGCCGCCGAGAACGATGCCGGCGTTTGCCGCATTGTCGGCAATCGTGTCGAAGATCTTGCGGGTGGCCTTGGTCTCGGGATCGACGCGCTCGATCCGCGTATCCAGGATCTCCAGCGCCGGCACAACGAAGTCGGTCGCGTTGAGCACGTCGAACAATGTGCAATCCGGTCCGGAGAGCCGGTGCTTCATCACGAAGGCGAGCTCAGCCTCGATCCGCGTCGCGATAAAGCGGCCGGGCGGGACGATGCCGCCATCGTTGAAGAACATGTCGTCGAGCAGCGCGCCCGAATCCGGCTCGTCGATGTTGAGCGCGCTCTGCATCGCCTTCGATGTCAGCCCGATCTTGTGGCCCTTGATGCTCCGCCCCGCGCCGACCTTGATGTCGATCCATGCCTTCTGGATCGCATAGGCGTCGGCTATCGTGATCTCCGGATAGTCCTGGGAGAGCTGCCGAATCTGACGGCGGGTCTTCTCGGCCTGATCCAGGCGCAGGGCGCAGCTGTGAATCTGCTCGGTCGACAGGGGCATGGGCAAACCCTCGGGAAAAACCAGATGGCGGCCGATGATTAACATGTTAAGTTTTCGCGGGCAAACCGAAATGCGATTTGTTGCAGTGCAAATATTCGATGCCGGCCGGGGAGTGACGAAATGAGCGAGACCAGGGCCAGAGGCGCCAGGTCGACGGCAAGGGATGCGCGCAAGGTGCCGATGCGGGACTTTTCGCAGTCGCTCCCCATGGCTCTGCTGCGGGCGCGCGAAGCGGTCATGCGGCAGTTCCGCCCGAGTTTGCGCCAGCACGGATTGACCGAGCAGCAATGGCGCATCCTGCGCGCGCTGTCTGCGGTCGAGGTGATCGAGGTGACGGAGCTGGCGCGGGTCGCGTTCCTGCTCGGTCCGAGCCTGTCCCGCATCCTGCGCGATCTCGAGGCGCGCGGCCTGATCCAGCGCGAGGTGGACGCGCGCGACATGCGCCGCGGCGTGTTGTCGATCACCCCCCGCGGCCTGAAGCTGATCGCGCAGGTCGCGCCGAGCTCGGAGGCGATCTACGCATCCATCGCCACACGTTATGGTGCACGTAAGCTTGCCGCGCTGCACAAAATGTTAGGGGAGCTCGAGGACAGCATGGGTGACGATTTCGAGCCGGGCGAGGGCGGCGATGACTGACAACGTGCAAACTGTGCGCAAATTCAGCCCGGTCACGGCGCTCGTGCTTGGCAGCCTCTTCAACAGTTTGATATGAAGCGATGCGTTGGAGCGGAGATGGCGTGCGTCGCAGGCATGGCAATCCATGCTAACTCTGTTTTCGCATGCTGATCGAACCCGCGAGTTGTCATGGTCACTATCAAGGTCGAGCGCCTCATCGATTTCGTTGCCGACGTATTCCAGCATGCCCAGTCGTCTCCGGAGGAGGCGCGCCGGATTGCCACCTATCTGACGACCGCCAACCTCACCGGGCACGACAGCCACGGCGTGATCCGCGTGCCGGTCTACATCCGCTGGCAGAAGATGGGCTCGGTCGTGCCCAACCAGACGGCGGAGATCGTCGTCGATACCCCGTCGCTGGTGGTGGTCGACGGCAAGTTCGGGTATGGACAGACCGTCACGCCGCAGGCCGTGAAAATCGGCATCGAGCGCTGCAAGAGCAGCGGCCTGGCCGCTCTGGCGTTGCGCAATTCCGGCCATCTCGGCCGCGTCGGCGACTGGGCCGAGATGGCTGCCGCCGAGGGGCTTGTTTCGATTCATTTCGTCAACGCCGCAGGCTCACTGCTGGTGGCGCCGTTTGGCGGTGTGGAAAAGCGGTTCTCCACGGCGCCTTATTGTGTCGGTATTCCGCGCCATGGCCAGGATCCGATCGTGCTCGATTTCGCGACCTCGATCGTTGCCGAAGGCAAGGTGCTGGTGGCCAGCCGCGGCGGCAAGAAGCTGCCCAAGGGCGCGCTGGTCGACGCCGACGGCACGCTCAGCGAGGATCCCGCGGTGCTGTATGGGCCTTATGAGACGGAAGGGCCGCGTGATCATACCAAGGGAACGGGAGCGATCCGTGCGTTCGGCGAGCATAAGGGCTCAGGTCTCGCCTTCATTTGCGAGCTGCTCGGCGGCGCCTTGACCGGCACCGGTGCGACATCCGCGAATCGCCGCTTCGCCAATGGCATGCTGGCGATCTACATTGACCCCAAGGTCGTCGATCCCGCCGATGTCTTCGATGGCGAGATCACCCGCTACACCGATTTCATCCGGGCCACGAAACCAGGCGCCGGAGTTGAGCAGGTGCTGGTGCCCGGCGATCCCGAGCGCAGGACCCGGGCCGAGCGCACGGCCAACGGCGTTCCCTTGCCGGACGACACCTGGGCGGCGATCGTGAATACCGCCCGCGAAGTCGGCGTCAGCGAAGCGAGCATTCAGCGGGCGACATCGTGATCACAGTGTGATGGCCGGCGGCGGAAAGCGCTCCGGAAGCAGGGCGGGCGGGATTGCATCGCGTCACGCCATCGGTCACAACCAGTTCCAACAAGTCAGATCGATCTGAACAACCAGGGAAGGAAACGAAGTCGTGGCGAACAACAAGGTCAAGCAGCTCTGGGCCGAAGGCAAGACGGTGGTCAATGCCTGGCTCGCGATCCCCTCGGGCTTCTCCGCGGAGGTCGTCGCACAGTGCGGCTTCGACAGCGTCACCGTCGACATGCAGCACGGTGTGCAGGACTATCTGTCCATGGTGCAATGTTTCCAGGCGATGCACGGCCATCCGGTGACCCCGATGGTGCGCGTGCCGTGGAACGAGCCGGGGATCATCGGCAAGGTGCTCGATGGCGGCGCCTATGGCGTGATCTGCCCGATGGTCAACACGGCGCAGGAAGCGCGCAACCTCGTGTCCTACTCCAAATATCCGCCGAAGGGCGTCCGCTCGAACGGCCCGATCCGCTCGGGCATGTATGGCGGCGCGGGCGAGTACCAGAAGACGGCCAACGACGAGATCGTGCTGCTGCCGATGATGGAGACCAGGACGGCGGTCGAGAACATGGAAGCCATCCTCGATGTCGAGGGCATCGACGGCGTCTATATCGGCCCGTCGGATCTCGGCTTCTCCTATGGTCTGGTGCCGAAGCTCGACCGTGACGAGCCGGAGATCCTCAAGATCTACGAGAAGATCGTGAAGGAATGCGGCAAGCGCGGCCTCAATCCGGGCATCCACTGCAGCGGCGCCGAAGGCGCGGTCCGTGCCATCAACATGGGCTTCAAGCTGGTGACGCTGTCGAACGAGGTCGGTCTGATGCAGGTCTACCTCCGTCAGCAGGTTGCGCAGACCCGGCAGGATTCCGGCGGCAAGGCCTAAGGCGCGAATTGCGAATAGGGAGTAGCGAATAGGGGATTCACCCTATTCGCCACTCGCTATTCGCGTATTTCCACGCGACTGATCTATCCAAACGAAAGAGACTGCCATGGCTCCCGCTCCCGTCATCCGGCTTCATCCCGAGGACAGCGTGCTGATCGCGCGGGCGAGCCTGCCGCCCGGGCTCGCGGTCGCCGATGGCGTCACCACGGTCGACCGTATTCCCGCGGGGCATAAAGTCGCAGTGCGCCCGATCGCGCAGGGCGAGCCGATCCGTCGCTACGGTCAGATCATCGGCTTCGCCACCGTGCCGATCGCACCGGGTCAGCATGTTCATACGCAGAACTGCGAGATGGGCGATTTCACCAAGGACTACGCCTATGGCGCCGACGTCAAGCCGACTCCCAATTTCGATCTCCCCGCAACTTTCGAGGGCATTCGCCGCCCCGACGGTCGCGTTGCGACCCGCAACTACATCGGTATTCTGACCTCGGTGAACTGCAGCGCTCATGTCGCGAGCGTGGTCGCCGACGTCTTCAAGAAGAATCCGTTTACCGGCGACAACCCGCTCGCCGACTATGCCAATGTCGACGGCGTCGTCGCGCTCACGCACAAGACCGGCTGCGGCATGACGATGGACGAGCCGCTCAAGCTGCTGCGGCGAACCCTCGGCGGCTACGCGCGGCACGCGAACTTCTCTGCGGTGATCGTCCTCGGGCTCGGCTGCGAGGTCAATCAGATCGGCGGGCTGATGGAGGAGCAGAAGCTCGCCGGCCGGTTGCGCGCGTTGGACATCCAGGAGGCCGGCGGCAGCCGCAAGACCGTCGAGGCCGGAATTGCGTTCGTCAAGGAGGCGCTCGCCGACGCCAACAAGGTGAAGCGCGAGACGGTGCCGGCCAGCGAACTGACCGTGGCTCTGCAATGCGGCGGTTCCGACGGCTATTCCGGCATCTCCGCCAATCCCGCGCTTGGTGCCGCCAGCGATCTCCTGGTGCGGCATGGTGGCACTGTCATTCTGTCCGAAACGCCCGAGACCTATGGTGCCGAGCATCTGCTGACGCGGCGGGCGGTCAGTCGCGAGGTCGGCGAAAAGCTGGTCTCCCTGATGCGCTGGTGGGAGGAGTATACCGCGCGCGAGGGGGCGGAGATGAATGCCAACCCCAGCCCGGGCAACAAGGCCGGCGGTCTCACCACCATTCTCGAGAAGTCGCTCGGCGCGATGGCCAAGGCCGGCAGCACCAATCTGGTCGATGTGCTGCATTATGCCGAAGCGGTCACCAGGAAGGGCTTCGTGTTCATGGACACGCCTGGCTACGATCCGGTCGCGGCGACCGGGCAGGTGGCCGGCGGCGCCAATCTCGTCTGCTTCACCACCGGCCGTGGCAGCGTGTTCGGCTGCAAGCCGGCGCCGTCCATCAAGCTCGCGACCAACACGCCCATGTACAAGCGGATGGAAGACGACATGGACGTCAACTGCGGCACCATCCTCGACGGCGAGGAGACGGTGCAGGAGTGCGGTCAGCGGATTTTCGAACTGATGCTGAAGACCGCCTCGGGGCAGCCGACCAAGAGCGAGAGCTTCGATTTCGGCGGGGCGGAGTTCGCACCCTGGGTGATCGGGGCGACGATGTAGCTCGCCCAACTCGGCTGTTCGGCTGTTGAATAGTATTGCCGGCTGTTTCCACGCCGGCATCTGATCGCAGCTGAGATCGCGATGTAGCTGAGACTGGATCGCAACTGAGATCAGATGTCAGGTGATGAGCGCCGCCGTGGGCCGGTCGTGCTGACGCGCGCGCGACAGCGGCGCAGAGCAATTTACCGCTGGTGGCCCAGGCCGATGCCGAGCGCCAGAGCCTTCTGGCGGAGCGAGCCTTCGGTCCGCTTCATCGCCTTGGCGATCTTGGCAACCGGGGTCTTGGACTTCGAGTGCTGCTTCAGCAGCTTGATGTCGGCCGGGGTGTAGGGTTTCCGCGCCAACTTCTTGGTAGCTGCCTTCTTAGCTGTCTTCGCCACTTGATTCTCCTTTGGGCAATGCGGGCTCTAAATAGCACGTGTAGTCGAGCTATCAAGCGATTGCGGCAAATGCAACGCTATTAGTTCGTGTTAGTTCATTGACAGGGGTTAATCACTGCTTTGCCAACTTGGTCAATCTTCTGTGAGCGTCTGCGGCATGGCCTGTGGACAACTATCCGGAGTGGGGCGCCACGGCTTGTTTGTTCTGCTCTCGTTCTTGTTGCGAGCCCGGAATGGGGCGGGCGTCCGCCGGAAAGACGACCACTGCGTGCAGTCCGAGGCACATGATCGAGGCCTGATAGACGTAAACCCGGACTGAATGCCGTGTTCCGGGCTTAGGATTGTTCAATAGGCAGCTCTGCCCTTTGTTAGTGCTTGATCCCTGAGCATGGCAATGTTCTGCTCAAAAAAGTTGCTGGAGCGCTGAACCCACGTGTCAATCTACGTCGCATTACATCACGTCACTCATTACAAGTATGATCGTCCGGTCGCCCTGGGCCCGCAAACCATCCGCCTGCGTCCTGCACCACATACCAGGACGCCCGTGCTGAGCTATTCGCTCAAGGTCACGCCGCCTAATCATTTCGTGAATTGGCAGCAGGACCCGCAGGGTAACTGGCTGGCGCGCTATGTTTTCCCTGAGACGGTGAACGAACTCAAAATCGAGGTCGATTTCATCGCCCAGATGACCGTGATCAACCCGTTCGACTTCTTTATCGAGCCGTATGCCGACAGTTTTCCGTTCGCCTATCCCGACGGTCTCAAGGTGGAACTCGCGCCCTATCTGGAAACGATCGCGCCTGGACCATTGTTCGCGGAATATTTGAAGTCGATTCCCCGCGAGGCCGACAACACGGTCAACTATCTCGTTGATCTCAATGCACAGTTGCAGAAAAAGATTCGTTATATCATTCGGATGGAGCCGGGTGTTCAGACGCCTGAGGAAACACTGTCGTCGGCCGCAGGCTCCTGTCGCGACTCGGCGTGGCTGTTGATCCAGACGCTGCGGCATCTCGGCCTCGCCGCCCGTTTCGTCTCCGGCTACTTGATTCAACTGCGTCCTGATATCGATCCGGTGGAAGGTCCGGTCGAGGTCGAGAGTGACTTCACTGATCTGCATGCCTGGGCCGAGGTCTATCTGCCCGGTGCTGGATGGATCGGCTTCGACGTCACCTCGGGCATGCTCGCGGGCGAGGGGCATATCCCGGTCGCAGCGACGCCACATTATCACTCGGCCGCGCCGATCAGCGGCAGTGCCGGATTTGCGGAGGTCGCGTTCGCCTTCGAGATGAATGTGAGGCGCATCCGCGAAGCGCCGCGGATCACGCGACCTTTTTCTGATGAGTCCTGGGACAAGCTCGACCGGCTCGGTGAGGCCGTCGATGCCGATCTCGCGGCCAATGACGTCCGCCTGACGATGGGCGGTGAGCCGACCTTCGTGTCGATCGACGACATGGAATCGGCGGAGTGGAACACCGCCGCCGTCGGCCCGGCCAAGCGCGGACTGGCGGACGAACTGATCAGACGCCTGCGGTCGCGCTTCGCGCCCGGCGGTCTGCTGCATTATGGTCAAGGCAAATGGTATCCGGGCGAGAGTCTGCCGCGCTGGGCGTTCGGACTGTACTGGCGCAAGGACGGCGAGCCGATCTGGCGCAATCCGGATCTGATCGCGAGCGTGGATGGCCCCCGTGTAGCCACGATCGTCGACGCGCAGCGTTTTCTCGACACGACGGCGGAAACGCTCGGGCTCGAGGCGGACTACGTGCTGCCGGCGTTCGAAGATCCGGCGCATTGGCTGCAGAAGGAGGCGGCACTCCCGGAAAACGTCGACGCGCTCGATTCCAAGCTGGACGACCCGGAAGAGCGCGCACGGATGGCGCGGGTATTCGACGAAGGACTGCATATCCCGCGCGGCTTCGTGCTGCCGATCCAGCGCTGGAATGCAAGGCCGAGCCGCTGGCGCAGCGAGCGCTGGGGTCTCCGGCGCAAGCGGTTGTTCCTGATTCCCGGCGATTCGCCGCTCGGCCTGCGGCTGCCGATCAATTCGCTGGCCTACATTCCGCCGGAAGATTTCCCGTATATTCACGAGCAGGATCCGATGGAGGAGCGCGGGCCGCTGCCGCTCTACACCCAAGGGCGTCCGGTGATCGTGCCGCAGGTGCCGCCGTTGAAGGCGCTCGAGCGCGCGCCGCAGCCGCAGCAGGACGTGCAGTATCAGTACTGGGGCGGGCTCGGCGTCCGCACCGCGCTGTCGGTCGAGATCCGCGACGGCATTCTCTGCGTGTTCATGCCGCCGGTGGAAAACATCGAGGATTACCTGGAGTTGGTCGCAACGGTTGAAGCGACGGCCGAGGCGATGCAGCTCAAGGTGCATGTCGAAGGTTATGCGCCGCCGTTCGATCCGCGCATCGAAGTCATCAAGGTGACGCCGGATCCGGGCGTGATCGAAGTCAACATCCAGCCTGCCCAGAGCTGGCGGCAGGCGGTCGACATCACCTTCGGCCTTTATGAGGACGCCGCCAAGGTGCGGCTCGGCGCCAACCGCTTCCTGATCGACGGCCGTCACACCGGCACCGGCGGCGGCAATCACGTCGTGGTCGGCGGCTCGTCGCCGCCGGACTCGCCATTCCTGCGCCGGCCCGACCTGCTGAAGAGCCTCGTGCTGTACTGGCAGCGGCATCCGGCGCTGTCTTATTTGTTCTCCGGCATGTTCATCGGGCCGACCAGCCAGGCCCCGCGCATCGACGAGGCCCGGCACGACAGCCTGTATGAGCTCGAAATCGCGCTCGCCAACGTGCCGTTCCCAGGACAAAGCGTGCCGCGGTGGCTGGTCGATCGTCTCTTCAGGCATCTCCTGGTCGACATCACTGGCAACACCCATCGCTCGGAGATCTGCATCGACAAGCTGTATTCGCCGGAGGGGCCGACCGGTCGTCTCGGCCTGGTCGAATTCCGCGCGCTCGAAATGCCGCCCGATCCGCGCATGTCGCTGGCGCAGCAGCTGCTGATCCGCGCGCTGATCGCCAAGCTGTGGCGCGAGCCGCAGGAGGGCAAGTTCGTGCGCTGGGGCACGGCGCTGCATGACCGCTTCATGCTGCCGCACTTCATCTGGGAAGACTTTCTTGATGTGCTGGATGAGCTCCGCTCGTCCGGCTACGACTTCTCGCCGGAATGGTACCAGGCCCAGCTCGAGTTCCGTTTTCCGACCTTCGGCCGGGTGCAGCATGGCGGCGTGACCCTGGAGCTGCGCCAAGCGCTGGAGCCCTGGCACGTGCTGGGCGAGGAGGGCGCGGCGGGCGGCACCGTGCGCTATGTCGACAGCTCGGTCGAGCGGCTTCAGGTGAAGGCTGAAGGCTTCGTCGAGGGCCGTCATCTCATCACCTGCAATGGTAGGAGAATGCCAATGACCTTGACGGGGCGCTCGGCCGAGGCGGTCGCGGCGGTGCGCTTCAAGGCCTGGCAACCGGCGTCCGGCCTGCACCCGACCATTCCGGTGCATTCGCCGCTGACCTTCGACCTGATCGACACCTGGAACGGCCGCTCGCTCGGCGGCTGCGTCTATAACGTGGCGCATCCCGGCGGACGCAACTACGACACCAAGCCGATCAACTCCTACGAGGCGGAGGCGCGGCGGCTCGCGCGATTCCAGGATCACGGCCACACTCCCGGACGAATCGCACTGCCGCCGGAGGAACGCACAAATGAATTCCCGATGACGCTCGACTTGCGCAGGCCGCTCCTGCATTGATGGGGGCGCGTTGGTGCGGAGGATCGAGGAATGGACGGCCCGAGCGGCAAGGACCAGGGAGCAAGACCCGCCGGTCAGCCCGTGACGGCCCGCCCAGCGTTGCGCCGTGTCGCGCAATGGGCGCGTGACTATGCCCGGCTGCCGGGAATCCCCGACGAGTTCATCGCCGCGGATGGCGAGCCGCGCCCGGTCTGGACCCGGTTTGCCGACACTTTCGCCGCGCTGGCGCCGACCGACATCGACCGCCGTTTCGCCTCGGCCGATCGCCATCTGCGCGAGGCCGGCGTCACCTACCGCTCGCCCGGCGACAATGCCGAGCGTTCCTGGCCGCTCAGCCACCTGCCGCTGCTGATCGACGAGGCCGAGTGGGCGCAGCTGTCGCAAGGCATCGCTCAACGCGCCGAGTTGCTCGAACACGTCCTTCAGGACATTTACGGCGAGGGGCGTCTGATCGCGAGCGGCGCGCTGCCGGCGGCCGCGGTGGCCGGATCGAGCGAATATCTGCGTCCGGTCTGCGGCGTCAAACCGCCGGGCGGACGCTTTCTCAGCCTCTACGCCGCCGACATCGGCCGCGGTCCTGACGGCCGCTGGTGGGTGCTCAGCGATCGGACGCAGGCGCCGTCCGGCATGGGCTATGCGCTCGAAAACCGGCTGGTGCTGTCGCGCGCGTTCTCGTCGATCTACAAGTCGATGAATGTCGAGCGGCTGGCGCCGTTCTTCGAGGCGTTTCGCGACGCGCTGCGCGCCAGCGCCGATCGCGACGAGCCGCGCATCGGCGTGCTCACCCCGGGCACCTTCAGCGAGACCTATTTCGAGCACGCGACCTTGGCGCGCTATCTCGGCTTCCTGCTGGTCGAGGGCGACGACCTCGCGGTCAGCGGCGACCGCGTGCACATCCGCACCGTTGCCGGGCTGAAGCGCCTCGACGTGCTGCTGCGCCGGCTCGATTCCAACTCGCTCGATCCGCTCGAACTTGATGCGGCCTCGCGGCTCGGCGTCGCCGGGCTGATGGACGTCGTTCGCAAGGGCGGCGTCGTGCTCGCCAACATGCCGGGCTCCGGCGTGCTCGAAGCGCGCGCGCTGCTCGGCTTCCTGCCGAGCCTGTGCCGCCGCGTGCTCGGCGAGGATCTCAAGATCCCGCATATCGCGACCTGGTGGTGCGGCCAGAAATCGGCGCGCGACGAGGTGCTGTCGCGGTTCGATGAGTTCGCCATCGAGGGCGCCTATGGCCGCGCCGTGCCGGGCTTTGCCGAGACCGGTCCGGTGCTGACGAGCGAGCTTTCGGCCGCCGAGCGCGAGCGGCTGCGCAACGCGGTCGCCCAGCGCGGCATCGACTATGTCGGGCAGGAGGTCGTGCGGCTGTCGACCACGCCGGTCTGGCAGGACGGGCGGATCAAGCCGCGGCCGTTCGTGCTGCGCGTGTTTGCTGCGGCCACTCCCGACGGCTGGACCGTGATGCCCGGCGGCTTCTGTCGCATCGCCGACGAGCCCGACGCGCGCGCGGTGTCGATGGGCGACGGCGTGCGGGCGGCCGATGTCTGGGTCGTCGCCGACAAGGCGGTGGCGGCGCGCAGCCTGCTGCCGGGCTCCGATAACGTGCGCATCCGCCGCATCGCCGGCGTGCTGCCGAGCCGCGCGGCCGACAATCTGTTCTGGCTCGGCCGCTACCTGGAGCGCGCCGAGGCGACCGTGCGGCTGATCCGCGCGCTCGCGGCTCAGCACCGTGATCCCGGCAAGGGCTCGCCGGCACAGCTCAACACTGCCGAGCGCATCCAGCGGCTGCTGCTGGCATGGGGCGCGATCGAGCAGACCTCGCGGACCAAGGGGCCGCAGGTCGCGGCCGAGGCCTTGCAGTCCGAGGAGCAGTTCGGCTCCGCCGTGTCGCTGCTGCGGTCGGCCCAGCGCACCGCGACCTCGCTGCGCGAGCGGCTGTCGCCGGACGCCTGGCAGGTGATCACCGAAATGCCGGGCCGGCTCGCGCAGGAGGCCGAGGACGAGGATGCCATTCTCAGCATCGCCGAGCTGACGCTCGAGAAGCTCGCGACCTTCGCCGGCCTTGCCCAGGAGAACATGAACCGCGCCGCCGGCTGGCGCTTCCTCGATATGGGACGCCGCGCCGAGCGCGCCATCAACACCGCGCGCTTCGCGCGCCAGTTCGGCTATGACGAGGCGACGCCCGAGGATCTCGACGTCCTGCTCACGCTGGTCGACTGCCAGATCACCTATCGCTCGCGCTATCTGATCGGGCCGTCGCTGGCGCCGATCCGCGATCTCGTGGTGCTCGACCTGTATAATCCGCGCTCGATCGCGTTCCAGATCGAAACGCTGAACGAGCACATCGCCGGCCTGCCGGTGCTGAAGGAGAACGGATTGATCGAGCGGCCGCAGCGGCTGTCGGTGTCGCTCGGGGCGCGGCTGACCGCAGCAGAGGCGGCGCATCTCGACGGCCGTACGCTGTTTGCGCTGGAGCAGGACCTGCTCAATCTGTCGGAGGCGATCGGCCAGCATTACTTCCCGCACGGTCCGAACGCGACGCGGCCGGAAAAGCTGACGGGCCTCGCGTGATCTACGACATCCGCCATGTCACCACCTACGAGTATGAGAGCGCGGTCAGCTTCGCGCGCTGCTCGCTGCGGCTGGAGCCGCTGAGCGGCGACGGGCAGGAGCTGATCTCCCACAGCGTCGACATCCGGCCGCGCCCATCGGAGCGCACCGCGCGGCGCGACTTCTTCGGCACGCTGACCGAGAGCGTCATCATCGACACGCAGCATCGGCATCTGCGCATCGATTCGCGCTCGCGCGTGAAGCTCTCGCGCAAGCCGCCGGAGCGCACCGCCGCAAGCGCCGCCTGGGAGAGCGTGCGCGATGCGGCGTTCGAAGCGACCAGCCTCGGGCCGTCGTCGCCGATCGGCTACGTGTTCGCCAGCGCGCTGGTGCCGGTGCTGGAGCCACTGACCGACTACGCAGCGGCCAGCTTTCCGCCCGATGCCGGCATCCTGGCGGGCGCGGCCGACCTGATGCAGCGCATCCGCACGGAGTTTCGCTACGACCCGAAGGCGACGGTGATCTCGACGCCGCTGCGCGAGGTGTTCGACAATCGTCATGGCGTCTGCCAGGACTTTGCCCATGTGATGATCGCGGGCCTGCGCGGCCTCGGTCTTCCGGCGGCCTATGTCAGCGGCTATCTGCGCACCATCCCGCCGGAAGGCCAAAAGCGGCTGCAGGGGGCCGACGCGACGCACGCCTGGGTGTCGCTGTGGTGTGGCGAGGCGCTCGGCTGGATCGGCTTCGATCCGACCAATGATCTCCTGGTCGGCAATGATCACATCATTCTCGGCATCGGGCGCGACTTCTCCGACGTCTCGCCGGTCGACGGCATCATCGTCGGCTCGCCCAAGCAGAAGCTTGGCGTCGCCGTCGACGTCGTGATGGTCGAATAGCGCGGTTCCATCGCCGGGAACGGCCGGAACAATTTTCCCGTATCTCACTTGATCCGCCCGAGGGGCCCGGCTGGGGGCTTGCTGTCCCAATCGAGCAATGGAGTGATCGAGATGAAGCGCATTGCAATCGTGATTGGCCTCGTCGGCGCCTGCGTCGCCGGCGCTGCCTCGGCGCAGCCGAGCGCGAACCTCACCGGCACCTACCGCTGCATCCAGATGTGCCGCGACGGCATGATCGGCGCGCCGGCGTTCGTGACCCAGAACGGTGATTCCGTGAACCTGACCACCGAGACCGGCGAGTCCCTGCAGGCCTGGCCGGACTGGAATGCGCCCAACAGCCGGCTCTGGATCGATGCCCGTGACGAAAGCGCGGTCTATTCGCCCGACGGCATGCGCATCCAGTTCGACGACGGCCGCGTCTGGCAGCGCGACCTGCCGCCGCCGATCATCGTCCGCCGCGCGCCGGTGGTGTACGGGCGGTAGTTGTTTCACAAGGTAGCTTTCGTTCGTGCGCTTCCGCGGACGCTCGTGAGATGGAAGCTGCCTGCCTCACAACCGGTGTCGTCCCGGCGAACGCTGGGACCCATAACCCCAACTGGTTGTTGGGAAGCACGCTGTTAGCAACATATCGCATATCACTCCCGCCGCGGAGTATGGGTCCCGGATCGGCGCCGCACCAACGCTGTCGCGTTGGCGCAGCTTGTCCGGGACGACAGTAGTGTTTGTTGCTGGATATTTGCACAACCTCAGCATCTGATTGGTTTCTCGCTGTCATCGTCAGCGAAAGCGGACGATCCAGTATCCACCTGCAGTGGTGATGAACGGAAAGGCCGCGGCGTACTGGATGCCCGCTTGTACGGCATGACGCTGGGTATGAGGCCGCGGTCTCGCGACACCATGTGCCCGAGTCATGATCGATAGCTCGACCCTCCGATCAAAGAGGGCGCAGGGAATGCCGGGTGAGGGCCTCACCCATGGCCCGCCTGCGAAAAAAATGCAGGCGGCAGGAACCACAGGCAAAGCCGGTCAACCGGCATTCCCTGCGCGATGGCTTTACGACTTATACGTGGTCTCCCTGGTGCGCCGGGCTTTCTGGCCACCATCCCCAGCGCGATCGTATGCGCCAGGTTGACACCAGCGTCGGGGTGTCAGGACATCACGACTTCACCGTGCGCATGATGCTGTTCGTCGGCGCGACTGAACACGCTGCAGCACCATACGCCCACCGCTCCCCAGGCTCCACGTTCGTGACGATCGCGATCCGCCCCTCTCACGAGCCCGGGATGTGCGGAAACATCGGCCTGATTTGCCCGACGGGGCAAGTGAAGAGGTGTGCGACAAACTGGCACGACGGGCAGTTTGAGCATGACGGATCTGCTGAAATAGCCGGGCCGTCATGTCGGAGGTCGGCGCCTCGCGACGTGGCGGCGCGTCAAATCGCCATGGGTGGCGGTTCGGCATGCTTGTATCGGCACAACGCGATTGCTTGTATGAGTCTGCCAGCAAACGTCGGGGAACGAGACCGATGCGATATGGACGATCCCCGACCGCGATCCAGGAAACATCGTTTCCGATCGTATCGCTGATCGATCAGGCGTTGCTGTTGCGATGTAATTATCGCGAGTCGATCGCCGTCGATCTCAGTCGTCCTGATGTGTGTCCCGTCGACGCCTTCTTCGCCATTTTCGGTCACCGGCCCGGATGGTTGAAGGCGATCCTCATCGTCCGCAACGCGCTCGTGGCCCCGTTCGGGTTGGAGGTGACCAGCAGCCGCGATCTTCTCTTGGTCGCGCGGAAGTCCGACTACGCGGAAGGCGAAAGCCTGCTCGGGTGGACGATCTTCGCCCACACGCCGGATGAGCTCATTGTCGGGCGCAACAACGCGCATCTCGACTTTCGGGTGTCCCTCTTGCGCGACGATCCCATGCGGCAAGCCCGCATGGTCATCTCGACGGTATGTGATGCCCACAACGCGTTTGGCGTCGCCTATCTGAAAGCCGTGCTGCCGTTTCACTCACGCGGATTTCGGTGGCTGATATCACGCGCTCGCGCTGGCGGGCGGCTCTGATCGAGGGAAGTCTCTCGGTGGCTTGCAGGGTTCAGCATGCTCGTCGCTGCAGGCAATGCTCGCGTCCTTCGACATCGGTGCGAAACGACTCGACGAAGCCGCCCTGGCGCTGCGTCACATACACGGTCTTGCCGTCGCTGCCGCCGAAGGCGAGGTTGGTCGGCTCCTTGGCCTTGAGCGCGATCTCCCGGATGACGCGGCCGTCGGGGCCGAGCACGGCGATATTGCCTTTCAGGATGCGCGCGACGAACAGCCGGCCGCTGGCATCGGTGCGCAGGCCGTCGATCGTGTTCGGCTCGAATTTCGCGATCTGCTTCGGCCGTGTCAGCGCGTCGCCCTCGATCGCGTAGGACCAAAGCTCGCCGCTGTTGGACTCGCCGACATAGAGCGTGCGCCCATCGGGGCTGAGGTCGATGCCGTTGGCGGTGCCCATGGCGCGCGGCGCGATCATCGCCGCGCCCTGCATCGTGCCGTCGGCACCCTTGGCGATGCGCCAGATCCGGCCGCTGCGCGCCTTCCAGTTGGGATCGCTCGCATAGATCACACCGTCGCGCGCCAGCGTGATGTCGTTGGGCTGGCTCATGTCGTCGGCATGGAAGACGACGCTCGGCGCGGTCGTGCCGGGTGCGATCGCGAAGACGTTGTGCTTCTTGTAGTCGGCGACGTACATGGTGCCGCCGGCATCGATCCGGATCGCATTGCCGATGCTGCCCTCGGGCAGCTCGGTGAATTTCTCCGACGCCGCCGCTTCAGGTGCGAGCCTGCCGATGGTGCCGGGCTTGCCGAAATTGACGACATAGAGATTGCCGTCGCGATCGACCGCGGGGCCCTCGATGCCGAAGGTGTATTCGCCTGGGGGCGTGAGCTGCGTGCTCTCGAACAGCTTTGGTGCGGCGAGGGCAGGCGAACTCGCCAGCAGGAGCGCAACTGCCGCAAGGCGCGAGATGCGTAGGGTGGGCAAAGGCGCAAGGCAATGCTGCCTGAGTCGAAACGCGGTCGCGTGCGCGCCGTGCCCACCATCATGGGCACCGGCGCCCGTGGCCGGTGGGCACGCATCGCCTTCGGCGATTGCTTTGCCCACCCCGGGGGTCACGACCGCGTCGTCAGAGCGGCACCAGGAACTGCTGTTGGATGTAATAACCATTGTCGTCCGTGCAGGTGCCGTTGAGATAGGTGTCGGCCGGCCGGAAGAAACGGCTGAAGCCGGGCTTATTGACGGCAGACCTTTCGGTCACCACGACGACCTTGCCGAACGGAATGTCGCCGCATTCGCGGCCGTCGGCGGCGAAGAACTTGCGATGCGGCGGGCCGCCCGGTTTCACGCGCATGCGGGTTCCCGGGACCATGCGCGCGACGAGGGCGTCGGCCAAGTCAAGCAGCTTGGTGTAGCCTGGTTCCGTGTTGATCAGATTGGCGCCCGGAGGCATTGGTCGTTCGGCGCCGAGGCCGCGCAATCGCTGCCGCAGCCGGCCCGAATCGGGATCGCCCGGAGTGACCCAGCCGTCCTGCGCCAGCATGAAGCGCAGCACGGCGCGGTCCTTGTCCAATTCCGACTGTCCTGCCTTGAGACCGAAATCGGAATGGCAGCCGATGCAGTGCTTCTCGATCAGGTTCTTGCGCACGGTGGTCAGCCGCGTGCTGCTCGCGCCGTCGCTCTCGACGAAGGCCGCCAGGCGCTCGATGAGCGCGTTGCTCCTGGTGTCGCAGGGCAGGGGGTCGGCGGCGGCAGTGTCGGCGCGGTCGATGCGGATGACGGTCTGGTTCTTGTCCTCGACCAGCCAGATCGCGCCGTCGTCGGACATGGTGATGCCGACCGGCGCGCCTTGCGGCCGGATGCCGTTGACGCGATGCCAGCCGGAGATGAGCTCGTCGAAGGCCGCGGCCGGCGCCGGACCGGTCGCGGTCTGGAAGGCGCGCGTCGGCTCGGCGGCGCAGCTCACGTGATAGCGGACCGGCGCCGGGCTCAATTTCGGAAAGCCGTGCTCGTCGACCTCGTAGGCGAGCAGACGGCTGCCGGTCGGCCGATAGCCGTGCAGTCCGACCAGCAGCCGGCCCTTCAGATCCGCGAAGCGCTCGCCGGTGTAGTAGAGCATGCCGAGCGGCGCGCCATGCGGCGGCAGCAGCGACCAGGGCTGCCTGTAGAGCGCGGACGTGTTGCAGAAGTTCTTGTAGGCGCCCGACTGCAGCACGCGCTTGAACTCGGGACTCGGCGTCGCGAGATCGTAGCAATAAGGCCAGCCATAGTGGCCGCCTTTCGCGACCGCATTGAGCTCTTCGTTGGGGGCGAAGACGTCCTGCAGGTCGCGCGCATTCTCGCCTTGCAGAAAGGCGCTGCCGGGATCGGGAAACTGCGGATGCAGCGCCAGCGCCATCGAGTTGCGCAGGCCGCGCGCGAACACCTCGTGCGGCGGTGTCGTGTCGCCGTTTTTCAACGCCGGAAAGACGCCGCTCGCGGGCGGCGTGAACAGCCAGATCGATGCCAGCGGCGAGGCGCCCTCGGCGACGGCACAGGGTTTTGTGATCGGCCCCGGCGACAGGCAGTTGTCGCTGTGCGAGCCGATGTTGACGAACAATCGCCCAGCGCGGTCGAACGCGAAGGCCTTCAGCGGATGCGCGCTCTCGGGGATGCGCGTGCCATCGGGCAGGGTGAGCTTGCGTCCGGGCAGGTCGCGAATGATGGTCTCGATCGTCGCGCGTGGATTGGCGGCCAGTGGATCGAAGCGGAAGATGGTGGTGTCGGTCGAGGCGTAGAGCTTGCCATCGGGACCGACGGCAAGACCGAACGGGTAGGACAGCCGGGTGACGGCCTCACGGATGCGCTGGCCCGCGGGCGCGGCGGGATCGAGGATCAGCAGGCGGCCGTCCTCATGGCCCCAGCCGCCCATGTCGGCGACGACGAACAGCGGCTTGCCCGGAATCTGGACGATGCTGCGCGGAAACTTCAGGCCGTCGTCACGGCTCGCGACCAGTCCGGCGCAGAGGCCCGCCTTCATGTCGATCTGCAGCCGGGGGAACGCGAGCGGTGCATCGCCGCAACTCGCCGAACTCAGCGCGTAACCGCTTCGGATCGCGGTCTCGTCGGCATGGCTGCCGGCGGCGCCGAGCAGCAAGGTCGCGACAGCCGCAAGGATGCGCCCCCGCATGTGATCCGGTCCGCTCAGTGCAGCAGATTATACTGGATGATATAGGCGGCAGCGCCGGCGAAATAGCCGAGCAGGGCGATGCCGCTGATGCGGCGCACGTACCAGAAGAAGTGGATGTTCTCGAGCCCCATCGCGGCCACGCCTGCGGCCGAGCCGATGATCAGGATCGAGCCGCCGGTGCCGGCGCAATAGGCGACGAACTCCCACAGGAAGCTGTCCGGCGGATACTGGCTGAGGCTGTACATGCCCATGGATGCTGCGACCAGCGGGACGTTGTCGATCACGGCGCTGGCGAGGCCGAGCACGATGACGATGAGATCGAGCCGGCCGACCGTGCGGTCGAGCCATTGCGCCAGCGCCTGCAGGATATGGGTGTGTTCGAGGGCTGCCACGGCCAGCAGGATGCCGATGAAGAACACGATGGAGGGCATGTCGATGCGGGTCAGCGCATGCACCAGAGTGAGGCGCTGCTTCTGCTCGGAGGCCTTCTCGCGATGGATGATCTCGCCGACCATCCAGAGCAGGCCGAGGCCGAACAGGATGCCCATGAACGGCGGCAAGCCGGTTGCGGCCTTGAACAGCGGCACCGCCACCAGGATGCCAAGTCCCATGAAGAACATCAGGTTGCGCTCGAACGGCAGGATCGGGCTGATCGAAGCGAGGCCCGCGCTCGCGGGCGGCTCCAGCTCCTTGCCACGCAGGGTGAAGCCCACGGCGGCGAGCGGCACCACGAGGTTCAACAGCGAGGCGATGAACACGGACTTCATGATCGCGAGCGGCGTGATCTGGCCGCCGATCCACAGCATCGTGGTGGTGACGTCGCCGATCGCCGACCAGGCGCCGCCCGCGTTTGCGGCGATGACGATGATCGCGGCGAACACCAGCCGGTCCTCGTCGCGGCCGGACAGCTTCTTCATCAGCGACACCATCACGATCGCGGTCGTGAGGTTGTCCAGCATGGCGCTGAGGAAGAAGGTGACGAAGCCAACCAGCCAGACCAGTGTCACCTGGCTGCGGGTGCCGATCAGCGAGGTCACGACCTCGAAGCCGTGATGCGCGTCGATCACCTCGACGATGGTCATGGCGCCGATCAGGAAGAAGATGATCTGCGCCGTCGAGGCCACGGACTCGTTGAGCTCGCCGGCCACCGCGGCGGGCGTGGCGCCCATGACGGCGTAGATCGTCCACATCAGCCCGGCGCCGACCAGGGCGGTGGCGGCCTTGTTGATCCGGAACGGGTGCTCCAGCGCCACCACGGCATAGGCGAGCGCAAAGACGGCGACGACGGCAGCGGTCATGGGCGGGGCATTCCGGGCTGGGATCGGCGGAGGGTAAGGAACTGCCCAAGATATGACCGATCGGCCGCCTGCCAGCAAGCCGTGAGCGCCGTTCAGGCGGGCACGCGATCAGACCATCGTCGCGGTGATCGTCTCGGCATGGTTGCGGATGGCGCGGATTTCCGCTGCGCTGCGGCGTTCCAGGTTGACGTACTGGTTGCGCATCCGGCCGTTGTTGGCGAAGCGGCGACGGTGCTTGGCGAGGAAGCTCCAATACAGCGTCGTGAACGGGCAGGCCTTGTCGCCGGTCGCCTGCTTCGGGTCGTAGCGGCAGTTGCGGCAATGGTCGCTCATGCGGTCGATGTAGTGGCCCGAGGCCGCATAGGGCTTGGTGCCGACCACGCCGCCGTCGCCATGCTGGCTCATGCCGAGCGTGTTGGGCAGCGACACCCAGTCGACGGCGTCGTGGAACATCGACATGTGCCAGAGGTGCACATCGTAGGGCTTGACGCCGAGCAGCATCGCGAACAGGCCGAGCACCATCAGCCGCTCGATGTGATGGGCATAGGCGTGGTCGATGGTGTGGCCGATCGCCTGCGACAGGCAGCGCATGTCGGTCTCGCCGGTCCAGTAGAAGCGCGGCATCGGCAGATTGGCGTCGAGCGCATTCTCCTCGGCGTAGTGCGGCATGCGCTGCCAGTAGATGCCGCGGACGAACTCGCGCCAGCCGATGATCTGGCGCACGAAGCCCTCCAGCGCGTTCAGCGGTGCGTTGCGGCTCTCAAGCGCGGCGTCGACCACCTCGCGCGGATTGAGCATGTGCAGGTTGAGCGCGCCCGACAGCCGCGAGTGATACAGGAACGGCTCGTCGGTCAGCATCGCATCCTGATAGGTCCCGAACAGCGACAGCCGCCAGGCGACGAAGTCCGACAATTCGGTCAGCGCGTCGACCCGCGACACCGGCAGGTCGAACCGGTCGAGCTTGCCGGGACTGTTGGCAAACCGCGCCGCGACCAGCTTGATGACGTCGCGTGTGATCGCGTCCGGCGCGTAGGAGCGGGGGACGGGGATCGGCGGGCGCGACTTGCCGAAACCCTTGCGGTTCTCGGTGTCGAAATTCCAGCTGCCGCCGATCGGCCGGCCGCTCTCGTCGATCAAGAGCCCGGTCTTGCGCCGCATCGCGCGGTAGAACGTCTCCATGATCGGCCGCGGATGGCGCTCGGTGAAGGCGTCGAATTCGTCGGCGGTGCAGAGGAAGTGGCGGTCGGAGCGGAATTCGAGCCGCTGCGGCAGTTTTTCAAGCGTTTGGCGCACGCGCCAATCGCCGGGCTCCAGCACGATCGTCGCCTGCGGCTGCAGCGCCGCCTGATGGCGCGCGATCTCGCTATTGAGGCTTCCGGTGTTGGCCGGATCGTCGAGCCGGACATAATGGCCGCGGCGGCCGCGGCCCGCGAGGTCGGCGTGGAAGTGGCGCATGGCCGCAAGGAAGAAGGCGATGCGCATCTTGTGCTGCGGCACGTAGGTCGCCTCGTCGTCGACCTCCATCTGCAGCACGGCATCCTGCTCCGGATCGAAGCCGTCGAAGGCAGCCGAATCGGCGTCGAGCTGGTCGCCCAGCACGACAACGAGATGTCTCACGGCACGTGTGCTGGTCATCGTATCCAGATCATGCGGCAGGTCACGCCACGGCGGCGGTGACGTTGTGGGCGTGCCCGAGACAATCCTTGCGCACGGCGATCAGGCTGCGGTGCAGCCAGGTCTTGATGGTGCCGACCGGCACGCCGAACCGCTCCGACAGCCGCGTCCGGCTCTCGCCCTCGAGATAGGCCAGCGCCAGCAGCCGCCGGCGCTCGGCCGGTAGCCGCTTAAGCGCCTCGCGGGCGATCGGTTCCGCTTGCGCGTAGTCGAATTCATCATCCTGCTCGGCGGCGGGATCGGCGATGGCGAGCGCCTCGTCGAGCTCCGAGGTCGGCACGCCGGTGGCCCGCAGCGCGTCGATCGCGGTGTTGCGCATGATCGTGCACATCCAAGTGATGGGCGAGGCGCGCGACGGATCGAACGACGCCGCGTTGCGCCAGATCTTCAGGTAGCCGTCCTGCAGGATGTCATCGAGGTCGGCGGAGGAGGGCAGCAGGGCACGCACGGTCTTGCGCATCTTCAAGATGGTTGCGGCATGAAGCTCGGCAAAGGCTTGCTCGTCGCGGCGTCCGGCACGTTCCAGCAAGGCAACGAGACGAGCGCCGTACCTCTTCTCCGCGCTTGCTGACCGCATCTCGCTCCTCCATCCGTTTCACTTGGTCGGAAACGGGTCAGAGTCCGATGCGGATCACCGCCAGCGTGCCGTCCTGGCCGCAAACGGGCAAGTGGCGGATCGTCCAGACGATCACGCTCCTGGCCGTATCGTTGACGCGTCAGAGACGGACGAACGGGCTGATGATGCGGCCGAGCAGGCCATGCATGCGCAGGTCACCGGTCATGGCGACCAGGCACAGGCAGGGGCCCTCGTTGCCGACCACCGGACGATGGTCGACCTCGTCGTCGCCATAGTCGAAGTCGCCGGGACCGTAATGGCCGCCGAGATGGCTGAAGCTGCCCTTCAGCACACAGGTCAGCTCATTGCCGGAATGGGAGTGCTCCAGCATCCGCGCGCCGGGCTCCGAGCGCAGCAGGAAGGCGCGCGACTTGCCGGTGCCGGACAGCATGATCGGACGCATGCTGATGCCCGGCGCCACGCGCCGCCGCTTGCCGATCTTGCAGCGCTTGATCATCTCGGGCAGGTCGGCGAGCTCCGGATCGACCTTGGCCACGTCGCTCACGCGCGGGGCAGGCTGCTGGTGGCGCTCGATCCGGGCCATCACGGCGTCGAAGGCGTCAGCGGCCATGGCGACCGGCTTGGCTGCCTCCAGCGAGGCGCCGGCGAGCCGCTCGATCGCGCGCACGAAACGGCGGCATCGCGGGCAGTCCGCGACGTGGACGCCTGTGACCAGTTGCTCGGCCTCGTCGAGCGCACCAGTGGCATAGTCGGCCAGCAGGTCTTCCGGCGGGTGATGGCTGATCGTCATGTCGCGTCGTCCAACAGCTCTCTCAGGCGGTTCATTGCCAGCCTGATTCGTGATTTCACGGTACCGAGCGGCAGTTTGAGAACCGCCGCAATTTCCGAATGGGGTCGTTCCTCGATGAACGACAAGCGGATCACGGTGGATTGCTCCAGCGACAATCTTTCGATCGCGGCCGCCACCCGTGTGGCATCCTCGACACGCGAAACGATCTGGTCGGCCGCGAGCGTCGGGTCAGCCTCCTCGTCGAGGACGATCTCCTGGTTGAGCCGGCCCTCGCGCGACGACTTGCGCACGGCGTCGATCCGCTGATTGCGCGCGATGGTGAAGATCCAGGCGGCCGCGCCCGCGGTCGACGGATCGAACTGCGCCGCCTTGGTCCAGACCGCGACCATCGTCGATTGGGCGATCTCCTCGGCCTCGTCGGGCTGACAGCCCGACTTGATCAGAAACCCCTTGATGCGCGGAGCGAAGTGGTCGAACAGGGCCCTGAACGCCTCACGATCGCCACGGGCTGCGACGCGTCCAATCAATTCAGCCCAGTCCACAGTCGCCTTCGGCCCTCTGCTCGCATTGATCCGGATCGCGGCACCGGGTGCACGTCCGACCCTCGGGCGCGACGATGCCACGTTCGACCGCGCGAATCCAGCAGCTCTCATTCGTGTGGTCATGGTCCCCGACGCGCATACCCGATGTGGCGAAACGCGCGCCGCACCCGGCCGGATCACCGGCCGGACGATTTTCGACGGTGCGGTATCTTGGTCCGAAGCGGCCATGTCAGTCACCCGTCCGGGCTCAGCCGCCATCGGCCTCAGTCGTTGTCCGAATTGACCATGGCAAGGAACTCCTGACGGCTCATCGGGTCGGTGCGGAAGCAGCCGAGCATGCGGCTGGTGGTCAGATCGACGCCATGCTTCTTGACGCCGCGGGAGCTGATGCAGTGGTGGGCGGCCTTGATCACGACGGCGACGCCCTGCGGCTGCAGCACCTCGTCGATGATGTTGGCGATCTCGGCGGTCATGCGCTCCTGGATCTGCAGCCGGGCGGCATAGGCCTCGACCACCCGGGCGAGCTTGGAAATGCCGACGACGCGATTGCGGGGGACGTAGCCGACCCAGGCGCGGCCGATGATCGGCGCCATGTGGTGCTCGCAATGGCTCTGGAACGGGATATTCCGCAGCAGCACCATCTCGTCGTAGCCGGCCGTCTCCTCGAAGGTCTTGCGGAGATAATCTTCGGGGTTCTGGTCGTAGCCGGCGAAATAGCTCTTATAGGCGCGGGCGACGCGGGCCGGCGTCTCGGACAGCCCCTCGCGCGACGGGTCTTCGCCGATCCAGGTCAGGATGGTGCGGATGGCGTCCTCGACGTCGTCCTGGGTGACCGTCACGGGATCGCAGGCGAACGGGAGTTTCTTGGCTGTGTTGCGCACGGGGGCTCTCCGAAAGCAGGGAAACGGAACCCCCGATGCCGTGGATCACTCGCCCGCTTGCGAATGGCGCGATCGGCGGCAGGTCTCAGCCGCCGCCGAAGCGTCCGTCCGGCGATCAGCTCGCCTTGCGCAGTTGCGTCCCCGCCGTCGGGCCCGAGCGCAGGTTCTGGAAGAACTTCTCGACTTCGTTGGCCAGCGTCTGCGCCATCGAATTGAGGTCGCCGGAGGCCGACAGAACGGAGGCGGCAGCCGTCGAGGTCTCGCCGATGGCGTCGCGCAGCGAGCCGATGTTCATGACCAGCGTCTGGTTGCCCTGGGCCGTCGACTGCGCATTGACCGAGATTTCGCGCGTCGCCTGATCCTGTTGCTGGATGGCGTTGGAGATGTTCGAGGTGATCTCGTTGATGCCGCGGACGGCCTCGCCGATCTCGCGGACGGCATCGACAGCGGTCTTGGTCGAGGCCTGGATCAAGTTGACGTTCTGGCTGATCTCCTCGGTCGCCTTGGCGGTCTGTCCAGCAAGCGCCTTGACCTCGTGGGCGACCACGGCAAAGCCGCGTCCGGCGTCGCCGGCCCGGGCTGCCTCGATGGTGGCGTTCAGCGCCAGCAGGTTGGTCTGCTCGGCGATGGTCTGGATCAGGGTCAGCACGCCGTCGATGCGCTGGGTGGCGGCGGCGAGGCCCTCGATCTCGGTGATCGACTTCTCGGTGCGCTGCCCGGTCTGCTCCACGGCGCCGGCCGATTGCTGAATCTGGCGGCCGATCTCCTCGACCGAGGCAGACAGCTCCTCAGCCGCGCTCGCGACGGCCGAGACGTTGCTCGACGCCTGCGAGGTGGCGCCGGCCGCCGTGACCGCGCGCTCGGTGGCATCCGTCGTCAGCCGCGTGATTGCCTCGGCAGTGGAGCGCATCGCCGCGGCGTTCGCGGTGACGGTCTGCATCACGCCGCCAATGGCGGTACGAAACTGCTCGACCGCGGTTTCGATGTGGCGGGCACGGGCCTCGCGGACGACGGAATCCTGTGACACCTGGTCGTTGAGATCGCGGTTGTGCGCCATGGCCTGCTGAAAGATGCCGATGGCGCGGGCGAGCTCGCCGATCTCGTCGGCGCGTGCGGCATGCGGCACCTCCACGTTCTCGGTGCCGGTTGCGACCTTGCGGATGGTTTCGGTGATCTGTGACAGCGGGCGGGCGACCGAGCGGGCAATGATCACGACGCCGGCAACGACGAGCAGCAGCATCACGCCGCCGAGGCCGGTCAGCACCAGCGACAGCCTGCGGTTCAGCTCGGTGTCCTCGCCAATCTTGCGGCCGCGCTCGAGATAGACCTTGGAGAGCTCGTCGAGGTCCTTGTTCAGCGCGGAGCGAACCGAGCGGTTGGCGTCATTGTCGCCCCATTCGCGCCCGGCGGCGGGGCTGATCTCGTTGGCGCGGCGGACCAGCTCCTTGCGAAAGTCCACGAACTGCTCGATGCGCTTCTTGAACGTCGCGAATTGCTGCGCGTCGTCGACCTGAACGATCGATTGCCACTTGTCCACCACGCCCAGGATGTCGGCGTTGAACTTCAGAAGGCCGTCGCCTTACTTCTTGACCACCACAGGATCGGTCGACATGTAGACGCCGCGCGACTCCATCACGACCGCGTAGACGAGACCATTGACGCGCTGCACGTTGAGAGCTGCGAGGTTGGCCGTTTCGATCGCCCTCGTGAGTTCGGCTGCGCGGCGCGAGTTGTAGTCCGACAGCCAGGTGATCGCAGCGGTGAACGCTGCAAACAGCGCGAAGATCGCGTAGAGCTTGGCCGCGATGGAGTGGCGCGTTGTCGTCTTCGTTGACGTCGGACGTGAGGTCATGAGGGGAATTACCGCGAGGTTTGGCTGCTACGCAGACGCATGCGTTCATTAATACTTATGCAAAAGCTTCATGGAGAAAGCGTTAAATGAACACCATAAGTACTATGCAACCCTTGCGCACTTTGCTTTGTAGTTCAATCGCTTAGGCGGGGTTCGGAACACGGTGCGCCGCTGCGGCATCCGCATGACTACGGACATCGGTGGCATTGTTCCCTGCGATTGCGTTGCAACTGGTCTCGGCGTGTGACGCCGGCAGATCGTATGCTGATGCTGACCTGACGTCTCCGATGTCGCACGCAAGCATGCTGGCATCGATCGGCAGCAATGACGCCCGCAGTTTCGGATCTGCCCCGGCGCTTGCCGATCTCCAGGAACTTCACAGGGCCGAGCGAGTTTGCTCTCTCCGGCGTTCGATGATGGCTGATCCATGAGCGCGCGGGCGCCTTTGTCCGCAATGTCATCGCCCGTGCGGTGGATCGCGGCGACGCTGCGGACGAGTGGCCGAATCCTCCTATGCGCAAGCAAGGACCACAGGGGATCGGCTCAACTTTTCCGGAAGGGGTAGCGAAGCCGAAATCATGCTTCTATTGTGGTGTCCTGTGCAGGTGATCGCGAGGGTAGTCGATGAGATTCGAAGGCATCGAGACCGTACGGCGAACTCTTTGCGTGTTCCCGCGCTACACCTCGTCGTTCGGCACTTTCGAGCACGCCTATCCGCTCACTGACGGTGTTCAGGCGTTCATGCCGCCCCAGGGGCTGTTGCTGATCGCCGCCTATCTGCCGCGCGCATGGCAGGTCCGCTTCATCGACGAGAACATCGGTCCGGCGCGCGAGGAGGACTTCGCCTGGGCCGAAGCCGTGTTCGTCAGCGGCATGCATATCCAGCGCCAGCAGATGAACGACATCTGTCGCCGCGCGCATGAGTTCGATCTGCCGGTCGCGCTCGGCGGCCCCTCCGTGAGCGCGTGTCCGGACTATTATCCCGACTTCGACTATCTCCATGTCGGCGAACTCGGCGATGCGACCGACTTGCTGATCGAGCGGCTGTCCGCTGACGTCTCGCGCCCTGCAAGCCAGATCGTGTTGCGCACGGGCGAGCGCGTGCCGATGACCGACTTTCCGGTTCCCGCCTATGAACTGGCTGAGGTCAGCAAATATTTTCTCGGCAGCATCCAATATTCCAGCGGCTGTCCCTATCAGTGCGAATTCTGCGACATTCCCGGCCTCTACGGCCGCAATCCGCGCATCAAGACGCCGCAGCAGATCATTGCCGAGCTCGACAAGCTCAGGGAATGCGGCGTCACCGGCTCGGTCTATTTCGTCGACGACAATTTCATCGGCAACCGCAAGGCCGCGCTGGATCTGCTGCCGCATCTGATCGAATGGCAGAAGCGCACCGGCTATGTGATGCGGCTCGCCTGCGAGGCGACGCTCAACATCGCCAAGCGCCCCGAGATCCTGGAGAAGATGCGGGAGGCCTATTTCATCACCATCTTCTGCGGCATCGAGACGCCCGATCCGGATGCGCTGACCGCGATGCAGAAGGATCACAACATGATGGTGCCGATCCTGGAGGGGATCAGGACCATCAACAGCTATGGCATGGAGGTCGTGTCCGGCATCATCATGGGGCTCGACACCGATACGCCGCAGACCTCGGATGCGCTGCTGCAATTCGTCGAGGAGAGCCGGATCCCGCTGTTGACCATCAACCTGCTGCAGGCGCTGCCGAAGACGCCATTGTGGGACCGCCTGGAACGCGAAGGCCGGCTGGTCCAGGACGACAGCCGCGATTCGAACGTCAAATTCCTGATGCCCTATGACGAGGTGGTGACCGCGTGGCGGCGCTGCATGGAGGTGGCCTACGAGCCCGAGCGGCTCTACGCCCGCTATCAGCATCAATGCGACCACACCTATTCCAATCGCATCAAGGTGCCGGTCAGCGACGAGATGAAGAGCTGGCCGAACATCAGGCGCGGCCTGGTGATGATGGGCAAGATCTTCTGGAAGGTCGGCGTGCTCGGCGACTACAAGCGGCCATTCTGGCGCTTCGCCTGGGGCCAGCTGCGGCGCGGCGAGATCGAGAACTTCATCGCCGTAGCGATGATCGCGCATCACCTCATCATGTTCGCCCGGGCTGCCTCCCGCGGCCACCAGAACGCATCGAACTATTCGCTCCGCCTGCGTGAGGCCGCGGTCCCCGCGGCTTGACGGCTGCTCTCCCGAGGCGGGGAACTCGGCGTCGCTCGGTGTCAACGGTGCGGATGTAGGGCAACGGATGCCACATGCCGCTCAGCCGCGCGTGTGTGAGGCTTCGCGATCGTGGAGAGGCGGGCACGCGCAACCGCAGCGGCCGCTCAAACCCTTTTCAAGAATGACAGAATCGTGGCGTGATCCTCCTCGATACTGCTTGGCCGTGTTGTGTGGCCGGGCGCGGTTGCGGCTGGGGAGTGAACCCTGCTAGACCCTCGCCCGACGAATTTTGACGTGTTTTCAAGGATTAGCTCTGGCTGCGGGGCCACAATGCGGTCATCCCGGCTTCGCTGAGCAGCCTTATTTCTGCCCTATGCGCTCGAGCCTTCACTACCGGGCCGCGCCCCAACCACTGGACCCCCGAATGCTGGATGTCAGGCACGACAACGAAGTTCATGTCGAGAAGGTCGAACAGCGGCCGGTCGACAGCATCGCTTTCGGATTGGAGCGCCTGGGCCTGTTCGCCGTGAAGGTGCCGATCCTGTCCTGCATCGTCCTGCTGCTGCTGATCGTCGCCGCCGTGTTCGGCATCAAGCGCATCCAGATCGACGACTCGCTGAGCCAGCTGTTCCGCTCCGACAGCAAGGAGTTCCACCAGTACGAGGAGGTCACGAAGAAGTTCCCGGCGGAGGAATTCGACGTCCTGGTGGTCGTTGAGGGCAAGACGCTGCTCGCCCGCCCGAACCTCGAGAAGCTCCGCGACTTCGTCACCGACCTGCAGCTGGTCGAGGGCACCCGAGGGCTGGTGTCGCTGTTCTCGGCCCGCCAGGCCCCTGCGCCGGGCAAGCTGCCAGCGGCGCTGTTTCCCTCAGACCTGCCGGAGGGCGAGGCCTACGACAAGTTCATCGAGACGGTGAAATCCAACGAGATCATCCGCGGCAAGCTGTTGTCCGAGGATGGGACGCTGGCGCTGATCGTGCTGTCCCTCGAGCCGAAGGTGGTCGCCTCCAACGACCTCGGCAAGGTGATCGGCGAGATCCGAAAGCTGATGACCGACGACCTCGCCGGGACGGGACTGAACGTGCAGCTCTCCGGCGTACCGGTCATGCAGCTCGAGATCCGCAATGCGGTCGAGCGCGACGGGCTGACCTACAACGTGCTCGGCATTCTCGCCGGCTGCATCATCGCCATCATCTTCTTCCGCAAGGTCTCGTTCATGATCGCGGCGGCGTTCCCGCCGCTGATTGCGATCCTGCTCGCGCTCGGCGCGCTCGGCTGGGCCAATTTCAATCTCAACATGTTCCTGAACGTGATGACGCCGCTCATCATGGTCATCAGCTTCTCGGATTCGATGCAGCTCACCTTCGCCGCGCGCGATCGCCTGATCGCGGGGCAGGACAAGGTGACGGCGTTCAAGAACGCGGTGCTGGTGGTCGGCCCCGCCTGCGTGCTGACCCACGCCACCGCCGGCATTTCCTTCATCGCCCTGCAGTTCTCCGACAGCGACCTGATCCGCAAATTCGGCGAGGCGGGGCTCGCCGCCACGGTCATCGCGCTGGTCGCGGTGCTGTCGCTGGTGCCGGTGTTCGGCGTGCTGCTGGTACGCAACGAGAGGACGTTCGCGGTCAAATTCCAGGGCGCCGATGCCGGCGTCCAGGCGCTGCGCAATTTCTGCTACTGGATCGCGGTGCGCATGGTCGGCCGTCCCGGCCTGTTCAGCCTGATCGCGGTGGTGTTCGTCGGCTCGCTCGCGGTGGTGTATTCGACCCTGGAGCCGCGCTATCGGCTCGCCGACCAGGTGCCGGACAAGCAGCAGGCGGTTGCGGCGAGCAACCGGCTCGATGCCAAGCTGACCGGCGCCAACCCCGTCAACGTGCTCATACAGTTTCCGAAGGGCGCTTCGCTCTATGCGCCGGAGACCCTGCAGACGATCGCCGACGTCCATGCCACCGTCGAGAAGACTGCCGGCGTCGGCAACGTCTGGTCGGTCGAGACGCTGCGGCGCTGGCTGGCCGAGAAGGCCGGCTCATCTGATACGGCCACCCTGCAGGAGTATGTCAGCCTGATCCCCGAGCACCTGGTGCGCCGCTTCATAGACAAGGAGCAGGATGCCGTGGTGGTCGCGGGGCGGGTACCGGATCTCGATTCCAGCCAACTGCTGCCGGTGGTCGACAAGCTCGACCGCGAACTGGAAGCGGTGAGAAAAAAGCACCCGGGCTATGAAGTCGCCGTCACAGGTCTTGCGGCGATCGCCGCCCGCAACTCCGCTGGCATGATCGAAAAGCTCAACCACGGGCTGACGATCGAGTTCGCGCTGGTGGCGATGTTCATCGGGCTCGCCTTCCGCTCCTGGGTCGTCATGCTCGCCTGCATCCTGCCCGGAATTTTCCCGGTCGTGATGTCCGGCACCGTGCTGTGGGCGATGGGGGAGGGGCTGCAATTCGCCAGCGTGGTCGCGCTGACGGTGTCGTTCGGGCTCGGCCTGTCCGCCACCATCCACTTCCTCAACCGTCTCAGGATGGAGAGCGCGCCCGGGATCAGCGCCGCGGTTGCCGTCGAGCGCGCCACGGTGCTGGTCGGTCCTGCGCTCATCCTGACGACCGTGGTGCTGGCCTGCGGCCTGGTCGTGACGGTGTTCTCGGACCTGCCGTCGCTGCGGCTGTTCGGCTGGCTCAGCGCGTTCTCGATGGTGGCGGCGCTGTTCGCCGACCTCTTCATCCTGCGGCCGACGGCGATGTTCCTGATCAACCTCGCCCTGAAGCTGAAGCGCAAGCCGATGTGAGGTGAGGGTTTTGGTCTAGGCCCAACCCACAACTCTCATCGCCCGGCTTGACCGGGCGATCCAGTACACCGCGGCCTATCGGTTCTATTTCAACTACCTCTGGAATACTGGATCGCCCGGTCAAGCCGGGCGATGACAGCGAGGCTCGAAGGCTCAGCTTCTCGTGTAGCCGCAGTCAAAAAACAAAAACGGCCCTGACATCGTCAGGGCCGTTTGCGCATTCAGATGCTGATCGACCTGCTCAGGTCTTCGACATCGTGATGTTGACGCCGCGGATCTCGCCCTTCGAGGAGATCTGCACGACCTGCTTGGTGCCGTTGGTCTTCAGCGTGATGTTGGCGGCGAAGCCGGCGGCCTGCACGAACACGTCGATCGTGCCGTTTCCGGCGGTGCCCTGCAGGTCGCCATTCACGTTGCGGCTGGCCTCGCTCCAGTAGCCGGCGATACGATCGCCCTGGCTGGTCACGTCGCTCGTCAGCTCGAACTTATAGCTGTCGCTGGCGCATTGCAGGTTCAGCTTGAGATTGGCGGTGGCGACCTTGTAGCTGGCCTTGCAGCGGATGCGCTCGGTGGCGCCGTCGGACAGCGCGACGGTGCCGTTGCCCGACCAGGAGCCGTCGAAGCCGGCGAACGGGCCCGACTGCGCATGAACGGCCGACGCCGAGATGATCAGGGCAACGCCGAGACCCGCGGCCTTGGCGACGCGTCCGGAGAAGAATGAGCCGAACAGTTTCATATCGAGTTTCCCATCCAAAATGACACCGTTATGCCGGCGTATGTCGCCGCTTCGAACACTTGGTGTTCTCGCCGAACGTTAGGTTCAAATGACGGCCGCTCCGGTGCTGCGACCGGATGACATCCGTACCCGACACGGACCCCTTAACGAGTCGGCGGGCCATTCTCGCGAAAACGGCTGTAGAGCCTGTCCCTTCAGCTCCGGTTGCATCTAACGGTCCGCGCTGCATGCTTGCAACAGCCAATTGCGAAATTCGTGTTCCGAAAATAACGCCCTAGTATCAACGCCTTGTTTATGCCAAAGCTTTGATGCCCGAGGTTGATCTGCTCGGCATCACGGGCGCGAATTTGGCCACATTTGGCAGCGTACTTCCGGCGCTGGGGGGCTTGCGGTCCTTGCCGAATCAAACAGCCGTTTCCCGGACAGCATTGGCGATCCGGGCGAGCTTCGCTGCCGTCAAAATGTCTGCTGTCAAAATGAAGGAACACGATGCGTAAGATTTTCCTGGCACTTTCCCTGCTGTCGCTGACGGCGTCCACGGGTGCGTTCGCGCAAGGTGCGCGCGGCACTGCCGAGGAACAGGCGGCTTGCACGCGTGACGTTCAGAAGTTCTGCCGGGCCGTCATCGATCAGGGTGACTTCACCATCCTGGCGTGCCTGAAGGAGAACCGCCCCAAGATCAGCCCGGCCTGCGATCAGGTGCTGAAGACCCACAACCAGTAAGCGGTTGCCGTCCGGAGTGCTGGTTTCGGACTGTTTTGGTTAACGGCTGCCCGCCCGCCCATCAGGCGCGGCCGGCAGCCGCATTGCTTTGGCTGCCCCACATCGATTGCATTGGTTTTGGCGGGATCTTCGCCTATATGGGGCTGGCAATCCGTTCGCATGAGCGAAGCGGCGGGCATTGTTTTCGGTAGCGCCCTTTCAACCTGACAGCTGTTTCGTCCATGACCACCGCGAGCGATTTGCGATCCGGCAAGACACACCGGGACGAGAACTTTCCGGTGGCCTCGTGGATCATCCGTCCCGAGCATCGGGCGCTGATTCTCGCCTTCTACAATTTCGTGCGCACTGCCGATGACATCGCCGATCATCCGAGCCTGCCCGGCGATGAGAAGCTGCGGCTGCTCGATCTGCTCGAGGCCGAGCTGACCGGGACGGGCGAGACGCAGGATGTCGCCGTCAGCCTGCGCCGGGCGCTGGCCGAGCGCGGTATGCCGCCGCGCCACGCGCTCGATCTGCTGGTCGCCTTCCGCATGGACGTGACCAAGCTACGTTACGAGAACTGGGACGAGGTCATCCATTATTGCCGCTACTCGGCGATGCCGGTCGGACGCTTCATGCTCGACGTGCACGGCGAGTCGACCGCGACCTGGCCGGCCTCGGACGCGATCTGCGCCGGCCTGCAGATCAACAACCACCTGCAGGATTGCGGCAAGGACTATCACGCGCTCAACCGCGTATATCTGCCGCGCGACGCGCTGGCCGAGGCTGGCGCCACCGTCGAGATGCTCGGCGCGGCCAAGTCCTCGCCGCAACTGCTGGCCTGCCTGCAGAAGCTCGCAGTCCGCAACGCGGCGCTGCTCGAGGAGGGCAGGGACCTGAACAGCGGCGTCAAGGATTTCCGCTTCGGACTGGAGATCGCGGTGATCCAGGCTTTCGCCGACCGCATCGTGGCGCTGCTAAGGGTGCGCGATCCGCTCAGCGAGCGCGTGCACCTGACGCCCACCGGGATGCTCGGCCTGACCTTCGCGTCCGTTGCGGGCGAGATCGGCCGGCGCGTGGCCGGGCGTCATCCCGCGACCAAATCGGCGGCCGGCGCATGACCCTCGAAGCAACCGCTGACAACGTCGATCACGGCACGGCCGCCTCCGGCAGCTCGTTCTATGCCGCCATGCGCATCCTGCCGCGCGCGCAGCGCGATGCGATGTTCCAGGTCTACAGCTTCTGCCGCGAGGTCGACGACATCGCCGATTCCGACGGCCCGCGGCCCGAGCGGCTGGCGGCGCTGCAGAAATGGCGCGACGACATCGATGCGCTGTATCAGGGCCATCCGCCGCCACGGCTGCGCGACTACGTCGCCTCGGTGAAGACGTTCGGCCTCAAGCGCGAGGACTTCCTCGCCATCATCGATGGCATGGAGATGGACGTGCCGGCTGAGATCCGCGCGCCGGATCTGGCCACGCTCGACCTGTATTGCGATCGGGTGGCGAGCGCGGTCGGCCGGCTCTCGGTGCGCATCTTCGGCATGCCCGAGGAGGACGGCATCCTGCTCGCCCATCATCTCGGCCGGGCGCTGCAGCTCACCAACATCCTGCGTGACATCGACGAGGACGCCGGCATCGGCCGGCTCTATCTGCCACGCGAGGCGCTGCTGTTCGCCGGCATCACCAGCGACGACCCGGTCAAGGTGACCCAGGAGCGCGCGCTGCCGAAGGTCTGCAACTCGGTGGCCGTCCGGGCCAAGACGCATTTCGAGAAGGCCGACGAGATCATGCGGCGCAATCGCCGCCGCGCCGTGCGCGCGCCGCGCATCATGTCGAAATACTACCGCGCCGTGTTCGAGTTGCTGCTCGAGCGCGGCTTCGCGCTGCCGCGCGAGCCCGTCCGCGTGAGCAAGCTCACGAAGATCGGCATCATCCTCCGTTACGCAATCATCTGATGCAGAAGACCGCTCACATCATCGGCGCCGGCGTGTCCGGCCTTTCCGCCGGCGTGCGGCTCGCCAAAGCGGGCTACGTCGTGCACGTCCACGAGGCCACCCAGCAGCTTGGCGGCCGTTGCCGCTCCTATTACGACGCTGCGACCGATCTGGTGATCGACAACGGCAACCATCTGCTGCTGTCCGCCAATCACCACGTGCTGGATTATGCCCGCACGATCGGCTCCGAGGCGGGGCTGGTCGGCCCGAAGAATGCGCAATTCGCCTTCGTCGACATCAGGACGGGACAGCGCTGGCTGCTCGACCTCGGCAGCAGCCGGCTGCCGCTGTGGGTGTTCGACGACAAGCGCCGGGTGCCTGACACCAGCCTCGGCGATTACCTCGCGCTGTCGCCGCTGATCTGGGCTGCGACCTCCAAGACGATCGGCGACACCATTCCGTGCAAGGGCACGCTGTATGACCGGCTGGTGCAGCCGCTGCTGCTGGCGGCGCTGAACTGCGATCCGCCGGAAGGCTCGGCCGGCCTCGCCGGTGCGATCGTGCGCGAGACGCTGCTGGCCGGCGGCCAGGCCTGCCGGCCGCTGATCGCGCGCGACGGCCTGTCGGGCGTGCTGATCGACCCGGCCGTCAAATTCCTCGAAGGCAAGGGCGGCAGCGTCCGGATCGGCCGCGAGCTGCGCAGCCTCGAGAGTGCAGGCGGTCGTGTCACCGGCCTGAAGTTCGGCGACGAGACGGTCGCGCTCGGGCCGGCCGACGTCGTGGTGCTGGCGGTGCCGCCGCGGCCCGCGATGGCGCTGCTGCCGGGCCTGACGGGACCGACCAAGTATCGCGCCATCGTCAATGCCCACTTCCGCATCACCCCGCCGAAGGATGCGCCGGCGCTGCTCGGCGTGGTCGGCGGTCTGGTCGAATGGCTGTTCGCGTTTCCGCAGCGGCTGTCGGTGACCATCAGCAATGGCGACCGCCTGGTCGATACGCCGCGCGAGGAGCTCGCCCAGGCGATCTGGGCGGATGTCTGCAAGGCGGCAGGCATCTCGGCCGAGCTGCCGCCGTGGCAGATCGTGCGCGAGCGCCGCGCCACCTTCGAGGCGACGCCGGAGCAGAACGCGCTCCGTCCCGGCGTGAAGACGGCGTTCGGCAATCTCGCGCTGGCCGGCGACTGGACCGATACTGGCCTGCCGGCGACGATCGAAGGATCGGTCCGCTCCGGCGATCGCGCCGCGGAGCACCTGCTCGGGCGCGGCTGAACGCGTCCGGCCATCGGCGATTCGTCCGTTTTATGGCGCAGTTCTTGCTTAAGGTTCCACTGTCAGTGGTGCTGATGCGGGGACGTTCCAGACTGGAACAGCGGCAGCGGGACCAAATGGCAACACAGTTAAAGATTCGTGTCGTGTGCGGGTGCAGTGCGGCGCAAACGGGGTTTCCTCGCGGATTTTTTCTGCGTAATCCTCGGTTTGCTAAGGTCTTTCCGCTCTGGCGCCGCCGCGGTTGAGGCTTGGAACATGAGACGGAGACGTCGGCACACGGCGTCCCGAGAGGTGTCAGGGGTCGGATTGTGAAGTTGGGGATGGGGGACGAAATGTCCGCGGATCGCCCCATTGATCCGCGGCCGGTCTTGGTCGTGACTGGTCTGGTGCAGGAAGCCCGCATTGCTGCGGGGCCCGGCATGATGGTCATTTGCAGCTCGAGCGACCCGAAACAGTTGCGCTCGCTGCTCACCGTGTTCGATCCCACTTCGATCCGTGGCGTCGTCAGCTTCGGCGTCGCTGGTGGCCTCGATCCCAGCCTCAAGGCCGGCGACATCGTCGTCGCCACCGAGGTCACCGCGGGCGATGCCCGCTGGCTGTCGGGATTGTCTCTTCGCGAGGAGCACATTGCCCGCGCGGCCCTGAAGAAGCGCCGCGTGGTGCGTGGCGTGCTCGCTGGCGCCGAGGAAGTGGTGGTGGCAAAGGCCCGCAAGGCGGCGCTGCGCATGAAGACGGGCGCTGCCGCGGTCGACATGGAGAGCCACATCGCCGCCGCCTATGCCGCCGAATACGGACTGCCATTCGCCGCGCTGCGCGTGATTTCCGATCCCGCCCACCGCACCTTGCCGTCGCTCGCCAAGGACGCGATCAAGCCGAACGGCGACATCGACCTGCCGATGATCCTGCGCGGCGTTGCGCGCAATCCGGCCGTGCTGGGTGGTCTGGTCTCGACCGGCATCGAGTTCAACCGCGCTTTGCGCTCACTCCGCGGCGCCCGCGATCTGCTGCTGAGCGGCCTGCTGGCGGCGGAGCATTTCCTCGAGCGAGAGACGTTGGCCGCGGCCGAGGCTTGAGGCAGCGTCGAGTTTCTAAAGGTGGCAGGACCTATCGCGCATTGATTTGCGCGCTGTCGCGACTAACGCCCCCATCAATCGGTTACGCCGTCATGCCCGGGCTTGTCCCGGCCATCCACGTCGTTCTCAGTATGCCTAACGACGTGGATGGCCGGGACGGGCCCGGCCATGACGACGTGGGACAAGCGAAAACAAAAAAGGCCGCCGATTGCTCGGCGGCCTTTTTGCTGTTTGTTGATCGTCCGCTCAGGCCGCGGTCGAGGCCTTCTGCTGCGCTTCGACGGCTTCGTCGCGGCGGATCTCGGAGAGGCGCTTCTGCACCTCCGAGGAAAACACGTACTGTGCCGGGCGCTGCTTGGTGAGGTCGATCTCCGGCGCCATCGGGCCTTCGGTCTTGATGCCGCGCATCGAGACCATCATCGCCTTGATCGGGTTGCTCAGCGCCGCGTTCGCTGCGGTGGCTTCGTAGCCGCAATGCGCCATGCAGTCGGCGCACTTCTCGTACTTGCCGGTGCCGTAGGAGTCCCACTCGGTGGTCTCCATCAGCTCCTTGAAGGTCTTGGTGTAGCCTTCGCCGAGCAGATAGCAGGGCTTCTGCCAGCCGAAGATATTGCGCGCGGGCATGCCCCAGGGCGTGCACTCGAACTCCTGGTTGCCGGCGAGGAAGTCGAGGAAGAGGCCGGAATGCATGAAGTTCCACTTCTTGCCCTTGCCGAGCGCAAAGACGTCGCGGAACAGCTGCTTGGTCTTGGTGCGGTTCAGGAAGTGCTCCTGGTCCGGCGCGCGCTCATAGGCATAGCCGGGCGACATCGTCACGCCGACGCCGAGCTCGGTCGTGAAGTCGAGGAACTTCGCGATCTCCTCAGCCGGGTGGCCGTCGAACACGGTCGCGTTGACATTGACGGTGAAGCCGCGCGCCTTGGCGGCCTTGATCGCGGAGACGGCGCGGTCGAACACGCCCTTCTGCGACACCGCCTTGTCGTGGTGATCGCGCAGGCCGTCGAGATGCACGGAGAAGAACAAATAGGGCGACGGCTCGAACAGATCGAGCTTCTTCTCGAGCAGCAGTGCGTTGGTGCAGAGCGAGACGAACTTCTTGCGCGCCACGAGGCCGCGCACGATCTCGCCGATCTCCTTGTGGATCAGCGGCTCGCCGCCGGGGATCGCGACCATCGGCGCGCCGCATTCGTCGGCGGCGTCCCAGCACTCCTGCGCGCTCATGCGCCGGTTGAGGATCGCATCGGGATAGTCGATCTTGCCGCAGCCGGCGCACGCGAGGTTGCAGCGGAACAGCGGCTCCAGCATGAGCACCAGCGGATAGCGTTTGCGGCCGAGAAGCTTCTGCTTCATCAGATAGGCCCCGATACGCAGTTCCTTATGGAAGGGGATTGCCATTACGTCTCTTCTTTCTGGACCAAACGAGGAGCGATCAGCCCGCGACCAACTCGGTCGGCAGGCGGAATTCGATGTTTTCTTCCCGCCCCGGGACCACCGCGACCTCGACCGGTCCGATGCGCCGCAGGGCCATGATGACGTCGTCGACGAGCACTTCCGGGGCCGAGGCGCCGGCCGTGATGCCGACGGCCTTGGCCTGCTTCAGCCAATCCGGGTTGAGCTCGCTGCCATCTGCGATCAGATAGCTGTCGACGCCGGCCTCAGTGCCGATCTCGCGCAGCCTGTTCGAGTTGGAGCTGTTGGCGGCGCCCACCACCAGGATGACGTCCACCAGCTTGCTTAAGTCCCTTACCGCAGATTGCCGGTTTTGTGTCGCATAGCAGATATCCCGGATATCGGGACCTTGAAGGTCTGTAAAGCGGGCCTGAAGGGCCGAAATGATGTCTTTGGTGTCGTCCACGCTCAGGGTGGTCTGGGTGATATAGGCCATCGGAGTATCCAATGGCAGGGGCAGGGCGGCCACGTCGGCCACGTTCTGCACGAGGTATACCGGTCCGGGAACCTGGCCCATGGTTCCCTCGACCTCGGGATGGCCGGCATGGCCGATCAGGACCAGGGTACGGCCCTTGGACATGTAGCGCTTGCCCTGGTTGTGGACCTTGGTCACCAGCGGGCAGGTTGCATTGAGCACGGGCAGGCCGCGGGCCGCGGCCTCCTCCTCGACCGTCCGGGCGACGCCATGGGCGCTGAACACGGTGACGGCGCGCGGCGGCACGTCCGCAAGGGTCTCGACGAAAACGGCGCCCTTGGCCTTCAGGCTCTCCACGACGTGCTTGTTGTGAACGATCTCGTGCCGCACATAGACCGGCCGGCCGTGCTTCTCCAGCGCGCGCTCGACGATTTCGATCGCACGCACGACACCTGCACAAAAGCCGCGCGGTTGCGCGAGATACACCTGCATTGGACGACGATCAGCCACGTTGCCTCACTTTCGACCTGCCGTCTCCTTGCGCGAGCGGTGCAATATCCGCACCAGGGCGCGTGCCCCAATTCGCCCGCTCATACGCATGGAAGCGCAGGGCTTTGTGTCAAAAATCGAGCAGGGAGGAAAGCCGGTTTGCAAGTCGCTCGCATGTGATCGGCGACACATAAGCGAGAATTGGCCGGGGGTAATTTGGTAATTGTAATTTAGATTAATTAATTGAGGAGGTTAGGCTCTCACTCGTTCGTCACTTTACCGCCGAGAACAGCCGCTATATCAGGCCGCCTCGATGGTTCCGTCCATCATTCGACCTGATTTGTTGTTCACGGACCAGCCGCGTTCTCACGCGAAACGGTTCACGGGCGGGTCGGACCTCGCCTAGGACTTGCGCCCCGAGCTCGGCTCTGGCCAGGGAACTCCGTCATGGCGCGGACGTTTCCGCCCAGCTCACTGAAAATTAGAAAGACAAGAAGTGCTGACAACGATTGTCGTCTCCATCGTCAAGGCCTGCACACGATTTGCGTGGCCGACGTTGATTGCGGGCCTCCTTCTGTCGGTTGCCGCCGGGGTCTACACGGCCGGCCATTTCGCCATCAATACTGACATCAACAAGCTGATCTCCCCCGAGCTCGATTGGCGCAAGCGCGACCAGCAATATGAGCAGGCGTTCGATCGCGACCGCATGATCCTCGGCGTGGTCGAGGCGGCGACGCCTGAGCTGACCGGGGTTGCGGCCGACGCGCTCGCCAAGAAGCTCAAGGACGACACCAAGAACTTCTCCTCGGTCGAGCTGCTCGGCGGCGGCGAGTTCTTCGCCAGGAACGGCCTGCTGTTTCTGCCGACCGAGGAGGTGAAGCAGCTCACCGGCCAGTTCGCCGCAGCGGCGCCGCTGATCGAGATCATGGCCGGCGATCCCTCGATCCGCGGCCTGACCGGCGCGCTCGAGACCGGCCTTGCCGGCGTCAAGCGCGGCCAGGTCCAGCTCGACAGCACCGCGCGCCCGTTCGACTACATCTCGCAGACCGTCGAGACCGTGCTCGACAAGGGCGATGCGACCTTCTCCTGGCGCCAGCTGATCTCGGACAAGCCGCTCACCGACAGCGACAAGCGCGCCTTCATCCAGTTCAAGCCGATCCTCGACTACCAGGCGCTGGAGCCCGGCAAGGCGGCGACCGATGCGATCCGCCAGGCCGCAGCCGACCTGGATTTCCCGAACCGCTTCCACGCTCGCGTCAGGCTGACCGGTCCGGTGCCGATCGCCAACGAGGAATACGCCACCGTGCAGGAGGGCGCCGTCGTCAACGGCATCGGGACCGTGGTGGTGGTGCTGATCATCCTGTGGCTGGCGCTGCATTCGGCCAAGATCATCTCGGCCGTGTTCATCAACCTGTTCATCGGCCTTGCCATCACCACGGCAGTGGGCCTGATGATGGTTGGCTCGCTCAACCTGCTGTCGGTCGCCTTCGCCGTGCTGTTCATCGGCCTCGGCGTCGATTTCGGCATCCAGTTCAGCGTCCGCTACCGCTCTGAGCGGTTCAAGAACGACAACCTGCCGGAGGCGCTCGCCGAAGCCGCCAGCCGCTCGGCGGTGCCGCTGTCGCTCGCGGCGATGGCAACGGCTGCCGGTTTCCTGTGCTTCCTGCCGACCGACTACAAGGGCATCTCCGAGCTCGGCGCCATCGCAGGCGCCGGCATGATGATCGCCTTCCTGTCGTCGATCACGGTGCTGCCGGCGCTGTTGAAGATCCTCAATCCTCCGGGCGAGAAAGAGCCGGTCGGCTACGCCTTCCTGGCGCCGGTCGATGACTTTCTCGAGAAGCACCGCGTGCCGATCATCGTCGGCACGCTCGGCCTGGTCATCGCCGGCCTGCCGCTGCTGTATTACATGAAGTTCGACTTCAACCCGATGAACCTGCGCAATCCGCACGCCGAGTCGATCGCGACCTATCTCGACCTGCGCAAGGATCCGAACACCGGGGCCAACGCCATCGACGTGCTGACCCGGTCGGAGACCGACGCCAAGGCGATCGAGGCCAAGCTGGAGAAGCTGCCGGAAGTGGCGCGCGTGATGTCGCTCGACAGCTTCGTGCCCGAGGATCAGCCGACCAAGCTGAAGCTGATTGCGCAGGGCGCGAAGGTTTTGGGTCCCGCGCTCAATCCGGATCAGGTCGATGCGGCGCCAACCGACAAGGAGAATGTCGAGGCGCTGAACTCGACCGTCGACAATCTCCGGCGTACGGCAGGCGATGCCAAGGGCCCGGGCGCGGTGTCGTCACGGCGGCTGGCCGACGCGCTCGCCAAGCTTGCAGGCGCCAGCGAGGCGGTGCGCAACAAGGCCCAGGACGTGTTCGTCGAGCCGTGGAGGATCACGCTGACGCAGCTCAGCGCCACCCTGCAGGCGCAGCCGGTGACGCTGGCCAATTTGCCACCGGAGCTGGTGTCGCAGTGGAAGAGCAAGGACGGCCTGATTCGCGTCGAGGCGCAGCCGAAGGGCGATCCGAACGACAACGACAATCTCAGGCGGTTCGCCAATGCCGTGCTGACGGCCGAGCCCAACGCGATCGGCGGTCCGGTCTCGATCCTCAAATCCGGTGACACGATCGTGAAGGCCTTCATTCACGCCGGCATCTACTCGCTGGTCGTGATCAGCCTGCTGCTGTGGGTGACGCTGCGTCGCTTCTCCGACGTGCTGATGACGCTGGTGCCGCTACTGGTTGCCGGCGCCGTCACGCTCGAGATCTGCGTGCTGATCAAGCTGCCGCTGAACTTCGCCAACATCGTCGCGCTGCCGCTGCTGCTCGGCATCGGCGTGGCGTTCAAGATCTACTACGTGGTGGCGTGGCGCGGCGGCCGCACCAACCTGCTGCAGACCAGCCTGACCCGGGCGATCTTCTTCAGTGCGCTCACCACGGCGACCGCGTTCGGCAGCCTGTGGCTGTCGAGCCATCCCGGCACATCCAGCATGGGCAAGCTGCTGGCGCTGTCGCTGGTGACGACGCTCGCCGCTGTGCTGCTGTTCCAGCCGGCGCTGATGGGCAAGCCGCGCGAGGTCAAGGAATAGACGCGTTCCGGCCTCAGCCGGTCGTCGTCGGACATGAAAAAAGCGGCCGAGCGATCGGCCGCTTTTGTTTTGTGCATCCGATCAGCGGATGGATGCGCCGGCCGTCTCAGCGAGCGCGGGCGATCTCGGGAATCAGGCAGATGTCGCCGATCTGATCGGTGGGCTTCTGGCCAGGCTTCGCAGCGGCCGAGGCCGTGCCAGTCGTCGTTTTCGCGGCGGGAGCAGGGGCCGGCGTGATTGGTTTCTGTGTACCTTTGGCCATGCTGTTCACGGGGCTCGACGGGATCGGCGGGCCGACACGCGTCCAGGTTTCGCCGCCGCACAGGAAGCCGAGCACACAGCCCTTGATCTCCAGATGGTCGGGATCCGTCGGGGTGATGGTTGAGCTGTAGAGCTGGCCATCCTTGGCGTTGTAGACTTGGCCTTCCCATACCTCTGCGCCCGGCTTCTTCTTCATGTCGATCAGGATCGGCATGCCGAGCGTCGGCCGGCTCTGCTTGGAGGGATCCGGGTTACTGCTGTCGCGTCCGCCCGGGGTCTTTTCCCACGCGACGACGCCCCACATGCTGCCGTTGCATTGTGCGACTCGGATGTTTGCGACACCGTCGGCGACCCGCCACTCACCGGTCGGGTCGGCTGCGAGCGCAGAAGAAATTCCTGCTGCGAACAAAACGCCCGAATATGCTATCACTGTCCGCGTGAGGTATTTGAAGCGATGCAACATTGGCTGAAACCCGTGCTTGCTTTGATGGCGCGAATGAGGGCAAAACGCCGCATTGCGCGTTTTCAGTTGACGAAACGTCTCTCAACCGAAGTATGTAGCTGATGCTAAAACCAAATCTAGACGTTTCCGAGATGTTTGTGGAGCGCCAATCGCAGCGCAGCACGATGCACTCTCGGCATCTGAACGAGCAGCTGGTTCGCGTTCTCAAGACGATTGGATATGATGTCGGGTTCCAAAAGGGACAAGGGCAATATCTCTATGACCGCGACGGGGCCCGCTATCTCGACCTGCTGAGCGGATTTGGTGTCTTCGCAATCGGCCGCAACCATCCGACGCTTCGTGACGCCCTCAAGAGTGTGCTCGACAGCGACCTTCCGAATCTCGTGCAGCTCGACGTCTCCACCCTTGCGGGAGTTCTTGCCGAACGGCTGCTGGAATATGTCCCATACCTGGACAAGGTGTTCTTCGCCAATTCGGGCGCCGAGACCGTGGAAGCCGCGATCAAATTCGCGCGTGGTGCGACCGGCCGCCCCGGCATCGTCTATTGCGGGCACTCCTATCACGGCCTGACCTACGGCGCGTTGTCGCTGACCGAGGATCCGAATTTCCGCAGCGGCTTCGAGCCGCTGCTGCCGGGTTGCACCGCTGTCCCATTCAACGATCTCGCGGCGCTCGAGCAGGCACTGTCCTCGCGCGAGATCGCGGCCTTCATCGTCGAGCCTATCCAGGGCAAGGGCGTCAACATGCCCTCCGACGAGTTCCTGCCGGGCGCTGCCGCGCTGTGCAAGAAGTACGGCTCCATCTTCATCGCCGACGAGATCCAGACCGGGATGGGCCGCACGGGGCGGTTCCTCGCGGTAGAACATTGGAACGTCGAACCCGACATGGTGCTGCTGTCGAAGGCACTGTCGGGCGGCCACGTGCCGGTCGGCGCGCTGCTCACGCGCAAGCAGATCTTCGACAAGATCTTCAACCGCATGGATCGCGCGGTTGTGCACGGCTCGACCTTCGCCAAGAACGATCTCGCGATGGCCGCAGGGATCGCGACGCTCGAGGTGATGAAGGCCGAGAAGCTGGTCGAGGCCGCCGCCAAGCGCGGCGCCGAATTGCGTCTGGCGCTGACGCGGATGGTGCCGGGCTACGAGCTGCTCAAGGAAGTCCGCGGCAAGGGCCTGATGATCGGCGTCGAGTTCGGTCCGCCGAAATCGCTCCGGTTGAAGGCCTCCTGGAACGTGCTGGAGAGCGCCAACAAGGGCCTGTTCTGCCAGCTGATCACGGTGCCGCTGTTCAAGGATCACAAGATCCTGACCCAGGTCGCCGGCCACGGCCTGCACACCATCAAGCTGCTGCCGCCTCTGACCATCACGGAAGAGGACTGCGCCTGGATCGAGCGCGCCTTCGACGACGTGATCGCCCAGAGCCACAAGGTGCCCGGCGCGATCTGGTCGCTCGGCAAGACCCTGGTGGACAACGCGATCAGGAAGTCGGCGTAGCCGGATCAGTGGGATCGGCGGCCCATGATGGACGTTACGTACGGTAGTGTTATTAGTTGTCGTACTAGGCCGATAATGTCCAAGCTGAACCGCCTGCTGGTTGTCGGGATCGCGCTGACGGCGCCTGCGTCCCCGCTGGCCGCCGATCCAAGAGATGATTGCAGCGGTCGCTGCGAACGCAACGCAGCCGCAGACCGCCAGTCCTGTGCAGAGCTCCCTCTCAATCCATCGTGCAGGGTCGTCGTCGAGAAGAACAGGCTGCGCTGTCTCGACTATTGCGAGCGGACCTATCCCGGCACGCCCGGTCAGCCCTCTGCTCCGCCGAGCGGCGACAAGATCTGAGGCCGGACCGGCTCTGGGCTCCAGGATCGAAGCACGCGCGGCGAGCCATGTCAGCGCTACCCCTCCTTGTTGGCCCGCATCGCAGTTTCGAACCGCTCGCCGAACTCGCCGAGCTCGTCGGCGCCCAAATCGCTGATCGCCCAGTAGTTCAGGCCGCCGGCGCGCCAGCTGCGGATGTTGAAGCCCTGAAGCGTCCCGGTCGTTGCCGGCCGTTGATCGGTGCGCGATGTCTGCGCGACGAACAGATTGATCACGTGCTGGCGGCGGCGATAGACCACCGCGCCGATCGCGCGCGCATCGACGTAGTCGAGCCGGCCGCCGACCAGCGTGAAGCCCTGCGCCGTCAGATCGATCACCGGAGGTGCGACATCGAGCTTGCCGTTGAACCACGGCTTGACGGTGTGCTGATCGGTCGAGATCACGTCGGTCAAGTGCCCGGCCTGCAGCGAGCGCAGATGCGCCGAGACGATCTCGGCCTCGATCCGCTGCTGGTCGTCATTGCGCAGCACGATCGCGACCAGGCCGGTGGCCGCCAGCGCCGACACCGCGGAGCCCATTGCAAATCCCCTGAGCAGCGAGCGGCGGTTCGGCGCGGTGAATGATGAGACATTGCCCGGCTGGGCTGGCGGCAGCGCCGCGTCGATCGACTGGCGCAGCGCGGCGGGCGCCTTGAACGTCAGATCAGCGGCGGCCAGCATCTGCTTCATCTCGCGGATGCCGGCGAGCTCCGCGGCGCAACGGGAGCAGCCGGCGATATGGGCCTCGACCTCGCGGGCATGGCCGGCGTCGAGCTCGCCATCGGCCAGCGCGTGAATGAGGATCTCGGCTTCGTCACAGGTCATGGCTTCGGCTCCTCCTGCGCGAGCCAGGCGGTGCGCAACATGGCGCGGGCGCGGGCCAGCCGCGACATCACGGTGCCGACCGGCACGCCGGCGGCTTCCGCGATCTCGCGATAGGACAGGTTGTTGATCTCGCGCAGCACGAACGTCTCGCGAAACGGCTCGGCGAGCGTGTCGATCATGTGCTGGATGGCGGAGGCATCGCGCTCGCGCAGCACGGCGCGCTCTGGCGTCTCGGTGCTCTCCTGCCACAGCGGCGGCTGCTCGGCTGCCTCGGGCGCATCGTCGAGCGCCTTGACCGGCGCGTGGGCGCGCCGCGCGAATTCGGCGTGGCAGACGTTGCGCAGGATCGCGAACAGCCACGGCTTGATGGCAGGGCCGCGATAGCTGTCGAAATGCTTGAAGGCGCGCAGATAGCAATCCTGCACGGCGTCTTCCGCGTCGGCCGGATTGCGCAGCAGATAGCGCGCCAGCGTATAGACGTCGTCGAGATGGGGCAGCGCCGCCTCGCGGAAGCGCCGCGCCCTCTCCGGATCGTCAGGCGATGGTGTCACCGGGGTTCCTTCCGGATCGGTTCGCGGCATCACGGCCGGGCTGGCGGCGCGATACCGGCCCGGCCACGACGCTGTTCTCATGCCCTGGTTCACGGCGCTACTCAACCTTCACCATCCCCGTCATGTGCGGATGCAGCGAACAAAAGTATTTGTAGTCGCCGCTCGCAGCGAAGGTGAACGAGAAGCTGTCGTCGGTGTCGAGCGCTTTCGACCTGTATTTTCCGGCCGACACCACCGTGTGCGGAATGTCGTCATGGTTGGTCCAGGTCACGGTGTCGCCGACCTTCACCGTCACTTCCGCCGGGGTGAAGGTGAAGTTGTCGATGGTGACCTTGATGGCCTCGGCACGCAGCGGCGTCGTGCCGAGCATCAGCAGGGCGGCCGTGAGGGCGAGGCGGACGCCTCGACCCGGCAATACGATCTTCGTCGTCATATGGCAGTCCTTCAACCGGCGAGCGGCGTGTCGATGATCGCGAGCCGCTCCGCTCCGACCTTGAAGTCGATGCTGGCGATGCCGAGCAGGCTGCGCAGCCTCATATCCTCGACCTTCATCGGGCCGGGCGAGGGCGCGGTTCCCGGCGCCGGCTGCGGGAAGGCGGTCGAGCGCGCGGTGTGGAAGGTCACGTTGCCTTCGACCTTCTGCATCACCTGATGGATGTGGCCGTTCAGCACCGTCACGGAGCCAAAGCCTTTCAGATAATCCAGCGCACGGCCGCCATCCTCGGTGCCCCAGCCCCATTCCGGATACACCGTCCACAGCGGGATGTGCGCGAACACCACGACGGGCGTCGATTTCGAACGGCCCTTGAGATCCTGCTCGAGCCAGGCGAGCTGCTCGGCGCCGAGATTGCCGAGGCCGCCGGCCTTGAGGTCGACGACGTTGACGAGCCCGATGAAGTGCACGCCGTTGGCGTCGAACGAATACCAGCCGGCGCCGCGCGTGCCCTTGCCGTAGCGCTCCTTGTAGAGCTTGACGTCCTCGTCGAGGAAATCGTGCTCGCCCGGCACGTAGTGCACGTCGAGCCGCGACTGCGAGATGATGCGGTCGGCATCGTCGAACTCGGCCGCCTTCGACAGATGCGAGATGTCGCCGGTGTGGATCATGAAGGCCGGCTTGACCGGCATCGCCTTGATCCGGTTGATGGCTTCTTCGAGTGTGCCGATCGCATTCGGATTGGCCGGCTTGTCGAAGCCGACATGGCTGTCGCTGATCTGCAGGAAGGTCAGGCCGGAGGCGGCTTGCTCGGCGGCCTTGGCCGCATCGACCAGGCCCAGCGAGCGCGGCACGCCGCCGGTGAGGGTCCAGAGCACGCCGGTGCCGGCCCATGTCATGCATTCCAACACCTTGCGGCGGCTGACGCCGTTCTCGTCATGATCGTCCAGGCTCATCGTACTCTCCCATGGCCCATGGTCGGGCGTGCGGGGAGGAGAGCGGTGGCGGCGCCGTTTTATTCCCGGCTTCTGACGATGAAGAAGCGATGACGTGTTCGTGATCATGTCGGCAATGGCCGGCAGCTGCGATGTTCACGCAGGATGTGGGCGTAGTGGTACGCGAGGAATATAAGCGGCGCGCTGCGCTGGCAGCGGCGGATGACATGGATGCGACGTCGATGCATGAGCGCGTGACTCCGAAGCAGCAAGGAGCCGGGACGGCGGCCGGCCGCATCGTGCCGCTCGACCGCGCCAGGACCTTCATCACGCTCTCGGTCGTGCTCTATCACTCCGCGATCAACTACACCTATTTCGGCCAGGGCGGCGACCGCATGCACTGGCTCGGCTTCGATCTGGTCGCGCTGTTCAACGACAGCTACTTCATGTCGTGCATGTTCTTCATCTCCGGCCTGTTCGTGCCTGCGAGCATGGCGCGGCGAGGGGCGCCTGATTTTCTCTGGCGCCGCGTGCTGCGGCTCGGCATTCCCTATGTCGTCTCGATCTTCGCGATCATGCCGGTCGCCTATTATCGCTACTACGTGGCGGAGGACACCTTCACCGCGGTGTGGTGGCGCATGATCAGCGAGGGACCATGGCCGTCGGGCTCGGCCTGGTTCCTCGGCGTGCTGCTGATGTTCGACATGGTGGCCACGCTGGTTGGAGCGTGGGCGCCGCAGGCGATCGGCGCACTCGGGCGCTGGGCCCGCACCTTGCTGCGCTCGCCAGTCACGGGATTCCTGATCTTTCTCGTCATTGCCAACGCGGCCTATCTGCCGCCGCATCTCGGCTTCGGCGACGGTCTCTGGTTCATGCCCGGGCATTTTCCGCTGCCGCTGCAGGCGAGCCGCGCGCTGCTCTATCCGACGTTCTTCGTGGCCGGATTGGCGATCGGCGCGGCTGACCTGCGGACCGGACCGTTCGCCGCCGATGGCGCGCTGGTGCAGCGCTGGGCGCTCTGGTTCGCTCTCTCCTATGGCTGCTACGCCATGATCCTGTTTCTCGCCTACGCCCACCACAACTGGATGGCCGACTTCGACTCGCCGCCGCTGTGGTGGCGCGCGGCCTATGGCAGCGCCGTGGCGAGCTTCTGCGCGGCGATGGCGTTCGGCGTGCCGACCTTCTTCCTGCGCTGGACAAACGCGCCGCTGGCGCTGATGGACCGCATGCAGCCCTCGGCCTACGGCATCTACCTGCTGCACTTCCTGCCGCTGCTCTGGCTGCAATATCTGGTGTTCGACCCGGCTTGGCCGGCCGCGGTGAAATTCGCGATCGTGCTGGTGGGGACGCTGTCGGTGAGCTGGCTGGCCGCCGAGCTGCTGCGGCGAATTCCGCTGGTCAGGCGGATCATTTGATCCGTCAACAGCGGGCTACGGTAGTAATCGCCTAGCTGATCGCAGCCCCCGACTCTCAGATCACATACGAAGCGCAGTGCGAATTGATGCGTCCTCTCCCCTTGTGGGAGAGGGCATGTAAGACGGTGCAGCAAGCTCGGTTGGGTGAGGGGTATCTTTCCACGAGTCTTGCTCGCGGAGGCATACCCCTCACCCAATCGCAAACGCGGATGGGCCGTACATGCCCTCTCCCACAAGGGGAGAGGGCGCTGTATCTCACAGCGTGTCTCTGCAAGCCATCGGCGGTTCAAAATGCAGGCGCGAGAGCTCGGCGCCAGTCCGTAGGGTGGGCAAAGGCGCGCCGTGATGCCAATGGTTCACGATCAGCTCGCGCGCGCCGTGCCCACCATGGCCGGGCGCGATTGTGGTGAGACGGTGGGCACGCGCCGCCTGCGGCGTCGCTTTGCCCACCCTACGATTCCAGCGCCTCTCTTACCGCCCATCCTCCAGAATCATCATCGCCGCCTTTTCCGCGATCATCGCCGTCGGCGTGTTGGTATTGCCCGAGGTGATGCTCGGCATGATCGAGGCGTCGGCGATGCGCAGTCGGTCGAGGCCGCGGAAGCGGAGCCGTTCGTCAACGACGGCCATCGCATCGTCAGCGGTGCCCATCTTCGCCGTGCCGACCGGATGGAAGATCGTGGTGCCGATGTCGCCGGCGGCCTTGGCCAGCGCGGCGTCGTCATCGCCGACCGACGGGCCGGGCAGATATTCCTCCGGCCTGTAGCCCGCGAGCGCGCTCTGCTTCATCAAGCGGCGGGTGACGCGGATGGCGTCGGCGGCGACCTGGCGGTCGTCGGCGGTCGCCAGATAGTTCGGCGCGATCGACGGCGCCTCGTCGAGCTTGGCCGATTTGATCCGCACCGTGCCGCGCGAGGTCGGCCGCAGATTGCAGGCGCTGACGGTGATGGCAGGGAAGCGGTGCAAGGGATCGCCGAACTTGTCGAGCGACAGCGGCTGCACGTGGAACTGGATGTTGGCGCGGTCGCGCGTGCCGTCCGAGCGCGTGAAGATGCCGAGCTGCGACGGCGCCATGGTCAGTGGTCCCCGGCGGCGGAAAGCGTAGTCGAGCCCCATCAGGCCGCGCTTGACCAGCGAGTAGTAGGTCTCGTTCAGCGTCTTCACCCCCGACACCTTGTAGATCGCGCGCTGCTGCAGATGGTCCTGCAGATTGCGCCCGACGCCGGGCTTGTCCATGACGACATCGATGCCGAGCTCGCCGAGCCAATCGGCTGGGCCGATGCCCGAGCGCTGCAGCACCTGCACCGAGCCGATCGAGCCGGCGCTCAGGATGACTTCACCTTTCGTGCGCGCGTCGATCGTCTCGCCATTCTGCTGAAAGCGGACGCCCACGGCGCGGCCGTTCTCCACGATCAGGCGATCGACCAGGACGTTGGTCTCCAGCCGCAGATTGGCGCGGTTCAGCGCCGGCTTGAGAAAGCCCCGCGCGGACGACCAGCGCCGGCCGCGCTTCTGGTTGACGTGGAAATAGCTGATGCCTTCATTGTCGCCGGTATTGAAATCGGGGATGCGGCGGATGCCCATCTGCTCGGCGGCGTCGCCCACCGCGTCCAGCACCGCCCAGGACAGCCGGGGCGCCTCGATCCGCCAGCCGCCGCCCGTTCCGTGGTGCTCGCTCTCGCCGAGGAAGTGGTCCTCCAGTTTCCGGAACACTGGCAGCACGTCGGAATAGGACCAGCCGGCGAGGCCGAGCTGGCGCCAATGGTCGTAGTCGGCGGCCTGGCCGCGCATCGATATCATGGCGTTGATCGCCGAGCAGCCGCCGATCACCTTGCCGCGGGGATAGGCCAGCGAGCGGCCGTTCAGGCCGGGCTCGGCCTCGGTGCGAAACATCCAGTCGGAGCGCGGATTGCCGATCGCGAAGAGGTAGCCGACCGGAATGTGGAACCAGATCCAGTTGTCACGGCCGCCGGCCTCGAGGATCAGCACCCGGGTGTTCGGATCGGCCGACAGCCGGTTGGCGAGGATGCAGCCGGCGGTGCCGGCGCCCACCACGATATAGTCGTATTCGCCCTCGAGCTGACGCGGCATCGGCATTTCCTTCCCATCGTTGGAAGGCTTTTAGTCAGCCGGGGCGGGGCCGGACAAGCGCCGCGTTCATGGCTGGTTGACCGAGCCATGAGGCAGGCGCAGCCCAGATGGTGGGCGGTGCGGCTTTTGCATGCTAAAACAGCTCAAATTCCTGTCTGGAGCTACGAGAGTCCCCATGCCCATCGTCAACCGCGTCGCCGATCTGCAGCCCGACATCCAGGCCTGGAGGCGTGACATCCACTCGCATCCGGAACTGCTCTACGACGTGCACCGCACCGCGGCCTTCGTCGCCGACCGGCTGCGCGAGTTCGGCTGTGACGAGGTGGTGACCGGCCTTGGCAAGACCGGCGTTGTCGGAATCATCAAGGGCAACAAGCCTGGCCATGGCGACGTGAAGGTGCTGGGCTTGCGCGCCGACATGGACGCGCTGCCGATCGAGGAGGCGACCGGGCTGCCCTATGCCTCGAAGACCCCGGGCATGATGCATGCCTGCGGCCATGACGGCCACACCGCGATGCTGCTCGGCGCCGCGCGCTATTTCGCCGAGACCCGCAATTTCGCCGGCGAGGTCGCCGTGATCTTCCAGCCGGCCGAGGAGGGCGGCGCGGGTGCCGAGGCGATGATCAAGGACGGCTTGATCGACCGCTTCAAGATCGACCAGGTCTACGGCATGCACAACGGCCCGGGCCTGCCGGTCGGCGCCTTCGCGATCCGCCAGGGGCCGCTGATGGCCTCGACCGACGCCGTCGACATCACCATCGAGGGCCATGGCGGCCATGCCGCCAAGCCGCACAATTGCATCGACTCGCTGCTGGTCGGCGCCCAGCTGGTCACGGCGCTGCAGCAGATCGTGTCGCGCAGCGTCGATCCGCTGGAGGCGGCGGTGCTCTCGATCTGCGAATTCCACGCCGGCAATGCCCGCAACGTCATCCCGCAGAGCGCGGTGCTGCGCGGCACGGTGCGGACGCTGACGCCGAAGGTGCGCGAGCTGATGGAGAGGCGGGTGCGCGAGGTCGTCACCGGCGTCGCGCAGATGACCGGCGCCAGGATCGACCTGAATTATGCGCGCGGCTATCCGGTGGTCATGAACCACGCCGAGCAGACCGACATCGCCATCCGTGCCGCCAAGGAGGTTGCGGGCGATGCCAACGTGCACGAGATGCCGCCGATGATGGGCGGCGAGGATTTTGCCTACATGCTCGAAGCCCGCCCCGGCGCCTTCATCTTCGTCGGCAACGGCGACTCGGCCGGCCTGCATCACCCCGCCTACAATTTCAACGACGAGGCGATCGTCTACGGCACGTCGTTCTTCATCAAGGTGGTGGAGAACACGCTGGCGGCGTGAGGCGGCGGCATCCTTCTGTCGAATGGCCGGGGCTCGATCCCGGCCATTTGCATTTTGGACGCCGGTGTCAGGCCGCGTGGGCGCGCTTCAGCGCGGCCGCAGCGATCTTGAGGTCCTTGACGAACAGCTCGTACTCCCGTGCCTTGGCCTCCGCATCGGGCAGCCGCAGCAGATAGGACGGGTGCACCGTGATCATCGCCTGGGGACCCTCCGGCAGGTCGACGAGGTGGCCGCGGTTCTTGGTGACCTGGGTGATCTTTCCGAACACCGCCTGCGCGGCGGTCGCGCCCATTGCGACGACCAGGGCAGGGCGGACGGCGGCAAGCTCGCGCGCGTACCAGGGGCGGCAGGCCTTGATCTCCGGCGTCGCCGGCTTCTGGTGCAGCCTGATCTTGCCGCGTGGCACGAACTTGAAATGCTTCACCGCGTTGGTGACGTAGACCTTGGTCCGGTCGATGCCGGCCTCCTCCAGCGCGCGGTCGAGCATCTGGCCGGCGGGGCCGACGAAGGGGTGGCCGGCGAGGTCCTCCTTGTCGCCGGGCTGCTCGCCGACCAGCATCAGCGGCGCATGCTCCGGACCCTCGCCGAACACGGTCTGCGTGGCGTCCTTCCACAACGGGCAGGCGCGGCAGGCGGCGGCCTCTTCACGCAAGGTCTGAAGATCGACGGCCGCGACATCACGTGAGGTCTCAACGGCGGCGGGCGCATGCGCTTTCGGCTTGCGGGTCATCGCGGTCTCCTCGACGCGTTTCTGCGGCTTGTGCGGCTCGGTGCCTTCATCGGCGATCATCATCGATGTGCGCCGGCTGGCGGCCGCGATCAGCGGCTGGATCAGCTTGGCCTCGGGCAGGTTCTGCCAATATTTCTTCGGCATCTCCTTTTCCATCGCCTTCACTTTCAGCCGCGCCGGATTGAAAATGCTGGCGTAATAGCGCAGCCAGACCTCTTCGAGCCGGTCTTCAGTCGGCGCTTCAGCCTTGCTCACACCCGGTGTGAACGACACGCGGCTGCCGTCCCAATGCGCACAGAGTTCGGGCGTCAGGATCGACCAGGGCATGTCGGCGAAGCGGCGGGCGAAGAACGGCGCTGCGCGCTCCACGATGTGGTGCTCGGGCTCGAACCAGGCGACGTAGCGCGCCTCGCGCTCGCGGCCGACCTCGCGGAAGCGGACAAAGGCGTGCATCTTGTGAACGTCGCGGCGGACGGCGCGCGCCAGCGCATTGGCCTGGGCGACATCGGGATCGGTCGCGATGTCCATCAGATCGTGGTTGGTCCGCAGGCGCCACAGCAGCCGGTAGAGCAAGGTGAAGCGGTTGGCATCGCTGTGCAGGATCGCGCTCTCGGCCAGCTCGACAAAACTCGCCGGCACCGAGAATGCGCCCTTGGGCACCTCGGGCAGCGTCGTGTCGGCCTGGTCGTCGAACAGATCGGGCGCTGCGCCCTTCACACGCCAGGAGACATCGGCCGGCCTGACATCGTCCATCGCCAGCGCCCGCGCTGCCTGGCGCCAACCATCGAAATCGGTGTCGCTGTCGAGGGTTACGACGTGCATCTGTCTCCTCACGTCATTGCGAGCGAAGCGACGCAATCCAGACTTTTCGTGCTGCCCCTGGATCGCTTCCGCCGTCGTCCTTCGGGCTATGACGGACAAGTCGCTGCGCTCGCGATGACGGCTTCCGTTAGAATCCAAATCCCAGCTGCTGCGGCTTGGGCCGCAGCCGGGCTCTGAGGCTGGTGCCGTCGAGCAGGGACGGCGATGGCCGGTGGTCGGAGAGAACGATGAACGGCAGCGCCTTGTTCCTGATGACGTTGAGCTGCGCGAGATCCGCGAAGCGGATCGTGGTGCTGCGGCGGGTGGCGAGGATGCGCTGCACGGTGCGGGTGCCGAAGCCGGGAACGCGCAGCAGCTCCTCGCGGCTCGCTGTGTTGATGTCGAGCGGGAAGCGGTCGCGGTGACGCAGCGCCCAGGCGAGCTTGGGGTCGATGTCGAGCGGCAGCATGCCTTCGCTCTCCTCGACGATCTCGTCGGCATCGAAGCCGTAGAACCGCATCAGCCAGTCGGCCTGGTACAGCCGGTGCTCGCGCACGAGGGGCGGGGCCTGCAGCGGCAGCGCGCGGCTGGCATCGGGGATTGGGCTGAAGGCGGAGTAATAGACCCGCTTGAGCTTGTAGGCGCCGTACAGATTGGCCGAGGTCGACAGGATGACGCGGTCGTTCGCGCTGTCTGCACCGACGATCATCTGCGTGCTCTGGCCGGCCGGCGCGAAGCGCGGCGGCTTCGCCCGGCGCACCGTCTTCTTGGCTTCCGCCGTCTCGTCGAGCTTGAGCCGGAGCCGGCCCATGGTGCGCCTGATCGCGCGCTGGTCCTTTTCCGGGGCGAGCTGCGTCAGGCTCTCCTCCAGCGGCGTCTCGATGTTGATGCTGAGCCTGTCCGCATATTTGCCGGCTTCCGCGATCAGCGCCTCGTCGGCTTCGGGAATCGTCTTCAGGTGGATGTAGCCGCGGAAGCGATGCTCCTCGCGCAGCTTGCGCGCGACTGAGACGACCTGCTCCATCGTGTAGTCCGGGCTGCGGATGATGCCCGACGACAGGAACAGCCCTTCGATGTAGTTGCGGCGATAGAAGTCGATCGTCAGCTTCACCACCTCGTCGACCGTGAAGCGCGCGCGCGGCACGTTGGAGGAGGCGCGGTTGACGCAATACAGGCAGTCGAAGTTACAGGCATTGGTCAGCAAGATCTTGAGCAGCGAGATGCAACGTCCGTCCGGTGCATAGGAATGGCAGATGCCCATCCCCGGCGCGGTCGAGCCGAGCCCCTTGCCGTCACGGGAATCCCGCATCTCCGTACCGCTGGAGGCGCAGGACGCGTCGTACTTGGCGGCATCGGCCAGGATCTCGAGTTTGCGCAGCAGCTCCATGCTTCTGAATCCCTTTGATTCCATTCGCTGAATCAGACCCGGGGCAATCCCGATTGACTCTCTTGGACGCGTTAGCTTTATATTAGAACATATCATGAACAAAGGAGATCGTCGCGGGTTCATTGCCTGCGTTCACAAAGAGAACGGCAGCACCCGCACGATGGATTGAAAGGAGCGGCGACGGATGACCGGCGCACGCATGGATACGCTCGCGCGTCTGCGCGGCCGCATTGCCCGGCTCGAGGCGGCCGATGGCGCGCATGATCTGCGCCGGGTCGCGCTCGGCCATGCCGAGGCGGACGCGGTGCTGCAGGGCGGGCTCGCCACCGGCGCGCTGCACGAGGTGTTCGCCGAGAGCGGCCGCCAGGCGGTGGCCGCGACCGGCTTCCTGTGCGGGCTCGCGGCGCGCGTCGCCGCGCGCCGGCCGCTGATCTGGATCCGGCAGGATTTTGCCGAGCGCGAGATGGGTGCGCTGTCGATGAGCGGGCTCGCCGAGCTCGGCCTCGATCCGCGCCGCATCGTGACCGTGCGCGCGCCCGATCTCGATCACGCCTTGCGCACCGCCGCCGACGCGCTCGCCTGCGATGCGCTGGGCGGCGTGATGCTGGAGGTGTGGGGCGAGACGCAAAAGCTCGATCTCGTCGCCAGCCGCAAGCTGACTTTGGCGGCGCAGGAGTCCGGCGTGACCGCACTGCTGCTGCGCATCGCCGCGACGCCAGAGCCGTCGACCGCGGAGACGCGCTGGATGGTGCGCAGCGCGCCGTCGCCCGCGGTGGCGCCATGGATGGCATGGGGCGCGCCGCGCCTCGATGCCGAGCTCATTCGCAACCGTCACGGCCAGACCGGACGATGGATCATGGAGTGGATGCCCGATGCGTGCCGTTTCAGCGAACCGGCGGCGGATCCTCAGCCTGTGGCTGCCGCGCCTGCCCATCGAGCGCATCAAGCGGAGCCGCGCCGCCGATCCGCTTGAGCAAGGCAAGCCGCAGGTTGTCGTCATCAAGGACGCCAACGCGCTGCTGATCCATTCGCTGGATGAGGCCGCGGCCCGCCACGGCGTGTCGCTCGGCCAGCCGCTCGCGAATGCCCGCGCGGTCTGTCCCGACCTCGTCGTGCACGAGGCCGATCTCGCAGCCGACGCCCAGATGCTCGAGGACATCGCCGACTGGTGCGACCGCTTCACGCCCTTGGTGGCGCTCGATCCGCCGCATGGCCTGTCGCTCGACATCAGCGGCTGCGTGCATCTGTTCGGCGGCGAGGCCAGGCTGATGCAGTCGGTGTGCGATGCGCTCACCGCGCATGGCCTCACCGTGTCGGCGGCGATCGCCTCCAACGCGGTGTGTGCGCGCACGCTGAACCGGCAGGTGCATGGCCGTATCGTGCCCGATGGCGAGGAGGCGACTGCCGTCGCGCTGCTGCCGGTGGCCGCGCTCGGCGGCAGCGAGGCGATCACGCTCGGCCTGCGTCGCGCCGGCCTCAAGACCATCGGCGATGTCGCCTCGCGCGGCCGCAACGAGATCACCGCGCGGTTCGGCGCCGCCTTCACCCGCGTGCTCGCGCAAGCGCTGGGCGAGGCCGATGCGCCGATCAGCCCGCGCAAAGTGCCGCCGGACTACATCGTCGACAAGCGCTTTGCCGAGCCGGTCGCGACCGACACGGTGATCGCGGCGAGCCTCTCCAGTCTCGCCACGATGCTGGTGGCGGCGATGGCGCAGCAGGGCAAAGGCGCGCGGCGGCTCGAAGCCTGCTTCTTCCGCACCGACGGCCTGGTGCGCGTCATCGCCGTCGACACCGGCCAGCCGGTGACGGAGGCCGCCGTCATCGACCGTCTGTTCCGCGACCGCCTGGAGTCGCTCAACGATCCGCTCGATCCCGGCTTCGGCTTCGACATGATCCGGCTTGCCGCCGGCCGCAGCGAGATCGTGGTGCAGCAGCAGCGCGATCTCGATGCGCATGTCCACGACAATGACGAACTGTCGGCACTGATCGACCGCATCGCCGCGCGCATCGGCGGCAAGCGTGTCGTCGTGCATCTGCCGGTCGACACCCACATTCCCGAGCGCGCCGCGTTGCCGCTGCCGGCGCAGCATCATCTCGCGACCACCAGCACCGCCGATTGGCCCGAACGCCACGACGGCGAGCCGCCGCTACGTCCGCTGCGGCTGTTCGCGCGCCCCGAGGCCATCCAGGTGATCGCCGGCGTGCCCGATGGCCCGCCCGCACGCTTCGTCTGGCGCCGCGCCGCGCATGCGGTCGTGCGCGCCGAAGGCCCGGAGCGCATCGCCATGGAATGGTGGCGCCCGGACGGGCAGGGGCTGACGCGCGACTATTTCCGCGTCGAGGACGAGCACGGCCTGCGCTTCTGGCTCTACCGCGACGGTTTGTATGACCGCGAGTTCGAACAGCCGGAGAATGCTTTGCCGGTGCAGCCCGCCTGGTACATGCATGGGCTGTTCGCATGAGGGCAGGGACGATCTCACGGCAAGCCCGCTGCTCACCCTCCCCTGGAGGGCAGGGCAATCGCATATGGCTCTCCAACGCGGCCCAAGCGAAATATTGGAATCGCGAAGGCCGACGGGAGGAAATTTTCGAATCCAGACTGCTCTTTGGAAGCACGAAAAGAATCGAAAAATTCCACATGCGATTGCCCTGCCCTGGAGGGGGAGGGTCGGCTCGCATGCGCGCATGCGAGCCGGGGTGGGGTGACAGACTATCCACGCACGCGGTGCTGGTTTTTACCGGAGCTGAAGCACTCGCAGTTCAGACCCGTCGACATCATGCCGACCATTTGCTGGGCTCACCCCACCCCGCCGCGCGCTTTGCGCGCGTCGACCCTCCCCCTCCAGGGGAGGGTGGGCAGCTGTGCCAGCCGAACAGCCTGTCGCCTGCATCGCATAGGCAGCGCTGCGCCGCAGCTTCCGCGGTCGCGCCATGACCCCCACCCCCTATGCCGAGATCGGCATCACCACCAATTTCTCCTTCCTGCACGGCGGCTCGCATCCGCAGGCCTATGTGCATCAGGCGGCTGTGTACGGCCTCACCGCCATCGGCATCGCCGATCACAACACGCTCGCCGGCGTCGTCCGCGCTTACAGCGAGCTGAACAACGACAAGCTGAGCTACAAGCCAAAACTGCTCTACGGCGCGCGACTCGTCTTCACCTGCGGCACGCCGGACATCCTCGTCTATCCGCGCGACCGCGCGGCGTATGGCCGGCTGTGCCAGCTGCTGACCCGCGGCAAGCGCGGCAGCGATCTCGACAAGGTCGCCAAGGGCGACTGCCGTCTGACGTTCGAAGAGCTGTTCGACTTCATCGACGGCCAGCTCCTGGTGCTGATGCCGCCGCATCGCTTCGACGAGGATGCGCTCGGCAAAGTCATCGCGCGGCTGAAGGACAGCCCCGCCGAAGGCGTGTGGCTCGCCGGCAGCCTGCTGTATCGCGGCGACGACCGCCGCCGGCTGGCGCGGCTCGCGCGTCTCGCGGCGTCAGCCAAGGTGCCGCTGATCGCCACCAACGACGTGCTCTATCACCACCCAAGCCAGCGCATGTTGCAGGACGTGCTGACCTGCATCCGCGAGAAGGCCTCGATCGAGAGCGTCGGCCGCAGGCTGCAGGCCAATGCCGAGCGCCATCTCAAGCCGGGACACGAGATGGCGCGGCTGTTCCGCGATCACCCGGAGGCTATCACCGAGACGCTGCGCTTCACCGACCGCATCGTGTTCTCGCTCGACCAGCTCAAATACCAATATCCCGACGAGCCGGTGCCGCCGGGCAAGACCGCGCAGGGGCATCTGGCAGACCTGACCTGGGCCGGCGCCAAGACCTATTTCGGCGAACATCTGGACGACCGGCTGCGCGCGGTCCTCAACAAGGAGCTCGCGCTGATCGCCGAGCTCAACTACGCGCATTACTTCCTCACCGTCCATGACATCGTGCGGTACGCCCGCAGCCAGGGCATCCTGTGCCAGGGCCGCGGCTCCGCGGCGAACTCGGCCGTGTGCTACGTGCTCGGCATCACCTCGGTCGATCCGACCAAGATCGACCTGCTGTTCGAGCGCTTCATCTCCAAGGAGCGGCTGGAGCCGCCAGATATCGACGTCGACTTCGAGCATTCGCGGCGCGAGGAGGTGATGCAATATGTCTACCGCCGCTACGGCCGCCACCGCGCCGCCATCATCGCCACCGTCATCCATTATCGCCCGCGCAGCGCCATCCGCGACGTCGGCAAGGCGCTGGGGCTGACCGAGGACGTCACGTCAGTGCTCGCCGACACCGTGTGGGGCAGCTGGGGCGATGGTCTCTCCGACATGCAGGTGCGCCAGGCCGGTCTCGATCCCACCAATCCGATGATCCGCCGCGCGGTGGAGCTCGCCTCGGAGCTGATCACCTTTCCGCGCCATCTGTCGCAGCATGTCGGCGGCTACGTGCTGACGCAGGACCGGCTCGACAGCTACGTGCCGATCGGCAATGCCGCGATGGACGACCGCACCTTCATCGAGTGGGACAAGGACGATGTCGACGCGCTCAGCATGATGAAGGTCGACGTGCTCGCGCTGGGCATGCTGACCTGCATCCGCAAGAGCTTTGATCTGATCGCCGATCACAAGGGCAGGCGGTACGTGCTCTCGGACATCAAGTCGGAGGACGACAACGAAGTCTACCAGATGCTGCAACGGGGCGAGTCGCTCGGCGTGTTCCAGGTCGAGAGCCGGGCGCAGATGAACATGCTGCCGCGGCTCAAGCCGCGCACCTTCTACGATCTCGTCATCGAGGTCGCCATCGTCCGGCCTGGACCGATCCAGGGCGACATGGTGCATCCCTATCTGCGCCGCCGGAACAAGCTGGAGAAGGTGACCTACCCGTCGCCGTCGCCGGATCATGGCTCAGCCGACGAGCTCTACAAGGTCCTGCACAAGACGCTCGGTGTTCCCCTGTTCCAGGAGCAGGCGATGCGGATCGCGATCGAGGCCGCAAAATTCTCGCCGGAGGAGGCCAACGGCCTGCGCCGCGCCATGGCGACGTTCCGCAATGTCGGCACCATTGGCTCCTATGAGGAGAAGATGGTCTCGAACATGATCGCGCGCGGTTATGACCCGGCCTTCGCCAAGAGCTGCTTCGACCAGATCAAGGGCTTTGGCTCCTACGGCTTTCCTGAGAGCCACGCCGCGAGCTTCGCGCAACTGGTCTATGTCTCGTCCTGGCTGAAATACTTCCATCCGGATGCGTTCTGCTGCGCGCTGCTCAACTCGCAGCCGATGGGCTTCTATGCCCCGGCGCAGATCGTCGGTGATGCCCACAAGAACGGCGTCGAGATCCGCGACATCGACGTGTCCCACAGCTTCGCCGACAACACGCTGGAGAAAACGGATGGCAAATACTGCGCCGTCCGCCTCGGCTTCCGCCAGATCGACGGCTTCCGCTGGATCGACCGCGACGAGGAGCGGATCAGGAAATTGTCGGAGAAGATGCGGAGGGAGGCAGAGGCGGCTGCTACATATTCCTTGCCAGCCATCCCCTCGGTGTCATTCCGGGGCGCGCGCAGCGCGAGCCCGGAATCCATAACCCCGAATCGTGGTTATGGATTCCGGGCCTGCGCCCAAGAGGGCGCATCCCGGAATGACGGCGTGGAGGGAGGTGTTTCTCACTCGCAAACGCTTGGTGCATTTGGAGAGCACGACGCAAATGCGGCGCCCCGGAATGACAATGACAAACAGACTGCCTTGCCGCTTCAGACCACCGACCGCGAGGACGACTGGACCGACCGCATCATCAAGGCGCGCCAACGCCGTCCCTTCACTTCGCTCGAAGATTTCGCCCGCGACACCGCGCTGCCCAAGCGCGCGCTGCTGCTGCTGGCCGATGCCGACGCATTCCGCTCGCTCGGGCTCGACCGTCGCGCAGCACTTTGGGCCGTGCGCCGGCTGCCCGATGACGTGCCGCTGCCGCTGTTCGAGGCGGCGATCGCCCGCGAGCAGCCGGACGAGGGCGCCCAGCCGCTGCCCGAGATGCCGCTGCCGGAGCATGTCGTCGCGGACTATCAGACCATCCGCCTGTCCCTGAAGGGCCACCCGATGGAGTTCCTGCGCCGGCGCTTCGCCGCCGAGGGCGTGCTGGCCTGCCGCGACGTCAATGACGCCAACGACCGCCGCCGGATCCGCTGCGCCGGCGTCGTGCTGGTGCGACAGCGGCCGGGCAGCGCCAAGGGCGTCGTGTTCATGACCCTGGAGGACGAGACCGGCATCGCCAACATCGTGGTGTGGCCGAAGGTGATGGAGACCTTCCGCAAGGAGGTGATGGGCGCGCGCCTCGTGCTGGTCGAAGGCCGCATCCAGAGCAGCCCGGAGAAGGTGGTGCACCTCGTTGCCGAGCGCCTGGTCGACTGCACCGCCGATCTCGCTTTGCTATCAGACGACCGCCTCGGCGCCATCCCGCAGGGCCAGATGCCCGCCGAACCGCTCAACGACGACCGCCGCGACCACCCGGACAATCCCTCCCAGCGCGTCAGCCACCCCCGCAACGTCCGCATCCTGCCGCGGTCGAGGGATTTCCATTGAGGCGATCGTGCGCCGTAACACGGTGGGCACGGCACTTCGGACGATGCTGCGCATCATCCGAAGTGCCTTTGCCCACCCTACGGTTCTTGTTAGTTGGTAAGATCGAGGCCACGAGTTGTAGGGTGGGCAAAGGCGCAACGCGAAGCGTTGCGACGTGCCCACCGGCCGCGGGTTCGATGGAGGTGTTGATGCCGAACTATCGCAGAGCATCCATCAAAGGCGGCATGTTCTTCTTCACGGTGGTCCTCGAAAACCGTTCGAGCCATCTGCTCGTCGATCAGATCGGCCGCCTCCGCGCGTGCTATCGCATCGCGCGGAGGCGGCGCCCCTTCGAAACGATTGCGATCTGCGTGCTGCCGGATCATCTCCATGCAATCTGGGCATTGCCTGACAACGACAGCGACTATCCGCTCCGCTGGAATATGATCAAGAGCAGCTTTTCCCGCGGATTGAAATCTCAAACGAAATCGACAAGTTTCTCAGCCAAACGCGAGAAGGGGATCTGGCAACGCCGCTATTGGGAGCATGCGATCCGCAACCAGGAGGATCTCGATCACCATATCGACTACATCCATTTCAACCCAGTCAAGCATGGCCATGTGTCCCGGGTTGCGGATTGGCCGCACAGTAGCTTCCACCGCTTTGTCGAACGCGGCTGGCTTGCTCCGGATTGGGGAGGGGATGTGAAGGAGATTTCCGGCTCGTTCGGCGAGTGATGGTGGGCACGTCCTATCGGACGATGCTTCGCATCGCCCGATAGGCCTTTGCCCACCCTACGGCTCATCATTAGTGTCCGTAGGGTGGGCAAAGACACGGCGCGCATCGCGCGTCGTGCCGTGCCACCGGCCGCGGCGCGGATACTCTCCATGATCGATACCGCGGCACGAAGGATGTGAAAGTTCGATTTATCAAAAAAATCTCGTTTCTTTTTTCCGAAATCGTGCTCTATTCCGCGCATCCCGTCCCATCGAGAAGGGGCGTAGCGCGCGATCGTCACGACACGCGGGGCGGGGAGCGATGGCCGTGTTGATGCCGCAGCGTAGCCTGGCTACGTCGACGAACGGCGTGACGCGGACGCAAAAGCGTGTGGTCCTGGCGCCCCGATGCTGGCGTCAAGTTCGCGGGTGACGATGATCCCGCAGACGACGGTGGCTAAAAGCCGGACACCGGGGAGAGCGCGCCATAAGCGTGAAAACCGTCGCGCAGGGAAGGCCGGGTGATCCCGGCTGCACCTGTGGTACCTGCCGCCTGCATTCTTTTCGCAGGCGGGCCGCAGGCGTCAGTCGGCGCCTGGTCTTCCCTGCGCCCTCCTCACGAGAGGGTGAAACGATCGGCACAACTCGGACGCATCTGCGCCGCGAGATTACGCATCGATGTGGCCGTCGCTGTCGCTGATCCGCGAGGGATGCATGCTCGTCGCAAGGACGGGGAACCAAAAAGGGCGGTGGAACCAAAGTTTCGTCGAAAGACGCACCGCCGTGAGATCCAATACCAACCGCATGCGTACCGAGGTGGAGCAGGGCGTACCCGTGGAGGTTGGGCCGCACGGTCGCGGCATCTTCATGGCGATGGCTTGCGCATCCACCGGGTCATGGTGCGCCGCGAAGAAAACCGGGATTGCCCCGAAGGAACTGAATGCAAGCTGAACGACTGTCGTCACACTTTCAAATTTTTAAAGCAAAACAAGGGCGAGTGGGGCAATTTTTAGGTTGTTTAAAGCTCCAGTTCCGCACTATTAGCGCGACGATGAGCCGCAGCAGCCGGACTCATCGACGGATGAAGCGAGCCGACCGAGCGAGCCGACCGAGCCATGGCGTCTGAAACGAACCCATCTCTGCAGCTGATGAGCACCAAGCGGCTGATGATCGGCCTCGCCGCGCTGGCGATCGCCGGGGCGGGCGGCTACGCCTATACGCAACTGCGCTCCGCGCCGGCGTCCAAGGACAATCTCGAGCTCTCCAGCCAGTCCAAGCGCAACGGCACCACCTTCACACCGTCGGCAGCCGAATGGGCGACGCTGACGATCGAGCCGGTCTGCGAAAAGATCTTCCGCGCCGAGCACGTCACCGAGGGCAAGGTCGCCGTCGACGAGGATCGTTCCACGCCGGTGTTCTCGCCCTATGCCGGCCGCGTCACCAAGCTGCTCGCCCGGCCTGGCGAGACCGTCCGCCAGGGCCAGCCGCTGTTCGTGATCGAGGCGGCCGATACCGTCCAGGCCCAGAACGATTTCATCGCCGCCATCTCATCCATGAACAAGGCGAAGTCCGCCTTCGACCTCGCCGAGATCCAGTACAAGCGCGCCAAGGACCTGTTCGAGGGCCGGGCTATCCCGCTCAAGGACTTCCAGCAGGCGGAGGCGACCTCCGTTCAGGCTCAGAACGACATGCGGTCGTCGCAGACCGCGCTGGAGGCCGCGCGCAACAAGCTGCGCATCCTGGGCTTCACCGATGCCGCGATCTCCGACTTCCAAAGCAAGGGTGTGATCGATCGCGAGATCACGATCCACGCGCCGATCGGTGGCACGGTCGTGCAGCGCAAGGTCGGCCCTGGGCAGTACGTCAATTCCGGCGCGAGCGATCCCGTGTTCGTGATCGGCGATCTCTCGACCGTCTGGCTGACCGCCTTCGTCCGCGAGAGCGATGCGGCGCTGGTGAACATCGGCGAGGAGATCCTCGTCAACGTGCTGGCGCTGCCCGGCCGTCCGCTCAAGGCCAGCATCAACTACGTCGCCGCATCGATCGATCCGGCGACGCGGCGGCTCCTGGTCCGGGCCACCATCGACAACAAGGATGGTCTGCTGAAGCCCGAGATGTTCGCCAATGTGACGATCTATTCGCCAGGCGAACAGCCCGCCATCGCGGTGCCGCGGCAGGCGCTGATCTACGAAGGCAACCAGGTCCGCGTCTGGGTCGCGCGTCCCGACAAGTCGATCGAGCTGCGCAAGATCAAGACCGGGCTGATCAACGGCGATCAGGTCGCGGTCGAAAGCAACCTGACTTCCGGCGAGCAGATCGTGACCAAGGGCAGCCTGTTCATCGATCGTGCCGCCTCGGGCAGCTGAGATGCAGCCCTTCTGCCCGACGTGCTGAAAGTTTCGACCTGAATGGATCGCCTCGTTGCTATCGCCGTCCAGCGGCGCTTCCTGATGGTCGGACTATTCGTCGCCGTCCTGATCGGCGGCCTGATCGCATTCCGCCAGCTCAACATCGAGGCCTATCCCGATCCGACCCCGCCGATGGTCGACATCGTGACGCAGAGCCCGGGTCTCTCGGCCGAGGAGATCGAGCGCTACATCACCATCCCGATCGAGACCCAGGTCGCCGGCATCAAGAACCTGCGGACGATCCGGACGATCTCCTTGTACGGCCTGTCCGACGTCAAGCTGCAGTTCTCGTTCGACTACACCTATGACGAGGCGCTGCAGCAGGTCTTGAACCGCCTGTCGCAGCTGTCGCCGCTGCCGGGCAACGTGACGCCGCAGATCTCGCCCTTGAGCGCGGTCGGCGAGATCTATCGCTACCGGCTGCGCGGTCCGCCCGGCTACAGCGTGCTCGACCTCAAGACCCTGCAGGACTGGGTGTTGCAGCGCCGCTTCCGCGCCGTGCCTGGCGTCATCGACGTCACCGGCTGGGGCGGCAAGACGAAGACGTATGAGATCCAGGTCGACTTCAACAAGCTGGTCGCCAATGGCCTGACCCTGCCGCAGCTGTTGCAGGCGGTCGGCAACTCCAACATCAACGTCGGCGGCAACACCGTCGAGATCGGCACGCAGTCGGCTGTCGTGCGCGGCGTCGGCCTGATCCGCTCGATGGACGACCTCGCCAACACCATGGTGTCGCAGAGCGGCGGCAATCCGGTGCTGGTGAAGGACGTCGCCAGCGTCACGGTGGCGGAGAAGCCGCGGCTCGGCATTGCCGGCCTCAACAACAATGACGACATCGTCCAGGGCATCGTGCTGATGCGGCGCGGCGAGCAGAGCTCGCCGACCATCGCGCGCGTCGAGCAGCTGGTCGACCAGATCAACAGCTCGACGATCCTCCCGCCGGGCGTGCGCATCGAGCGCATCTACGACCGCAAGGACCTGATCGACACCACGACCCACACCGTGCTGCACAACATGGTCGTCGGCATCGGCCTGATCGTGCTGCTGCAGTGGGTCTTCCTCGGCAATCTCCGAAGCGCGCTGATCGTCGGCGCCACCATCCCGTTTGCCCTGTTCTTCGCCGTCGTCATCCTGGTGCTGCGCGGCGAGTCCGCCAACCTGTTGTCGGTCGGCGCGATCGATTTCGGCCTGATCGTCGATGCCACTGTCATCATGGTGGAGGCGATCTTCCGCCGGCTCACACAGACCACGCCGCTGTCGGCCGCGGAGGAGAGCCACATCTCGCCCGAGACGATGATGGGCATGAAGGGGCATGCGATCCTGTCGGCCGCCGCCGACGTGTCGCGCTCGATCTTCTTTGCCGCGGCCATCATCATCGCCGCCTTCCTGCCGCTGTTCACCTTGAGCGGCGTCGAGGGCAACATCTTCGGGCCGATGGCGCGGACCTATGCCTATGCGCTGGCCGGCGGCCTGCTCGCGACCTTCACGGTGACCCCGGCGCTCAGCGCCATCATCCTGCCGGCCCATGTCGAGGAGACCGAGACCCGGCTGATGCGCCTGCTGCACGCGATCTATTCGCCGGTGCTGCGCTGGGCGGTGGGCAACCGCAATCTGGTGATGACCGGCGCGATCGGTCTCGTGCTGCTCACCGTGGTGGTCGGCCGGCTGCTCGGCCTCGAATTCCTGCCCAAGCTGGAAGAGGGCAACCTCTGGATCCGCGCCACCCTGCCGCCGACCATCTCGCTGCAGGAAGGCAATGCCTACGTCAACGAGATGCGCAAGATGATCCGCGCGCGTCCCGAGGTCGACGCCGTGGTCTCGCAGCACGGCCGGCCCGACGACGGCACCGACGCCGCCGGCTTCTTCAATGCCGAGTTCTTCGCGCCGCTGAAGCCGGTCAAGGACTGGCCGGGCACCAAGGACAAGGATCAGCTCACCGCCGAGCTGTTGAAGCAGCTCGACGACCGCTTCCCCGGCGTCGAATTCAACTTCTCGCAATATCTGCAGGACAACGTCTCGGAAGCGGTGTCCGGCGTGAAGGGCGAGAACTCGATCAAGCTCTACGGCAACGATCTGCAGGCGCTGACCGACACCGCCAACAAGATCAAGCAGGTGCTGTCGACGGTGCAGGGCGTCACCGACCTCGCGGTGTTCACCTCGCTCGGACAGCCGACGGTGCAGATCGACATCGACCGCGCCAAGGCCGCGCGCTACGGCCTCGCACCCGGCGACATCAACGCCACCATCAAGGTCGCGATCGGCGGCGACACCGCGGGCGATCTCTACGAGCCGGGCAGCGACCGGCATTTCCCGATCATCGTCCGGCTGGCGCCGGAATATCGCAAGAGCGCCGAGGCGATCGAGAATTTGCGCATCGGTGCCCAGGGCCCGAACGGCATCACGCAGATTCCGCTGAGCGAGGTCGCAACCATCAAGCTGGTCTCGGGCGCGGCCTATATCTATCGTGAGCAGCAGGAACGCTACCTGCCGATCAAGTTCTCGGTGCGCGAGCGCGATCTCGGCAGCGCCATCCAGGAGGCGCAGCAGAAGGTCGCCGATCAGGTGCAACTGCCGCCGGGATCGCATCTCGAATGGGTCGGCGAGTTCGGCAATCTGCAGGACGCCATCAAGCGGCTGTCGATCGTGGTGCCGATCAGCCTCGCGCTGATCGGCGTGCTGCTGTGGTTCAATTTCGGCTCGATGGCCGACACGTTGCTCGCCATGAGCGTGATCCCGATGGCGATCTTCGGCGGCGTCGTCGGCCTCGTGCTCACGGGAATTCCGTTCAGCGTGTCCGCGGCGATCGGCTTCATCGCGCTGTTCGGCATCGCCGTGATGGACGGCATCATCATCCTGTCGCAGTTCAACCAGCTGATCGACGAGGGCGTCGACCGCATCGAGGCGGTCATCCGCACCGGCGAGTTGCAGCTGCGGCCGGTGCTGATGACCTGCGTCGTCGCCGGCATCGGTCTGTTTCCGGCGGCGCTGTCGACCGGTATCGGCTCGCAGGTGCAGAAGCCGCTGGCGATCGTTGTCGTCACCGGCATGATGCTGGCGCCCGTCGTCATCCTGATCACGCTGCCGGTCCTGATCTCGCTGTTCTCGCGCCGGAGGGTCCGCTAGATCCGCATGTGCTCGTCGATCCGTTCGGCGGCGCCGGCATCGACAGCGGCGGCATCGACGATCTCGCCGCGCTTGAACACGAGGTAGCGGTCGCTGATGGAAAGTGCGAACGGCAGATGCTGCTCCACCACGATCATCGAGGTGCCGATCTCGCGCCGGACACGCACCAGCACCTCGGAGAGGCGATCGACGACGGAGGGCTGCAGGCCCTCGGTGACCTCGTCGAGCATCAGCACGTCGGGCTTGGCCATCAGCGCGCGGGCCACGATCAGCATCTTCTGCTCGCCGCCGGACAGCGTCCCGGCGCGCTGGTTCAGCCGCTTGGTGAGAACCGGAAACCAGCCGCCGACCTGCTCGAACAGCGCATCGATGTCCTTGTCCGACAACAGCCCGAGCCTGAGATTGTCGCGCACCGAGAGGTCCTGGAACAGCGCATGCTCCTGCGGCACGTAGACCAGCCCCATCTTCCGCTTCAGATGCGGCGCGACCCGCGTGATATCCCTGCCGCCCAGCCTGACCTGGCCGCGCCACGCCGGCAGGAAGCCGATGATGGCCTTCAGCAGCGAGGTCTTGCCCATGCCGTTCTTGCCGACGATCGCGAGCGTCTCGGCCTTGGCGAGCGCAAATCCGACATTGCTGATCACCTCGGACGAGCCATAGCCGCTGGCGAGCTCGCGGACTTCCAACATGGTGCTCATGCCGGCACCTCCGCATGCGACACGTGCTGGCCGGTGTAGATCTCGCGGACCAGCTCGCTGTTCACGACCTCCTCGACCGAGCCGTCAAGCGCAAGGCGGCCCTGGTGCAGCACGATGATGCGCGAAGAGATCTCGCGGACGAAATCGAGGTCGTGCTCGACCAGCAGGATGCAGAGGCGGTCGCGACGGGCGAGGGTGGTCAGGATATCAGCGAAGCCCTGGCGCTCGGCGCGGGTGAGGCCGGCGGTGGGCTCGTCGAGCAGCAGCACGTCCGGCTCGAGCGACAGCACCATCGCCAGCTCGAGCGCCTGCTTCAGGCCGTGACTGAGATTGCGCGCCTCCTCGTCGAGCCGCTCGCTGAGGCCGGAGCGTTCGACCACCGACAGGGCCGCCGGCGGCAGCGCCAGCGCGGCCGAGCGCGAGGTCAGCGCCGGCGGATCGGCATGTGTCCGCGCCACACGGAGGCATTCGGCGACGGTCAAGGTCTCGAACACCGACGCCGTCTGGAACTTGCGCCCCAGGCCAAAACGCACGACGCGATCCGGCGGCAGCCGCGCGATGTTATGACCGGCGATCGCAACCTCGCCGGCCGAGCGCTCGCGTCCATCGGACAGGCAGCGGATCAGGGTCGTCTTGCCGGCGCCGTTGGGACCGACCAGGCTCAAGAGCTCGCCGCGATGCGCAGTGAACTCCACGCCGTCCAGCACAGAGAGGCTACCGAAATGCTTGCCCAGCCCACGCACCTCGATCGCAACGGCATCGGGATGGCTGACGGTTGTCGCGACGCCCACCGGATGCAACGTCGTCGCAATGTCGCCTCGGACGCCGCGCTTGAGCAGGCGCATCACCGCGCCGAGCAGGCCATCGGGGAACACGAGGATCACGACGACCAGCGCGAGCCCTACGATCAGCTCCCACACGTAGGGCAGGCTGTTGGCGAGATAGGCGCTGGCGACCTCGATGCACAGCGCGCCGATCACCGGGCCGATCACGGTGCCGCGGCCGCCGAGTGCGACCATGATCACGAGGTTGGTGCCAAAAGTGAAGCTGGCATTCTCCGGCGCGGCCACCGCGCCGAAGCCGGCATAGAAGAAGCCCGCCAGCGCGGAGACGATCGCCGACAGCACCAGCACGATGATCCGCAGCCGCGAGGTGTCGATGCCGAGATAGGTGCAGCGCGCGTCGTTGTCGCGGAGCGCTGACAAGAGCCGGCCAGTGTCGCTGCGCATCAAGATCAGCGCGAGCATGGCGGTGGCGAGCAGTCCGAGCCCGGCGAGGCGCAACCAGGTCTCGATCTCCAGATCGAAGCTCTCGAAGCCGACGAGGCCGCTCGAGGAGCCGGTGAAGGTGCCGCCGGAGTAGAGGATCTGCACCAGCACGATCGGCACCACCAGCGAGATCACCGAGGCGTAGAGCGGCGTCGAGCCCGGATAGAACGACAGCCAGCCGGTGAAGGCGGCGACGGCGGCGGCAACCACCACGGCTGCGGCGATCGCGGCACAGATCTGCCAGGGACCGAAGCCATATTCGGTGAGCATGATCGCGAGCGCGTAGGCACCAATGCCGAAGAAGGCGGACTGGCCGAACGTCAGCGTGCCGCAATAGCCCCACATGACGTCGACGGTGATCGCCGCGATCGCGACGAAGCAGGCGCGCACCAGGATGTTCACGAGGTAGGTGTCGAGCAGCAGCGGCGCGACGATGATCACGCCGGCGGCGAGCGCCACCAGCAATGCGGGGACGATCAGGCGCGGCATCGCGCGCTTCGTTGGGGACGTCGCGGGAGAAGCGAGGGGGCGCGCATCAGGCACGGGCAAAACCCTCCGGCCTGATCCGCAGCACGATGGCGGCGCAGATCGCGATGGTGAGACCGCCGAGGATCGGATTGACGAACGTCGAGACCAGGACCTGCAACGTCCCGAGCACGGCGCAGGAGCCGGCCAGCGCCAGCAGCGAGCCGCCGGACACCATCACCAGCATGAACGCGCCGATCAGCCAGGGTACGCCCATGTTGGGATCGACGCTGGACAGCGGCGTGATTAGCGCGCCAGAGAGCGCGGCGAGCCCGCTGCCGAGCGCGAAGGTGATGAGTCGTACGCGCGAGGAGTCGACGCCGAGTCCCTGCGCCAGCATCTCGTTCATGATCACGGCCTTGGTCGACAAACCAAGCCGAGTGCCGTTGAGAAGGCCGGTGAACAGCAGGCCGACGATCACGGCCGCGACGATCATCACCAGGCGGTAGGCGGAATAGTCGGCGCCGACCAGATGCACCGTGCCCGAGATCGGCGCCTGCACGAACTGCACCTCGCGGCCGAACATCAGCGTGATGAGCTGGCCCAGCACGATGCCGAGACCCCAGGTGGCGAGGATCGCATCGAGCGGGCGCTTATAAAGACGGCGGACGATCACGATCTCCGTGACGCCGCCGCAGACTGCGCCGGCGACGAAGGCCAGCGGCAGGATCAGAAACCACGGCAGACCCAGTTGCGCGCCGATCAGCGCGGCGTAGGCGCCGACGGTGAGGAAGGCGGCGTGAGCGAAGTTGATGATCTTCATCACGCCGAACACGATCAGGAGACCGGCGGCGATGATGAAGAGCACGGCGGCCGTCGTGACGGCATCGAGAGCGACGGTCAGCATGGTCACTTCCACTTGAGAGAAGCGGGGCGGGCGTTGAGTCCGCCCCGCGGGATCATACGCGATGTGGACCTGATCGGTCAGGATTTGCCCGGGCATTGCGCGCCGGGATCGACATTCGCAAAGCTCTGGATCACCTTGACGCTGCCGTCGGCCTGGGCCTGGCCGAGATACATGGTCAGCGGCGCATGGCGCTGCTTGTCCATCTTGATGGTGCCGCGCGGGCCGTCGACCGAGACCTCGGCGAGCGCCTTCAGCACCTTGTCCTGGTCGGTGCTGCCGGCCTTCTCGACCGCGGCCTTGTAGGCGTAGACCGCCTCATACTGCGGGACGGAGAGATCGTTCGGGGTCTTCAGCTCAGCGCCGAACTTCTTGGCCATCGACGCCAGGAAAGTCTTGTTGGCCGGCGTGTCGATGCCCGTGACGTAGGAGGCAGAGAGATAGATGCCGGCGGCATCGGCGCCCATGCCCTTGGCGGTGCCCTCGTCAACGGCGAGATTGCCATAAGGCAGGTTCACGCCGGCGGCGCGCAGCTGCTTGGTCAGGGTGACGTTCGGCGCGCCGCCCGCGGTCGAAGTGATCAGCGCGTCCGCGCCGGAGGCCTTGAGCTTGGAGATGATCGAAGTCCAGTCCGAGCCGTCCATCGGCAGGTATTCCTCGCCGACAACCTTGCCGCCCGTCTTCTCGACATACGTCTTGGTGAAGCCGAGCATGCCGCGGCCGAAGGCGTAGTCGGAGCCGATCAGGAAGTAGCTCTTCGCCTTCTTCTCCTTGGTGAAATAGTCAACGATCGGCGGCACCTGTTGGTCCGGCACCCAGGCGTTGACGTAGAGATAGGGGCTGCAGGACTTGCCCTCGTAGAACGAGGTGTAGATGTAGGGCGTCTTGCCGCGGGCGACGATTGGCAGGCCGGCGTTGCGGGCCGCGCTCGTCTCCATCGAGATCAGCACATTGACCTTCTTCTGGAACACCAATGCGTCGAACGCCTTCTGTGCGCCGGCGGCGCCCGAGGCGTCATCGGCGACTTCGAGTTCCAGCTTGCGGCCGAGCACGCCGCCCTTGGCGTTGATCTCCTCGACAGCCAGTTCAGCCGATTGCACCACCGACGGCGCGACGACGGAGTTGGCGCCGGACAGGCCGACGGGGACACCGATCTTGATCGAATCGGCGGCCAGAGCAGGCGAGAGCGCCGTCCCCGCCAAAAGGGCGAGCGCCAGCGAGGTAGTCAAAAAACGCGATGTCATCGATTGTCCTCCATGATTGGTCGAAATGAAAAAGGGTGTCAGTACCAGCCGCGCTCGACCTTGCTGCCGAGCATCTCGTCGTAGACGTCGGAGCGGCGGTCGCGCAGGACTTGGTTGAAGGCATTCCAGTTGCGGGCGCGGCGGGCCTCGCCGAGCGCCACGTCGGCGATCACGATCTCCTCCTTGTCGCGGCTCGCGGGGCCGGCCACTGGCCAGCCGGTGTAGCTGACGATCAGGCTCTGGCCCTCGAAAGGCTGGCCGCGCTCGACGCCGACGCGATCGGCGCAGGCGATGAAGATGGAGTTGGAGTGTGCCGCGGCCATCGCCAGGATGTTGGCCATCGCTTCGCGGCCCTCCGCCTGGCCGGGGATCGGCACCCAGTTGGTCGGGACGCAGACGATGTCGGCGCCCTGCAGCGCGCTAAGGCGAAAGCTCTCCGGGAACCAGCCATCGTAGCAGATCGCCATGCCGATGCGGCCGATCTCGGTGTGGTAGACCGGGAAGCCGAGATTGCCGGGCTCGAAGTAGAGGTTCTCCTCGTTCCATAGGTGCACCTTGCGGAACGTGCCGATGTAGCCCTTCGGCCCGATCAGCACCGCGCTGTTGTAGAGCCTGTCGCCCTCGCGCTCGCAGATGCCGGCCACGAGATGCAGGCTATGCCTGGCCGCGATCTCGCTCCACGCGGTCACCGCGGGGCCGCCGGGAATGGTCTCGGAGGCGGCGAAGGCCTCCTCGCGGGATTTGAACACGTAGCCGGAGGAGGCGAGCTCGGGAAGCACCACGAGCTTGGCGCCTTGCGCCACCGCCTGCTTAATCAAGTCGAGGCTGCGGGCGAGGTTGGTGGCCAACTCGCCGACCATCGGCTGCATCTGGATGCAGGCGATCCGTACTTTGCTGTTGTCATCCGTCGTCAAGGCACGAGTCTCCGTTGCGTTCGCGAGGTTCGCGCGCGCCAAACAAAAAGCCCCCGACTGCGCCTTGCGGCGCAATACGAGGGCTGCATAGCCTGATGTGAAATGGCCGACCGGCCATTGGCGAACATGCGATGTCCGCGCTGATCTCAAGTAATTCAAATATGCGAGGCGAAGTCAACGCCGTCGTTTGCAAATATTTGAGGCCGCTTCTGCCCAAGGCATGAGCGCGCAGCGGCAGCTTCAGCGCGAAGCCGGCGCATCGAGCACCCCCAATCCTCCCAGCGTTTCCTGCGCATTGATGATGGAGATTGCGATGTCGGCCATCGTCACGCGCTTCTGAGTTGCCTGCGCGCGGATCAGCTCATAGGCCTCGACCTCGCCGACCTGCTTCAACCCCATCAGAATTTTCACTGCCTTGTCGACGTCGCGCCGCGCCTTCAAGGTCTCCTCGAGTTTCTGCACCTTGCCTTCGAGCCGGCGCGTGTAGCCGCGTAGCGAGCGCGCCAGCACCAGCGAGGAGAGGATGCCGAACGAGCGGATCGGCTTGTTGACGACGCCATGAGCATTGCTGTCCAGCAGGCGCTTCAGGATCGTCGGATTCTCGTAGTCAACAATGGCAATGAAGGTGAGCGGATGATCGCTGCTGCCTTCCGGAAAGATCATCTCCTCGGAGGTCTCGATCAGTTGGAACACCGTGTCGATGTCGTGCGGGATTGCGGCCGGTGGCGGCCACACGCCGCGCACGTTGCAGCCGATGCGCTTGAGCTGGTCGATCAGAGCGTCGCCCTCGGCATCGCGCGGATGAATTACCAGCACGCGGGCGCCGCGCAGATCGTCGATGAGGCGGCGCACGCCCGGTTTCATGCGATCATCGGGCCTCATGCTGACAGCGCCTCTTCGCTCAGCCAGCGGCCGCCGATCGGCGACACCGACAGATATGGGTCCGGCTTGATCGGGCTCTTGCTCTCCCAGACGATGTCGAACTGGCCGTCGGCGCGCACGCGGCCGATGCGCGGGGTGGTCCAGACGTGGTTGTTGTCGGGATCGATCCGCATCGGTCCCTCCGGCGCCTCCAGGCTGAGGCCGAGCGCGGCCTCGACCAGCTTCTGGGTGTCGAGGCTGCCGGCCTGTTCGAGCGCCAGCGCGAACAGTTTGATTTGCGCATAGGCCGAGGCGCTCCACATGCTGACCGGCGTATCAGCGCCGAAGGTCGCCGCGAACGCTGCCTTGAAACGATCGTTGCTGTCGCGCGCGAGCGTGCCGAAATAGCTCGCGGCGGTCAGGTGGCCGGCGCAATATTCGGCGCCGATCGTACGCACCTCGCCCTCCGCCATGGTGAGGCTGGCGATCGGCATCCGCTTCGGATCGAAGCCGGCCTGCGCATACATCCGGTAAAAGCGCTGCGCGGTACGGCCGACGATGGTCGAGAACACGACGTCGGGCGCGGCATCCCTGATGGCGTCGAGGCTGCGCGTCAGCTCGGCGTCGGTGGCCTCCATGGTCACATATTGCTCGCCGACGACGCGGCCGGCATAGGACTCGACGAGGTCGCGCATGATCCGGTTGGATTCGCGCGGGTAGATGTAGTCCGAGCCGATCAGGTAGACGCGCGGGCCATGCTTGCGCACGATGTATTCGGCGAGCTGGAACGCATTCTGGTTCGGCGCCGGTCCCGTGTAGATCACGTTCGGCGAATACTCGAAGCCCTCGTACAGCGAGGGATACCAGAGCAGGCCGTTGCGGCGCTCGATCGCCGGAAGCACCGCCTTGCGCTCGGCCGAAGTCGAGCAGCCGAAAATGACGGAGGCGCCGTCCTCGGTGAGCAGGCGGTCGGCGAGCTTGCGGAACGTTTCCGGCTGCGAGCCCGGATCATAGGCGACGACCTCGATCTCGCGGCCGAGCACGCCGCCGTCCCGGTTGATCTCCTGGATCGCCAGCGCCGTGCCGAAAAAGTGCTCGGACTCGGTGACCTCCATCAGGCCGCTGCGCGAGAACAGCACGCCGACGCGCCAGACATCCTTGTCGGATGATTTTGCGGCTGGTCTCGTCGTCATCATCATGCCTCCAGGTCGACGGGCCGTTGGGCCTTCTCGGAAAGCGCCGTTTATTGCGGCTCGCCGTGCGCTTGGCAACGGGGCAGGGACTGCAGGGAAGGTTACGTATCAGGGCAAGCTCCGGCGTCGCCGCGACGCGGGGAGCGTCCGGATCATGCTGGAGGCGAGCCCTCGAAGATGATGAGGGCGCAGGGAATGCCGGGCGCTGGCCGCACCCATGGCCCGCCTGCGAAAAAAATGCAGGCGGCAGAACCACAGGTTCAGCCGAGACATCCGGCATTCCCTGCGCGATGGTCTTCACGCTTATACGCGCTCTCCCCGGGGACCGGCTGTCTTGCCCCCGTCGGCTGCGAAGGTCATCAGAACTCCGCAACCTTGACCTCGGCACCGGGAGGCCAGGACCACGCGACTTCACGTACGCCAGTGCATCGCTCGTCCGCACATGATGCGCGCCGATGCCCTCGCGTCCACCGCATTGCCGGCCCAACGTCTCGTGACGACGCGTACGCCCCTCATCCGGACCGGAACACGGAGGTTATGCACGTGTTTGCTGATTTTCGGAAGAAGTTTATTTTTTCCAGAAGCTCTTGAAATCGGTGTTGTCGTTGAGCGCGCGGGCGAAATCCGTGTTTTGGCGCACGATCTCGCGGCTCCGCCGATCGTCATTCCGGGGCAGCCGCGCCGCGGAATGACCGTGGGGCGGCGTGCGTGCCCGATGGTGAACGTGATATGAGCTGCGACGCGATCGTGCATGGGTGCCGATCCGCGGCAGCGGTCTCGCAGCCAGGTTGGAGTCCGAATGCCGCGTTCATGCGTTGCATCCGGCGACGGCCGGCCGAGGGGCCGGACACGCGTCGCGAAGGCGCGGCCAGATCGGAAAGGTGAGATGCGCAGTTTGGAAGACCGGATCTTGCTGTTCCTGCTTGTCCTGATCACGCTGGCGCTCGGCTGGATCCTGCTGCCGTTCTATGGCGCCCTGCTGTGGGGCGTCGTCGGCGCGATCGTGTTTGCGCCGCTGCACCGGCGTCTGTCGCGCGCGATGCACGGCCGCGACGGCCTCGCCGCGGCGATCGTCGTCCTGCTGGTCGTGCTGATCGTCATCATCCCGCTGTCGCTGATCGGGGCGGCGCTGGCGCAGCAGGCGTCCGGTGTCTACGCCCAGGCGCAGTCCGGTCAGCTGGACATCGGGCAGTACTTCCAGAAGGTGCTGGAGGCGCTTCCGACCTGGGTGGTCGATCTGCTCAACCGCTTTGGGCTCGGCAGCCTGGCCGGGCTGAAGGACAGATTGTCCGCCGTCCTGCTGCGAGGGAGCCAGATCCTCGCAAGCCAGGCGCTGAACATCGGTCAGGGAACCTTCGAGTTCTTCGTCAACCTGTTCCTGATGCTCTATCTGCTGTTCTTCCTGCTGCGCGACGACATTGCCCTGTCGACGCGCATCGCGAACGCCATTCCGCTGCGCGACGCGCACCGCGAGGCGTTGCTGGCGATGTTCACGGTGGTGATCCGCGCCACGGTGAAGGGCAATCTCGTCGTCGCCCTGGCGCAGGGCGCCTTGGGTGGCCTGATCTTCTGGTTCCTCGGCATCACCGCGCCCTTGCTCTGGGCCGTCGTGATGGCGTTCCTGTCGCTGCTTCCCGCCTTCGGCGCCGGACTGGTGTGGTTTCCGGTCGCGCTCTATCTGCTCGCCAGCGGGGCGATCTGGCAGGGCGTGATCCTGATCGCCTATGGCGCCCTGGTCATCGGCCTCGTCGACAATCTGCTGCGCCCCATCCTGGTCGGGCAGGACACCAAGATGCCGGACTATGTGGTGTTGATCTCGACGCTCGGGGGAATCGATGTGTTCGGGCTCAATGGCTTCATCATCGGCCCGGTCATCGCGGCCATGTTCATTGCGATCTGGGAGATGTTCTCAGTTGCACGACGGGAGGGGAGTGCTGTCTGAGGGACGACGACGGGATCGCCGCGAGGCTTCATCGCCCGCCGTTGTGCCGGTGGGCCCGTGCCTTCGGTACCGAGCGCGGCCCCGGGCCGAGACCGGAGAGGGCGCCGATGCGGCTGAAATACGGATCGTACTCGCCCTGTCCTAGCCATCAGCCGTTCGGCCGGTTATTCTCCGCGGAATCGCCGCATGCGCTCTTTACCTCCGGCTCGCCGCCGGGCGCATGATGAGCCATCCGGCCGACGGCGAGACCAGCGAAAGCTGATGGGTATTGAGCTCCTGCCGGCTGTTCTGCGGCAGCAGGGGTTCTTCACGCTGCGGCCGCGCCAAACGCGACCGCCAGAGAACACAGGGTGGAGACGACATTGCAATTCGATCAGCCAGTCGCGATGGCGATTGTGCCGAAAGACCGCGCTACCGTGCGTGGCGGCGCTCACGATGGCCGTACCGCGGCCGACGCCCGGTACTGGGCTCAGATCCTCAGCAGCTACCGTACGCCCGACCGCCTGCGCAGCGTGACCGAGCTGGTGATCACGGTCGTGCCGCTGGTGGCGCTATGGACGGCCGCATGGTTCGCGTTCTCGATCGGCCATGTCTGGGCGTCATCGCTGCTCGCCATTCCCGCCGGCGCCTTCCTGGTGCGTCTGTTCATGATCCAGCACGATTGCGGCCATGGCACCTTCTTCGCCGGGCGCCGGGCCAATGACTGGGTCGGCCGCGTCCTCGGCGTGCTGACCCTGACGCCGTACGACTGGTGGCGACGCGCGCATGCGATCCACCACGCGACCAGCGGCAACCTCGACCGGCGCGGCATCGGCGATATCGATACCTTGACGGTGCGGGAATATCAGGCCCGGTCGAGCTGGGCGCGTCTGCGCTACCGGCTGTACCGCCATCCGCTGGTGATGTTCGTGGCCGGACCCGCCTACATGTTTTTCCTGCAGCACCGCCTGCCAATCGGTTTCATGCGCGCCGGCTGGTCGCCCTGGGTCAGCACGATGGCCACCAATTTCGGGATCGCCTTGCTCGCCGCCGGCTTGATGTGGCTGATCGGCATCCAGGCGTTCCTGGCCGTGCATCTGCCGATCATGCTGCTCGCCGCGATGGCCGGCGTCTGGCTGTTCTATGTCCAGCACCAGTTCGAGCACACCGTCTGGGAGCACGACGAGCAATGGACGATGCAGCAGGCGGCGCTGTATGGCAGCTCGTATTACGACCTGCCGGCATGGTTACGCTGGCTGACCGGTAACATCGGCATCCACCACGTCCACCATCTGTCGAGCCGGATTCCCTACTACCGGCTGCCGGTCGTGCTGCGCGATCATCCTGAGCTGCGTGACATCGGCCGCATCACGCTGCCCGAGAGCCTGCGCTGCGTCCGGCTGGTGCTGTGGGACGAAAAGCAGCGCCGCCTGGTGTCGTTCCGCGACGTCGAGAGGTGACCGTGAACCGGCGCGGGGCAGGGGGCAAGAGCGAAGCCGAGCCATAGGTCGTCATCCCCGCGAACGCCGGGATCCACAACCACAGGATGTCGTGTGGCGGCACGCCCCTGGCTCCGATCTCGTCTCCACCACATCGTCCTGGGGATATGGGTCCGGGTCGGCGCCTCCACGGCGCTGGCGCGCCGCTCCGGCTTGCCCGGGACGACAGCGGAGGGTGAGGAGACCCGCCCCATTTCACTTCCAGTCCGACGATCGCGAAGCTCACCTCGGCGCGATCAGCTTGCCGTGATCGTGACCTACTGCCCCGACGGCGTGCGCAGGCCGTGCCAGGCGTCGCGGACCTGGTGGTAGTGGACTTCGGGCAGATAGTCCGGCGTGTTCAGATTGAGGTTCTTGACGTCGAGGCGGCCGACGGCGCTGAGCAGCGTGTAGGAGGCGATGACGCGGTCGCGCTGGGCGCCGATCAGGCGCGCCTTGGCCTGGATCAGATCAGCCTGCGAGTTCAGCACGTCGACGGTGGTGCGCTGGCCGCCCTGCGCCTCGCGCGACACGCCCTGCAGCGCGACGGTGGCAGCCTTGACCTCGGCCTCGGAGGCACTGACGGCGACCTTGGCGCCTTCATTGGCGACCCAGGCGCTGACCACGGCGGTGCGCGTCTGGTTGCGGACCTGGTCGAGCACGAGCCGGCTCTGCGCCGCGAGCTCCTTGGACTGCCGGGTCTGCGACGCGGCCGTGCCGCCGTCATAGATCGGCGCGGTGACGCTGCCGACGATCGAGGCCTGGTCGGTGCCTAAGGTGCCGAGCGTCTGGTCCGCATCGCGGCTGCGGCTGACATTGCCCTGCAGGGTCACGCTCGGCAGCAGCGCGCCCTCGGCGATCTTGATCGAGGTCGACGCCGCATCGACGTCGAAGCTGGCGGCCGCGACCGCCGGATTCTCCTTGCTGCCGAGTGCGATCGCATCCTCGCGCGAGCGCGGCAGCAGCCGGTCGATCGGATCGGCAGCGCGGAGCTGGCCCGGCGCCATGCCGATCACCTGCGCATAGGTGGCCTGGCTGATGGCGAAATTGACCTCGGCGGCGTTGAGGTCGGAGAGGCCGCGCGACAGCCGCGCCTCGGCCTGCGACGCATCGGTCGGCGTCACGTCGCCGGCGTTGAGGCGGCGCTGCGTCACCGACAGCGTCTCGCGCAGGAAGGCAACGTTCGACTTCTGCGCCTCGACCAGCGACTGGTTGGCGAGCACGTTGGTGTAGGCGGTCACGGCGTCGAGCAGGATGCCCTGGCCGACATTGCGCAGTGCCTCGCGGCCGGACTGCACCTGCAGCTCCGCCATGCGGACGCTGTTGGCGGTGCGGAAGCCGTTGAACAGCGTCTGCGAGACGGTGACGCCGATGGTCCAGGGCTTCAGGGTCGCGGTCTGGACAGTGTTGCCGGGAAGCAGATTGCGCACCGCCTGCAGGCCGGCGCCGAGGCTCGCAATCAGCTGCGGGCGATAGCCGGCCAGCGCCTGCGGCACGTTCTCGTCGGTGGCGCGCTGGCGCGCACGCTCGGCATTGAGCGCAGGATTGGTCTGATACGCCTTGGCGAGCGCGGCCGCGAGATCCTCGGCGCGCGCAGGCGAGCCGATGGCGGCAAGGCCGACGGCCAGGGTCAGGCCAAAGCCGATCCGCCGTGCATGCACCCCGCCGACGCCAAATTTTTTGGCTCGACCCACCATCCGACTCCGCCGCGTCCCACGATCTTAACCAATCGTTTACCTGTTTACGGCGGGGAGCTGCCACACACAAACCACTGGTGTGAAATTGCGCTGGCTTTTCCATGGTTTGTTGTGGCGCTCCCGCCACAGACCAATCGTCGCGGGGCCGCGGCATGATCGCGCGGTAGGCAGGTGAGTGGGGCGGGCGTGCAACGCGAATCGCGGCGGATGCGCTCGAGCTCACTTCCAGACAGGCGACTCAGCGGCGCGCAGAGTGGCGCACGCTCACCGGTTCTTGTTCACCGGCTTGCGCTTCTCGATGAAGGCGGCCATGCCCTCGGCGCGGTCTTCGAGGGCGAAGGTGGCGTGGAAGAGATTGCGCTCGACGTTCATGCCTTCGGACAGCGGGGTCTCGAAGGCGCGGTTGACGGCCTCCTTGGCCATCGCCGTCGCGGGACGCGACATCGCGGCGATCTTCTCGGCGGCGGCCATCACCTCTTCCATCAGCTTGTCAGCCGGGACGATGCGGCTGACGAGGCCGGAGCGCTCGGCTTCCGCCGCGTCCATCATGCGGCCGGTGAGGCAGAGGTCCATGGCCTTGGCCTTGCCGATGGCGCGGGTCAGGCGCTGCGTGCCGCCGATGCCCGGGATGGTGCCGAGCGTGATTTCCGGCTGGCCGAACTTGGCGGTGTCGGAGCAGATGATGAAGTCGCACATCATCGCGAGCTCGCAGCCGCCACCCAGCGCATAGCCCGAGACCGCGGCGATGGTCGGCTTGCGGCAGCGCGCCACGCGGTCGCCGCCGATCGCGGTGAAGTCGCTCGAGAACATGTCGATGAAGCTCTTGGGCTGCATCTCCTTGATGTCGGCGCCGGCGGCGAACGCCTTCTCGCTGCCGGTGATGACGATGCAGCCGATGGCCTCATCGGCCTCGAGGTCGTCGACCGCCGCGGCGATCTCGCGGAAGACGCCGAACGATAATGCGTTGAGCATTTTCGGCCGGTTCAAGGTGATGACGCCGACCGCGCCTTTGCCCTCGACAATGATGTGCTCGTAAACGCTCATGATTCCCACCCCGCAAATCAAAACAGCGGGCAATGTGCCCGCTGGATCGAATCGCTTCAAGTCGCCGGTGTCTCAGATCATGAACATCCGGGCGGCCGAGCCCAACGTGAGCAGGGTGCCGCAGGCGATGAAAATCTTGCCGATGATCGAGGCCCGGTCCCAACCCGAGCTGTCGTCATTGCTGACGGTCGCCATGCTCACGGTGACGGGCTCGTTTGGTGCGGTCTCGTTTGCGGCGGCATCGGCTGCCTGCGCCTGGACCTCGACCTGCGGGGCCGGGAACACGTCGGTCTTGGCTTCCGGCGCGCTGTCGGATCCGACCGGCAGGAACGGGCTATAGGCCTTCTCGACCGCGCCTGCCAATCCAGTGCCTGCAAGGCCAAGCACGAACGCGGCGGCAATGATCAATGCTGAACGTCCCCTGGATTGGATCGTCATCGTCGGCGTTCTCCCCATCCCGCCAGCCCATGCGCGAGTGAGACCCCCACAAATGTCGAGAACGGGGCAGAAAATGGGTATCTTCCTGCCGCTCAAGGCAAAACCTTGGCGGCGCCGCAGTTGCGGCCCTCCGTTACAAAGCTGGTCCTGTCACCTGCGATTCGGTGCTAAGGAGCGGTTCCAGACTTGACTGCCGGCGTGCTCGCGATGTGGCGTAACTCGGATGCTTCCGAGGCCGAAGCAAAAATCACGAATTCGTGATCAGCTCGGCCGGGGAGTAACAAGCTGGAAGTCCGGGCGAATTCTTGGGGGTGGAGCCTAGGTGCGCGAGCGTGACGACGAGTGGACGGCCTGGATGCGCCAGGCGGTCGCCGGTGACGACGAGGCCTATCATCGTCTGCTGAGGGCGATCACACCCGTGTTGCGTGCAGCTTCACGGCGCGGTCTGGCGCGCGCCGGCCAGCCGCCCGATCAGGCCGAGGACATCGTGCAGGAGATTCTGTTGGCGGTTCACCTCAAGCGGCATACCTGGGACGTCAGCGCCCCGTTTGCGCCGTGGCTGTTCGCGATCGCGCGCAACAAGCTGATCGACATGCTGCGCCGGCGCGGCCGGCGCGTGTTCGTCGACATCGACGATTTCGCGGAGACGCTGGCCGACGAGCCTCCGGCGCCGACCGTCTCCGCCGGCGAGGTCGAGGCACATCTGAACACGCTGCCGCAGCGTCAGCGTGACGTGCTGCAGTCGATCGCGGTCGAGGCGAGCTCGATCAAGCAGACCGCGCAGAAATTTTCGATGAGCGAGGGCGCGGTCCGGGTGGCGCTGCACCGCGCGCTTTCGACCCTCACGGCCAAGCTACGGGACACGTGACCATGGACACCGATCAGCTCATCCGCTCGCTCGCCGCCGACAATGCGCAACGCGCGCAGCCGGTCGGCATCGTCCTGGCGCTGGCGCTGATGGCGGCGACGCCGGTGTCGACGGCAATGCTTCTGATCGGGCTGGGCATCCGGCCCGATATCTGGATCGCGGTACGCAATCCGTTCTTCGATCTGAAGTTCGTGGTGACCACGGCGCTGGCGATCCCGGCACTCGTCATCAGCCTGCATCTGTCGCGCCCCGAAGCCTCGCTGCACGGCTGGAGCTGGCTCCTGATCGCGCCGATCGTTGTTCTCACAGCCGGCATCGCGGCCGAGATGATGCTGCCGCAGCGCGCGCCGATGATGGCGCGGCTGATCGGTCACAATTCGATGCTGTGCATGAGCGCCATTCCTGTGCTGTCGCTGCCGCTGCTGGCCGCCTCGCTGTTCGGCCTGCGGCACGGGGCGCCGTCGCGCCCGGCGGTCGCTGGCGCCATTGCGGGGCTAGTGTCGGCGGGCGTCGCGGCGACGCTCTATGCCGCGCATTGCAACGATGATTCACCGCTGTTCGTCGCCACCTGGTACACGGCCGCCGCGCTGATCGTCGCCGGGCTCGGAGCCGCGATTGGCGCGCGGGTGCTGCGTTATTGAGATCGCAGCGTTCGGCCGGTCAGGCCTGAATCGGCGTGGCGACATCCCGGACGCGGTGGAAGCGCAGCACCTGCTGTGCCGTCGCCTGTCTCAGCCGCTCATAGGTGGCCTTGCAGGCGGCGAGGTCGGTCGGCGCCGTGCCCGTGAGTTCATCGCGCATCAGGATCATCGACTTGACCGTCAGCCATGACAGACCCGCCACCTTGGCGAGGATCATGACGCCCTCGGCGCGGCTCTCGATCATGATGCTCTCGGCCACCGCGACCGGAACGTTGGCCATTGCCGCGACGGCCGCATTGGCTTCGTCGAATTTCCGGCTCGCGGTGAACTGGGCGACGAGCTGATCGTCGAGACGGCCCTCGGCATGCAGCGAGCGGATGAGCCCGTGCGCGATCTCCGTCTGGCTGGTCAAAGCTACTGTCGCCGAACGGGCGCGCCGGCCCGCCATGCGGACCGCGGAGGACACCTCCTGTGCCAGTTTCGGGTTCGCCGCCTCGAGCCGCGCGCGGACGGTGGTCGAGGCCTTGGACACCAGCCTCAGATAGAGATGGCGCGGCAGATTGGGACGCATGGCGATACAGGCCGCCAGATCCTCGTCGCCCGCGGCACGGTCGAGCAGGCTGTCGACGCTGCGCTCCGACAGTTCGGCGCCGGGATTGCTGACGGTGCTGTGCACGACCTCGTCATTGCCGCGCCGGAGCAGGATGTCGGTCACGGCGCGGCTGAGCACGCGGCGAATCGAGATCGCCAGCAGATGCGCCTGGCTCTTGGTCTCCGCCGTCCGGATCAGCGCGGCCTCGCCGAGCCGCTCGGATTTCGACAGAACGGGGCCCGCGACCTCGATCGCGTCATCGTCGGCGAGCCGCGCCAGGGTCCGCGGCGGCGCGCAGTCGATGGGCGCGAGGCGGCTGGCAAGCAGGGCGCGGGCCGATGTCTCGATATGCGCGATCAGGCATTCGAATACGTCGTCGAACAGGGCGACCTGATCGTCGGCGAAATCGGCTGCGCCGTCGACGAACAGGTCGGTGACCTTGCGCAGGGTCTCGATCCGCCGCGCGACGGTGCCGTGCGCGAGCGTGTCCTGCAGCTCATCGAGCAGGTTTTCGGTGGATGCAGGCTTGCCGCTCATCGTGGCAGGGGCCGGTCAGGCGCGCGTGACGCGATTGCGCCCCTGCGCTTTCGATTCGTAGAGCGCGCGATCGGCGCGGGCCAGCAGCGACTCGGTCGTCTCGTCGCCACGCCCGGTCGCGACGCCGGCGGAGAACGTGACCTGCAAGCCGGTCGAGAACGCACTCCAATCGAGGTCGGCGATGATCTGGCGCAGTCGCTCGGCGAGCCGGCACGCGGGGTCGGGCGGTGCGCCGGGCAACACCAGCAGGAACTCCTCGCCGCCGTAGCGGCCGAAGCGATCGCTGCCGCGAATGTTGGCGAACATGGTGATGGCGAAGGTGCGCAGCACGTCGTCGCCGGTCGGATGGCCATGCTCGTCATTGATGCGCTTGAACCAGTCGAGGTCGATCAGCACGACCGAGCACGGCTTGCCGATCTGCCGCGACCGCGCCATCTCGTCCTCCAGCATATGCATGATCGAGCGCCGGTTCAGCGCGCCGGTGAGCTCGTCGATCTCGGCCAGCTCCTCGATGCGGCGATATGCTTCCTTCAGCTTCAGGCCGCGCTGATACAGCGACTCGCGCAGTGCGCTGGAGAAGATGCCGAGAAACATGCAGGCGGCGATGGTGAGCACGAAAACCAGCAGCGTGGCGAGCCGCTCCAGCGCATTGGCGGTGGGCATGCCGAGCGGCTTGTCGGTCAGCAGGAACAGTCCGGCGAGGCCGAGCGACAGGAAGGTCCAGCAGATCGCGGTCTGGCGCGGCGTCGCCCGCAGCGAGCTGAAGCCGACGACCAGATACAGCGTGCACAGGAATACGATGCTGACCTCGGGCGCCACGTAGCAGAATGCGACCGTGAACATCATGCTCACGATCGATTGCGGCACCACGAGGTAGTGATCCTCGAAGCGGTCGTTGAAGCCGCTCTCCGACAGCGAGGCCCACAGCGCGACGGTCGCAACGCCGATCGCGGCATAGGCCGGCGCGATCACGGTCGGCACGACGCCGGCCTGGGCATAGATCAGCAGAATGACGGCGTCGATGAGGTAGCACCCGGCGATCATGGCGTAGATCTGCCGGCGTTGGCCGACGCGGCGTGCACGCACGTGCTGCGGCGGCGACTTCGCGCCGCGCGCCCCGGCCATCGGAGGTGAAAGAGGCGGTGCCGTCGTGCCCATGTGCTCGCAATTCTTCGTCGCCGGGCGAAAATCTACGTGGGAAAGCCTTTAACTTTGGTATCTATGGGAACCGGGGACCATGAGGTGACGACCAACGGCCGGGACATGCGAAGGCAGGGAATTCACGGGCTTTTGCCGCGCGGACCCCACGTTGCGCATCGATCGGAGGAGGGCGGAACTTCGGGTGATCGAGACTGTGCGCGAAAAGGTCGCCGCGACCGGGCCGCGCGTGAGGATGGGCCGTAACATGGTAGGTAGGACCGCGCTGGGCGCGAGGGGAGCGGGCGATCCGGCGGGTCTGTGCGCCAGCTCACATTTCGGGACGTATGTTTCCGGTATTTTGAAGATTTTTGCGGTTGTATTCGAACCCCGAGCTCATTCCTCCAGACCAACTTTGCGAGACGGCCATTGAGCGTGACAGCAGCGGCGTCAGATGAAACCCTGATTGCCAGGATCGCTCAAGGCGACCGACTCGCCATGCAGGTGCTGTATGGACGGCACCATGTCAGGGTGTTCCGCTTCGGGCTCCGGCTCGTGCGGGACGAACAGGTGGCGGAAGATCTCATCAGCGAGGTCTTCCTCGATGTCTGGCGCCAGGCCGGCAAGTTCGAAGGCCGCTCCGCCGTTTCGACCTGGCTGCTGGCGATCACGAGATTCAAGGCGCTGTCGGCACTTCGGCGCCGCAAGGACGTTGAGCTGGAAGACGAGGCTGCGAACGCGATCGAGGACACGTCCGACGATCCCGAAGTCGCGGTCCAAAAAAAGGATACCGGGGAAGCCCTGCGCAAGTGCCTGACCGCGCTTTCGCCAGACCACCGGGAGATCGTCGATCTCGTCTACTACCACGAAAAGTCCGTGGAGGAGGTGGCCGAGATCGTCGGAATTCCGGAAAACACCGTCAAGACGCGCCTGTTCTATGCGCGCAAGAAATTGGCCGAACTGCTGAAGGCGGCCGGCATTGAGCGAGGCTGGCCATGATGGCATTGAGCAAGAGGATGCTGGAGCAAGAGCCCAGTGAAATCGAACTGCTGCTGCCGTGGTACGCCGCCGGCACGCTGAACGCGCGCGACATGCGCCGCGTCGAGGAGGCGCTTGCCAGCGATGCCGCGCTCGCGCGCCAATACGCCGAAATTCAGAGCGAGTATGCCGAGACCATCGCGCTCAACGAGACGCTCGGTGCGCCGTCGATGCGGGCGATGCAGAAGCTGTTTGCTGCGATCGAAGCGGATCCTGCGCAGAAGCCGGCAACGCCGCCCGGCTTCGGCGCCCGTCTGATGGGCTTCTTCGAGAGCCTGTCGCCGCGGACGCTGGCCTGGACCGTCAGCCTGGGTGCGTTGTTGGTGCTGCTGCAGGCCGGCTTCATCGGTTCGGTCCTGATGCGCTCGCAGACCGCGACCTATCAGACGGCCTCGCTCAACCAGGACAAGGTGGTTGCGAGCGAGCCTGTGGCCAGCCCCAAGGCTGAAGCTTCCATCGCTGCCGCGCCCAAGCCCGTCGCGCCGCCGCCACCGAGCGCCGCTGTTGCGCCGGCGCCTGCGGAGCGGGCGGCGGACAGCATGATGCGCCAGCGCGTGGCAGAGGCGCCGGCGCCTGCAGCGCCTCTGATCCGGGGTCTCGGGCCGCAAGCCGCCGCAACCGCCGCGCCGGTGCATGCGCTGGTGCGGTTCGTGCCGGAGGCGCGCATCGCCGACATCACCGCGCTGCTCGACAGCTATCAGGCCTCGATCGTTGATGGCGCCAAGGGCGGCATGTTCAAGCTGCAGCTCGGCAACGGACCGCTGCCGAAGGCCGAGGCCGACGCGTTGATGCGGCGGCTGCAGCAGGAGAAGCTGGTGAGCCTCGCCGTGCCCTCGCCATAGCACGGCACGCAACGCAGGATCGTCCGATGCCCTGCCGTCCCGTGCAGCCGCGCATGAAAATCCTCGCGCTGGTCGGCGCCGTCGCGCTGCTGGCCGTTGGCGGCGAGCGCGCGCAGGCCCAGGCGATGATGCGCTCGCCGAACATCAACATCCCGAGCCGGGTGCCGAGCATGGATTCCGGCATGGCGTTGCGGACGCCGGGGCCGGGCGTGTCGGGACTGGCCGCGCGCACGGTGTCGCCGACGATGCGCTATTCGCCCAACCTGCAGGCGTCGTGCAGCCCGGCCGATCGGAACGCGTCGGGGGAATGTCTGGAGCGGCGGCCGCCGGGCGGCGACGCCGGCCAGGCAACGGCCAGGTCGGGCGGGCGCTGGTCGGACAAGGGCAGGTCGGCCAAATCAGCGCAGCGGCGTGAGCCCATCACCGCGTCCTTCGATCCGACCATCATCGTCAACGAGCTGATTGCCGAGATCGACGGCAGCCTCTCGGCGGAGCAGGCCGACGCGCTGGCGCGCCGCCACGGCCTGCAGCGCATCAGCTCGCAAAACTTTCCGCTGATCGGCGCGACCATCGGCCTGTTCCGGATCACCGATCGCCGCCCGGTGGACGCGGTTCGGCGCGGCTTCGCGGCCGACGCCAGCGTACGCTCGGTGCAGCCGAACTATCGCTATACGCTGCAGGACAACAGCGTGTCGCCGAGCGAAGGCGATCCGGCGCAATATGCGCTGGCGAAGCTGCGTCTGCCGGAGGCGCACCGGCTGGCGCAGGGCTCCAACGTCACCATCGCGGTGATCGATTCCGGCATCGACCGCAAGCATCCGGAATTCGTCGACGCGTCGTTCGACAGCTTCGATGCGCTCGGCGGCGACGAGGGACCGCACGTCCACGGCACCGGCATCGCCGGCGTGATCGTGTCGCATGCGCGCCTGATGGGAAGCGCGCCGTTCGCGCGCATCATCGCCATTCGCGCGTTCGGTCAGGCCAAGAAGGCCGACGGCAAGGGCCCGGAAAGCAGTTCCTGGGTGATCCTCAAGGCGCTCGACTACGCAGCCCTCCATGGCGCGCAGATCATCAACATGAGCTTCGCCGGGCCGAAGGATGCGGCGATCGAGCGCGCGATTGCCGCGGTTGCCGCCAAGGAGATCGTCATGGTCGCGGCGGCCGGCAATGCCGGACCGAATTCGCCGCCGTTGTTTCCCGCCGCCAATCCCAACGTGATCGCCGTCAGTGCCACCGACACCAGGGATCAGCTGCTGCCGGCGTCGAACCGCGGCAACTATGTCGCGCTCGCGGCGCCCGGGGCGGACATCTTCCTGCCGGCGCCCGACGGCAAGTACCAGATCATCTCGGGCACCTCGTTCTCGGCCGCCTATGTCAGCGGCCTTGCGGCCCTGGTGCTCGAGCGCAATGCCGCCCTGAGGCCGGAAACGGTGCGGACGGTGCTGACGAAGACCGCGCGCGATCTCGGCGCTCCGGGCCGGGATGATCTGTTCGGGGCGGGGGAGGCGGACGCCCTGGCTGCGGTCGAGGCGGTGCTGTCGCCGCGGGAGGCTCCTGCGGTGTCGGCTGCTCCGCCGGCCGCCCAGCGGCGCGATGCGGCACAGGACGCCGCGCCAGCGCGCGAGCTGCGCCCGGCGTCGTCAGCGTCGGCCCTGGAGTCTGGCGGCGGCGCGCTGCGGCCGGCCCAGCAATAGCGGCGGATTGCCGACCAACGTTTTCGTGAACGTCGGAAAATTCTCGTCGCTGCTTTGAACGAACCGCGGTCCGGTGCCGACAGAAGGTACGTGGGAGCGGTGATACCCTCCCCAAGCTATAGACGGCGCGAGCGCCCATCCACCCCAAGCGCCCATATGGCTCGAGCCGTCCGGTTGTCCCCCCGGACGGCTCTTTCATTTTGACGCAACGCCATCGCCCCTTGAGAGCACATTCTCGGGGTTGATCATGCAGTCAGCAACTTCCCAGGATTGTGGTGATCGCCCTGCCAGCGCGCAGGCGGTCTGAAAAAGTCCGCGCAATTACGGCCGGACCCTCAAAGAAGATGGCAATAGCTAGACTTTATTAACCTTTTCCACAAAATATTCACGTCACGTTGCGTTGATTCGTGCCGAGTGCGTCCGTCCCAAATTCAACGGGCTCCCAAATGACACATCGACTTGACGTGGCTTGCAGCCGCGAGCTGGCTGAGCGCTGGTGCGCGCTTGCCGAACGACGGCTCCAACACCTGACCGAATTGTACGATAGCGGCCGCTGGCGGCGCTACTACACCGAACAATCGCTGCTCGACGACATCAGGCATGCCAAGGCGGCGATCGAAACCTGGCAAACGCTGTCGTTTGCCGAGATGCAGCCCATCGCACCTCGGCTGCCGGAGCCGGTCGTGTTCGCTGCGCCGGCCCCCGCTGTCTGGACACCTCCGCCCACCGTCACGCCCCGGACGATCGAGCTGGCGCCGTCGATCGAAACCATCCTGGCCGATTCCGAGATCATCGTCCCGCTCGAGTTGCAGTCGACTGAGCCCGAGCTCGATCCGGAGCCGAGCGTTGACGAAGACTTCGAGGCGGAACTGACCGACGACGCTCCGCAAATCGACATGGCGGCCCTCGAGCAAGCCCTGAGCATCGGCATCGGCTCCGACGTCGAGGATGACCAACCGATGGTCGACCTCGATGTCATCGAGCGCCGCTATCCGGCGCTCGCCGTCGCGTACTAGCTCATCGCGAGACGGCGTTGCCGTTGATTGCGAGCTGCGCAACGCGCTGCGCGCCCTCCTGCGTGAGGTCTGACGTCACCGGCTTGATGTGATCGAGCCCGATCACGGCGCCGCGTGGGGTGCCCGAGATCATGTTGTTGCTGACGAGGGCCGTGCCGGCGCCGGGGACCACGGACACGCCGATGCCGGCCAGCGCGTTGCGGATGACGTTGCCGGAGATCACGACGTCGCGGAGATAGCGGCCCCAGCCGGCGACGATGCCGTAGGACGGCGCGTTCTCGACGACGTTGCCGGTCACGGTGGAATCCGCCTCGACATAGATGCCGATCCCGGCATCGTCGTCGGGCGCGGTGCCGATCGGCCGCTTTGGAATCAGGTTGCGAATGATGTTGCTGCTGACAACGGCGATGCGGCCGCCTTCGTTGAAGTTGCAGACGGAGACGCCGAACGCGGCGCCATCCACCGTGTTGCCACTGATGACGGCGCCTTCGAACGCGAACTCCGAATAGAGCGCGACCTCGCGCACGCCGGTGACGCTGTTGCCGACGATCTGGATGTTCGAGGCCGAGTTGCCGCGCACCGCCGAGTAGTCGCAATTCCGGATACGGTTGCCTCTGACGATGACATTGCCAGCGCGAAAGGCATTGATGGCGTTGCCGTACTGGCCCGAGCCGCCGGGGCCCGCCTTGATGTCCTCAATGAAATTGTCGAGCACCATGGTGCCGTCATCGCCGATCGCGGTGCGCAGGATCTCGATGCCGTTGTCGCGGGTGCCCTTGATGGTGTTGCGCGCGACGATCAGCCCGAGCGCGTCGAACGACACGATCGCGGTCACCGCGATTTCGGTGATCACATTGCCGCTGACCTCGCCGGAGACCTGCTCGAGCCAGATGCCGCTGCCGCCGGAGTGGGTGATTTCGCAATCGACGATGCGGACCTGGCTCGCCGCCGCAAGATGCAGCAGGCCGCGGCGCTGCGGCAGGGCGATGCCGCTGCCGTCGAGCAGAAGGCCTGATAGTCCGACGCCGTCGGCACCTTCGCCCAGTAGCAGCGACGGCCCTCCGCCGGTGAACACGAGCTTCGTCGCGCCGCGCACGCCAACCAGCTGGCTGCCCTTGGCGAGCCTCAGCATCGACGTCCGGTAAATGCCTGGCGGCAGCGCCAGCGGCGCCTGCGCACGCGCCGCCTCGTCGATCGCGCGCTGCAGCGTGCGGGTCTGGTCGTCGGGGCTGTTGGGCTTGACGCCATACTGCGTGGCGTCGCGGCCGAGCGTGGCGATCAAGGGGACGGCCTGTGCGGTATCCATCGGCAACGCCAATGCCCCGGCGGCACCGGCGGCTGATCCGGCCAGAATGCGACGGCGATTGACGTCCATGGTCAGCGTCTCGCGCAAAAGATCACGTGCTGCCACGACTTAAGCTGAAAACATCAATGCTGATGCTGAGGATGAGCGCGGGCCCGCGGCATTGTTGCCGGTAGGGTTAAGGCTTCACCTCAGATCGCCGTTAGCGCCGGCTGTCCGTCGAATGTGTGAACCAAGCGCGGGTCGTCGGCCAGTCGACTCCCCGGGAGCCACCCGCCGGGCCGTCCTCCTCGTGAAGGGAACCAATGGGACTCGCCGACATTGTTCCGACAAGGGATCAAGTCGGAGAGGGTCATGCATCTATCCAATGAGAGTCTGCTGGTGATTCTGTTTGTCGGCATCGTCGCCGGGTGGCTCGCGGGCCGTGTCATGGAAGGCGGTGGCTTTGGTCTGATCGGCGATCTGATCGTCGGTCTGCTCGGCGCCTTCGTCGGCAACTGGCTGCTGCCGCGGCTCGGCATTCATCTCGGAGTAGGGCTGGTCGCTGCGATCATCAACGCTTTCATCGGCGCCGTGGTCCTGCTGCTCGTGCTGCGCCTGATCGGCGGAGGATTTGGTCGCCGGCGCCGCTGGAGCGCTTGATACCGGCGCTCGCGGCAGCGTCCGCTGCGCTGGGCAACGAAACTGATCGGTGCAGTTCGTGCGACGGGATGCCTAGCGCGCGAGCTTGACCAGCTCCATCAGCATGGCTTCGCCGGCATCGACCAGCGCCTCCAGTGTGATGCGTGAGCTGCCTCGTGGCAAGACCGTGCCGGCGCGCGGCAGCCGGGGGACGTGGATGAACGCGGCGAGGCGCGGGCCGCCCTCGGTGCTGGTCGCCTCGATCGCACGCCAGCTCAGATAGTTGCAGAGATAGCTGCCGGCGTCGCGCGACGGCCTCGCATCGATACCGGTGGCAAGCGCCGCGCGCAGCAGCCGCTGCATGTGTGGACCGAAGGACCCCGGATGCGCGCCGGGCACGATCACGGCTTTGCGGGCGATGCGGCGATCAGCATCGGGGAACGTCGTGGTCACCGCGTTGCGGGCGCGCGTCTCGATGCGCAGATAGGATGTGCGCGCCGCGAGACCGAACATCAACAGCGCATGCGGACGCCGCTCGGCGATCAGCCGGGGCAGCTCGCGATCGACGGTGTCGTAGGTGACGTGAAAGATATGGCTGCTGATGTCGACGTCATCCAGCGCCGGCCGCCGCAGCTCCGAGAGCCGCTTCACCAGCGGCATGGTCGGGTTCGACGGCGCGCCCGGGAACGGACCAAACCCTGTGATCAGGATGCGCGGCCGTTCGCTCACGCCAGCATCTCCGCCAGCTGCTCGGCCGCCAGCGCCGGCGCGACACGGCCCTCGGCGACCTCCGCCTCGAGCTTCTTCACTCTGCTGCGAATGGAAGGATCAGTCCGGAGCCGCGCCATCAGGCGCTGCTCCAGCATCGTCCACATCCACTTCACCTGCTGGTCGCGGCGGCGCGCGGCGAATTCGCCGGAGGCGATCATCGCCTTGCGATGCTCGACGACCTTCTGCCACAGCTCGGCGATCCCGGTGCCGGCCATCGCCGAATAGGTCACGACGGGCGGATGCCAGTGCTCGGAGCGGGGCGCCAGCAGGTGCAGCGCGCCGCGATAGTCGGCCGCGGTGACGTTGGCACGCTTGATGTTGTCGCCGTCGGCCTTGTTGATCGCGATCATGTCGGCGAGCTCGACCAGGCCCTTCTTGATGCCCTGCAGCTCGTCGCCACCGCCCGGCAGCATCAGCGCGAGGAAGAAGTCGGTCATGTCGCAGACCGCGGTTTCGGACTGGCCGATGCCGACCGTCTCGACCAGGATCACGTCGAAGCCAGCGGCCTCGCACAGCAGCATCGCCTCCCGAGTCTTGGCGGCAACGCCGCCGAGCGTGCCCGATGACGGCGAGGGGCGGATGAAGGCGTGCTCGTCGTGGGACAGCCGCGCCATCCGCGTCTTGTCGCCGAGGATGGAGCCGCCGGTGCGGGCGGAGGAGGGATCGACCGCGAGCACCGCGACCTTGTGGCCCTGCTCGACCAGGTACATGCCGAGCACGTCGATCGTCGTCGACTTGCCGACGCCCGGCGAGCCGGTGATGCCGACCCGGAACGCGTTCCCGGTCTGCGGCAGCAGCGCCTGCACCAGCTCGCGCGCCGTGGCCTGATGGTCGGCGCGCCGGCTCTCGACCAGCGTGATCGCGCGCGCCAGCGCGGCGCGGCTGCCGGCGCGGAGATCGTCGGCAAGGCGCGGGGGCAGGACATGGGCCGGGATGCGCTGGGACATCCCGTCCGCTTATACCGGATGGCTGCCTGCGGGAAGAGCACAAAGCCGTCTCAATCCGCGCTAACGCACAGGCCCCGCCTTTCCAGCTTTCGATAGATGGCGAGGGAGCGATCGAGACAGGCCGTGGCCGCAGCCTCCCGCGCGGCTTGCGTCTTCTGCTCGTCCAGCAGCACCAGCGCGAGACTGGCCTGAACGGTGACCCTGAAGGCGGGCGGCAACCGCGTGTCCAGCATCTCCTTCTTGTCCAGCGCGGTCTGCAGCTCGCGCTCGGCTTGCGGCAGATCGTGCTGACCAAGCAGGAAGAGGGCCTTGTAATAGTGCGACCGTGGATCGCCTGGATATTTGCTGACGTACCACCACACCGCGGACTCGTGGATGTCGGAATCCGTCTTGGGCAGATAGTTCTCTGGGATGAGGTTCGATGGATCGTCGACCGGGATCGGCGGCGGTGGCAGCAGCCGAGGGGCGATCTTCACCGCGCCCGTCGATGCGCCCAATGCGCCCAGCGTGACAATGATCGCTGCGACCGGCCGGAACCCGGGCACGGGCTCGCTCCGTGGCCAGAGCTCGGAGAGGAAGAATGCAGCAATGCCGCCGGTGATGGCGCCGAAGGCATGGGCGGCATAGTCGATGGTGTGGCCGGCTGTCCAGATCAGCGGCACCAGCGATGGCAGCAGAACCTGGAAGGCGCGCTTCTGCAGTTGGCCGCGGATCTCAAGATCGTCGTAGCGGAAGCTGAACACGAGCATCGCCGCGAACAGGCCCGTGATCGCACCGGACGCGCCGACCGACACGATCGTGCGCGGATTGAAGAACAGCGAGCCGACCGCGCCGCCGAGGCCGCCGACGACGAACAACGCGCCGAACCAGAGACGGCCGACCATGCGCTCCAGCATCCACCCGGCGACCAGCAGGACCAGGCCGTTCATCAACAGATGCACCGGCCCGCCATGGAGCAGCGGGCCGGTGAACATCCGCCACCATTCCCCCTGGTGCCTCACCAGCGACTGCTGCAGGCCCCCGATCCTCATAACGGTCTCGAAGCTCGGTTCGAGCAGTGCTCGCGGCAAGGTTGGGCCGGCGAACTGCTCGAGCACGAAGATGAGCGTCAGAATGCCGATCAGCCCGAACGTCACATACGGCAATGACCGGGGTGGCAAAGCCGGCACGGGCGGGAGGCGCAGAACATCGTCCGATGGCTGAGCTGTTGCTTCGCTCATTTCATGTCCGTCGTCGCGCAAGCAAGATCACGGCTTCTGATCCTGGCGAAGCGGCGTGCTCCTGGGATCTGACAGGACGCGGGAAGCGTGCATGAAAGGGCCCCGTTCAGGGTTTGCAAAGCGACCTTTGATCGAGCGCCTTGCGTATTTGCCCATCCTTGATCGCGGCGCAGGCGGATTGCGCGACCGTGCGTGCCTCTGCAGGGTTTTTCTGACTGATGGCCAGCGCGAGGAAACCATGAAGATTGCTGTCGAGCTCCGGCGACAGCAGAGCGTGCCACAGCGGCTCATCCGCAAGCCCGGCCCGCGCGTCCCGCTCGGCGCCCTCGAGATCACCGGCATCGAGGAGCTTGCCGGACCGCACCAGCCGCGGTCGGGGATCGCGTGGATATTCAGCAATGAGTTGAGAGAGACGGGCAGACATGTCGGCTTGTGATCGCGGCATCCGGTCCGGCGGAATCAGCTCGGCCGTGAAGGCCATCGCCTGGTAGGCGCGCGGAATGGCGAGCAGCGGATAGACCAGCGCGATGAGGCTCACGACCGCGAGCACAGCTGCGGCCCGGCGAAAGCGTGGCCACGCCTCGTCGTTGGACCAGATGCGTAGCAGAGCGACGCCGATGATCGCGCCGCCAATGGCGCCGCCGAAATGCGCGGCGTAGTCGACCCGTTCTCCCTTCAGCAGTCCCGCGAGCGGAAGAAGCGATGGCACGAGGACGTACACGGCGTTCATCTGAAGAGCGGTCCGGATCGGACCCGGCGGGAAATGGACGCTGACCACCAGCATCGCGGCGAACAGGCCCATGATGGCCCCGGACGCGCCGACGGAGACCAGCGCATTGGAATTGAGGGCCAACGACAACAAAGAGCCGCATAGGCCGGCCATGGCATAGGTCGCGGCAAACCACGCGCGCCCGATCAGCGCCTCCAGCGATCGCCCGGCGAGAAACAGCGCGATGCCGTTCATGACGAGATGGACGAGGTCGGCGTGGAGGAACGGTGCGGTCAGCAGCCGGTACCACTCGCCCTCCTGCAGTACGAGTGTCGGGGACAATGCGCCCAGCGCCACCAGCGTGGTGATCGACGGCTGTAACAGCCCTGTCCACGGCCCGATGCCAAATTGGATCTCAGCGGCGAAGGCTGCAGCCAGGACGGCCAATATGGCCAGGGTGAGCCAGGGGAACGAGCTGTCGGCGACAACGACGGCATGGCGCTGCAGGTCGGCATCGTTTTCGCGAGGAGCCGCCAGGACCTTGTCGACGAAGCCGCGATAGAGGCCGTTCGAGAGCAGGCCGCCGCCGTTGCTGAAGGTCACCTCACCGGCCTCTGTGTCGATCGCCATCGCGGAGGGATGGACCTTCGCGAACAGGGACGAGCGCTTCAGCCGCTCCAGCCGGTCCAACTGTCCGGGATAGCCCGGCCCGACTTCCATGACGGCGATCATCACCGGCATCTTTCGTCCGTTGACCGAACCTGAGTATTGCAGGCAGGCTTCACCGATCGACTCGAACTCGTCGAGACTCATCTTGAAGGTGGCGTCGGGCCTTGCCTCTCGGTCCACCATGCAGAGCAGGCTGAACGAAAAGCCGTCCGACCGGGCTAGGACCACGTCACAGATGTCGTACAGCCGCGCCGCTTCCGGAATGTGAGTGAGGTCGAAGCCCTGCTTGGCGATGAACTGCTTGGCGAGATACCTGCAAAAGGTGTCCTGTGTGGAGGTGTCCTGGGTCGACGTGTCCTGGGTCGACGGAGGCGGTGGACTGCCATGGGACGGCAGTGCAACCCTCGCGGGTGGTTCGCCGAATGTGGGTTCGATCCGATGCATGCCTGCCCCAAAATCTCATCGCGCCACCGCATCGTTGCGATGGGCGCGTGAAAGCCCATCCTTTCAGGCTCTCCCGCTTGATTTCAAGGGCAGGCGATCGATGGCGACAAGGCTGTTGTCGCGGAGCAACTATAGGTCGTCCGCATCTCCCTTCGGCCTGACGCCGCCGAAGATCGCCACACCCTCGGGGCTCAGATACGACTTCAACGCCTCCCACGGCACGAAGGCGACGTACTGGCCTTCGGCGTAGGGGCCGACTGCATAGGGCGGATAGTGGAAGGTGAGACCGGAGCTCTTGCCGGCCGTGGTCGACGGCGCAAGCGTGACGGCGCCGATCTTCAGGAGCGTCGGCTCCAGCCCCTTGAACCACTCGGCAGTCGCCGTTTCCGTGGCATCGCGCTTCTTCTTTTCCGCCTTGAGCGAGGTGATGATCCCCGAAAGCATCGCCTTCATCGCGGGCCCGTTGTCCGCGGTCTCGGTGAAGAACGGGCGGATGCTGATCGGCTTGTTGGCCGACCTGTCCCAGAGAATGGTGTTGACGTCGCTGTTGGGATGCGCGCCGTGCGTGTCCATGTAGTCGTCCCTGAGGATGCTGACGTAGCGATCGGCGACGACGGAGCGGACGGAGTATTTGCGTTCGAACGACCATTTGCCGTCGCGGAAGGCCTGCGGATCCGCCTTGCGCTCCTTCGCGGCATCGGCGGCGTTCTTGTCGATCCACTTCTTGCCGTCGGCGAGGCAATAGGCGGCGAGCGGCGCATCTGCCTTGATCTGCGCATCGAGCGAGACATTGGCCTCGATCGTTTTGGTGTTGATCGCTGCGTCCGGCTTCGGATCGGCTGCGAAGGCCGGCGTGATGGCCAGCAGGCCGAGAACGGCAGCAATGCAAATCGAGGAACGAGTCATGGCAATGAATATCCCGTGGCTGAAGATGCGTATCGCCTGAGATCGCGCAGGTTCAAACGCATCGGCGCGCGATCTCTCGACCGCGCGCCGGAACATGATGCGTCGATGGGGGGAACGCTACTCCGCCGCCTGGCTGTGACCGAGCCGCGCATTGAGCTTGTGGATCAGTTCCTCGGCTGCGTCGGCGATCACCGTGCCCGGCGGGAAGATCGCCTCGGCGCCGGACTTGTACAGCGCATCGTAATCCTGCGGCGGCACGACGCCGCCGACGATGATCATGATGTCCTCGCGGCCCTGCTTCTTCAGCGCGGCCTTCAGCTCCGGCACCGCGGTGAGATGCGCGGCGGCGAGCGACGAGACGCCGAGAATGTGGACGTCGTTCTCGACCGCCTGCCGCGCCGCCTCGTCGGCGGTGGCGAACAAGGGCCCGATATCGACGTCGAAGCCGATGTCGGCAAAGGCCGACGCGATCACCTTCTGGCCGCGGTCGTGGCCGTCCTGGCCGATCTTGGCGACCAGGATGCGGGGACGGCGGCCCTCGGCCTCCTCGAACGCTTCGATCAGCGCCTGCAGCTTTTCGGCTTTGCCGGACATGGCCGCGATCTCCCGCTTGTAGACGCCGGTGATGGACTTGATCTCGGCGCGGTGGCGGCCGAACACTTTTTCCAGCGCGTCGGAGATCTCGCCGACGGTGGCCTTGGCGCGCGCGGCCTCGATCGCCAGCGCCAGCAGATTGCCGTTGCCGTCGCCGGCCGAGCGCGTCAGCGCCGCGAGCGCGGCGTCGACCTCGGCCTGCTTGCGCTCGGATTTCAGCCGCGACAGCTTGTCGATCTGCAGCCGGCGCACGGTGGAATTGTCGACCTTGAGCACGTCGAGCGGCGGCTCGTCGGTCGGCTTGTATTTGTTGACGCCGATCACCGATTGGCGGCCGGTGTCGATGCGGGCCTGGGTCTTGGCCGAGGCCTCCTCGATGCGCAGCTTGGGCACGCCGGCCTCGATCGCCTTGGCCATGCCGCCGAGCTCCTCGATCTCCTGGATGTGGCCCCAGGCCTTGGCGGCGAGATCGCGGGTCAGGCGCTCGACGTAGTACGAGCCGCCCCAGGGATCGATGATGCGGGTGGTGCCGCTCTCCTGCTGCAGGAACAATTGCGTGTTGCGGGCGATGCGGGCGGAGAAGTCGGTCGGCAGCGCCAGCGCTTCGTCGAGCGCGTTGGTGTGCAGCGACTGCGTATGGCCTTGCGTCGCGGCCATCGCCTCGACGGCGGTGCGCACGACATTGTTGTAGACGTCCTGCGCGGTCAGCGACCAGCCCGAGGTCTGGCTGTGCGTGCGCAGCGACAGCGAGCGCGGATCCTTCGGATTGAACGGCTTCAGCAGCTTCGCCCACAACAGCCGCGCCGCGCGCAGCTTGGCGACCTCCATGAAGAAGTTCATGCCGATCGCCCAGAAGAACGACAGCCTTGGTGCGAAGCGGTCGACGTCGAGACCGGCCGCGATGCCGGCGCGCAGATATTCGACGCCGTCGGCGAGCGTGTAGGCGAGCTCGAGGTCTTGCGTCGCGCCGGCCTCCTGCATGTGATAGCCGGAGATCGAGATCGAGTTGAACTTCGGCATCCGCTGCGAGGTGAAGGCGAAGATGTCGGAGATGATCCGCATCGAGGGCGTCGGCGGATAGATGTAGGTGTTGCGCACCATGAACTCTTTCAGAATGTCGTTCTGAATGGTGCCCGACAGCTTCTCCGGCGGCACGCCTTGCTCTTCCGCCGCGACGACGAACAGGGCGAGAATCGGCAGCACCGCGCCGTTCATGGTCATCGACACGCTCATCTGATCGAGCGGGATGCCGGCGAACAGGGTGCGCATGTCATAGATGGAATCGATCGCGACACCGGCCATGCCGACGTCGCCGCCGACGCGCGGATGATCGGAATCATAGCCGCGGTGGGTGGCGAGATCGAACGCGACGGAGAGGCCCTTCTGACCCGCCGCGAGGTTGCGGCGATAGAACGCGTTGGAATCCTCGGCCGTGGAGAAGCCGGCATATTGCCGGACCGTCCAGGGCTGGTTGACATACATGGTCGGGTAGGGGCCGCGCAGATACGGCGCGGTGCCCGGCCAGGTGTCGAGAAAGTCGATGCCCTTGAGATCGGCCTCACCATAGGCCGGCTTGACCGGAATGCTCTCCGGCGTCAGCCACGGCTCTGCGGCGCCTGCAGGCGCAGGAGCGGCAATCGGCTCGAATGCGATGGCGCTGAAATCAGGAATGCGGCTCATGGCCTCGTGTCCTCAACGTCTCAATCATGATCCGGATGCTGATGGCTGACGATACCAGCCATCTTTTCCGGTCCGTAGTTCTGCTGTGTGGTCTGGCTCGGAAGGTTGGCGATCGCGACCACCCAGCCGAGCCGGGATTCCGAGCCGAACTGGCGTGTCGGCACGACGCGGTCGGGCCGGTCGAAGGTGCCGGTCATGATCTCGATGCGCGGCCCATCGATGGCACCGAAACCGAGCGGTGTGCCGCAGGCGGCGCAGAAATAGCGGTCGGCGATCGAGGAGGAGCGGAACGTTCCCGGCGTGCCTCGGGTCCAGGCGAAGCTCTCGTGGTTGATGTCGGCGAGTGACGCGAATGGCGCGCCCGAGGCCTTCTGGCACATCCGGCAATGGCAGATGCTGACGCGCGAAGGCGCGGCCATCAGCGCGTAGCGGATGGCGCCGCATTGGCAGCCGCCGGTGAGGACGGGTTTGCTCGCCTCGGTCATGCTCACTCCAGATGCGTATAGGCGTCTTTGAGCGTCTTCAGCGCGTCGCCGCCGGCGAACACGAAGCTGCCGATCCCGGCCTCGCGCAGCGCAGCCTCCTGCTCGCCGCCGCGGCCTGCCAGATAGATATGTCGCGCGCCGGCCGCTTGCAGGGCCTGCGCGGCGGGAACCGCCGCGTCGGCATAGACCTTGTCGGACGAGCACAGGCAGACGATCGCGGCTCCCGAGGCGCGGTATGCTTCCGCGAGCGCGGCCGGATCAGAGCCGCCCTGGCCATCGACCGCTGCGATACCGCCAGCTTCGAAGAAGCTGCGGGCAAAGGTCGCGCGCGCGGTGAAGTCGGCGGCGGTGCCGAGATTGGCGAGGAACACGGCCGGCCGCCGGCCTTTGCTCTTGAGCAGGTCGTCGGATCGGTCGCGTAGCCGCTCGAAACCCTCAGCGAGGCGGATCGGCGCCAGCGGCGCGAAGCTGATCGCGGCCTTTCCGGCGGGCGGTTGTGCCAGCGGCGCGACGGCTTCCACTGCGACCTCGGCCTCGCCGAGATTGGGAAACTCGCTGGCGCCGGTCAGCACGTCGCGGCGTTTGGCGATATTAGCGTCACGCGACTGTCTGATGGCTGCAACCTTGGACTGGATCAGCCCGGCCTGCAGCGCAGCCAGGATGCCGCCGGCCTTTTCGATCTCCTGGAACAGCGCCCAGGCGGAGGAGCACAATTCGTTCGTCAGCGCCTCGATGCCGCCGGCACCGGCGGTGGGATCGGCGACTCGGGCGAGGTTGCTTTCCTCCAGCAGCACCAGTTGCGTGTTGCGCGCGACGCGACGCGCGAACGCATCGGGCAGCCCGAGTGCTGCGGTATGCGGCAGAACGGTGATGGCATTGGCGCCGCCAAGGCCGGCCGCAAAGGTCGCGATCGTCGCGCGCAGCATGTTCACGTAGGGATCGCGCCGCGTGAGCATGCGCCACGCGGTCTCGCCGGAGATGAAGAGCGGCTTCGGCTGAAGACCACAGGCTTGCTCGACGCGCGCCCACAGCCAGCGCAGGCTGCGGAATTTCGCCAACGTCAGGAACTGATCGGTATCGGCGGCAAGCCGCGCCTGGATCGCGTCGCGCGCGGTTTCGAGCGCGATGCCTGCCGCTTCCAGTGCGCGCAGATAGGCAACGCCGCAGGCCAGCACGAAGGCGAGCTCCTGCGCTTCCGATCCGCCGGCATCGTGCACGACGCGGCCATCGGCAGCAAGGAAGGGTCCCTTGAACCCCGCGCCATGCAGTTGTTTGACGAGCGAGCCGGAGTTGCCGCCGAGCGTCGACGCATCATGAGAGCTCGCGCCGCGGCTCGCGGCGTCACCGATCGGATCGAACCCGAAACGGATGTCGCAGCCCGCCGGCGCGATCCCGCGCTGCTTGACGTAGTCGGCAAGAAGCAAGGCGGGAGCGGACGATTCACCAAGCTGCAATTCAATGGCAATAGCAGCATCGAGATGCACGCCCTCGAGCACGCGCGCCAGCGCGTCCGCCTCGGCGGCGAGGCCAAAGCCATGCGCGGCATTCGCTCCGGCAAACACCAGCGCCAGCCCGGTCGCGCCATTCTCGAGATCGAGCAGCGCCTGCTTGTTGGCGAGCGCCGGCTCGGGATGATCGACGCGCTGCATGATCTGCCAGGGCGCTGCCGGTGCACGCCCCGCGACTGGGACGGCGTCCTTGGCGCGCGGGTAGAGCGGCTGGATTTTCAGCCCGTCATAGGTCTTGCCGACCAGCTTCTCGAAAGCCGCGCCCTTCAACACGCCGTCGACCAGCTTGCGCCAGTCCGCCTCGCTGGCCGGCGCAAACTCGGCGGCCAATCGCAGCTGTTCGGTGTCGGTCGTCATGCCGCTCGTATCTCCCGGGCGTCCGTTATCGCGATTATTGTGGCGCAAAATGCCACGTCGCGACCGCCAAGCCAAACGGTTGTTTGGCCAGCCTTCTTGGCTATTGGACTGATGGCAGCGGCCGGATTCCGTCGCGCGAAACGGCGCGCAGCGCCTCGTCGACACGGCGGCCGGAAATCCGGCGCTCGGGGACGATCTCCGCCAGCGGTACCAGCACGAAGCCGCGCTCGAACAGGCGGGGGTGCGGCAGCGTGAGCTCGGGCGTGTCGAGGATCAGATCATCATAGGCGATCAGGTCGAGATCGAGCGTGCGCGGTCCCCAGCGCGTCTCCTGCGCACGGTCGCGACCGGACATGCGCTCGACGTCGTGCAATATGGCGAGCAGGGCATGCGGCGCGGTGGCGGTTTCGATGGCGATGCAGGCATTGACGAAGGCGGGCTGCTGCTCCTCGCCCCAGGGCGGGGTGATGTAGTCCGAGGAGCGGGCGGTCAACGTCGCCTGCGCGCGCCGGCAGATCTCCGGGATCGCGCGCTGGAATGTCGCGCGGACGTCGCCCACATTGCCGCCGAGAGCGATCAGCGCGTTGGCCATGGGATCACGGATGCCGCGAGCGCGTCAGCACGACGCCGACATCCTCGAAGATCGCGGCAATCGGCGCATGCGGCTTGTGCACGGTGACTTTCACGGCGCGGATGCGGGCGAAGGTCGACAGGATGGCATCCGCCACCGCGCCGGCCGCGCGCTCCAGCAGGCGGTAGTTGGTGTCCTTGAAGGCCGCGGTCGCGGTCTCCACCACGTCGGAATAGGACACGGTATCGGCGAGGCGGTCGCTGCGCGAGGAGTCCGACAGGTCGGTGTAGAGCTCCAGATCGATGACGAAACGCTGGCCGACCTCGCTCTCGTGCTCCATCACGCCGTGTCGCGCATGGATGAGAACGCCCTTGATGAAGATCGTATCGGTCATCGCAATGCCTCGATGCTTGCGGCCACGCGTACCGCCTGAACCGTCTCGGCGACGTCATGCGCCCGGATGATTGCCGCGCCGCGCTGAGCGGCGATCAGATGCGCCGCGATCGATCCGCCGAGCCGCTCCTGCGGCTCCGACGTCACGACCGAACTGATGAAGCGCTTGCGCGAGGCGCCGACCAGCAGCGGCAGGCGGAAGCGCGCGAAAGCGTCGAGCCGCGCCAGCGCGATCATGCTCTGCTCGGCGGTCTTGCCGAAGCCGATGCCGGGATCGAGCACGATGTTGCCAGCGGCAATGCCGGCCTTGGCGGCGATGTCGAGCGAGCGCGCGAAGAAGCCGAGCATGTCGTCGATGATGTCGATGTCGGGATCGACGCTGGCGCGGTTGTGCATCACCACGACCGGCACGCTATGCGCCGCGACGATTTCGGCCATCCCTGGATCACGCTGCAGACCCCAGACGTCGTTGGCAATGCGGGCGCCATGCTCCAGGGCGTAGCCGACAACCTGGGATTTCATGCTGTCGATCGATACGGGCACGCCGAGTGCGACGATTTCGGGCAGCACCGGCCTGAGGCGCGCCAGCTCCTCCTCGGCCGTCACCGGCTCGGCACCCTTGTAGGGGCGGGTGGATTCGGCGCCGATGTCGATGATGTCGGCGCCCGCAGCGATCATGCTCCGAGCCTGCGCCACGGCGCGTTCCGGCGCGTTGAAACGGCCGCCATCGGAGAACGAATCCGGGGTCACGTTCAGGATGCCCATCACGGCCGGGAACGGACGCGCGAGCCACGGCCGCAGCAGCGGGTGGCTCGGCGTGAGGTCCGTGGCGGTGTGCGGCAAATTCGCGCTCATGGGCGCCGCTTTGCGCGGTTGGCTCGGTCGAGTCAAGATGTCGCGCTGCACAAGTCGCGCGGGAGGCGGGCAGGGGATCAGTAGCTGATCTTCGGCTCCAGCCGGCGGGCCTTCTCGATCAACTGGCCGACGGATTTCTCGGACGGCAGGATCCGGACCAGCTTCCGCCGCGTGTTCACTTCCTTGATGTTCTGCGCGAGTCGGGCGGGATTGCGGTGTGCCAGCTCGCGAACCGTCGTGACGCCGGCGGCGCGGACCAGGCAGACCTTCGCCTTCCCCATGCCCGGAATGCGCATGTAATCGGCGCCGTTGGCCCAATCGAGCAACTGCTGTTCGTTGATGCCGGTTTTGGCGGCCAGCGTCTTGCGTCCCTTCACGGTGCGCGCGGCCTCGAGAAATCCATCGGTGGTCCGGATGCCCAAAGCTTTCAGCTTCGAGGCATAGAAGGTCGTCATGCCTTCGAGTTCGGTGATCGGATATGTCATGATACTCAGGCGCGCAAAGGTGCTTCAGGCGAAATGGCTCGGGCAGGGTGTGCGAGCCGCCACCATGCCCATCAGGGCCGCTTTGATGGTGTCGCCGCCGAGCCCGAAAGGTTCATGCGCGGAGAAACGATGCGGCAGTCGTCGCGGCGGATCGTTGCTGAGGACGTCGGGCAGAACGCAGGTCGGCGGTGCGGTAGGCCTGTTAGGCACGGCTCCATCGATGCCGGCCGTTCTGGCCAGCGGCTCAATCAGCTCGTTCATGTGAACCCCGTCTTCATCCGGCCCCCCAAGACCGGACGTCCTCGCTGAATTCATCTTGATCGGGCGAACCATGAATTACAAGCGACGAGCAGGTGCGGTTGGCGAATCGATTCGCGATCGACGATCAACTGTTGCAGCGATGCAAGACCAGATGTTGAATCTACCGACGAATGTGCGGTCCGGGCGGCAGCATGTTAGGGACGGCGCGGACGTTGCGGTGAGGCAATCTGCGGCTGGTTCCAAGACCCAAAACTAAAATATGTTAGTGGTACGCGATGCTTCGCATCACGTGCGATGCGGAACGATCATACATCGAAAGACGGATCATCATGGCACCATCCGGAACGTCACTCGGCGACACCGACGACAAGATCCTCGTAGGTCGTGGCGAACAGCCGGCCTGGCTGTCGCTCGCGTTCGCCAATCGGCACGGACTCGTCACCGGCGCGACCGGCACCGGCAAGACCGTCTCGCTGCAGGTGATGGCCGAAGGCTTTGCGCGGGCCGGCGTCCCCGTGTTCGCTGCTGATATCAAGGGCGATCTCTCCGGCATCTCGCGTCCCGGAGAAGCGAAGGACTTCATCCTCAAGCGCGCCAGCGATCTCGGGCTGACCTATCAGGCGGATGAGTTCTCGACGGTATTTTGGGACGTGTTTGGCGAGCAAGGTCATCCGGTGCGCGCCACCGTCACCGAGATGGGGCCGCTGCTGCTCGCACGCATGCTCGATCTCAACGACGTCCAGGAGGGCGTTCTCAACGTCGCCTTCCGCGTCGCCGACGAGAACGGCCTCACGCTGATCGACATGAAGGATCTGCGCGCGCTGCTCGACGCCATCATCCCGGAAGCGAAGAAGGGCGCTGATGCCGATGCGGATCCGCTGGCGCCGATCCGCAAGGCGGCACAGTCGTTCGGCAACGTCACGCGCGCCACCGTCGGCACCATCCAGCGCCAGCTGCTGGTGCTGGAGAACCAGGGCGGCACGAAGTTCTTCGGCGAGCCGGCGCTGGCTCTGAAGGATTTCATGAAGACCGACCGCGACGGTCGCGGCATGGTCAACATCCTGGTCGCCGACAAGCTGATGCAGAACCCGCGCTTGTACGCGACCTTCCTGCTGTGGATGCTGTCCGAACTGTTCGAGGAATTGCCCGAGGTCGGCGATCTGCCGAAACCCAAGCTGGTCTTCTTCTTCGACGAGGCGCATCTGCTGTTCACCGATGCGCCGAAGGCGCTGATGGACAAGATCGAGCAGGTGGTGCGTCTGATCCGGTCCAAGGGTGTCGGCGTGTATTTCGTCACGCAGAACCCGCTCGACGTTCCTGACCGCGTGCTCGGGCAGTTGGGCAACCGTGTGCAGCATGCACTGCGCGCCTTCACCCCGCGCGACCAGAAGGCGGTGGCGGCCGCTGCCGACACCTTCCGCCCCAATCCGAAGCTCGACACCGCCAAGGTGATCATGGAGCTCGGCAAGGGCGAGGCGCTGGTGTCGTTCCTCGAAGGCAACGGCACGCCGGCGATGGTCGAGCGCGTGCTGATCCGGCCGCCGTCGGCGCGGATCGGGCCGATCACGCCGGAGGAGCGCAAGGCGATCATGGACGCAAGTCCGGTGAAGGGCAAATACGACACCGAGGTCGATGCGGAGTCCGCCTATGAGATGCTCCAGAAGCGCATTACCGGAACCGCCGCGACCGCGGACCCGTCGTCCGGCAGCGTGCTCGGCAAGATCGGCGACATCGCAGCGACCATCTTCGGCACCAACGTCAAGCGCGGACAGTTGTCGACCACGCAGGTGATCGCGCGCAACGTCGCCCGCTCGGTTACCGACAAGGTGGTCGGCGGCATCGCGGCCGATCTCGGCAAGCAGGTCGGCGGCTCCCTGGGCGGCTCGATCGGCCGCAGCCTGGTGCGCGGCGCGCTGGGCAGTTTGCTGCGGCGTTGATCGCAGGCCTGTTCCAGCCGGTGTGATGCCCCGAGTGCGGCCGGACGCGTTCCCACGCGTCACGGAGGAGGCTGGTCCGGGCTGCGCATCGGAGCTACAAGCAACCCAATCGTCTTCATTTGCAAGGACTCCGGTGCCCATGGCCAATGCGCAGCTGCAATCCGTTCTCGACCACGTCGATGCCGACTTCGACAACAGCCTGGAACGGCTGTTCTCCCTGATCCGCATCAAGTCGATCTCGGCCGATCCTGCGTTCGCGGCCGATTGCAAGGCGGCCGCCGACCATTTGGCCAAGGATCTTGCGACGCTCGGCTTTGCGACCGAGGTGCGCCCGACCGCGGGCCATCCAGCCGTGGTCGGCAAGAGCAACGGCCACGGCGCGGCCAAGCCGCACGTGCTGTTCTACGGCCATTACGACGTGCAGCCGGTCGATCCGCTCGATCTCTGGCACCGGCCGCCGTTCGAGCCTGTCGTCACCGACCATGCCGACGGCCGCAAGATCATCGTCGCGCGCGGCGCCGAGGACGACAAGGGCCAGCTGATGACCTTCGTCGAGGCCTGCCGCGCCTGGAAGAAGGTCACGGGCTCGCTGCCGCTCGACATCACGGTGCTGATCGAGGGCGAGGAAGAGGTCGGCTCGAAGAATTTCGTGCCGTTCCTCGAAGCCAACAAGGACGAGTTCAAGGCCGACTTCGCGCTGGTCTGCGACACCGGCATGTGGGACCCGAACACGCCGGCGATCACCACCTCGCTGCGCGGGCTGTTGTATGAAGAGGTGAAGATCAAGGCCGCCAATCGCGACCTGCATTCTGGCGTGTTCGGTGGCGGCGCGCGCAATCCGATCCGGGTGCTGACCGAGGTGCTCGGCGGATTGTTCGATGCGAATGGCAGGATCACGATTCCCGGCTTCTATGACGGCGTGAAGGACGTGCCGCCCGAGGTCTTGGAGCAGTGGAAGAAGCTGAACCTGACGCCCGAGAGTTTCCTCAAGCCGATCGGCCTGTCGATCCCGGCCGGCGAGAAGGATCGCCTGCTGATCGAGCAGATCTCGTCGCGGCCGACCTGCGACATCAACGGCATCTGGGGCGGCTATATCGGCGAGGGCTCGAAGACGGTGATCCCGTCGCTGGCCCATGCGAAGGTCTCGTTCCGCCTGGTCGAGGGCCAGGACCCGCTCACGATCCGCAAGGCGTTCCGCGACTACGTCTCGGCGCGCATTCCCGGCGACTGCTCGGTCGAGTTCGGCGATCATTCGGCGGGCGCGGCGATCGCGCTCGACTGGACGATGAAGCCGCTCGCCGCCGCCAAGCAGGCGCTGACGGACGAGTGGGGCAAGGAGACCATCCTGATGGGGTCGGGCGCGTCGATCCCGATCGTCACCGACTTCAAGAAGACGCTCGGCCTCGACTCGCTCCTGGTCGGCTTTGGTCTCGACGACGACAACATCCATTCGCCGAACGAGAAGTACGACCTGAAGAGCTACCACAAGGGCATCCGCTCCTGGGCGCGCATTCTCGCCGCGCTCGCAGAGATGCCGCGCTGATGCTCTAAACCAAAGATCACAGGTTCGATGGCGGGAGAGGTGTCCTCTCCCGCCATTTTTGTTTCGCGAGAGCAGGGCAGTCTCAGCCCGACGTCCGCGCCCGCGCGCGGTCGTCAGCGACCGGCGCGACCTCCACGGTCGCATTGCCGAGTGCGCGGTCGCGTTCGTAGACGAGTCGGACGCGCTGCCCGACCGGCGTCAGTCCGATCAAATTGCGAACCTGCGTCGCGCTGCGCACCGGCATGTCGTTCGCCTTGACGATGATGTCGCCCTTGCGCAGTCCCGCACGCTCGGCCGGCGAGCCTGCGGTCACGTCGGCGACGCGCGCGCCGACGACGCGGCCGTCTGTCGTCGAGTCCAGGTCGAGCAGCGTGACGCCGATGCGGCCGCGATCGACGCGGCCGTTGACGACCAGTTGCTCCATCACCCGGCGCGCCATGTTGATCGGCACCGCGAAACCGATGCCGACATTGCCGCCGCCGGGCGAAATGATGGCGGTGTTGATGCCGACCAGCTCGCCGCGCAGATTGATCAGTGCGCCGCCGGAATTGCCGGGATTGATCGCGGCATCGGTCTGGATGAAATCCTCATAGCCCTGCTTGCCGAGCCCGGTGCGCCCGAGTGCGCTGACCAGGCCGGAGGTCACGGTCTGTCCCAGGCCGAAGGGATTGCCGACGGCGATCACGAAGTCGCCGACCTCGAGCGCGTCGCTGTTGCCGAACGCGATCGCCCTGAGATCGGCGGGATCCTCCATCTGCAACAGCGCGATGTCGGTGGCGGGATCACGCCCGACAAGGCGTGCGGCGAATCTGCGGCCGTCCTTCGTCCTGATCTGCACCATGTCGGAATGTTCGACGACGTGGTTGGCCGTCATCACATAGCCGCGCTGCGCATCGACGATCACGCCCGAGCCGGTGGCGCTGATCTGCCGCTCGACCTGCTTGGGGATGTCGCTGAAGTCGCGGGATCGCGAGTTCTGATAGAGCGGATTGTCCTGCCGGATCTTGCCCTCGACCGAGATGTTGACGACCGCGGGGGTGACCTCCTTGACCAGCGGAGCCAGCGTCGGCACGCGACCGAGCTTGAGATCGGGGATCTGAGCCGGGGCAGGGCTTGCCAGGAGCGAGAGCACAATAGCCGGCATCAGGACCAAAGGCCGGACACAACGCAGAAGCTGCATCGTCTTTCCTCGACAGGATGGGGCGGATTTTGGCGCTGGTAGAACTGGTCAGGACGGCGGCTCCGGTCAAGAGCAGTCCTGGCAATCGTTCCAGCAGGGTGTCCCAAAATTTTGGGTGACCCTCTTGAACGCAAAGTTCGGCTTTCCCAAGTCGTGCGTCGCCCGGAGACCTCATGGAAGCCGGGTCCTATGACATCGCTGACCTGTAAAGGAGGATGTGCATGCAGTTCCGTCCATTGCGCGACCGCGTGCTCGTGCGCCGCATCGATCGTTATTTGCTGCGCTGCCAGTCACTAGCGAGGCACCGCTGGCTGACGGGCCGAAGAGGGCGCCGCCGCGATTGCCCGACCCAACGAAGAGAAAAGCACGGGCCGCCGCGGTTGGCCGTGGATCGGCCACAACAGGCGGCTATCTAACAGCGCTACGATCGCAAACCGTCCAGAACCGGCCACAATCATCGGACCCGGCCGCGCTCGCGGCGGACAGACGATCGACGGGAGGTGCGGCCGCGCTGACGCGCCGCCCGGAGTTGGCCCAGCGCTCTTGGGCAGGGGCGATCATGCCTTCGTGGCAGTACGACCATCCGCCGCCGAATCCGGCCGCTGTCATGAGCGCGACGGATCCCCGGCGCCTGACCCGCTTCCTGATCGCCAGCGAGCAGCGCGTCGTCGCGCATTGCCAGACGGTGTTGTCGCAGGGCGATCTCGACGCCCGCGAGCGCGACCGGCTGGTCAGCGTGCTGCGCGAGGCCACGATGCGGCTGCAGCGGCTGTCGGCGGTGGCCGCCTGACGGCAACTCGCCGCAGGAGATGCGACAAAAAAATCGAAGGCCACCTCTTGAAATCGGCTTCGGCTTTTTCTAATTCGTTTTTCGCCGCTTCGGCGGCGCCGGGTGCCATCAGGGCCCGGTTGTGATCTGGGCGCTGACCGGTTGTTGGTCCTCGGAATCCCGCATCGGCCGGCGCTCCTTCGTATCCATCTTGCTCCTAGGAGGACTTGGCTATGAGGACTTATGACTTCGCCCCGCTGTGGCGCTCCACCATCGGGTTCGACCGCCTGTTCGACATGCTCGACGAGACGCAGCGCGCCGTCGAGGACAATTATCCTCCCTACAATATCGAGCGGCTTGGTGAGGACCGCTATCAGATCTCGTTGGCGCTGGCCGGCTTCGCGCCGGACGAACTCGCCATCACGGCCGAGCACAACGTGCTCACCGTGGAAGGGCGCAAGGCCGACATGGAGAGCCGCGAGTACCTCTATCAGGGCATCTCGGCGCGGCCGTTCAAGCGGCAGTTCAATCTTGCCGACTACGTGCAGGTCACCAGCGCCTCGTTCGATAATGGCCTGCTGCGCATCGAGCTCGTGCGGGAAATTCCCGAGGCGATGAAGCCGCGGCGAATTGCGATCGGCACGCCGCCGGTGGAGCAGATCGCACGGCAGAAGGCGGCCTGAACTAGCTCTGGTCTGCGACGCGGGCGCCACGTCGCCCGCGTCCGTCATCATTCGTCTCTCGTGAAAGGAGCGTAGGAGGAGACATCTCATGAGCGAGCGCAGTCTTTCGATCACCGCTGGCGGGGCTGCTTTCCACCCGGTCTCGCATTATGCATCCCCGACGAACCTGCTGAACGACGCCAGGCTTTCAATCGCCGAGAAGCGGCTGATCCTGTCGTCCTGGGCCTCGGACATGTACGCCGTCGAGTCGCGGCCGGGCCTGCGCAAGATCCCCGGCATCGCGCGTCCGCTGCATCTGGCCGACATCCTGAGCGCGTTGCGGCAGCTCGACCGCGAGGATCAGCCGCCACGGCCGGGCGGTGGTGCAGCCATGCGCATCGTTCCGCGGGTCGACGTCGAAGCCGTTGGTGCCACGGAGACGTGGCCGGGCGCGGCGAGCGTCCGGATGCGGCCGGCCGCCCGCCTGCGGTTTTCCCGGGAGGCCAACGTGCGGCGTTATCGCCGGCTGCTGGCGACCAAGCTTGCCGATCACGAGCGCCGGTTCGTCGAACGGCGTCTGGCCGCAGAGCTGAAGGGGCTTTGCGGGCCGCAGTCGTGAGCGCGAGCTCGATCTGACTCAAGCCAAACGCAAAAACGCCGCCCGGAATTGGACGGCGTTTCATTCCAAAAAGCGTAGAGGGTGATGGGCTCTTGTTAGCCGATCAGCGCGCGAAAATCAATTCCGGTAGCCGGGATTGACCCGATCGAGCCGGCGCAGCAGCGGCGGCCAGACCAACTGGGTGGAGCGGAGTTCGACGCGCTCCTCGTTGTCGAACAGCTTGGCATTCTTGTCGATCACCTCGTCGCGGACAGGATAGGCCGACGGACCGAGCGTGCGCGTGCGAACCTGGATCGAGCAGGCGCGCTCCAGGTGATACATGCGCTCGAAGGCCGAGGCGACCGAGCGGCCTACCGTCAGCGTGCCGTGATTTCGCAGCAGCATGCAGTTCTTGGTGCCGAGGTCGCGCTGCAGCCGCGGCCGCTCGTCATGATCCAGCGCCACGCCTTCATAGTCGTGATAGGCGAGGTCGTGGGTGACATATTGCGCGATCTGGTTCAGCGGCAGCAGGCCGTCGGCGCAGCTCGACACGGCCACGCCGTCCAGCGTGTGCAGATGGATGACGCAGCCGGCATCCTCGCGCACCTCGTGGATCGCGGAATGGATGGTGAAGCCCGCCGGGTTGATGCTGTACTCGCTCTCGGAGAGCTGGTTGCCGTAGAGGTCGACCTTGATCAGGCTCGAGGCGGTGATCTCCTCGAACAACAGGCCATAGGGATTGATCAGGAAGTGATGCTCGGGTCCGGGCACGCGGGCCGAAATGTGGGTGTCGACCAGATCATCCCAGCCGAACATCGCGACCAGGCGGTAGGCGGCGGCGAGATTGACCCGCTGCGACCACTCCGCTTCCGTCATGTTCGACGGGACTTCCTTCAGGCGGGCTTCCGCGGGCGACATGGCATCCTCCGATCTCTTGCTTGGTCGGAGCGTAAGCGGCCTCTCCCGGCTCGGCAAGGCGCGGAGCCGGGAGGGCTGTCATGTCGTTTGGCTGAGCCGATCGCGTCAGGGCGCGGGGATCGATAGCAGGCTCGAAATGCTGCGGCCACGGATGTCGTAGACCCGGGCGAACACGACGTCGTCGCGCTTGATCTCGACCATGACAGGCGCGGTCAGTCCCTTGCAGTAGAACTCGCCGAGCGTCATGGCGAAATCCGCTGCGTGGCTGTCCCAGCCGATGGTGAAGTCGGGGCCGAGCGCGACCTGGGCCGGGCGCTGCGGACCACACACCGCGACCTTCCATTTGTGCCCGATCGGCGGCACCTCCTGGCGTTCGTCGAGCTGTTCCTTGAGCCCGTCCGAGGCCTGCTTCAGCGCCAGCCCCCAGTAATCGAGCATGAAGCGAGTGTCGGCTTCGCGCACGGTACCGGCGATGAAGTTGAAGTGGGTGTACTGATAGGGGTGGAGGCGGATCATTTCGGCGAGCGGCAGCAGCAGGCCGAAGCAGAAGGCTGCGATCGCCACCGGCTGCCAGCTGCGACGCTCGTCGGCGTTGAGCCAGGACAACAGCCAGGCGAAGGCGACGCCACCGAGCAGCGCCATCGGCGGGATCACGAACACGAAGTGGCGGATGCCGTTGTAGAGTGCCGGGCGTTTGACGATCGCGATCAGCACCGGCAGCGTCGCCGCCAAGGTCAGCATCAACAGGACAGTCTTCTGGCGGGCCGGCATGTCGGGCCGCGACAGCGACATCAACGAGGCCACCACGCCGGCCACGAACAGCGCGATCATCAGTTCGGGCATCTGCAGCGCGAACAGCGTCGGCAGATAGGACCAGGGCATGTCGGGAACCGACACCAGCGCGCCGTCGAACATCTCCTTCCACGGCTTCTCGAAGAAGTGCGAGAAGTAGGTCAGGGCGCGCAACGGATTGGCCGGTTCGATGATCGACCACGGCCAGATCAGGCCCATGACCAGATAGCCCAGGATCAGGCCGGGGATCAGAACATAAAGCACGTGGGCAAAACGGCGGATCGCCTCGCGCGCGCCCTGCTTGCGGTATTCCTCCAGCAGCAGGGGCATGAAGCCGACCAGGGCGTAGACCACGGCCATGCCGCCGAGGATGCGCGAGCCGATCGAGAAGCCCGCGCCGAGCCCGAGGATCAGCACCGTGCGCGGCGAGGGGTAGGGATACTCGTCGGCCAGGCGGACCATCCCCATCAGCAGGACGACCATGGCGACCGCGAAGGGGGCATCCTTCGGGTTCATGAACATGTGGCCGTAGAAGATCGGGCACAGCGCCAGCAGCAGCAGGGCCGCCACGCCGGCCACGGCGCCGCCGATGCGGCGCGCCAGCCGCCAGGTGACGGCAAGGCCAATCAGCCCGACGATCGCGCCGACCAGCCGCCGCGTCTCGAACAATTCCAGCGGCAGGATCTTGTGCAGCAGCGCTGCAACCATGTCGAACCCGCCGCCGTACATATAGAGATTGGCGAACGACAGCGCCGCCGTGTCCCTGAAACCGGAACCGTACATGCGCAGCAACAGATCGGCGTACTCGGCATGGGTGTAATCGTCCCAGCCCAGGCCGTAATCCCGGAACGTCAGTCCGGCCACCACCGTGACGGCGGCGAGCACGAACATGGCGAGATCGTCACAAGTCCGCTCGAGTGTCCGCCGTGTCGGCGTCTCGAGGACCGAAGTGGTTATCGATGTCATGGCTGATAGTGACCCGGCGTCCCCCAACGACCCCGCTTCCGCGCTTCAGGTCTGTTTCCCCACCTGCGTATAGCGCGTCCCGATTTTCGAGGTGTCGGAAATATGAGCGTCACGCGTCCATCGCACTGCAGCAGGGACCCGAATTTCGGCTGCTTGGCGCCATATTGCCACAGCGACATGAACGCGTCCTGAACCAGCGGCACGGGACAAACCCGGAGGAACCCAAGCTGGTTCCACGGGTTGCCGGAGGAGATTGTGTCATGATCGTGGCGCATCTAGTGGTTTTGACGGGGATGGTGCGGCGCAGCGACCGAACTTCTGCTGCAAATTGTCGCGGATTTCGACTAAAATCCGGTCAGGGGACGCGGGCAACCGCAGGCTAACTCATGTGATAAGGGTCGGACGCCGTCCGGGACTGACGCATTAGAGGATGGGTTCGATGATGAGTGCTATGTTGGTCGCTGGGGCCCTTGCCGTCTTGGCCGGGCTCGGGGCGATCGCCTATGGAATTCCGATCAAGGACTTCAGCGTCGGGAACACGCTGATCCAGTCCGGCACTCTCGGCGTCTGCAGCGGCTTGCTCCTGATTGCACTGTCGGCCGTTCTCAACGAGCTGAAGATCATCTCGAGCCGGTTGCGGCAGCAACGCCCGGCGTCAGACGAGGTCCGGCCGCTGCAGCTGCCGGCCCTCGGCAAACGGCCCGAGCTCGAGCCTCCGCCGGTGCCGCCGACCGAGGAGCTCTGGCGGGAGAGCGGCTCGTCGCGGCTGCGCCCGCGGATGCCGGATCTCGCCTCGCCGCTGTCGTCCGCGCCGTCGCCGTCGTCGCCGCTGGGCCTGCCGCTGCGTCCCGCCACGCCGGAGCCTGCCGGCGAGGAGGTTGCGGCGGAGCCGGTGGAGCGGCCAAAGCGCAACCTGTTGTTCGCCTCGACCTCGCGCCGCGAGCGGGAGCGTGCGGAAAAGCGCGGCGCGGAAGCGCTCGGCTCCGATTTCCGTTCGCCGCCCCTGAGTGAGCCACCGGCTGCCCCGGTCGACGAGCCGTCGCCGGCCGAACCTGCGCCACCGGCTTTCGAGGATGGCTGGTCGAGATCGGAACGGGCCCGCGAGAGCGACGCGCCGCGGCCGCCTTTTCCGCGCCGCTTCACCCGCGCCGCGCCCGCCTTCGTCGAGCCCGAACCCGCGCCCGAGCCTGAGCCGCCGGCAGCAGAGGCCCCGCCTTCCGTCGTGATCGTCAAATCCGGTGTCGTCGATGGGATGGCCTATTCGCTCTATTCGGATGGCTCGATCGAAGCGCAAATGCCAGAGGGGATGATGCGCTTCGCCTCGATCGACGAACTGCGCACCCACCTCGAGGGCCGCGGCTGAGCGGCGCCTGGCGTCACGGGGCCCGATCGCGAAAGCTTGGTATAAGGCAACCGATACTGCGATCTGGACAGATCTTCTCAAGAAGAGGTCTTCACCTTCTTGTCATTTCGCCAGTCATTTGCCCATATTGACTGGAGAATTGCCGGACAACGCGGTCGCTCGATCGGAGCGATACTTGCGAATGATAGTCACCGGACAAAGCGTGGCGAGGGGGACATGACGGACGGGGCCGGCAAGAGCTTCATCGATCTGACGGCCGACATCGTCTCGGCCTATCTCAGCAACAATCCGACGCCGGCGGCCGAAATTCCTTCGCTGATCAGCCAGGTCCATGCGGCGCTGACGCGGGTCGCGTCCGGCCGCAGCGAGCCGGCGCCGGAGCCGGCGCGACCGGCCGTGCCGGTGAAGAAGTCGATCCACGCGGACTATCTGGTCTGTCTCGAGGACGGCAAGCGCTTCAAGTCGCTGCGCCGGCATCTGCGGACCCAGTACAACATGACGCCCGAGCAATACCGCGACAAATGGAACCTGCCGCCGGACTATCCGATGGTGGCCCCGAACTACGCGGTGACCCGCTCTCAGCTCGCCAAGAAGATGGGCCTCGGCCAGCAGCGGCCCGAGCGCGAGAAATAGCCGCGGAACCGGTTCAGGACGCCGCGGCCAGCGCTTCGCGGGCGTCGGAGCGGATGCGCTCGACCATCGAGCGCAGCCCGTTGGAGCGCTGCGGTGTCAGGTGCTCGCGGAACCCGAGCTCGTCAAACACGGCCGGCGCGTCGACTTTCAGAATGTCCTGCGGGGTCCGGCCCGAATACAGCGTGAGCAGGATCGCGATCAGGCCGCGCACGATGTGGGCATCGCTGTCGCCGAGATAGTTGAGGATCGGCGCGGCGCCGCTATGATCGGCGTGACGGGACAGCCAGACTTGGCTCGCGCAGCCCTGCACCTTGTTGGCAGCGGAATGCTCGTCCTCGGGCATCGGCGCCAGCGTCCGGCCGAGCTCGATCACGTAGCGGTAGCGATCGTCCCAATCGTCAAGCAGGGCGAAATTGTCGCGGATCTCATCGATCGTCATGGTGCTCTCAATATCCCAATTCGAGCTCTTATATAGGCGCTCGGCGGGTCGAAAGCGACAGCGGTTCCGTGTGTCAGGGCGTCGGTGGCAGGTGCCATTCGGCCGCGAGGTCATCGACAGACAGCGTGTCCACCGTCGCCGCGCCGGCCGGCACATCCTCGACCACGGGCGCGTCGATCGAGCCGGTGTGATCGTTGGGACGCTTGTCGAGACTGGACGGCTTCACCTGCCCGATGAACTTGTCGGCGGGGCCGGATTTCTCAGCGGCTTCGGGCTTGTCGGTGATGATCTGATAGATCTTGCGCGCACCCTCCTGGGCGCGGTGGCCGATCACGGTGGCGGCCTGGCCTCCGACCTCGCAGGCCTGCGGCTGGCGCTTGCAGAACTGGCTCATGTCGGAGACGGCGGCGGTCGCGGCCTGCACCGCTTCGTGCGCATGGATCTGCGGCAGCTTGTCGGTGTCAGGGCTCTTCTCGCGCGGCAGCAGCACGAGCACGAGCCCGAGCCAGAATGCCATTCGAAGCAGAAAGAACATCACGCAACCCCGACCGTCCCTGCAATCTCGCGCCTGTCCCCACCGACGCCGTCGAGATCCACAGCTGCCTTGTTCTATGTCGCGTCTCTTGGATTGCGCCCAATTGGTTGAGAATTCGCGAAGCGGAGGTCGGAACTTTTTTCGGCGTAAATTTTTCGTTGGCGTGAGCGGAAATCGAGATGCAACCGGCTGGAGATCGCGACGCTTTCGCAACCGTCCGCGCGGCCGGAAACGATGCATTCACCATCCCGTCCGAATGGCGCCGTTGCCGCATCCTGGCCCTTAGCGTTCGCTTAATGCGAGTCTGACACGGTGACTTCCGACGACAGGGGGCGTCCCGGCGCGTTCTTCGCTTCCGAAGAGCGACCGACAGGCCGAGGCGCGAGAGCCGTGAGTGTGTTGAGTATCATCCGCGATTGTCTTGATGCCTTGTTGCATCCATCGGCTCGAACTGATGCGATGACGCGCGCGCGCCATCGCGCCTTCATCGCTCCGCGCCTGCTCGGCAGCCTCGCCGCCTTCGCCGTCTTCCCCGCTTATCTCGCGATGCGCGGCGCGCCGAGCGCGCTGGAAGTCGGCGCGCTCGCCTGGCTGATCGCACCCATTCTGCTGTCCTGGTATCTGTCGCGGACCGGCCGCTATGAGAGCGCCTGCGCGCTGTCGTCGCTGGCCTTGTCAGGGCTGATCATGGCGGTGTCGGTCGAGACCGGCGGCATCGAATCCTTCGCCGCCGTGTGGCTGATCGTCATTCCCTTGGAAGCGGCGTTCTCGGCGTCGCGCCGCGTCGTGCTGTTCTCGGCGGCGCTGGCGCTGTCCTGCGCGCTGCTGCTGATTCTCGTCGGTCATCTGGGCTGGCTGCCGAAGCCGGAGACCAATCCGGCGTTGCGCACGAGCCTGCTCGCCTTCGGCGTCGCCTCGGCTACGCTCTATGCTGCCGTGCTCGCCTTCGCCGCCGACGCGCTGGCGCGCACCAGCGTGACGCTGCTCTCGAGAGAGGAGGAGCGCTATCGTCTGCTCGCGCGCAACATGAGCGACGTGATTTCCCGTCACCGCCGCAACGGCGCGGTCATGTTCATCTCGCCCGCGGTCGAGAATCTGCTCGGCGCGCCCGTGACCCAGCTGCATGGCCACGGCCTGTTCGAGCGTGTTCACGTCGCCGATCGCCCGGCCTATCTCACGGCGTTGTCGGAAGCGGCGCGCGGCAGTGAAGCGTCGAGCGTCGAGTTCCGCCTGCGGCGTGATGCTGCCGGCGAGCAGCGCGCCACGCATGATTTCATCTGGGTCGAAATGCGCTGCCGTCCGCTCGATGCCGCCGGCCCAGTGCCAAGCGGATCGGATCAGGAGGTCGTCGCGGTCATGCGCGACGTCACCGATCGCAAGCTGCAGGAGCAGGCGCTCGAGCTGGCTCGCAGTGCGGCCGAACGCGCCGATGCGGCCAAGACGCGGTTCCTCGCCACGATGAGCCATGAGTTGCGTACGCCGCTCAACGCCATCATCGGCTTCTCGGACATGCTGATGCAGGAGCAGACGCTGATGCTGAATCCGGCACGGCGTCGCGAATATTCTCAGCTGATCAACGATTCCGGCCAGCATCTGCTGTCCGTCGTGAACGGCATCCTCGACATGTCGAAGATGGAGTCGGGCAATTTCGAGCTGACGCCGGAGCCGTTCGTGCCCCGTGCCGCGCTGATCAATTGCTGCAATCTGCTGGCGCTGCGCGCGCGGGAAAACGGCGTCGATCTGTCGGCCGATGTGCCGCAGGATCTTCCCATGATCACTGGCGATCCGCGCGCCTTCAAGCAGATCGTGATCAACCTGGTTTCGAACGCCATCAAGTTCACCGAGCGCGGCGGTCGCGTCGCGGTGTCGGCCGGCGTCGACGGGTCGCGGCTGCTGCTGCGCGTCACCGACACCGGCGTCGGCATTGCGGCCGATGATCTCAAGCGAATCGGCGATCCGTTCTTCCAGGCCGGCAAGACCTATCAGCGGCGTCACGAGGGAACCGGGCTCGGTCTCTCGATCGTGAAGAGTCTCGTGAACTTGCACGGCGGTGAAATGTCGATAGAAAGCAAGCTCGACGAGGGAACGACGGTCACGATCGGACTTCCCATCGATTGCCTTGCTGCGGCGACCGCCACCGTGACGCCGTTGTCGCCGACGCGATCCGCCCAGGCCGGGCCGATGATTCAGGTGAAGAAGAGTGCCTAGACGAGCTGCAGACGAGGATGAGGCGCCGCCGCGCCGCCGCAAGCGTGCCAGGGCCGCCGCGGCCGCGATCGACGTCGCGGAGGAGCGCGGCTGGCTGATGCGGGCCATGCTCCACAGTCCGAAGGATCTGTTCGCGGGGCTGCTGGCCTGTGCGGCGGGCAGTGCGATCATCGTCAATGCCGTGTTCCTGCAATCGGGACCGCATCCCGCACCGATGTTCGGTTCGATCGTCACGATCCCTCCGGTTCTCACCAGCGCGAATCCGTTGCCGCGGCCGCGGCCGATGGAGGCCGATATCTCGCCGTTCGATCCGAAGGTGATCGAGACGCGGCCTCCTGAAACCCGGGCTGCGGAACAGAGGGCCGCCGATGCGCGATCCGATCAGAAATATGCCGATCCGCTTGCCGATCTCGTGCGCTCGGTCAGCGGTGGCCAGGGCGCCTCACGCGGGCAGCCGACGCAGGGCGGCAATGCACGCCGCGTCGCCGCAGTTCAGCGCGCGCTGACCGATTATGGCTACGGTCAGCTGAAGCCGACGGGGATGATCGGCACCGACACCCAGGCCGCGATCCAGAAGTTCGAGCGCGAGCGCAAGCTGCCGGTGACGGGGCAGGTGACGGATCGCCTCGTGCGCGAGCTCGCAATTGTCATCGGTCATCCGATCGAATAGAGCAGGCGGGCGGCTGCCGATCACGGCACGCGATCACTCGGCTTGAATCATCATGCGCCTGAAGACGAGCATCTGGGTCAGCGCCTATCTGCGCCGCTGTCAGTCGGCGGGCGCATTCAGCGCAGTCCGCCGGCGTGGCGCCGAGGAGGCGGGGGCGGCGTTCGTGAAGGTCGCGCTGATGGACGGCACGGCCCAGCTCTACGTTCCTGCGCCGCAGACCGTCTATGACGACAGACGCCCGATCGAGCGCCTGTTCGTTGCGATCGCTCCCCAGCCGGTCGCGGAAGCGCAGATCGAGGAGCGCCTGGTCAAGGAGCAGCGCTTCGATCCGGACGCCTGGATCGTTGAGACCGAGGACAAGCAGGGCCGGCACTTCCTCGATCTCGTGCGCGACTCGTCCTAGGGTCTGTGGGGATACAGGATTCCCATCCGGACTTGTTCGTGATTCAAGCTTTGGATGGAGCGATTCGTTCTGACAGACGCCCAATGGGCGAAGATTGAGCCGCATTGCCTGGGCAAGCCGGGCGATCCCGGGCGAAGCGGCAACAACAACCGACTTTTTGTCGAAGCGGTACTGTGGATTGCGCGCACGGGCAGTCCCTGGCGCGATCTGCCGGCTGCGTTCGGCCATTGGAACAGCACTTTCAGACGCTTCCGCGACTGGTCGAAGGCGGATGTCTGGAAGCGGTTGTTCGAAGCCGTCTCCGACGATCCCGATATGGAATACGCCATGGTCGATGCCACCATCGTCAAGGTCCACCGCCACGGTCAGGGTGCAAAAGGGGGACGCAAAATCAAGCGATCGGCCGCTCGAAAGGCGGCATGACCACCAAGATCCTGGCGCTCACCGACGCCCTCGGCAACCTGGTGCACTTCGTGCTTTTGCCGGGACACCGCTTCGACACGGTAGGTGTGCCGCCGCTCATCGAGGGACTGACCTTCGATGCACTGATCGCCGACAAGGCCTTCGATAGCAACGCCATCATCGCCGAGCTCGATGCGCGCGGTGCCAAAGTCGTCATCTCTCAGCATCCACGTCGCGCAACGCCGCGCGCCATCGACAAGGAGATGTACAAATGGCGCCATCTGATCGAGAACTTCTTTGGAAAGCTCAAAGAGTTCAAACGCATCGCGATGCGTGCGGAAAAGACCGATCAGAGCTTCACCTCCATGATCCATCTGACCGCCGCCGTGATAAACTCTCGATGAATCCCCACAGACCCTAGCCGGTCGAGCGTCCGCTTGGCGAACGCATTCTCATTCTGACGACGCCGGCGCGCAGCGGGCGACGACGCGCGTCAGCGCTTGAAGCCGTCGGTGCCGGTGCGGATGATCGGCCGGACCGATGTCGCTGGCCGCGCCGCGCCGGCGCGAACATGCTGCCGTTCGTCGTCATAGAGGGCCGGGCGATGCTTCGCCCTGATCGCCGCGATCGCCGCGCCACGCCACGCCGCCACCATGATCAGGGCCGCGCGATCGCTCAGCCGCTCGTAGAAGCGCGACAGCCTGAACACGGTCTGGACCGATTGACCCATCTCCGGCTTGAGGAACAGCAGCACCCGCTCGAACACCGCGCTCGGCATGCCCAGCGCCTTCGCGGCGCAGGCGAGCGGCTCGCCGCTCGCATCATCCATCACTTCCTGGGTGACGCGTGCGGGCAGGATCAGGCTTTCGCCGAGCTCCATCGTGAACGTCTCGACATCAGCATTGAAGGCCGCCATTTCCAGCGCCTCGATCGCCTGCGCGGCGCGGTGCTGCGGCGTCGGTGCGGCCGGCTTCAACGGCGCCGTGGCCAGATTTTCCAGGATCGCGATGCGCTCCCTCGCGCCGGCGCGCAGGAACATCTCGCTGAGTTCGGCGGCGTCCCTCGGCTGCATCGCCAGGTCGGCGGAATTTGCATCGTCGCGCGCGGGCGACCGCGACGGCGCGCGGAGAGCTGGCGGAATCAGGCTGGCGAGCGGCAGCTTGGGCTCGTCCTGCGCCGGCCGCAGTCCGAGCTTGCCGAGGATCTCGATCGGCGTGCCCGGATAGATGGCGAGGCGCGCGCGCACCGCCGCGCGGGTGGCGTCATCGACGTCGTCGACCAGTCGCGAAACCAGCTCGATGAATTGCCGCTCCTCATCAGCCGAATGTGTGCTCGCCTGAACGTAGAGATCGGTCAGCACGCGGAGCAGCGTGGGTTTGATGTCGACACCCTCGCGTCGCGAGAGCGTGAGCAGCCCGTCGAAGCCGGGGAACAGCGATGATCTTGTCATGTCGGGTACGCAACTTCGGCAATCGTTGCGCCGATTAGAGCCGACTTGTTTTAATGGGGCGTTAAGGAAAACAATCGGTGAAGATGGCCGAGTTTTCCCGGTGAGACCAAGGCGCAACGCTGGCTTGCCATTTCCCCGAGCTCTGCACGCGATCCGTGTCCGAGGCCCGCGCATTAAGACCCTCTTAACCACGTCCTGATCTTAATCGAACCGTTCGATGATCTCGCCTTGGCCACGTCACGCCGCCGGTTTGATCATCTCCGTGCGAATGCCGCGGCGTGTCGCGTCGTGATGCGCATTCGTGATCGTCAGTTTTGCGTGCCCTCCTGCCTGCGAAGTTCGGGCAGCGGGGAGTTTGGGGGTAAGAACTTCGGGCACGAAAGAGAGTAGACATGGCGACCATCATTGACTTCCCGGCGGATGCTGCGCGTCGCGCGCGACCTGCCGCGACCGGCGCGCCGAAGGAGGGCATGGGAACGATCCTTATTCTTCCCGTCGTTCGGATCGAGCGCGAGAGCTCGACCGACGATCGCGGCCCCCGCGAGGGCGCCGCACCGAGCCGCCGCCGCCGCCGTCGCTGACAGGCTGGAGACATGGGAATGCCGGCCATGATGCTCCCGGTCCGGCGTGTGGCGCCGATCCTTGCACTTCTTCTCGCGGGTCAACTGCTCGGCGCCTGCAGCGGCGGAGATTTCGGCCGCACCCGCGCGGAGATGCGCAACGACGACATGCACAAATGGATCGGGGCGGAAGCCACCGCCAGCGTCGGCGTCAAGCCATCGCAGTTCCAGCTGACGGACAACGAGCGCCAGCTTCGCGATCTCGCTTATCCGCTGATCGAGCCGCCGCACTCACGTCCCGCCTGGAAGACCGTGTTCGGCGACTATGCGCCCTCGGCGCCGCCCTGGCGCCAGAAGGTGGCCTTCGACCGCACCGCCTATGGCCGCACCCTGATCGACGAGCCGCACCGCTCGCATGCCTCGCGCTATCAGCAGCTGATCGAGGACGTGCGCGACGACATCACGCGCTTCGAGCCGTTCTTCTCCTCGGCCATCCGCGTCATCGACCTCGACCGCAAGCGCGACGCCAGCATGAAGTTCATGACCGAGCTGTCGCCGCGCGAACGCTCCGACGCGGTCGCGCGCATGCAGGAGAATTCGCTGATCGTGCAATGGGTGCAGATCAGCCTGGAGCAGCGCGTCTCATCCTATCGCTGGGCGCTGGAGCGTCTCGTGCTGCAGGCGCCCGACGGAATCGCGGCCGATGCCGACCGCCTGATCAGCGAGCTGGCGTCGCAGACCGCCAACCCTCCGGTCGCGGCGCGGCCCCTGATCGAACGGCCGCTCACGACGCGCGGCTAGCGCAGCGCGACTTTGCCGCGCCGCTCTCGCTTGACCGGCGCACGCTTCTGCTGCCGTGTGCCCTTCGGCGGCGCTGCCGCTCGCAGCGTCGCGATCAGTGTCTTCAGCCCTTCGGACGGTGCGCGCACAGCCGGATAGGCCAGACCGACCTGGCGCTTCAACGTCATCTCGATCTCGCGCACGGCGATATCGCTCCGGCCGTGGACGACGCCTTCCGGCACGATCGCGATGCCGACGCCGGCGGCCACGAGCGCCAGCGCCCAGTCCTCGGTCTCGGCGATGGCCGCGACCTCGCGCGGCTTGCCGCCGCGCCCGGCCAGCGCGCTGTGCTCGCAATGGCAGCGGTCGATCATCGCGACCTCGGCGAGATCGGCAGCCCGAAAGCGCGACTTGAGTGTCAGCGGATGGGCGAGGGGGAGTGCCGCGACATAGCGTTCGCTCCAGAGCGATAAAAAGTGCTCGTCGTCACTGACGAGGCTTCTTGCGACGATGCGCGCGTCGGCACGTTCGGCAGGCCCCACGATGTGAAGCTTGAGATCCTGGCGCGCCGTGAGCGGCTTGAGCAGCGCCGTGACGCGCCCGCCGTCGAGGGTGCGCATCAGGCCGAGCTTGAGCACCTGCTTCGCCACGCCTTGCCGGAACAGATTGCGCGCGGCGTCCGCCTCCTCGACGATCCGGCGGGCGATCGGCTGCAGGCGCTCCGCTGATTCGAGCGGGACGACTCCCTTGCGGTGGCGGATGAACAGCTCGGTCCCAAGCTCCGTTTCCAGATTGGCAATCGCCAGCGAGATCGACGGCTGCGAGACGAAGCAGCGCGCCGCGGCCCGGGTCAGGCTGCGTTCCTCGAAGACGGCCGAGAAATAGCGGAGCTCGCGGATATCCATAGGATCAGCCTATGCAAGACATCATCTATCGATATTTTACTTATCGATCGCGGAGACGCAAGGATGCGCAATGTCCACGGGCGAAGGCCGAGAGGTGATCAATGCGCATCCACCATATCAACACCGGGACGATGTGCCCGCGCGGAGGCCGGCTGGTGAGCGGAACGGGCCGCCTGTTCGCGCGCGCCCGCCTGGTCTGCCATTGCCTGCTGATCGAAAGCGACGACGGGCTGGTCCTGGTCGATACCGGCCTCGGCACGACGGATGTCGCGGAGCCCGCGCGACTGGGCGCGCGCTGGGTGAGGCAAGCCGCGCCGCGGCTGGACGCGTCCGAAACGGCGTTGCAGCAGGTGAAGGCGCTGGGCTTCGCTGCCGCGGACGTCAGGCACATTCTGCTGACTCATCTCGATCGCGACCACGCCGGCGGCATCGGCGACTTTCCGAATGCCAAGGTGCACGTTCATCGCAACGAGCATGCGATGGCTGTCGAGGGATCTCCAATGCCGCCACGCGGCCGCTACGTGGCCGGGCAGTGGCGTCATCGCCCCGACTGGCAGTTCTACGGCGACGACGGCGAGGACTGGTTCGGCTTTCGCGGCGTGCGCGCGCCCGTTGCTCGCAACGGCGACATCCTGATCATCCCGCTGCCGGGCCACACGCCCGGGCATTGCGGCGTGGCGGTGCGTCGTGGCGACCATTGGCTGCTGCACGCCGGCGATGCCTATTTTTTCCACGGTCAACTCGAGGCGCGGCCGCGCATGCCGCTGCTGCTCGGCCTTTTCCAGCGCAAGGGAGATCTTGACCGCGCGACACGCATCGCTAACCAGGAGCGGTTGCGACGGCTGAAATGCGATCACGGCGATCAGGTCACCATCGTGAACAGCCACGATCCGGTCGACTATGAGACGTGCCGTTGTGGGCAGCAGACCGCGCGCTTCAGTCCGGCCTGAGCAGGCGGAACGCTTCCTCGAGCAGATGCGGCGTGTGCTTGCCGGTCGAATCGCGGCAGGCGCGTTCGAAATAGTCCGACAATGCCGGGCGGAATTTCGGGTGTGCCGTCGTTTCGATGATGATGCGCGCGCGCTGCTTCGGTGACAGGCCGCGCAGGTCGGCGAGCCCATGCTCGGTAACCAGGATCTGCACGTCGTGCTCGGTGTGGTCGACATGCGTGACCATCGGCACGATGCAGGAGATGGTGCCGCCCTTCGCGGTCGACGGCGTCATGAAGATCGACAGATAGGCGTTACGAGCGAAGTCGCCGGAGCCGCCGATGCCGTTCATGATGCTGCTGCCGCGGACATGGGTCGAATTGACGTTGCCGTAGATGTCGGCCTCGATCAGGCCATTCATCGCGATGACGCCGAGCCTGCGGATCACCTCGGGATGGTTGGAGATCTCCTGCGGCCGCAGCACGATGCGGTCGCGCAGGAACTCGATCTCGCGGTTGAACTCAATGGCAGCGTCCGAGCTCAGCGACAGCGCCGTCGCTGAGGCGAGTTCCATCCGTCCGGAGCGGATCAGGTTCAGCATGCCGTCCTGCAGCACCTCGGTATAGGCGGTCAGATGCGGGAAGGGGCCTTCGTCGAGCCCGGCCATCACGGCGTTGGCGACGTTGCCGACGCCGGACTGCAGCGGCAGCAGGTTGCGCGGCAGCCGGCCCTGCTTCACCTCGTGTTCGAAGAATTCGAGAATATGTCCCGCGATTGCGCCGGAGATCGCGTCCGGCGCGGCAAAGGTTGTGTTGCGGTCCGGCGCATAGGTCTCGACCACGGCGATGACCTTCTCGGGGTCACAGCGATAGGTCGTCTCGCCGATACGGTCGCCGGGGGCAATGATGGGAATCGGCTTGCGATGCGGCGGCAGCCGGGTGCCGTAGTAGACGTCGTGCATGCCGAGCAGCGCCGGGTTCATCCACGAATTGACCTCGATGATGACGCGGTCGGCCTGATCGAGCCAGGTCTTGTTGTTGCCGATCGAGGTCGACGGGATCAGCCGCCCGTCCGGCATGATGCCGGCGCATTCGATCACGGCGACGTCGAGATGGCCGAGAAAGCCGAACCAGACGAACTGCGCGACATGGCTGAGATGCAAATCGATGTATTCGATGCTGCCGGCATTGATGCGCTGGCGCGTCGTCGGATCGGACTGATAGGGCAGGCGGAGGTCGATGCCGTTCGCCCTGGCGAGAGCGCCGTCGAGCTCGGGCGCTGTCGAGGCGCCGGTCCACACGCCGATGCGAAACGGCTCGCCGCGCGCATGCGCAGCCTCGATGCGGCGGGCGAGGGCGAGCGGCACTGCCTTGGGATAGCCCGAGCCGGTGAAGCCGCTCATGCCGACATGGCTGCCCGGCTTGACCAGCGCGGCGGCCTCGTCCGCCGACATAATCTTGGCGCGTAGCGCCTGCGACATCACCTGCGATGAACTCATTCTGGCAAACTCCGTGTGCAGGCCATTCAGGCCTGCCAAAGTCCGCGCTGTTTAAGATCGGCTTCGCGGGGGCGGTTTGACACCGGTCAATCGGGTGATACGCGCATCACAGCCCTGCAAGACGCGCGCGGCGCAGCTCGCGAACCGTTGCCGCGCGCAAGCGCTCGGTCAGCATGTTGGCCTTGCTGTAGCGCGGATCGCCGGTGACCTCGTCGCCGACCCAATCGGGCGGCGTCACGACGGTCGTTTCGCTCGGCAGCTCGATCTCGGCGATGACGATGCCGTCGAGCGCCCCATGATAGACGTCGATCTCCCAGACGCCGCTTTCGCCGGGAACGTAGTGACGCGTCTTCTCGATGATGCGGCCCGCGCAGTGCGCGAAGATCGCCTCGGCGTGATCGCGCGGAATGTCGTATTCGAACTCCTCGCGCGACAGGCCGCGCCGGCCGCTCTTCACGCACAATGTCGTCCGGCTGCCGTAGCAGCGGACGCGAACCTTGAGTCCGTCCTGACGTGCCACGAGGCCATCGCGAAGGCGCTCGGCATGCGTCGCGTGATCCCGCCAAGCATCGGTCTTGACGAGAAACTTCCGTTCGATTTCGAGAGGCATTGACCTGTTGGTGAGCGAGGCGCTGCAGAGCTGCAGCAACATATCAGCCGATCGCTTCAGCCTCTATGCCACGAAGGGTGAAGACAGGGTTGCGCTGCCGGCTGCGATAGCGAAGCTTACCGCTTTCCGCGCGGCTTTTCCGCCTTGGCCGGAGCTTCGCCCTGCACGCCGCAACTGGCCGCTGCAAGGGAGGCCTGCGCCTGCGGCATGAGACCGGGTTCGGCGGCCAGCGCCTTCAGCACAATCAGGCCCGTCGTGCTCGGCGAGTCGATGATGAGGCGATCGGCGGCCGTGATCTCCTCGTCCTCGGGCAGATCCTCGTGCTGATTCTCCGTCATGAGGTCGAGCTCGATGACGCGCTTGCCGGCGGAGCGATCGTTGATGGCGTAATAGGCGATCTCGTTGCGGGTGTAGAACGACACCGACGTATAGGCCTGGCTCACCGGCACGGTCAGCTTCAGCGGCCCGTCGGACAGATCGTAGCGGCAGATCGCCATGGCAAACGCCGGGTCCATGAACGGCATCGGCGAATTGCCGGGATCGGCGAGCGGCAGCGGCGTAACGGCGTTGAGCTTGGTCATCGGCGTCAGTCGCGAATAGGCGTCCTGGGTCGAGATGCGCGGCAGCGCCAGCACGCTGACGAGATGGACCACGCCGCCGAGCAGCACACCGACGACGACCGTGAACAGCAACCGGATCATGACGGGCAGCCCACCGTGGTGATCGACGGCATCGGCGCGTCACGCTGCGTGCGGGTCGCGACCCCGACCGGCGTGTCGTAGAGCCGCAGCATCAGCGCATAGCGCTCGATGCCGCCGGTCGGCAGCCAGTTGCCGGAGCGCGAACGTGCGGCGACGCGGATCTCGAACGAGCCGTCGGCGCCGCGCACCAGCTCCTGGCTGGTGAAGCCGTAGCGCTGCAGCGTGTTGGCGACGAGGTGGCCCTTGCGATCGTAGAGCGTCAGTGTCCAGAACCGCGCCGGTGGCGTCACGCCGCTGACGACGATGTCGCAGCGGCCGTCGAGCGGCTTCTTGGTGTCGTCGGCAATCGCGGTGAAGGCGACGCCGTCGCCGGTGCCGATCGGCAGCTCGCCGTTGCGGGTGATGGTGGCGCGCGCATAGGGATCGACATCGGCGGTGCCGGTCTTCGGGCGCGCGGTCCAGGCGCCGATCGTCAGGGTGCCGAATTCGGTGCCGCGCGTCGTGGTCATCCAGGTCGCACCGATGCCGACGCCGGTGGCGATCAGGAGCGTGACCAATGTAATAAAGAGCAGCCGCACGGGAAAATCGCTGTCGTCAGTTCTTGCGCAGGGCAGGGGTCGCAGCGCCATCGGCTGTCGCCGCGGCGTAGTTCTCGGGGAAGGCCAGCGCGCTCGATGACACTGGCTTGCCCGGCTTCTTCGGATCGGCGGGCGCCGTCTTTTCGGCGACGCGCGCGGCATCGTCGAGCATCTTCTCGACCTGCACCAGAACATCGGCGCCGCGACGGGTCAGCACCGGCGGCGGGCCAGGCTTGATCTCGAGCGTTTTCGGCTGGCCGGCCTGCGCCATCGCCGCAGACGCCGGCTGCGGCAGCTTCTCACCCATGCCGACGCCCGGCAGTTCCTTCACCTCGACGCCCTGATGCGCAGCGAGCATGATGTCATGCCAGGTCTGTGCCGGCAGCGAGCCGCCGGTCATGCGGTTGGTCGGCGAATAGTCGTCATTGCCGTACCAGACGGCGCAGGTGAAGTTGCCGGTGTAACCGACGAACCAGGCGTCACGATACGCATTGGTGGTGCCGGTCTTGCCGGCGGTCGGGATGCCGTCGAGCGCGGCGCGGCGCGCGGTGCCTTCGCTGACGACGTGGCTCATCATGCCGGCCATGTCGGCGGCCACCGAGGCCGGGATCGCCTGGCGCGGCTTCGGCCCGTCGCGGTCCCAGCGCCAGACCGGATCGCCGGCGCCGGTGCGCACCTCCAGCACGGAATGCGGCGTCACCGCCTTGCCCTTGTTGGGGAAAGTCGCATAGGCGACCGCATGCTCCAGCACGGTCACCTCGTCGGAGCCGATCGGCATCGACGGCGTATCGGGCAGCGGCGCCTTGATGCCGAAGCGGCGGGCGACCTCGACGATCTTGGCGCGGCCGGCCTTCGGACCCTCTTTGCCGCCGAGCATGATCGACAGCTTCACCGGGACGACGTTGATCGATCGGGTGATCGCCTGGGTCAGGGTCACCGTGCCGGAATAGGAATGACCGTAGTTTTGCGGGCACCAATTGCCGATGCAGACCGGGCCGTCGACGATGGTCGAGGTCGGCTTCAATCCGTTCAGCAGCGCGGTCGTATAGACATAAGGCTTGAACGACGAGCCGGGCTGCCGGTAGGCATCGGTGGCGCGGTTGAACTGGCTGGAGCCATAGTCGCGGCCGCCGACCATGGCGCGGATGCCGCCATCAAGATCGGAGACCACGGTCGCCGCCTGGGTCGCGTGGTAGTCGCGGCCGAACTGGCGCAGCTGGTTCTCGATCGCCTCGTCGGCGGCATGCTGCACGTTCATGTCGATCGAGGTCCGCACCACGAACACGCGCTCGGTGTAGGACTTCGGGAACGTGTCGACCAGCTTGCGCATCTCGTCGAAGGCATAGTCGAGGAAGTAGTTCGGCGAACTCTCGTCGCGGCGGTCGACCGCGAAGGCTGGATTCCGGCGGGCGCCGAACACCTGGCCCTCGGTCATGAAACCGGCGTCGACCAGATTGTCGAGCACGACGTTGGCGCGGGCGCGCGCCGCGGGCAGGTTGATGTGGGGCGCGAACTTGGTCGGCGCCTTGAACAGGCCGGCCAGCATCGCCGCTTCCGACAGGTTGATGTCGCGCACCGACTTGTTGAAATAGAAATGCGCGGCGCCGTCGACGCCGAACGTGCCGCCGCCCATGTAGGCGCGGTCGAGATAGAGCTTGAGGATCTCATTCTTGGTCAGGCGGGTCTCAAGCCAGATCGCCAGGAACGCCTCGTTGACCTTGCGCTCGATGGTGCGCTCGTTGGACAGGAACAGGTTCTTGGCGAGCTGCTGGCTGATCGAGGAGCCGCCCTGGCGGACGCCGCCGGCCTGGGCGTTGGTCACCAGCGCGCGGGCGAGGCCGGGGAAGTCGATGCCGAAATGGTCGTAGAAGCGGCGGTCCTCGGTGGCCAGGGTCGCCTTGATCAGATTGTCTGGGAAGTCTTCCAGCGGGATCGAGTCGTTGTGCTTGATGCCGCGGCTGCCGATCGGGGTGCCGTAGCGGTCGAGGAAGGTCACGGCGAGGTCCGACTTCTTCAGCCAGTCCTCGTCGGCGGTTTCCCGGAACGCCGGGATGGCGAGCGCCAGCATCAGCACCAGCCCGCCGAGGCCGATCGTGGCGGCTTCCGAGAACGGCTCGACGAACACCCAGCGCTTCCAGCCGCCGACATAAAAGCGGTCCATGAATGCCGAATAGCGCTCGTACAGTTCGCGGGTCCCGCGCAGCGAGGAGAACAGCGCCGAATCGAACCGCGCGTCGAGATCCAGGCGGAAATTGTTGATCCGCTTCTTCCAATGGTCTGGAATGATCTGCCGCACGGGGACCCTGGTCGTTTCGAAAGCGTGTCAGCGGGCTTCGAAAGCACTCAGCACGCGGGCTGGGAGCCATCGGAGGGTCTTGCGCGATTGTTGCGGCAAACCCAAGGCACTGGACCGGTGGCGCTGGGCGCCGCCGTCGCAGTGACTCAAGCTCATAATCTAGCCGAGCGGGGGTCACAAACCAATGGTTCCCCTCACAATTTGATGCACAAAGCTAACGTCCCGCTTGAACCGCAGAGGTGCCCCTTGCGCCGCGCGGGGCAGGGCACCTAGATGGCGGCCACGCCGCGCCCCGCCTGGATTCGCCCGATGACCGCACCGCTCAAACGTCCCTCGGGCCAGGAGGGAATGTTCTGGAAGACCAAGACCTTGGAGCAGATGTCCGAGGCGGAATGGGAAAGCCTGTGCGACGGCTGCGGGCGCTGCTGCCTGGAAAAGCTCGAGGACGAGGATACCGGCGACATCTACTTCACCCACATTTCCTGCAAGCTTCTGGATGCCGGCCTATGTGCCTGCAAGGATTACCCGAACCGCTCCGACCAAGTCTCGGATTGCGTTCGCCTGACGCCCGAGAACGTCCGCACCATCACCTGGCTGCCGCCGAGCTGCGGTTACCGCCTGGTCGCGGAAGGACGTGATCTCTATTGGTGGCATCCGCTGATCTCCGGCGATCCTCAGACCGTCCATGAAGCCGGTGTGTCCGTGCGCGGCCGGGTCGAGGGCACCGAGGACGACGTCCCTGACGACGAACTCGAAGACCACATCGTGCAATGGCCCGTGCTTCTACCGAAGCGCGCCAAGCTGAAGCACCGGCCGAAATAGGCCCGATCACTTCGCACTCGCAGCAAGTCACGATGATGCGACCGGTCCCGTGCTGCCGGGAGGCACCCATGCGCGCGACCCGCTGCCGCAAGGGAAAATTATGCCTTAAGTAGTTCGCTATCTAAGCGAATCCGCGCGGCGTTCGTCGCGCCTGGCACAGCATTCATCTCATGAACAAGTTCGAACGGCAGAGCCAATATCCTGCCGCGTCCCAATCCTTGTCCGAAGAGCTCGCCGCCGAGCTGCCGGCGATTCCGCCGCAGGTCCAGGCGATCGAGGATGCGCCCCCGCTCGCTGCCCCCGTGCCGCTGACCCCGGCCGAGGTGCGCACCATCCTGATGAGCCTGCTGCTGACGATGTTCCTGGCGGCGCTCGACCAGACCATCGTCGCAACCGCGCTGCCGACCATCGGCCGCGAGTTCCAGGACGTCACCAATCTGTCCTGGGTGATCACCGCCTATCTACTGGCCTCCACGGCGGTGGCGCCGGTGTTCGGTACCCTCTGCGATATTTACGGCCGGCGCTCGATGATCATCACCGCGCTCAGCCTGTTCGTGGTCGGGTCCGTGGTCTGCGCGCTGGCGCCGAACATGCCGGTGCTGATCCTCGCCCGCGGCCTGCAGGGGCTCGGCGGCGGCGGCATCATGCCTGTCGTGCAGACCGTCATCTCCGACGTGGTCAGCCCGCGCGAGCGCGGCCAGTACCAGGCCTGGTTCAGCGGCGTCTGGCTGCTCGCGGGACTGCTCGGGCCTGTCATCGGCGGCTTCTTCGCCGATCATCTGCACTGGTCGATGATCTTCTGGATCAACGTACCCCTCGCAATTGCGGCGCTGGCGCTGCTGCTGCCCAAGATGGGCCGGCTGCCGGTCTATCATCGGCTCCGCAAGGTCGACTGGGCCGGTGGCCTGCTGCTGATGGCCTCGGCGGTCGTGTTCATGCTGGTGCTGACCTGGGGCGGCCACAAGCTGGCCTGGCTGTCGCCGACCATCCTGGCGATGATCGGCAGCGCCGTCGCGCTGGGGCTCGCTTTCGTCTGGCACGCCAAGCGCGCGGACGAGCCGTTCCTGCCGCTGTCGCTGATGGGCGGCACGGTCGTGCCTTATGGCCTGCTGGCGAGCGGCTGTGCGCTCGGCGCCCTGATCGGGCTCACGGTGCATCTGCCGCTGTATTACGAGCTGGTCTACCACCTGACGCCGAGCGAGGCCGGCCTCGGCCTGATTCCGATCGCGGCGATCTCGACGTTCGGCGCGGGGATCGCCGGCCGCACCATGGCCCGTGTGAAGCACTACAAGCGTGTCGCGATCATCGGCACGCTGATCGGGACGATCGCCGCCGCGGTCATGACCGTGACGACGCCGTCGCTGTGGGTGCTGATGGTGCTGCTGTCGATCTTCGGCATCGGGCTCGGCACGGCGTTCCCGATCTCGGTGGTGTCGCTGCAGAACGCCGTGGACCGATCGCAGATCGGCACCATCACCGGCGCGATGAACTTCTTCCGCTCGATGATGTCCTCGTTCACCGTCGCAGCCTTCAGCGCCATCCTGCTGATGGTGCTCGGCGCCGACATCTCGCTCGCCGAGGGCGCCCATGGCGCGGTCAGCGGCATCGCCGAAGCCGACATGATCCACGCCTTCCGCTTCGTCTACGCCGCCGCCACCGCGATGCTGGCCTGCGCCTGCGTCTGCATGATCCTGATGGAGGAGCGCCCGCTGGCCGGCCCGTCGCGCAGCGAGCCGGTGGAGATGGCGGAGTAGAACCGTAGGGTGGGCAAAGGCGCGAGGCACGACCGTCATTTCAGGCAGGCTGTCGCGCGCCGTGCCCACCATCTCACAGCATGGCCCGTGGCAAGACAGTGGGCACGGCGCCGCCGTGATTGCGGGTGTGGAGAGCGCGCGTCAGCGCCTTTGCCCACCCTACGAACCGTTTGCTTGACAACTACTCGCGCGGTGGGGCGACCTCGATGTTGTCCTGGCCGCGCGAGCCGTCGTCGAGCGAGGATTTGACGAGACCCGCTTCGGCGCGACGGGAGAACTCGGTGGTGCCGCCGCTCGCCAGCTCCTTCGCCTGGCTGATCCATTGCTCGCGCTCGATGCGGCCGGCGAAGGCGAGATAGGACCCGACCCATTTGGCATGTTCGGCGGTCCACGCCGCGATCTGCGCGAAGTGCCAGATGCCGAGGCCATGCAGCCGCGCCTCGTTCTGCTTGCCGATGCCCTTGATCAGCTTGAGATCGTCGGCCTCGCCGCCGTGCGGCGCCGCCAGACCGAGCGGCCGTGCACCGCCGTGGGCCTCCTCGTTCTCGACCTTCGGCATCAGGGCGGGCAGGTGGGCGAGGAGATAGCTGGCCTCGTCCTCGCTCAGCGGCGCGTCGGCCTGATCGTCGATCGTGAGCGCACCCGATTTCACCGCGGTCGAATGCGCCGTGTCGAGGCCGGCCGCGAGCAGCTTGGCCTGGGGGATCCAGTGCTCGCGCTCGATGCGGCCGGGGAAGGCCATGTGGTGGCCGACCCAGTCGGCATGGGCCGGCGACCATTCCGCGATCTGGCTGAAATGATGCACGCCGATGTCGTTGAGGATGGCCTCGTTCTTCGGCCCGATGCCCTTGATGAGCTTGAGATCGTCGGCGCTGCCATCGGGCGCAGGCAGGGCGGGCGGCCGTCCGTCATCGCTGCTGCCCTCAGCCGGCTCGTCAGCCGACGCCGCGACCTCGGCGGCGAGGCGATCGGCCTCGGCATTCGCTGCCGCCTCCGCAGCCGCGCGATCCGCTTCGACCTTTGCGGCGGCCTCAGCCGCCAGACGTTCGGCCTCGGCTTTGGCCGTCGCCTCCGCGGCAACGCGCTGGGCTTCCGCCTCTGCATGTGCGACGGCTTCCGCAGCCAGACGTTCGGCCTCCGCCTTGGCTGCAGCTTCGGCCGCGAGACGTTCGGCCTCCGCCTTGGCTGCAGCCTCAGCGGCGAGACGGTCGGCCTCGGCCTTTGCCGTAGCTTCGGCAGCAAGACGGTCGGCCTCAGCCTTTGCCGCAGCTTCAGCGGCGAGACGATCGGCCTCAGCCTTTGCCGCAGCTTCAGCGGCGAGACGGTCGGCCTCGGCCTTCGCGGCGGCTTTAGCGGCGAGACGGTCAGCCTCGGCCTTTGCCGCAGCCTCAGCAGCGAGACGGTCAGCCTCGGCCTTGGCCGCGGCTTCGGCAGCAAGACGATCAGCCTCGGCTTTTGCGGCAGCCTCAGCAGCAAGACGATCCGCTTCGGCCTTCGTCGCAGTTTCAGCGGCAAGACGATCAGCCTCGATGCTGGCCGCAGCCTGCGCGGCCGGCGACGGGCTGTCGGCCCAGGGCGGACGGACTGTCGCGGTGAGCGCCGCGACTCCGCCCGGCCCGCCGGGGGCCATCGCGCTGCCGTCGCCAAGTCCGACATATTCCTTCAGCTGTCCGCCGACCAGACAACCGACCACATAGGCGCCGACCATCAGCAGCGCGACCTCGAGCCACAGCCCGGCGCGGCCTGGCAGCACGCTCAGCATCGCCATCAGCGAGCCGATGACGAAGGCGAGGATGACGGGCAGCAGCCAGCTCCGCATCCAGTCGGGCTGCTTCGCATCCGACCAGGTGTGCCAGCCGACGAAGCCGCCGATGATGACGCAGAGGATGATCCAGAACAGAAACGTCGCAAGGTCGTACATCATGATGTCAGCGCCTCACTTCACGACGAATTCGATGCGGCGATTCTGCGCGCGGCCTTCCGCGCTGTCGTTGGAGGCGACCGGCTTGGTCTGGCCGTAGCCTTCCGAGCTCATGCGCGCGGTGTCGATGCCGGCCTCGCCGATATAGCCGACCACCGCCGCCGCCCGCCGCTTCGAGAGGTCCATGTTGCTGTCCTCGTCGCCGACATTGTCGGTGTGGCCTTCGATCGTGATCTCGGCCTCCTTGCAGCGCTGCGCCACGTCAACGATGTGGTCGAGCAGCGCCAGCGACTCGCGGCTCAGCTCGGCGCTGCCGGTGCCGAAGCGGATGCGGCCCTTGGCGAGCAGGCCTTCGAACGCCGGTTGGCATTCGGCCACGGCAAGGGGCGGGCTCGCCGGCTTGACCCCGATCTTGACGTCGGCGAGCTTGATGTCGCCTGCGGCGGCATCGGCAAGTTCCTTGCGCACCTGCTCGGCTGACTTGTCGTAGATCGCGAGCGCGTCGACCGAGAGGGTCGCATCCTTCGCGGTCAGCGCGCCCGACCACAGCCGCGCCAGCGCCGGGAATGTCGCCTTGAGCGATGTGACGAAATCCTTCGGGGCGCCGTCGCCGAGCTTCAGGGCATCCTCGACCGTCTCGGTGACGAAGGCCTGCGTCGCAGCGTCGACGAGATCGCGCCGTGCTGCGTCGCTGGGCACGTAGCCGCTCAGCCTGACGCGGCCATCCTGCTTCTGCAGTTGGAACGAATAGGGCGACACCGGACCGTCGCGGACATCGACCGCGGCGATCGTGAACGGCGCGGGCAGGGCGCCCGCCAGCTCCTCGCGCACGGCGGCGCCGGTGACGTTGGCAAGGCCGGCGCCATTGAGCGAGACCTTGGTCTCGTTGATCTCGGCGCGGCCCTGCGCCAGCCTGGCGAGCTGCTTCAGCAGACTGGCGCTCGCCTTGGCAAGGTCGCCATCGGGCGCACCGCGAGCGATGCCGATCTCGCTCCTGATCGGCTTGCCGTCGAACTGTCCGCTGGCGGAGCCCAGCATCGCCTCGCGCACGGCGGTCGCGGGGGCGAGGCCGGCGAGGCTCAGCGCGGTGCCGTTGAAGTCCGCCGACCAGCGATATGGCTTGATCTCCGGCGGCAGGATGTCGGCCTTGGCCAGGGTCAGCCCGCGGGGCAGCTTGCCAACGCCGGCCATCGCCTCGTCGTAGGCCGCGCTGGAAGGCGCCTCGCCGGTGATCGTGTAGCTCGCATCGGAGATGACGACGCGTCCTGTGCTCAACCGGCCGAGCTCGGCCAGCGCATAGGTCGTATAGGCGTTGAAATCGCCCGACGGCGCACCGCGCGCGATCTGCATCTGATGCATCACGGATGATCCGGGCCACGCCTTGACCGCCGCAGCCTCCAACGCGCGCCTGATCTCGTCGTTCGGAACGACACCGGACATCACGACCGACTTGGCGTCGCGCACCGCGCTCCAGATGAACGGTTTGGCCTCGGGCGGCAGGATGGCGGCATTGGCGAGCACGGCACCACCCGGCAGCTGCCGCGTCGCGGCGATCGCCGCCTCATAGATGTCGGACGAGGTCGCGGCACCGGCGATCGAATAGGCCTTGTCGGCGAGCGAGAAGGTGCCGCCATTGAGTTTCGTCGCCTGGACCGCGCCGTGACCGGCGATGGCGGCAAAGTTCGCCGGGGCGCCCAGGGCGTAGCCGAGCCGATCGACGACCTCGCCGCCGGTGGTCGCAGAACGGGCGGCATTGACGACGGCGACGCGGACGGCGGGCGTCGGCACGCCGCCCTCGAGCACGAGCTGGCTGCCGTTGCGTGCGGCGCGGAATGCATAGGGTTTGGGGGTCGGCAGCTTGTCGTAGCTGTCGTCGACGAGGCGGACGCCGTTGACTGTCGCCGCATCGCTCAACCGCGCGGACTGGTCGGCGCTGAACTCCGGACCCTGGATGAAAACGTCGCGGCCTCTGACCGAGACCTTCAGTGCCGCGGCGGTATCGGGTGCGGCCGCTGCGACGGCGGCTTGCGCTCGCGGCGCAATATCGTCTTCCACGCCCGCCGTCTTGAAACTGATCGCCGCGAGCCAGAGCACGCTGACCACGATCAGTCCCGTCCACCATTTCGATGGTTGGTGCATGTGAGAGCCCCCCGTTTCCCCACCTGCGCTTGGTTCACTCGGATCGTCCCGTCGTCGTGAACCACGCGTCGAGCGTATCAGAATCACCCTCGGAGACCAGCCGTCTGCGCGTTGTGTAGCACACTATGCACAAGCGGAGATGGCGTTCGTGTTCGCAGCCGCACTTCCCCGGGACGGCCGCTGCGCGATGATCTCCCAGCCGATCGAGGTTGCGATCAAACTGTGACCGTTCGACGACGAGATCGTTCCGGCCACGGGGCCGTCACCCCTCCAGCGCCCGCCTGAGGCGGCGGATGATGACGCCGCGGGCGCGGTCGTCGGCGGCCTGCTCGATGCGCTCATGGATGTCGAGCAGCAGGCCCGACATGTCGTTGTGCCAGTCGAGCCGGGTCACCGCTTCCGGCGCCAGGCGCCGGCGCCGCGCCGCTTCGAGCGGGGTCGGCACGCTGCTCGTCAGCTCGTAGATGTCGTCGAGCAGGGGCGAGAACACCTTGGCGGACGGCACGATGCGCTCCGCGACGCGCCCGGCCAGCGCCGCGATCGCGGCCTCCTCGCCATGCGACAGGAACAGCCCGCGCGCGATCGGACGGCGGGCCGCGATCCAGCGGGCGATCTCGGCGCCGTCGGCGTGGCCGGAGTAGTCGTCGATCATGCGGATGCGCGCCGCGACCTTGATCTCGTCGCCCTGGATGCGCACCGCCTTGACGCCATCCTGCAGGAAGCGTCCCAGCGTTCCGTTGGCCTGGTAGCCGACCAGCAGGACGGTGGCGCGGTTGTTCCACAGCCAGCGTTTCAGATGATGGCGGATGCGTCCCGCATCGCACATGCCGCTAGCGGCGATGACGATGTGGAAGCCCGTCAGCTTGGCGATCGCCTTGCTCTCGTCGACCGTCTCGGTGAAGCGCAGATGCGGCGAGGACAGCAGCCGGCCGACATCGCTGCCGCCGTCGAGGCTCGCGGCGTGCGCCCGAAACACCTCGGTGGCGTGGATGGCGAGCGGGGAGTCCAGGAAGATCGGCGCGACCGGGATCTCGCCTTGCTCCATCAGGCCGACGAGATCGACGATCAGCTCCTGTGTCCGTTCGACCGCGAAGGCCGGGATGAGCAGAGCACCCTTCGCGTCTGCGGCGTCGCGCACCTCGCCGGCCAGACGCGCGCGGCGCTGCTCGGGCGTGGTCGGCTCGCGCATGCGGTCGCCGTAGGTGGCTTCCGAGATCACGTAGTCGAAGCCTTCGGGCGCTTTGGGATCGGGCTGCAGCAGCTTGGCGTCCGGTCCGACATCGCCCGACGCGAGCAGCCGCAGCGGCGCGCCGTCGCGGCCTTGTCCCGCGAATTCGATCTCGATCGAGGCCGAGCCCAACAGATGCCCGGCATTCCAGTAGCGGGCGCGGATGCCGGGGATGATGTCGGTCCAGCTCTCGTAGGCGACGGGTTGAAAATATTGCAGTGAGGCGATCGCATCAGCCTGGGTGTAGATCGGGCTGACCTCCGCGCGTCCGCGCGCGATGTTGCGCCGGTTCAACGCCAGCACCTCCTGCTCCTGGATGTTGCCGGCATCGGGCAGCATCCACGAACAGAGATCGATGGTGCCGCGCGTCGCGAAGATCTTGCCGTCGAACCCCAAGCGCACCAGCTTCGGCAGCAGGCCGCTGTGATCGATATGGGCATGTGTCAGCAGCACGGCGTCGATCTCTTCCGGGCGAAACGGAAAGTCGCCGTAGTTGAGCTCCTTCAGCGTCTTCTGGCCCTGGAATAGGCCGCAATCGATCAGGATCCGACCTTGGTCGGTGCGGACCAGGTAACAGGACCCGGTAACCGTATGCGCGGCGCCGCAGAAGCCAAGGGTCACACTCATGCGGCGGTCTCCTGCAAGGAATGGAGGAAGTTTCGACCTCGGCTCATCACCGGTGGCCGTCCGGCGTCTCTGCGAAGGCATAACCGTTGTCGATGCCGGCTGCGGCAGCGGCGAGATCATGTTCCGAGGGATCGCAGGTGAACACGCGGTAGAGTGGCTCACCCCGCTCGACGCGGTCGCCGATCTTCTTGAACAGGCTGATGCCCGCGCCCTTGTTGACCGGCGCACCGGCCGTGCGGGCCAGACGGTTCAGCCGCAGGCAGTCGATCGCCGAGACGACGCCGTCGCTGCCGGCCTTGACGTCGAAGGCGAGATCGCCGAGCTCGCTGCCGCACTCCGGCGGTCCCTGGGCATCGATGATCTTCAGCATCTGCTTCAGCGCCGCGCCGCTGTCGAGCAGCTCGCGTGCCCGCGCATATCCGGCGCCGCCGCGCAGCTTCGGATCATATTCGAGCAGATGCGCTGATAGCCGCAGCGACTTCTCGCGCAGGTCCGCGGGCGCCGACGGCTCGTTGCCGAGCACGGCCATGACGTCCCGCGCTTCGAGCACCGGACCGATGCCGTTGCCGATCGGCTGGCGGCCATCGGTCGTGATCACCTCGACCTTGAGGCCAAAGCGGTCGCCGACGAATTCGAACAGCTTGCGCAGCCGCATCGCATCAGCGCCGCTGGTGAGCTTGGCGGTCGGGCCGACCGGCAGGTCGAGCAGGAGATGGGTCGAGCCGGCGGCGATCTTCTTCGACAGGATCGAGGCGACCATCTGCTCGCGGGTATCCAGGCTGAGCGGGCGCTCCACCGAGATCAGGATGTCGTCGGCCGGCGACAGATTGACGTGGCCGCCCCAGATCACGCAGCCATTGCACGCCGCCACGATCGATTTCATTTCCTCGGCGCCGACATTGACCCGCGCCAGCACCTCCATCGTGTCGGCGGTGCCGGCCGGCGAGGTGATCGCGCGCGACGAGGTCTTGGGAATGGTCAGGCCGTGCGCGGCAACGATGGGCACCACCACCATGGACGTTCGGTTGCCGGGGATGCCGCCGATGCAGTGCTTGTCGACGACTACGGGCTCCGGCCATGTCAGTTGCGTCCCCGCATTGGCCATGGCGCGGGTCAGCGCCAACAGCTCGCCCGAGCTCATGAAGCTGGCCGAGCCGATCAGGAACGCCGCGATCTCCATGTCGGAGTAGCGATAATGTGCGAGATCATCGATGACGGCTGCGATGGCCTCGTCGCTCAAGGTCTCGCCGCGGATCTTGGCGCGGACGGATTCGAGGCTGTCGGGCGGAGTCGCGGGCGACACCGTCGCGAGCGTGCCGGCCGGCTCGGCGAAGCGCCGCAGCGCCGGCTCGGACAGACCGATCTCGTCCGGTCCGACCAGCGCATCATCGTCGGTGATCAGCAGCGTTGCCAGCAGCGTTCGCGAATTGCAGCGCAGCTCGACCCGAGAGAAGCCGCGGAAGACCTCGGGCCGCAACGCCTTGGAGCGGCGCGAGATCACGACGACGTTTTCCCGCCCGGTGTCGAGCGCGACACTGCGGAGCTTGAGTTGGGGGCGGGTGGAATCTGCTGGTGTCATGGTAGTTAGTATAGACCTTAGCGTCACGGCTCGCACGATCGTTGACCGAGATCATGCAGCGTCATCCGGCGAACAGGCCGAATTTTTTCTGAATGTTTCGGCGGGGGATTGCGGCGATCCGCCCGCGCGGCGGGATTGCCGGCAGGCTGGCGATCCGGAGCGAACGCGTGGAGATTCAGGTGTTTGCGCCCAGGCTCGGTTCCAGGCTCTGAACCGCTGGAGGCGCGCGACCGGGGGCCGGCAGCCGCCTTCGAGGACGCCGCCTCCTCGATCAGTTAACCGTTTGTTCAAGCCGATGATCGAGGGTTTTTCTGGGGCATCCGTCCCGGCCTTTGCGCGCGCCGTGTCGGCGCCTCAAACGATCGAGCCCGAGCGGAGTGGTAGATGCGGCAGTTGATTGCGAGCTTCCTGAAGAACGAGGCTGGCGCGACCTCGATCGAATACGCCATCATCGCGGGCGGACTGAGCATAGTGATCGTGGCGGCCGTCAACGGGCTGGGCACTCAACTCAGCAGCAAGTTCTCGTCGATCAACAGCTCGCTCAAATAGGCGCCGAGCGCATTCCAGACCAACCTCGTTTGCGAGTGTTCGCCTGACCAGGTTTGGCTTGGCTGGTCACCCGGCCTTGCGTGAGCGTGCGGTGGTCCGGGCCGGCTTCTCGGCCTTCTTCGGCTCCTCCGCCTTCTTCGGCTCGTCCTTGGCCTTCTTGCCGCTGATCGGCAGCAGCATCTCGCGCTGGCCCTCTACGCGCTTCTTCGCCTTCTTGGGCTTTGCCTTCGGAGCAGGGGCGGACGCGGCGGGCGCCTTGTCGCCTTCGCCGGCCAGGCTGCGCTTCAGCGCATCCATCAGGTTGATCACGTTGCCGCTCGACTTCGGCGCCGCCTTGGCAGTGATCGTGACGCCGCTGCGCTTCTTGTTGATCAGCTCGATCAGCGCAGCCTCGTAGTGATCCTCGAAAGCCTCCGGCTCGAACTCGGCCGATTTCTTCTCGACGATGTGCTTGGCGAGATCCAGCATGTCGCTGGTGATCTTCACGTCCTGAATGTCGTCGAAATATTCGTCCTCTTTGCGCACCTCATAGGGGTAGCGCAGCAGCGTGCCCATCAGGCCCTTGCCGAGCGGCTCCAGCGCGATGATGTGCTCGCGGTTGGTCAGCACGACGCGTCCGATCGCGACCTTGTCCATGCTGCGGATGGTTTCGCGAATGACGGCAAAGGCGTCATGGCCGACCTTTCCATCCGGCACGAGGTAATAGGGCCGGATCAGATAGCGGCTGTCGATGTCGGTGCGCGGCACGAATTCGTCGATCTCGATCGTGTGCGTCGATTCCAGCGCGATGTCGTCGAGCTCGTCCTTCGTCACTTCGATATAGGTGTCGGTGTCGACCTTGTAGCCCTTGACGATGTCCTCGTTGGCCACTTCCTCGCCGGTCTCGGCGTCGACCCGGCTGTATTTGATGCGATGGCCGGTCTTGCGGTTGATCTGGTTGAAGGAGACCTTCTCGGACTCCGAGGTCGCGGGATAAAGCGCGACCGGGCAGGTCACGAGCGACAGCCGCAGAAATCCCTTCCAATTGGCGCGCGGGGCCATTCCTCAACTCCACTCAACTGCAAACTGGCGGGTACAAACGGACGGGTCTGCTCTCCCGGACGGGGCTGCTGCGGGCGTAGGTCACGCGGCGGCCGCGAGGATAACATCGCAGGCCACGGATTCAACAAGCGTAACCGCAGATTCTAAGAGCGGCGTTAACTGGTCGCAGCCGGTCCCCGCAGCCGGAACATCGTCTGGCGGCCGACGTTGCCACCCGACCAATTGAGCGAGCGCGAACCCGCGTTCGGCCAAATACCAGCAGCTGAGGGCACCATGGCAACAAGACGAGGGCCACAGATCGTCGAAACTCCCACCGAAGCCCGGCAGGGTGAACCCGGCCCGTCGGTCCTGGCGATGCTGGCCATCTCCACGGGACTGGCGCTGCTGGTGCTCGGACTGATCTGGTTCGTGTTCTTCCACACCTGAGGCGAGGCCGGAGACCGAGCGCTGCACGTCCCGAGCGGGCCGGCGCACGCGGCCCCCCTCTGGCGCATGCCGATCCGCGACGCTCGAGCCCGGCCGCACAGCCGGGCTTTTCATGGTTGCTTCCGAGAGCTTATATCCGCCCCAATTCTGTCGGCCCTTGCCGGCGAGCCCGCTCGAGATGACCAAAAAGTAACGTGGTCGGTCGGGTTCCGTTCATGCACGGTTCACGGCCTTCCGGTTCATCTTGAGGGCGGAAATCGTGCAGTTCAGCTTTGGAGGCAAGCGTGCGTCTGCTCGTTGTCGAGGACGATCCGGATCTCAACCGTCAGCTCACCACGGCGTTGAGCGACGCCGGCTACGTCGTGGACCGTGCGTTCGATGGTGAAGAGGGGCACTATTTGGGTGATAGCGAGCCCTACGACGCCGTCGTGCTCGACATCGGCCTGCCCAAGATGGACGGCATTTCGGTGCTGGAGGCCTGGCGGCGCAATGGCCGGGCGATGCCGGTCCTGATCCTCACCGCTCGGGATCGCTGGAGCGACAAGGTGCAGGGCTTCGACGCCGGCGCCGACGACTACGTTGCCAAGCCCTTCCATCTCGAGGAGGTGCTGGCCCGCATCCGCGCGCTGCTGCGCCGCTCGGCCGGCCACGCCCAGAGCGAATTGACCTGCGGGCCGGTGACGCTCGATACCCGCACCGGCAAGGTCAGTGTGTCGGGCAATCCCGTCAAGATGACCTCACATGAATACCGGCTGCTGTCCTACCTGATGCACCATTCCGGCCGCGTGGTCTCGCGCAGCGAGCTGGTCGAGCATCTCTACGACCAGGACTTCGACCGCGACTCGAACACCATCGAGGTGTTCGTCGGCCGCATCCGCAAGAAGCTCGATTGCGACGTCATCCAGACCGTGCGTGGCCTCGGCTACCTGCTGACGCCGCCGCCGGCCGCGGGCGCCTGATCTTAAGTCCGGCGTCCGCCATTCAAGGTGGCCGGGCGCCGGCCGTTTCGCTAGTTTGCGGTGATGCGCCAAAGTTCACTTGCCACCCGGTTGTTCCTGTCCGCGACCGCGTGGCTCGTGGTCATTCTCGCCATCACCGGCATCGTGCTGTCGTCGGTCTATCGCAACGCGACCGAACGCGCCTTCGACCGCCGGCTCAACCTGTATCTGCGCACCCTGATCGCCGAGGTCGCAACGCCGGACGATCCGCCGGACCGGCAATTCCAGTCGCTCGGCGAGCCCTTGTTCGAGCTGCCGCTGTCCGGCTGGTACTGGCAGATCACGCGCACCGACACCGAGAAGCCGGAGCTGCGGGCCTCGCGCTCGCTGTGGGACAAGAAGCTGCCCAAGCTGGAAGAGCAGGGGATCGAGCTGACCGCCGCCGGTATCCGGATCGGGTATGTGGACGGTCCTGAGAATCAGGACCTGCGCATGGTCGAGCGCCCGGTCGATCTCGGCTCCGACGGCAAATTCCTGGTCAGCGTTGCCGGCGATGCGTCTGAGATCTTCGACGAGACCCGCAGCTTCGACTATTACCTCGGCGGCACCTTCACCGCGCTCGGCATCGTGCTGCTGCTCACCACGCTGTTCCAGGTGCGCTACGGCCTGGCGCCGCTGAAACGGATCTCGGAATCGATCGCCGACATCCGCTCCGGCCGGGCGGAGCGGCTGGAGGGCGAATTTCCGGTCGAAATCGCGCCGCTGGCGCGCGAGACCAACGCGCTGATCGATGCCAATCGCGAGATCGTCGAGCGCGCGCGCACCCACGTCGGCAATCTCGCCCACGCCATCAAGACGCCGCTCTCCGTCATCGTGAATGAAGCGACCACCCACGCGGCGGATCCGTTCGCGGCCAAGGTCATGGAGCAGGCCGACGTGATGCGCGACCAGGTCGCCCATCATCTCGAGCGGGCCCGGATCGCCGCGCGCGTGACGATCGTGTCGACGGTCACCGAAGTGGCGCCGCCGATCGAGGCGCTGCGCCGCACAATGGAAAAGATCTACCGCGCGCGCAGCATCGCCGTCGAGGCGACCGCCGATCCCGCCGCCCGCTTTCGCGGCGAGCGCCAGGATCTCGAGGAGATGGTCGGTAATCTGGTCGACAACGCCTGCAAATGGGCGACGTCGCGGGTCTCCGTCGAGGTCACGGTGCAGCCGCCGGCCCAGGCGGGGGCGACGCCGAGCTTGCGGATCGTCGTCGACGATGACGGCCGCGGCCTGTCGGCCGCCGAGCGGGCCCAGGTGCTGCGGCGCGGCCAGAGGCTCGACGAATCCAAGCCGGGGTCCGGCCTCGGGCTGTCGATCGTCAGCGACCTGGCCGCGCTCTATGGCGGCCGCCTGACCCTGGGCGACGCGCCGGTCGGAGGGCTGCGGGCCGAGCTCACCTTGCCCGGCGTTTGACGGATTGCGAAGTTCGCCATCCTAAAGGTGTTCTTAATACCGCAGACCCTATGGTTGCGGCAGGGGTGCGCGATGTGCGCTCTCGCCGTGGAAATTTGCACGCCGGCGCATGAGTCAGACAGCTTACGAGCGATTGAGGGAATATCTCGGGCAGCTGCCGCCAAGTGCGCAGTCGCTGCTGATGCGCGAGTTCGAGCGCGCCATCGAGCGTGGCCAGGACGTCGCCGTGGCCACCATGGTGCTCGAGCAATTGCGCAAGGTGGTTCGTCCGGCAGCGCCTCCAGCGCCTGCTCCGGAGCCTGCTCGTCCCCAACCCGCCGCCGAGGCTGCGCGTCCGCAGCCTCGCGAGGAGCGTCGCCAGAACGGCGATGGCCCGCGCCGGCTGTTCCGGCCACTGGAGCCGTTCCTTACCGATTCCACCGGTCCGCTGCGTCCCGGCCAGGTCCGCCGCGCATCGCTGCTGGCCGTCTGGCAATGGCTCGGCCGCGACGGCGCACCGGAGCGCTATAACGAGTTCGAAGCCGCGATGTCGGCCTCCGCCGAAACCTCGCGCGAGGTTGAGGTGGCCACGCGCAAGCTGCAGCTCGCGGCCGCCGAGGAGCTGATGAAGCTTGTCGGTCCGAACGCAACGGGCGACCGCCAGCGCGCGCTCGCCCGTATCGGCGCGCCGAGCGTGATCGATGACCTGCTGCCGATCGCACTGATTCTTCAGAATCGCGAGGTGCTCGAAAGCCTCAACGGGCGGCTGCCCAGCATCATCCGCGTGCTGGGCGATTCCCAGATAGCCTCCATCACCGACGCCATCAACGTGCCGTCGCTGCAGACGCCCTTGATGCTGCCCTTCGCGCTGTCGCTGGTGATGCAGCGGCTTGCCGCGCCCTGGCAGATCATCCGCCTTGCCACCAAGATCGCCGCCTCCGACGACGAGATCCGGGTGGCGGCGACGCCGTTCGGCGTCGCCGTGACCATCGCCCTGAACGATCTCGCCAGCCTCGCCGCAACCTTGCGTGCCGACATCAGGCGCGGGCATTTCGCCAATCTCGCCGATACGCTGAAATCGCTGCACGACGGCGCCCGCGGCCTGCGCACCGAACTCGACCTGCGCTCCGAATCGAACTGGGGCAAGCAGCTCACCGCGATCCGTGCCGACATCTCCAATGCGTTGCAATCTGAGATTGATGGCGTGCCGGGCCGGGCGCGGCGCATCCTGCGCCAGCGCGCCGACAAGGACATTCCCGCCGGCGCCGGCGTCGACGGCAGCGAGGTCGAGGAGGTGGCGGCGCTGATCGAGTTCGTCGCGGTGTGCCGCAACTACGCCAGCGAGCTCGCCATCAACGAGGTGACGCTGCGCACCTACACCGACCTGCAGCAATATGTCGAGAAGGCCACCGAAGCGCTTGTCCAGTCGCTGCGTTCGGGTGACGCACGGGCGCGCGCCTATCGGCAGTCGCAGGTGTCTGCGGCGATCCGCTTCTGCCACGTCCTGTTCGGCAACGACTACGCCCAGTTGATGAGCCGCGCGGCCGAGAATGCATTGAATGGCGAGCGGAAATCATCGCGCGCCGGCTGATCCGACTATTATCCTGCAAACGTTTTTCGTCGTTCAATTTTAGGTTGACCACAGCCCGCGGCCACGCATAGGTTCCCGTCGTCCAGTCCATACCTTTTCCTCAAGTGCAATGATTTCCATCATCAACTTTATCGAAGTCGAGAATCGCGTCGTGCGCGCGACCTATCGCAACCTCATGATCAAGGCCAAGGTCGTGATCGTGGACCGGACGAGCGGCGCGCCGCTCGAAGATCCCGTCACCACCATTTCCTCGCCGGTCCCGGTCGGCTCGCTGCGGATCCGGCTGACCGACGCGGTCAGGCCCGGCACCTATTTCCTGATGGCCCTCAACGGGCACGGCAGCTACCTCGCCAAGAGCGCCGATTTCGAGGTGCCGTAATTACGTAATCGTCCTGAGTTTTTTGCCCGGCGGGGCTGGGGTACCAGGGTGGCAATTGTGAATTGCCGCCGGGAACGGTGCTGGTTAAAAGCGGCGCAACGAGCGCCCGCCGGTGGGCGCTGCTGGAACTCTGCCTGATGACGCTTTGGTTCGTGTTCGCCGTGATGACGGCCGCGGCGATCTTCGCCGTCCTGCTGCCGCTCGGGCTGGGCGCGCGCAACGGCTCCGATGGCCGCGAGGTCGTGGTCTACAAGGACCAGCTGGCCGAGATCGAGCGCGACGTCGAGACCGGGCTGATCGGCAAGGTCGAGGCGGAGGCGGCCAGGGTCGAGATCGGCCGGCGGCTGCTGGCCGCCGCGGACCAGGAGGGCGAGGTCGCGGCCAAGCCGAGCCTCGGCCTGCGGCGCGTCGCGGCGGTGCTGGCGCTGATCGGCGTGCCCCTGGTGGCGCTCGCGGTCTATCTGCCGCTCGGCTCGCCGCAACTGCCGGACTTTCCGCTGACCGCCCGCGCCAAGCCGGCCGACGGCTCGCAGCCGCTCGAGAACCTGGTGTCGCAGGTCGAGCAGCATCTGCAGAAGAACCCGACCGACGGCCGCGGCTGGACGGTGCTCGCCCCGGTGCTGGCGCGGCTCGGCCGCACCGAGGACGCGATCCGCGCCTATCGCAACATGATCACCTATGCCGGCGACGGCGCCGCCAAGCGCGCCGATCTCGGCGAGATGATCGCGACTGCCGCGGGCGGGGTGGTCACCGCCGAGGCCAAGGCCGAGTTCGAGCGCGGCCATGCGCTCGACGCCGAGGAGCCGAAGTCCAACTATTATCTTGGGCTCGCTGCCGAGCAGGACGGCCGCAAGGACGATGCCGCCAACATCTGGCGCGGGATGCTCAGCAAGGGCTCGCCTGACGCGCCGTGGCGGCCGCTGGTCAGCGCCGCGCTCGCCCGCGTCGGCGGCGGCGAGGCCCCGGCGCTGCCGAGCGAGGCGATGGCCGCCGCCAAGGACATGAGTTCGGGCGACCGCGACGCGATGATCCGCGGCATGGTCGACCGGCTCGCCACGCGGCTGAAGCAGAATGGCGACGACGCCGAGGGCTGGCTGCGGCTGGTGCGCGCTTATGTCGTGATGGGCGATCTCGACAAGGCCAAGTCGGCGTTATCCGATGCGCGGCAGGCCGTGAAGGATGCCGAGCAGTTGCGCCAGCTCAACGAGGCGGTGAAGACGTTCGGGCTGGATGGTTGATGCGCGGCGCGTCCGCCGCCAACGGGATGTTGTGATGACACGCAAGCAGAGGCGTTTGACGATCATCGGCGGGGCGCTGTTCGTGCTCGCGGTCGCAGCCGGGCTGGTGCTGAACGCGCTGCGCGACTCCATCGTGTTCTTCTCGACGCCGACCATGGTCGCCGAGAAGCACGTCGCGCCGGGCAAGCGCTTCCGGCTCGGCGGCCTGGTGCAGCCGGGCTCGCTGAAGAAAGGCGACGATCTCGCAGTCACGTTCGAAGTCGCCGATGGCGGCGCGAAACTCCCGGTCGCCTACAAGGGCATCCTGCCGGACCTGTTCCGTGAAGGGCAGGGCGTCGTCGCCGAGGGCGCGCTCGATGCGTCCGGCGTGTTCAAGGCCGACACCGTGCTTGCCAAGCATGACGAGACCTACATGCCGAAGGAAGTCGCCGACAGCTTGAAGAAGCAGGGCCATTGGAAGGACGACTATGGCAAGCCGGGCGCCGCGAAGGCGGGGCCTGTATCGATGCGTGAGGGCGCCGAGAAGAGCGCTGCAGGAGCGACGCAGTGATTGCAGAGAGCGGACATTATGCCCTGGTGCTGGCGCTCGCGCTGGCGCTGATCCAGTCGACGGTGCCGATGCTCGGCGCCGCCCAGCGCGACGTCGCGCTGATGAATGTCGGCCGCTCCGCCGCGCTGGCGCAACTCGTGTTCGCCGGTCTCTCCTTCATCGCGCTGATCACCCTGCACGTGACCTCGGACTTCTCCGTCGCCAACGTGTTCGAGAACTCGCACTCGATGAAGCCGCTGCTCTACAAGATCACCGGCGTCTGGGGCAATCATGAAGGCTCGATGCTGCTGTGGGTGTCGATCCTGGCGCTGTTCGGCGCGATGGTCGCGCTGTTCGGCAACAATCTGCCGCTGTCGCTGCGGGCTCGCGTGCTGTCAGTGCAGGCCTGGGTCGCGAGCGCGTTCTATCTGTTCATCCTGACCACCTCGAATCCGTTCGCGCGCCTTGCTACTCCACCGATCGAGGGCCGCGACCTCAATCCGGTGCTGCAGGACATCGGTCTCGCCGTGCATCCGCCGATGCTCTATCTCGGCTATGTCGGCTTCTCGATCTCGTTCTCGTTCGCCATCGCCGCCCTGATCGAGGGCCGCATCGATGCCGCCTGGGCGCGCTGGGTGCGGCCGTGGACCTTGATGGCCTGGATCTTCCTGACGCTCGGCATCGCCATGGGCTCGTACTGGGCCTACTACGAGCTCGGCTGGGGCGGCTGGTGGTTCTGGGACCCGGTCGAGAACGCCTCGCTGATGCCGTGGCTCGCCGGCACCGCGCTGTTGCACTCCGCACTGGTGATGGAGAAGCGCAACGCGCTCAAGGTCTGGACCATCCTGCTCTCGATCCTGACCTTCTCGCTGTCCCTGCTCGGCACCTTCCTGGTGCGCTCCGGCGTCATCACCTCGGTGCACGCTTTCGCCAGCGATCCGACGCGCGGCGTGTTCATCCTCGGCATCCTCGTGCTGTTCATCGGCGGCAGCCTGACCTTGTTCGCCGGCCGCGCCACCGCGCTGAAGCAGGGAGGCCTGTTCGCGCCGATCTCGCGCGAGGGCGCGCTGGTGCTCAACAATCTGTTGCTCACCGTGTCCTGCGCCACCGTGCTGTTCGGCACACTGTATCCGGTCATCATGGAGGCGCTCGACTTCAAGCTCTCGGTCGGCGCTCCCTTCTACAATCTCACCTTCGGCCCGCTGTTCGCGCTGTTGCTGCTGATGGTGCCGTTCGGCCCGATGCTGGCGTGGAAGCGCGGCGATCTCTTAGCTGCCACGCAGCGGTTGCTCGCCGCCGGCATCGTCGCGCTGGTGGCGATCGCGATCGCCTGGGCCTGGGCGCGCGGCGGCAGCGCGCTGGCGCCGCTCGGCATCGGCTTGGGCGCATTTGTCATCACAGGCGCGATCGTCGATCTCGTCGAGCGCAGCGGCGTCACCCGCGTTCCGTTCAAGACCGCGCTGCACCGGACGCGCGGCCTGCCGCGCTCGGTATGGGGCACGGCGTTCGCCCATGCCGGCCTTGGCGTCGCCCTGCTCGGCATCGTCTGCGAGACCACCTGGAACAGCGAGCTGATCTCGACCTTGCGTCCGGGCGACATGCGCAACCTCGCCGGCTACCAGATCAAGTTCGACGGCATGACCCAGCGCCAGGGACCGAACTTCAGCGAGGTCGTCAGCACCTTCGTCATCAGCGAGGGCGGCCGGCAGCTCGCGGTGATGACGCCGAGCAAGCGCAGCTTTTCGACCCGGGGCATGTCGACCACGGAAGCCGCGCTGCTGACGCGCGGCGTCAGCCAGCTCTACGTCTCGCTCGGCGACACCACGGCCGACGGCGGGTTGGCCGTGCGCATCTATCACAAGCCGCTGGTGCTCCTGATCTGGTTCGGCCCGGTGCTGATGGCGTTCGGCGGATTGTTGTCGCTGTCCGATCGCCGCCTGCGTGTCGGCGCGCCGCGCCCGGCGCGTGCCGCGCGTGCGCTGCAGCCGGCGGAGTAGGGCGGATGCGACGAACTCTCAGCTTCCTTGCGCTCGCGCTGCTGCTCATCGGCTCGCCGGTTGCGCATGCCGTGCAGCCCGACGAGGTGATGTCGGATACGACGAAGGAGCAGCGTGCCCGCGCGCTGTCGCGCGAGCTGCGCTGCATGGTCTGCCAGAACCAGTCGATCGACGATTCCGACGCGCCGCTGGCGCGCGACCTGCGCCTCCTGGTGCGCGAGCGTCTCGCGGCCGGTGACAGTGACAATCAGGTGCTCGACTTCCTCGTCGCCCGCTACGGCCAGTTCGTGCTGCTGAAGCCGCGCTTCGAGCGCCAGACTCTGTTGCTCTGGCTGCTGCCGCCGGTGCTGCTGCTCGGCGGCGGGCTGGCGCTGTGGTGGCAGGTCCGCCGCCGCGGCCAGCGCGGCGGAGAGGTGACGCCGAAACTGACGGCGGAGGAGGAGGCGCGCCTGGCCGCGCTGATGGCGGCGGAGAAGCAGCCGCCGGCGACGTGACGTTCCGAGGGGCGGGTTCAACGTCTTGATGTTGATGGTTACAAACCTCTCCCCGCCAGTGCGAAGCGAAGCTTCGCTAGGGCGGGGAGAGGTCGGATTGCATCGCCAGATGCAATCCGGGTGAGGGGGTACAGGTCTCACCACAAACACTTCCCGTGCGTCTGCCCCTCACCCCAACCCTCTCCCCGTGAAGAACGGGGAGAGGGAGCGCACCGCCAGCGCGTTGACGATTGCCCCCGGAATGACAGGAGTAGGAAGCACTCGCAGGATGCCGAGGCCTTCCGCAAAACCCCGTGCTCTCCCGTGGTCGGACTACGCCATCGGCTTTCATCTTATTTTACCATTGTCTGGAAGTGTGCATTGACATTCCATGTGATGCGTCCGGGCAAAGCCAATGTTCTCCAACAGCAATCTGACGATCCGCTTCCTCGTGGGAGGCGTCGTGGCGTCTCTGCTCTTGTTGCTGGCGATCGGCGGCGGCACCGGCTTCGTCGCGGTGCTCTATCTCAACAACCAGATCACCAGCCTGTCGTCGGACTTCGCGGCGCTGAGCGGGCCGGCGCGTGATCATGCGACCTTGATCTATCAGCAGGCGCAGTCGGCATTCTCCTGGTTCCTGATCGCCTGCGTCGCGATCGCGGTATTCGCCAGCGCGGTCTGCCTGATGACCTACGCCGCCGTGCAGAACGGCATCCTGCGCCCGCTCGCTTCGATGGTCCGCGCGATGCGCGACGTCGCCGACCAGAAATATGACACGCACATTCCCGGCCTTGGCCTGTCCAACGAGATCGGCCAGCTCGCGGGTGCGCTGGAGGTGTTCAAGACCAACGGCATCGAGCGCCAGCGCCTGACCGAGCGTGAGCTGCAGGAGGCACAGCGCCAGGGCGAGCGCTCGCGCTTTCTCGACGGCCGCATCCATACCTTCAACGACCTCGTCGCCAGCGTCGTCGGCAGCGTGGCGTCCTCGGCGATCCGGCTGAAGAGCAATGCCGAGACCCTGTCGCGGGCCGCGAACGACACCTCGGCCAAGGCCAACGCGGTCGAGGCCGCCGCCAACCACGCCAATCGCAGCGTCCAGACCGTGGCAGGCTCCGCCGAGGAGATGACGAGCTCGATCGGCACCATCAGCCGCCGCGTCTCCGACGCCACCCAGCGCGCCGAGGGCGCGGCCTCGCAGGCCGAGAAGAGCAAGAACACCATCCATTCGCTGTCCGACGCCGCCGAGAAGATCGGCGCCGTGGTCCAGCTGGTGCAGGCGATCGCCTCGCAGACCAATCTGCTGGCGCTGAACGCCACCATCGAGGCCGCGCGCGCCGGCGAGGCGGGCCGGGGCTTCTCGGTGGTCGCCTCCGAGGTCAAGAACCTCGCCAACCAGACCAGCAAGGCGACCGACGAGATCTCTGCGCACGTCGCCAGCATCCAGGGCATCACCGCGGAGACCCGCGGCGCCATCGACGGCATCTCGACCACATTGAGCGAGATCAGCGCCATCATGTCCGGCATCGAGGTCGACACCTCGCAGCAGCGCAATGCCACCCAGGACATCTCCAAGAGCGTCCAGGAAGCCGCCCGCGGCACCCTCGACGTCTCCAACCATATCGCCCAGATCACCTCCACGTCAGCCGACACCGGCCGCCTCGCCACCGAAGCCCGCGACGCCGCCGGCGAGCTGTCGCAGCAGGCCGAGACCCTGAAGCGCGAGGTCGACGCGTTCATCGTCAGCGTGAAGGCGAGCTGAGCTGCCGATGGAGCAGGGCGGATGAGCGGTGCGTGCGGCGCCGCTGTAGACCGCGATCAGGTGCGGCGCTGAACCGGGCCGCGAGACTGCCAGTGTGATGCGAGCGGCATCCACACCCTCCGGTGTCGTCCCTGCGAACGCAGGGACCCATAACCCCAGGGAGATGTTGTTGCGCCCGATGCCGGACGAGAGTCGCTTTCCAATAGGCGTCCGGGATTATGGGTCCCTGCGTTCGCAGGGACGACAGCTGCGTGTGGAGCGGCCGCTCGCGCTACACTGGCGGTCGGTCGCCAGCCTGCGCGAACAGCATGTGGCGAGGCCGCTCGCGTACCACCAGCAGCTCATCCGTTGCGGTACTCCCTAACCCACTATTAGCAAATATCACGCATCGTGCACGGGCACAGCTGTGAGCCGCCGGCCGGGCGGCCGATGCTGCGCGGCAGGTGCGCGGCGATGGCACGCCCGCCTGCCGCTGTGGGGAAGTCGACGAGGAATCATGATGCGCTTGAAGATCAGGGGACGTCTCTACGCCGGCTTTGCGGCGCTCGTCGTGGTGAGCGCTGTGATGGCGGCCATGGCGGTGTGGAACCTGTGGGCCGTGCGCGACCAGGTCGCCAGCATGTCGGCGCTGTCGGACGCGACCGCGCGCATCCTGCAGATCTCCAACCAGCTCCAGGCGATCCAGCGCGCCAATCTGCGCTACATCCACGATTCCAACGAGCCGGCCCTCAAGGAGGCCGCCGACCGCGAGGCGGCCGCGACCGAGTTGCTGCAGGCGGCGACCAAGGGCCCGCTCTCGGCGGAGCGGCGCAAGCTCTATGACGATCTGCTCGCCGGCATCGCCCAGATGCGCACCCAGCGCGACCAGCTGCAGGAGGCCGTCAAGCAGATGAAGAGCGGCCGCGCCGCGCTGCTGCCGGGTGGCGAGGACCTCGCTGCCAAGACCGCAAAGCTCTCGATCGCTGCGCGCATCTCGAAGGAGCCCGAGGTGATGACCGCGGTCACCGACATCGAGAACCGGCTGCAGCTCGTCCGCATCGCGACCTGGCGCTTCCTGGCGCTGCGCGACACCAAGTCCGCCTCCACCTTCCGCGCCGGCGTCGACAATGTCGAGCAGCGGCTGGCGACGCTGGAGGGCAATGCGCCGCCGGCCGGCGTGGTGGCGGCGATCGCGCCGGTGAAGGCCTCGCTCGACGTCAACAAACAGGCGTTCGAAGCCACCGCCGCCGCGGCGCTCAAGTCCGAGGACATCTATGCCAATGCGATCGAGCCGCTGATCGCCAAGAGCATCGAGACCCTCAAGACGGCCGAGACCAACGTGAACGCCGACTATCAGGCCTCGCGCACGTCAGCTGAGAGCGCCATCGCCAGCACCATCTCGCTGCAGATGCAGGTCGGCGCCGCCGTCGTCCTGTTCGGCTGCATCGTCGCGTTCCTGATCGCGCGCGGCATCGTCGGCCCGCTGGCGTCGATGACGCAGGCGATGGGGCGGCTCGCCAGCGGCGACGTCGCCGTGGAGATTCCCGGCCGCGGCAACCGCGACGAGATCGGCGCCATGGCCAAGGCGATCCAGGTGTTCAAGGACAACATGGTCGAGACCGAACGCCTGCGCGGCGAGCATGCCGACGCCGAGGCGCGGCGCGAGCACGAGCGCCGGGACGACATGGCCAGGCTCGCGCACCAGTTCGAGCAGGCCGTCGGCGAGATCATCGATGCGGTGTCGCGGGCCTCGAGCGAGCTCGAAGCCTCCGCCGGCACGCTCACCAGCACCGCCGCGCGCGGCCAGGACCTGTCGACCGAGGTCGCCACCGCCTCGCAGGAGGCGTCGTCCAACGTCCAGACCGTGGCCTCCGCCGCCGAGGAGCTGTCGTCCTCGGTCAGCGAGATCTCGCGCCAGGTGCAGGAATCCGCCCGCATCGCCGGCGAGGCGGTGGCGCAGGCCAACCGCACCAATGAGCGCGTCGGCACCTTGTCGAAGGCGGCGACGCGCATCGGCGACGTGCTCGAGCTGATCAGTTTGATTGCCGGCCAGACCAATCTGCTGGCGCTCAACGCCACCATCGAGGCCGCCCGCGCCGGCGAAGCCGGCCGCGGCTTCGCGGTGGTCGCCGCCGAGGTCAAGGCGCTGGCCGAGCAGACCGCCAAGGCCACCGGCGAGATCGCCCAGCAGGTCTCCGGCATCCAGGCGGCTACTGAAGAGTCGGTCGGCTCGATCAAGGAGATCGGCAGCACCATCGGCCGCCTGTCCGAAATCTCCGCCGCCGTCTCCGCCGCCGTGGAAGAGCAGGGCGCCGCGACGCAAGAGATCTCCCGCAACGTCCAGCACGCCGCCAACGGCACCCAGCGCGTCTCGCGGAATATCGACGACGTGCAACGGGGCGCATCGGAGACGGGCTCGGCCTCGGCCCAGGTGCTGACCGCGGCACGGTCGCTGTCGGCGGAGAGCGGACGATTGAAGCGCGAGGTGAGTAGGTTCCTGGGCTCGTTGCAGGCGGCGTGAGGGGCGTTGATGGGCCTCTCGAAGCGAATGCGTCGAGTTGCCACAAGAAAATCCGCATAAAATCAATTGCTTGTAAGATTGTTATCTTATGAGTTATAATTTTCGTTGATTTTGTCGCGGCGGCGGAGCAGAGTGGCGCTCTCATCGGAGAGCGTGTCCATGCTTGATCGTGAAGAGGACCAAAATCGCGCCATGGCGATTGCGGAACCCATTCTTGCAGGTCTCTACGGCGTGCTGAAAGAATCGGTCTCATTTTATTTTAGTGAAGCCTATTCGAACGAGGCGCGAGCGGATCATACCGGGCGCGCTGTCGCGAACTGTATCTACTCTCACGCGGAGAAGCGCGTAGCGGTGCTTGCGGAGGCCACTGAGGGGCTAAGCGTAATAGACGTTCGTTCTATGCGCGTTGCGAATTACAAAGACCAAGGTCTCTTTCGCTTTAAACTCGTGAAGCCAAATGGCCGCCACAGCAACTATCAAACAAAACAGCAGCGCAATTACGACGACCAGAAGTCCTTTCCAGAATTCCCTCAACCCGCTGTTCGGCTCACGGTAGGTTACGAATTGGACGAGGCTGGCGCAGGATTGAAGGGTATCATGATTGCTCGCCCGATAGGGCGTTCGGTGTTCTGGACGGCGCAAGTGGTGATGGATGCGGGCGTAGCACTTTGGGAGGACACGACTCCCGCGCGATTTGGCGCTACTGAAGCAATTGATTTCGACGCTGAGAAAGTAAGGAATCGGCGACGTGGCTGACGAAGTGTTCAATCCCGACATGTTGAAGCTCGCTCGGGATGCGCGTGAACTCACTCAGTCTGAACTCGCAATTAAAACGGGAATGACCCAAGCGTTTATTTCTAAACTTGAACACGGTTTGATTGTTCAGCCTGGTGAAGAGGCAGTCCGTCAGATTTCAAATGTCTTGGCTTTTCCTCCCTCATTTTTCTTCCAGCGCGAGCGCGCGATTGGCTTTCCCCATTTCCATTTTCGTAAACGGGCTAAGCTTGGTGCGAAGCCGCTCGCGAGAATAGGTGCAGTTATAAACATTCGAAGGCAACATATCTCCAAACTGCTGCAGTCCTACGAAGCCAATGTCCAGCGCCCGATTCCGCAAATCGACCTTGATGAATCCGGTTTGACACCCGAAGTTGTTGCCCAACGGATGCGCTCCTATTGGACGTTGCCTACCGGTCCAATTCGGAATCTGGTTGAGGTGATCGAATCCGCTGGCGGAATAGTCGTCAATGCTCGCTTTGGAACCAATCTTTTGGATGGTCTAAGCTTTCGTACCGAAGGGCTTCCTCCGCTTTTTTTTATGAATAGCGAGATGCCCGGAGATCGGTACCGTTTCTCTTTAGCACATGAGCTTGGTCACATGATCATGCATACTTTGCCTGATGATGACGAGAAGATGGAACTGGAGGCGCACCGGTTTGCCGCGGAATTTCTAATGCCTGCCGGTGAGATAAAGCCCTATCTGGTGCCCACGAAGCTGAGCAGCATGGGAAGGGTGAAGGCTTATTGGAAGGTCTCAATAAAAGCGCTCATAAAGCGTGCGTTCGATTTGAATTTGATCACAGCGTCTCAATACAAGTCGCTGAGCATTCAATACAACAAGGTCTTCAAAGGAGTGGAGCCGATCCAGGTCGATTTAGAGAAGCCCGCCGCCGTAGATAGGATGGTGTCCTTCTTCCGGCGGGAGCTATCTTATTCTCCCGAGGAGCTTGCTCAGATGCTGGCGGTGCGGCTGGAGGATTTGGAGCGCGTCTATTTGGGAGGCGGTAGGCCAAGTCTACGAGTAGTCAGTTCAAGCTAATGGCATTTTCTCGAGACACTCTATAACGATTACTTCTGCCAGAGTTTTGTATTGTTCATTGCAGGCAAGGAGATGGATGTTTTGGCTAGAGAATGTCCCCTGATAGCGCGGTTCTGTTTGTTCGTCCGGCATGGTGCCAGCGGGCAGCCAGCGGTAATGGGCTGATTGCCCGTCGCCCAAATCACCGTATCCTTTCGAAGTCCGTCAAATTGTTCTGAAAATCAAAAATTCTCTTGCCTTCTCCCCCAAATCACCCGTATCTTCCGGCCCGTTCCGTTCCACCGAGGGGGCGTATCGCGATCGTCACGGACGTCGGGATGGAATGCGATGGACGTGGGCTGCTGCAGCGGGGTTTTGCCTCGCCGACGAAACAGCGGATCGCGGACGTGAAATCGTGTCGTCCTGGCCTCCCGGTGCCGAGGCCAAGCTGGTGGTGATGATCCGCCGGCGACGGGGTCAATCAGCCGGTCCCCGGGGAGAGCACGTATAACCGTTAACACCATCGCGCAGGGAGGGCCGGGCGTGTTCGGCCAGACCTGTGGTTCTGCCGCCTGCATTTTTTTCCGCAGGCGGGCCACGGGCGCGGCCAGCGCCCGGCCTTCCCTGCGCCCTCGTTGTGAGGGTGCGAGTTTGACGGGCATGACTCGGGCGCGGGATGCGTCGCGGGGGTGATGGGGCTCGGCTTGTTAGGACGTATCTCCAAGGGCTGTTTGATAGTGTGGATCGGGATAGTTGCTCCAGGCGTCATTGCGAGCGGAGCGAAGCAATCCAGGGTCCCGCCCACCACCCTGGATTGCTTCGCTGCGCTCGCAATGACGGAGATCGGGGCAGGCGGGTTGCCCCAAGCACTACTGTCATCCTCCGCGAAGGCGGAGGATCCAGTACGCCGAGGCGGTTGTTGTTGAGCCGAGAGGCCGCGGCATACTGGATTCCCCGCCTGCGCGGGGAATGACAGCTGAGGGTGGGATGGCGGGTTACGCCTGCGGCTAACCCGCCCTACGGGATGGTTCGACTTTTGTTGGAGAGGGCCAAAATCATGGCGATGGTCGGGCGTGCGGTGTTCTGGCAAGCGACGGAAACTATTGAATTTATCGCCCTCGCTCCATCCTCTGCGCCATTCCGCCGCAGTGTTCGCCATGGTCCATTACAGAAGTTTAACGCCGCAGCCAGCACGCCGTAAGGCGGCAAGTCCCATCTTCATCAGCGAACGGGGCGAACAGCCCGGGACCCCCAGAGTTTAGACCTTGACCAAAATCACTTGCGGAGAAAACCGTATGACTGACCGTCCGACCGACCTGTCCTCGCTTCCATCCTATCGCCAGCCTCGTCGCGGGCTGTTCTCGGCGCGCAAGTTTGCGTTGATGGCTTCCGTGGTCGCGGGCCTCGGCGTCGCCGCCTATGGGCTGGCGCCGCAGGGCGCGCCGCTCGATCTGTTTGCGACCTCGGCGCATGCGCAGGTCGCCAACGAGGTCAGCAAGGTCGCGCGTCCGGTCGGCTTTGCCGACATCGTGGAGCGGGTGAAGCCGTCGGTGATTTCGGTCAAGGTCAACATCGCCGAGAAGGTCGCCAAGAACGACAATGACGACGACACGCCGTTTCAGCCGGGCTCGCCGATGGAGCGCTTCTTCCGCCGCTTCGGCGGTGAGAACGGCATTCCCGGCATGCCTGGCCGCGGCGGCCGTGGTGGCGGTCGCGCTGTGACCGGGCAGGGCTCCGGCTTCTTCATCTCCGCCGACGGCTATGCCGTGACCAACAACCACGTGGTCGACGGCGCCGACAAGGTCGAGGTGACGACCGACGACGGCAAGACCTACAGCGCCACGGTGATCGGCACCGACCAGCGCACGGACCTGGCGCTGATCAAGGTCGAGGGCGGCTCCAACTTCCCGTTTGCAAAACTCGCCGACGGCAAGCCGCGGATCGGCGACTGGGTGCTGGCGGTCGGCAATCCCTTCGGCCTCGGCGGCACGGTGACCGCCGGCATCGTCTCGGCCGTGGGCCGCGACATCGGCAACGGCCCGTATGACGATTTCATCCAGATCGACGCGCCTGTGAACAAGGGCAATTCGGGCGGCCCGGCTTTCGACGTCGACGGCAACGTGGTCGGCGTCAACACCGCGATCTACTCGCCGTCCGGCGGTAGCGTCGGCATCGCGTTCTCGATTCCCGCCTCGACGGTGAAGACCGTGATCGCGCAGCTCAAGGACAGCGGCTCGGTCAGCCGCGGCTGGATCGGCGTGCAGATTCAGCCGGTGACGCAGGACATCGCCGACAGCCTCGGCATGAAGAAGGCCGAGGGCGCGCTGGTTGCCGAGCCGCAGGCCAATGGTCCAGCGGCGAAGGCGGGCATCGTGTCCGGCGACGTGATCACCGCCGTGAACGGCGCGCCGGTGAAGGACGCGCGTGAGCTCGCCCGCACCATCGGCGGCATCGCGCCGGGCGCCGCGGTCAAGCTCAACGTGCTGTCGAAGGGCCAGGAGAAGACCATCAACCTGACGCTCGGCAAGCTGCCGAACACGATCGAGGCCAAGGCCGACACCGGTGGTGACAACGACAACGCAAGTCCTTCCCGCGGCGCCGACGTGCCGAAGCTCGGCATGACCGTCGCGCCGGCCTCGAGCGTGGCCGGCGCCGGCAAGGATGGCGTCATCGTGACCCAGGTCGATCCGAAGAGCGCGGCGGCCGAGCGCGGCTTCAAGGAAGGCGATGTCATCCTCGAAGTCGCCGGCAAGTCGGTGGCCTCGGTCGGCGACGTGCGCGACGCCATCAATGCCGCGCGCAGCGACAACAAGAACAGCGTGCTGATGCGGGTGAAGAGCGGCGGCCAGTCGCGCTTCGTCGCGGTGCCGCTGGCCAAGGGTTAAAGCGTTCACGAGATGAAGGGTCGCCGTCATGTGCCCCCGCGTCGGCGGCTCTTCCTGGGGGTGGGCGAAAGTCCCGCTCCCTCACACCTTCCGTAGGAACAACGCCCCCCTCCGTCGGAAGGAACTCGGGCGGTGAGGTCCCCCAGCCTCACCGCCCACTTTCCTGTCGATCAACCCCGGTCCTCGCGCCGCCTTGCACCGAAACGGCCGCCGGGCCATGTAGATGGACATCGAACCGTGACTGCCGCCCCCGTTTCCGCAATGCGCCTCCTGATCATCGAAGACGACCGCGAGTCCGCCGACTATCTGGTCAAGGCGTTCCGCGAAGTCGGACATGTCGCAGACCTCGCCAGTGACGGCGAGGAGGGGCTCGCCATGGCCGAGAGCGGGGATTACGACGTGCTGGTGGTCGACCGCATGCTGCCCAGGCGCGACGGCCTGTCGCTGATCGGCGCGCTGCGCGACAAGGGCAACCGGACGCCGGTCTTGATTCTGTCGGCGCTCGGCCAGGTCGACGACCGCATCAAGGGCCTGCGCGCTGGTGGCGACGACTACCTGCCCAAGCCTTATGCTTTTGCCGAGCTGCTCGCCCGCGTCGAGGTGCTGTCGCGCCGCCATGGCGGGCCGGCCGAGGAGACGACCTACAAGGTCGGCGATCTCGAGCTCGACCGTCTCTCGCATCGCGTCGCCCGCGGCAAGGACGAATTGACCCTGCAGCCGCGCGAGTTCCGGCTGCTCGAATATCTGATGAAGCATGCCGGCCAGGTCGTCACGCGCACGATGCTGCTCGAGAACGTGTGGGACTATCACTTCGATCCGCAGACCAACGTGATCGACGTCCACATCTCCCGGCTGCGCTCCAAGATCGACAAGGGGTTCGACCGCCCGCTGCTGCACACCATCCGCGGCGCGGGGTACATGATCCGTGACGGGCTGCGCTAGACGAGCTTCACGGCGCGCTCAGCCAGCCCTTGGCCATGGCATAGTGAATCAGCTCGACGCGGTTGTGGAAGCCGAGCTTGGTCATGCAGCGCTTCTTGTAGGTCTCGACGCTCTTGACCCCGATCTTCAGCTTCAGCGCGATCGTCTTGGCGCTGTATCCGGCCGCGGTGAGCCGCGCGACCTCGACCTCGCGCAGGCTGAGCTCGCCAGCGGCCAGCGCGTCGGCGCGGATCGGAGTCTGCCGCGCCGGCGAGCGCTCCCGCGCGCGCTGGTCGACGCGGCCCAGCACGACCTCGAGCAGCGCCACGCGGAGCCGGTGCGCGGCTTCGATTTCGGCCTCCAGCCACGGCGATGCGTGCAGCCGAACCTGCTCCTGCCACATCGCGAAGCTGGTTCGCGGCGTCAGCATCTGGCGCTCGGACGCGGCTTGCTCGGCCTTGGTAGGTCGTCCGGCCCAGTTGACCGTCCTGACCAGCTCGGGCCGGAACCAGAGCATGTAATCGTGCGCGGTCTTGGAGCCCGACAGAGCGAGCATTCCGCTCGCGACGGCGGCGAAGCGTTCCGCGCGCGGATAGATCAGCGGCAACTGGTCGGTTTGAAACACGTCATCCGTCACGGTCGCGTTCAGCCAGCCGACGAGGGCCTCGATCTCGTCGCGATCCGGCGTGGCGCCGATGTGGGTGAAGTGGCCGTCGATCCACAGGCCGACGCCGCCGGCGGGAACGAGGTCGAGCAGGTTGGGCCGAGAGCGGATCAGCCCGGCCGCAAGCTCGGATTCCTGGCTCAGGCGATTGAGCATCTCCTCATGGACGGCCGCGCTGCGCTGCTGGATTTTGAGGTTCTCCGCGGCGAGCCGCGCCTCGAGCTGCGACGACAGCATCTCCGCGAACAGCTCGCACGCCGCGCGCAAGCCCTGCGGCAGGTAGCGCGGCTCGCGATGATGGCAGGCAATCAAGCCCCACAGCCGGCCGCGGACGATGATCGACATCGACATCGACGCCACCACGCCCATGTTGGCGAGGTAGCGACGATGGATCGGCGACACGCTGCGCAACATGCTGTGGCCGAGGTCGAGCGCCGCGGCCGACGGCGCGCCGGGCAGGGCCAGGATCGGCGCCGCTTCATAGCGCGCATCCGGGATCGCGCGGATCCAGTTGGTGCAATAGAGCTCGCGCGCCTGCTTCGGGATATCGGAAGCCGGATAATGCAGCCCGAGAAACGATTCGACACCGGAGGCCGTCGCCTCGGCGATCACGGAACCGCTGCCGTCATCGAGGAAGCGATACAGCATCACCCGGTCGAAGCTGATCAGGCGCCTGACCTCGTCGACCACGGCCTGGCAGAACGACGGCGTCGCATCGGTCTGCTGGATGCTGCGGAGCATGCTGGTGACAGCCGCGAGCGGATTGTCGGGCGGCTGCTCGCGGCGCGGCTCGATCTCGACCACCAGCAGGGCGCCGCTGCGAAACGCTGTCACGTCGGCGCTGGTCGAAGTCAGCGATCCGGCCGCGCTGCTGAAGGCATGCACCGCGCGCGCCGGGCCTGCGCCTGCCGCCAGCCCGTGCAGCTGGCGCAGCTGGTCGGCAGAAAACAGCGTCGCAACGTGCTCGCCCAGCAGCGCCTGCGCCGGCCTGCGCAAGAGACCGCTGGTGTCGCCGCCGGCATGCGTGATTCGCAACCGGTCCGGCTCGACCGCCAGCAGCACCCCGTGCGGCTGGATCGCCCCGGGACGGTGGATCGGCTCGCGGTCGCAAGGCGTCAGGTCCGTGCCATCGACGCTGGCGTTCGCCGTGCTCTCCATGATCGGATCGATGGCTCGCGTCGTCACCACGCCCTCGCTGAATGGCCGACCGTCGCTTGTCGCGCGACTGGCGGGCTCATCAGGACTCTGGATGTCCGGGATGATCCTGACAACCGTCAATGTCCATTATAATTGACATTAACGCATGTAAATCAGATTTTACGTCCGGCGGTTCCCGTCCGGTTCCCGGACGGGAACCGCCAGTCTGGACAACAAAACGCTGCTCATGCGGGCCGGCGGGGGCACCGTCGTGCGCGAATTGAACCGGTTGCCTAAGTCCAGGTGCGAGCCATGCGCTCGCGAAGGGGAATTGCGGCCCGACGCGGGGGCAGCACGAGACCAACCACGAGGACGACAACACAGGAGGTAACCTGATGCCGGATGATCCCAACAGAGTTTGGCCGACGGGACTGACGATCCCGGAATCGGAGGAGTTGCACAAGCATGTCATCGACGGCGCGCGCGTATTCTTCGTGATCGCGTGTGTCGCGCACCTGCTGGCGTACATCTATTCGCCCTGGCTGCATTGAGGGGGCCGCCATGAATCAAGGTCGTATCTGGTGCGTGGTCAACCCCACCGTCGGCTTGCCGCTCTTCCTCGGAAGCGTCGCGCTCACCTCGCTGTGCGTCCACTACACGATCCTGTCGCACACCAGCTGGATGGGCGCCTACTGGGAAGGCGGGAAGTCCAAGAAGGCGTCTCTCGAGGAGACGGTGTCGCCGGTGGCCCTGAATACGCAGGCCGTGCCGGGCTATGTCATTTCGGTCGCTCCCGCGGCCGGTGACAGCACACGGCCCGCCTCGTCCTTCGTGGTCACGGTCGCTCCTGCTCCTGCGCAGGTTCAGGCTGCGGCTGATGACGCCGTACCACAGGCGCCGGACCGGGTTTCGCTCGCGACACTCGCGCCGCGCGACGCCAAATAGCCGTTCGTGAGAACGGACGGCGTCGAACTGAAAAGGTCCGGGATCTGCGGATCCCGGCCACCTTCATGGTCACGACGAAAGCCGGCGCGCCCCTGAACGAAGGTGCGCATCTGCTCGGACGATTCCAGTGATGATGAACCGTTGATCTCAGTGATGATGAACCGTGTCAGCCAGAATTTGATGAAGAGCTGGATCGGGTTGGGATCACGCTTCCTGCCCTTTGCAGACGCCGCGACGCCCGATCTGCCGCTCTCCCGGCTGCTTCGGCTGTCGCTGTTTCAGGTTTCGGTGGGCATGTCGCTGGTGCTTCTGATCGGCACGCTCAATCGTGTGATGATCGTCGAACTCGGGGTTCCGGCATCGCTCGTCGGCATCATGCTGTCGCTGCCGCTGATCTTCGCTCCGTTCCGTGCCGTGATCGGATTCCGCTCCGATACGCACCGCTCCGAACTCGGCTGGAAGCGCGTGCCCTTCATCTACAAGGGGACGATGCTGCAGTTCGGCGGCCTCGCCATCATGCCGTTCGCGCTGCTCGTGCTGTCCGGTGGCGGTCAGGCTGCCGGCGCGCCGGCCTGGATCGGTCAGCTCGGCGCCGCGCTGTCCTTCCTGCTGGTCGGGGTCGGTTTGCATACGACCCAGACCGTCGGGCTCGCCCTCGCGACGGATCTTGCGCCGGTTGAGTCGCAGCCGAAGGTGGTCGGGCTGATGTATGTGATGCTGCTGTTCGGCACCATCGCCAGCGCGCTGTTGTTCGGCATCCTGCTCGCGGATTTCAGTCCGGCGCGTCTGGTCCAGGTCATCCAGGGCACTGCCGTCGCGACCATCGTGTTCAACGCCACGGCACTGTGGAAGATGGAGGCGCGCGGTCGCGCGACGACGACGGCCCGGCGGCAGCCCAGCTTCCAGGAATCCTGGGACAGCTATGTCAGCGGCGGGCAGGCGATGCGCCGGCTCGTGACCATCGGCCTCGGCACCATGGCGTTCAGCATGGAGGATGTCCTGCTCGAACCCTATGGCGGGCAGATCCTGCACCTGACGGTGGGAGACACCACCAAGCTCACTGCGGCTCTTGCAGTTGGCGGTCTGTCCGGGTTCGGCCTGGCATCGCGAATCCTGAGCCGCGGCTTCGATCCGTTCCGCATGGCCGGCTATGGCGTGCTGGCCGGCATCCCGGCGTTCATGGCGGTGATCGCCGCCGCGCCGCTGTCGTCCGCCGCGCTGTTTGCCGTCGGCACGTTTCTGATCGGCTTCGGTGCCGGCCTGTTCGGCCACGGAACCCTGACCGCCACCATGAAGTCGGCGCCGCATGAGCAGACCGGCCTCGCTCTCGGCGCCTGGGGAGCGGTTCAGGCTTCGGCCGCCGGCGTGGCGATCGCGCTCGGCGGGGTCATCCGTGACCTCGTGGCTGCCGCAGCACCGCAGAACGCACTGGGCGCCGCGGCGGGATATGTTTCGGTCTACGCGTTGGAAATCGTCATGCTGCTTGCCACGCTGTTGATCATGGCCCGTCTCGTTCGCCCCGGCGAGCTCGGGCTTTCTTCGGACCGGAGCGTCAGGTCGAGAGTGCGGCACGACAAGTGCGAAGTCCGCACCACATTAGAATGGAAAGAGCCATGAGCCAGACGATCTGTCGGATGTACCCAACGCCTGCGCAGGCTGCGAACGCAAAGCTGGAGCTCGAGCACGCGGGCTATTCCGAAGTCCATCTCGTCTCGAGCAACAGCGTGGGCGAGTCCGATGACGATCTCATCGCGGCCATCACCCGGGGATACGTCCTGAAGTCTCACGCGCGTGTCTACGCGCAGGGGATCCGCAGAGGCGGATCCCTGGTGACCGTGCACGCGCCGTTCACCGGCGCCGGCAAGGCGCTGCGGATCCTCGGCAAGTACGGTCCGATCGAGTCGGGCATCACCGAGCCCGAGAGCCATGTGATGCCGTGGGACGAAGCGACGCCGATGTCGTGCATCCTTCAGATACCTGTCCTGCTCGACGATCCGACGCCGTTTGCCAAGTTCTGGAACGTCCCGGAGCTTGCGAGCAGCACGTTCTCGCTGTCGGCGGTCTTGGGTATTCCCCTGCTGAAGTCGTCCGATCCGGGGGCCTCGTCGTTCAATCTGGCGCTGCTCAGCCGCGATCCGACGCCACTGTCCTCGCTGTTGGGCCTGCCGACGCTCACCGGACGATCCGCGCGACGGTAAATGCCGGCCGCAATCGGCTGGATTGCGCGGGCTTGTCGTCCGTGGAAAGACGCTGCAATGCCGGGCCATCCGCGGATGACCGGCCCGTTCATGAACGCTTTGTCACTTCTGGCCGGCCTGCCCGTTTGATAAGTTCGACAATCTGGCCTGAACGGCCGGGAGGTTGAGCGCTTTGAGGGCAGGTTAGTGACGGCTTTCGGCAAGCTGATAAGGACCACGGCGTTCCGGCTGACGCTGGTCTATCTGCTGTTGTTTGCGCTGTTCGCCGCCTCGCTGCTCGGCTATTTCGCTTGGAACACCCGCCGGCTCATCACCGAGCAGATCTCGACCACGGTCAGCTCCGAGATCGGCGAGATGACCGACATCTTCTCCCGCTGGGGCCTGCGCGGGATCGTCGGCGCGATCGAGAGCCGCGCGCTGCGGCCCGGGGCCAATCTCTATCTCATCACCACGCCGACGGGGCAGATGATCGCCGGCAATGTCGGCTCGCTTGCGCCCGGCGTGATGGGCTCGTCCGGCTGGTCGGAGACGTTCTATCGCAGGCTCGACGACGGCAGCGAGCATAACCATCGCGCGCTGGTCTATGTCACGCAGCTGGAGAGCGGCTTTCGTCTGCTGATCGGCCGCGATCTCGAGGAGCGGCGGCGGCTGTTCGGCATCGTCGCGAAGGCGGCGCAATGGTCGGTGCTGGTGGTCGTCGTGCTCGGCATCGGCGGCGGCATCTTCGTCGCGCGGCGGGTGCTGCACCGAATCGATGCCATGACCGGCACGACCCGCACGATCATGGCCGGTGACCTTTCGGGGCGTCTGCCGGTCGGGCGCAGCGGCGACGAGCTCGACCGCCTGGCCGAGAATCTGAACGCGATGCTGGAACGCATCGAGGCGCTGATGACCGGCCTCAAGGAGGTCTCCGACAACATCGCGCACGATCTGAAGACGCCGCTGACGCGCTTGCGCAACCGCGCCGAGGAGGCGCTGGCGAAGTCGCGCTCGGAAGAGGAATATCGCAGCGCGCTGGAGCGTACGATCGAGGAGTCCGACGGCCTGATCCGCACCTTCAATGCGCTGCTGATGATCGCCCGCGCCGAGTCCGGGCAGGCGCGCGGCGACATGGTCGAGTTCGACGCAGCCGACGTGGCCGGCGGCATTCACGAACTGTACGAGCCGCTCGCCGAGGACAACGAGATGACGCTACGCGTCAAGGCTGCAGCGGCGCCGGTGCACGGCAATCGCGAGCTGATCAGCCAAGCGCTCGCCAATCTCGTCGAGAACGCCATCAAATACGGCAAGCCGGCGGCGCTGCCGCTCGATCCGGTTGCGGCGGCTGCAAGCCGTGAGATTGTGATCGAGGCACGGCGCGAGGGCGGCCAGGTGCTGCTCAGCGTCACGGATCATGGCGAAGGCATTCCAGAGGCCGAGCGCAAGCGCGCAGTGGAACGTTTCGTGCGTCTCGAAGCGAGCCGCACCTTGCCGGGTTCCGGGCTCGGACTCAGTCTCGCCTCCGCCGTTGCGACCTTGCATGGCGGTGAACTCAGGCTCGCCGACGCCAGGCCGGGGTTGACCGCAACGCTCGTTCTGCCCGCCGGTGCGGGCGTGCCCGCGAAGCTTGCGGCGCCGACGCAGGATGTGCCACAGAAGGCCGCATGACCTCATCCGCGCCGGGAAACGCGGACGGGCGGCTTCTGGCCGGGCGTTTCGTAGCCGGCCCGCATGTCCGTGCGCCCGACAAAGCCGAACACCGCCTGCAAGACTGGCTCGCCGAGCTCGAGCCCGCCCAGTCAGCTGCTTTGACAGAACTGCTCGCCGATGGCTGGGCGCGAACCATCCTGCTCGGCATCGCCGAGTGCTCACCCTATCTGTTCGACCTCATCCGCGCCGACGCCCACCGCTTCGAGCGCCTGCTGCGCTGTGAGCCGACGTCGCATCTCACTGACCTGATCGCGCGCACCGGCCGCGAGGTGTTCGCTGCCGGCAACGAGGCCGAGGTGATGCGGCTGCTGCGGCAGCTGAAGGCGGAGGCAGCGCTGTTGATCGCCTTGTGCGACATCGGCGGGATCTGGCCGGTGATGCAGGTGACGTCGGCGCTGACCGACGTCGCGGTGTCCTCGGTGCAGATGGCATTGCGCCATCTGCTGCGCCAGGAAACGGTGCGCGGCCGGCTCGCGCCCGTCGACGCCGACGACCCGGAGCAGGGCTGCGGCCTGTTCGTGCTCGCGATGGGCAAGATGGGCGCGGGCGAGCTGAACTATTCGAGCGACATCGACCTGATCGTGTTCTTCGATCCCGAGAGTCATTCGCTCGCCCGCGACATCGAGCCGCAGCCGTTCTTTGTCCGCGTCACCCAGGCGCTGGCGCGGCTGTTGCAGAGCCGGACCGCCGACGGCTACGTGTTCCGTGTCGACCTGCGGCTGCGGCCCGACCCCGCCTCCACGCAGGTGGCGATGTCGACCGAGGCGGCGCTGCACTACTACGAGCGCGAAGGCCGCACCTGGGAGCGCGCCGCGATGATCAAGGCGCGCGTCTGTGCCGGCGACGTCGTCGTGGGCGAGGCCATGATCGCCGAGCTGTCGCCGTTCGTTTGGCGCAAGCATCTCGACTTCCAGGCGTTGACCGACGTCCACGACATGAAGCGGCAGATGCAGGTCTATCGCGGCCACAGCGAGATCGCGGTCGAGGGCCACAACGTCAAGGTCGGCCGCGGCGGCATCCGCGAGATCGAGTTCTTCGCCCAGACCCAGCAATTGATCGCCGGCGGCCGCCATCCCGAACTGCGCGTACGTCCGACCTTGCAGGCGCTCGACGTGCTCACGAGCAGCAACTGGATCACGGCGCAGGCGCGCGACGAACTCGGTGTGGCCTACCAGTTCCTGCGCCGGGTCGAGCACCGCCTGCAGATGATGGCGGACGAGCAGATCCACAGTCTGCCCGACGACGTCGAAGGAGTAGGGCGGTTCGCGTGCTTCTTCGGCTATGAGACCCGTGAGGCTTTCGCGACCGATCTTCTGTTCCAGCTCGGCGTGGTGCAGGGGCACTATGCCCGGCTGTTCGAAGGCGATCCCACGGGGACGGTGAGCCTGCCGCCGGTGAACTACGGCGCCGGCCCCGACGAACATCGCCTGCTGGAGCATCTGGCCTCGCTCGGTTTCCGCGATCCGCTCATGGTCGCGAAGACGTTGCAGCGATGGCTGGCGGGCGAGTACCGCGTGTTCCGCTCTGAGGCGACCCGTGCCAGCTTCACCGAGTTCCTGCCTGCGCTGATCGACGGTCTCGCTCACGCCGACGAGCCGGATCGCGCCGTGGTCGCGTTCGACGGCTTCCTGCAGGCGCTGCAGCTCGGCGGCCGCCTGATCACCTTGCTCGGGCAGAACCGCGATCTCGTCGCGCTGGTGGCGCTCGTGCTCGGTGCGGCGCCGCGGCTCAGTGACATGCTGGCGCGGCAGCCGCGGCTGATGGACGGCCTGATCGATCCGCGCTTCTTCGGCGCGATGCCGGACCAGCGCGAGCTGTCGCAGCGTCTGGCCGCGACGCTGCAGGATGCCGGCACCTATGAGGAATTCCTCGATCGTCTCAGGCTGTTCGGCCAGGAGAGCCTGTTCCTGATCGGCACGCGCATTCTCTCAGGGACTGTGTCGGCGCAGCAGGCTGGGACTGCGTTCGCCGACGTCGCCGAGGGCATCGTGCACACCGTGCATGATCTCGTGACCGAGCACTTCGCCGCCCAGCACGGCCGCATCAAGGGGCAGGAGACGGCGATCATCGCGATGGGCCGGCTCGGGGCGCGCGAGATGACGGCCTCGTCGGATCTCGATCTGATCCTGCTGTATGATTTCGACGCCGACGAGCCGGACTCGGATGGCGAGCGCCCGCTGCAGGGCGCGCACTACTTCGCGCGCTTCACGCAGCGGCTGATCTCGGCCTTCACCTCGCGCACCAATTACGGCGTGCTGTACGACATCGACATGCGGCTGCGGCCGTCGGGCCGCGCCGGCCCGCTCGCATCCCACATCGATTCCTTCGCGCATTATCAGGAACAGGAGGCGTGGACCTGGGAGCACATGGCGCTGACGCGCGCGCGGGTGATCTCGGCCTCGCCGGCGTTCCGCGCGCGCGTCGAGGCCATCATTCAGGCGGCGCTACAGCGCCCGCGCGACGCCGAGGCGATCGCCCGCGACGTGGCCGACATGCGCCGGGCGATTGCGGCCGAGAAGGGCGAGGCGGATCTGTGGGACCTCAAGCACGCCGCCGGCGGCATGGTCGATATCGACTTCGTCGCGCAGTATCTGCAGCTCGTCCACGCGGCGACGAAGCCGGAGATTCTCGACGTCAGCTCGCTGCAGGTGCTCGATCATGCCGAGCGGCTCGAGGTGCTGTCGCGCTCGGATGCCGTGATCCTGCGCCAGGCGGCGCGGCTCTATCATGATCTGACGCAGATCCTGCGTCTGTGCGTCAGCGACAAGTTCAAGCCGGATCAAGCCGGCGAGGACCTCTTGCGGGTACTGGCGCGTGCCGGCGACGCACCGGACTTCTCGGCGCTGGAGGCGCGCCTGCGCGAAACGCAAGGCGAGGTGCGCCGCGTGTTCACGGCGCTGCTGGAGGGGGAGTAGGATCTGGGAGCCGATCGCCCAGCGTCGTGGTGGGGGCTACGCCTTCTCTTTCGCCACGGCCGCGGCCTTCAGCCTGCCGATCGCTTCGTTCACCGCTGGGTCCAACCCGGCGCCGCCGGCGTCGTGGTGGGCGTAGATCGTCTTCAGCATGCGCGGGTCCCAGAACTTCTTGATGTGCTCGGCGACGCCGGCGACTTCCTTGTCGTGGCCCTGGCTCTGGAAGAATTTTCCGATCTGGTTGGCCATGTAGACGAGGCGATCGTGAGTGCTGCTATGCGACATGGGACTTGTCCGTGTGTGGGGAGCGCGCGCCAGCCTCGGGGCTGATCCGCTCGGGATGGGTGAAGATTTCGAAGCCGTCATTGCGGGCCACCGCAATCAGCGTGATGCCGGCAGCCTCGGCCATGCGGATGGCGAGCGCGGTCGGTGCTGACACCGCGACCAGAATGGGCGCACCCATCGCCGCAGCCTTCTGCACCAGCTCGACTGAGACGCGGCTGGTCATGATGACGAGGCCTTCGCTCGCCGTGCTGTGCGTCTGCGTGAGGTGGCCGGCAAGCTTGTCGAGCGCGTTGTGACGGCCGACGTCCTCGCGAAGTGCAACGATGCCGCGCGCGGGCGTCCAGAACGCCGCGGCGTGCACGGCGCGGGTCTCGTGATTGAGCTTCTGCAGCGGCTCGATCGCGGCGAGCGCCGTCATGATCTCGCGCGGCGTGAAGCGTCGGCCCTGGGGGACATGCGCGGCCGGCCGCACGGCTTCGGCGAGGGAGTCGATCCCGCACAGGCCGCAGCCGGTGGGCCCGGCGATGTTGCGGCGGCGCTCGGCGAGGCGTTCGGCGAACGCATCGGGGAGCCACATCCGCAGCTCGATGCCGTCGTCGAGCTCGACGACATCGAGCGAGGTGATGTCGTCGCGGCTCGTGATGAGGCCCTCGTTGAGGCTGAAGCCGATGGCGAAGTCGGAGAGGTCCTGCGGCGTCGCCATCATGACGGCCTGGGTGCCGCCATTGTAGGTCAGCGCGACCGCAGTCTCCTCCGGCACGCGGCGGTGGCCCTCGGTGAGGGCTCCGTCGCGCCAGACCAGACGATCCGCGATGCGCACTGCATCGGTCATGCTACTCCGCCGCCTCCACGATCGGGGCGATGCGGCGCGAGTTGCGGGCCTGCTCGTCATACGCCTTCTGCCAGTCCGACGGACCGTTGGACTGCGACACCTGCACCGCCGTGACCTTGTACTCGGGGCAGTTGGTCGCCCAGTCGGAATAGTCGGTGGTGATGACGTTGGCCTGCGTCAGCGGGTGGTGGAACGTGGTGTAGACCACGCCCGGCGCCACGCGCTCCGAGATCAGTGCATGCAGCGTGGTCTCGCCGGCGCGGCTGGTCAGCCGCACCCAGTCGCCGTCGCGAATGCCGCGCTGCTCGGCGTCGTGCGGATGGATCTCCAGCACGTCCTCGCCATGCCACACCACGTTGTCGGTGCGCCGCGTCTGGGCGCCGACATTGTACTGCGACAGGATGCGGCCGGTGGTGAGCAGCAGCGGAAAACGTGGTCCGGTCCGCTCGTCGGTTGCGACATATTCGGTGACCACGAACTTGCCCTTGCCGCGGACGAAGCCGTCGACATGCATGATCGGCGAACCCTCGGGGAACTTCTCGTTGCAGGGCCACTGCACCGAGCCCATCTCCTCGAGCTTCTGATAGGAGACGCCGGTGAAGGTCGGCGTCAGCGCCGCGATCTCGTACATGATCTCGGACGGGTGGCTGTACTTCATCTCGAAGCCCATCGCCTTGGCCAGCCCGATCGTGACCTCCCAGTCGGCGAGGCCGTTGCGCGGGGTCATCACCTTGCGCACGCGCTGGATGCGGCGCTCGGCGTTGGTGAAGGTGCCGTCCTTCTCCAGGAAGGTCGAGCCGGGCAGGAAGACGTGGGCGTAGTTGGCGGTCTCGTTCAGGAACAGGTCCTGCACGATGACGCATTCCATCGACGACAGCGCCTGCACGACGTGCTTGGTGTTCGGATCGGACTGCAGGATGTCCTCGCCCTGGACGTAGAGGCCCATGAAGGTGCCGTCGATCGCGGAGTCGAACATGTTGGGGATGCGCAGGCCCGGCTCAGGGTTGAGCTTGACGTTCCACATCGCCTCGAACTGGTCGCGCACGGCGTCGCCCGAGATGTGCCGGTAGCCCGGCAGCTCGTGCGGGAACGAGCCCATGTCGCAGGAGCCCTGCACGTTGTTCTGGCCGCGCAACGGGTTCACGCCGACGCCGCGGCGGCCGATATTGCCGGTGGCCATCGCCAGGTTGGCGATCGCGATCACCGTGGTCGAGCCCTGGCTGTGCTCGGTGACTCCAAGGCCGTAGTAGATCGCGCCGTTGCCGCCCTTGGCGTACAGCCGGGCCGCGCCGCGGATCGCTTCGGGGTCGACGCCGGAGATGCTGGCGATCGCCTCGGGGCTGTTCTTCTCCAGCGAAACGAACTCCGCCCAGTCCTGGAATTCGCTCCAGTCGCAGCGCTCGCGCACGAAGGCTTCGTCGACGAGGCCCTCGGTGACGATGACATGCGCCAGCGCGGTCATGATCGCGACGTTGGTGCCGGGCAGCAGCGGCAGGTGATAGTCGGCCTTGACGTGCGCGGAATTCACGAGGTCGATCTTGCGCGGATCGACCACGATCAGCTTGGCGCCCTGGCGCAGCCGCTTCTTCATGCGCGAGCCGAACACTGGATGCGCATCGGTCGGGTTGGCGCCGATCACCATGATCACGTCGCTGTCTTCGACCGAGTCGAAGTCCTGCGTGCCGGCCGAGGTGCCGAAGGTGGTGGCGAGGCCGTAGCCGGTCGGCGAGTGGCAGACGCGGGCGCAGGTGTCGACGTTGTTGTTGCCGAAGCCGGCGCGGATCAGCTTCTGCACCAGGTAGGTCTCCTCGTTGGTGCAGCGGGACGAGGTGATGCCGCCGATTGAGTCGCGGCCATACTTGGCCTGGATGCCGCGCATCTTCTGGGCCGCGAAGGTGAAGGCCTCGTCATAGGAGACCTCGCGCCAGGGCTGGTCGATGGTCTCGCGGATCATCGGCTTGAGGATACGCTCCTTGTGGGTGGCGTAGCCCCAGGCGAAGCGGCCCTTGACGCAGGAATGGCCGCGATTGGCCTTGCCGTCCTTGTAGGGCACCATGCGCACGACTTCCTCGCCGCGCATCTCCGCCTTGAAGGTGCAGCCGACGCCGCAATAGGCGCAGGTGGTGACCGCCGAATGCTCCGGCTGGCCGATCTCGATCACGCTCTTCTCGGTCAGGGTCGCGGTCGGGCAGGCCTGCACGCAGGCGCCGCAGGAGACGCATTCGGAGCCCAGGAAGCTCTCGCTCATGCCCGGCGACACCCGGCTGTCGAAGCCGCGGCCCGAGATGGTCAGCGCGAACGTGCCTTGCACTTCCTCGCAGGCGCGGACGCAGCGCGAGCAGACGATGCATTTGGAGGGATCATAGGTGAAGTAGGGGTTCGACTCGTCCTTCGGCAGCCAGGCCGGATTGGCTTCGCCGCAAGCGTCGGCGAACACGTGGTTCTCACCCTGGTTGCCGTAGCGCACATCGCGCAGGCCGACCGCGCCGGCCATGTCCTGCAGCTCGCAATCGCCATTCGCGGCGCAGGTGAGGCAGTCGAGCGGGTGGTCGGAGATGTACAGCTCCATCACGCCCTTGCGCAGCTTCTTCAGCCGCTCGGTCTGGGTGTGCACGACGAGGCCCGCGGCCACCGGCGTGGTGCACGAGGCCGGCGTGCCGGCGCGGCCCTCGACCTCGACGAGGCAGAGGCGGCAGGAGCCGAACGCGTCGACCATGTCGGTCGCGCACAGCTTCGGGATCTGCGTGCCGGCCTCCATGGCCGCGCGCATGATCGAGGTGCCCTCGGGGACGCTGATGCTCTGGCCGTCGATGGTCAGGGTGACCATCTTCTCGGACTTGGAGAGCGGTGTGCCGTAATCGGTTTCGTGGATGAGCGACATGGCTGGTGTCCTTATTCCCGAAATTCTATTCCGCAGCCTGCAGGCGCGGCTGCTGAGGTCCGAAGTCTTCGCGGAAGTGCTTCAGCGCCGAGAGCACAGGGTAGGGCGTGAAGCCCCCGAGTGCACAGAGCGATCCGAGCTTCATAGTGCCGCAGAGGTCTTCGACCAGGGCGATGTTCTCGGCGACGCGCTCGCCGCGGCGGATCTTGTCGATGGTCTCGGCGCCGCGCGTCGAGCCGATACGGCAGGGCGTGCACTTGCCGCAGGATTCGATGGCGCAGAACTCCATCGCGAAGCGCGCCTGCTTCGACATGTCGACGGTGTCGTCGAACACGACGATGCCGCCATGGCCGATCAGGCCCTCCTTGGCGGTGAACGCCTCGTAGTCGAACGGCGTGTCGAACAGCGCGCGCGGGAAGTAGGCGCCGAGCGGGCCGCCGACCTGCACCGCACGGACAGGACGGCCGGTGAAGGTGCCGCCGCCGATCTCCTCGACCAGTTCGCCCAGCGTGATGCCGAACGCGGTCTCGAACAGGCCGCCGTATCTGACGTTCCCGGCGATCTGGATCGGCATCGTGCCGCGCGAGCGTCCCATGCCGAACTCGGCATAGGCCTTGGCGCCCTCGTCGAGGATGAAGGGGATCGCCGCGAACGACAGCAAATTGTTGACGACGGTCGGCTTGCCGAACAGGCCGTGATGCGCGGGCAGCGGCGGCTTGGCGCGTACCAGGCCGCGCTTGCCCTCGAGGCTCTCCATCAACGCGGTCTCTTCGCCGCAGACATAGGCGCCGGCGCCGGTGCGGACCTCGAGATCGAAATTGTAGTTCGAGCCCGCGATCTTGTCGCCGAGCAGGCCGGCCTTCTTGGCGATGTGGATCGCCTTGGTCATGGTCGCGATCGCGTGCGGATATTCCGAGCGCGTGTAGATGTAGCCCTTGGTGGCGCCCACTGCGATGCCGCAGATGGTCATGCCTTCGATCAGCACGAAGGGGTCGCCTTCCATCAGCATGCGGTCGGCGAAGGTGCCGCTGTCGCCCTCGTCGGCGTTGCAGATGACGTATTTGCGGTCCGCCGCGGTCTGCGACACCGTCTTCCACTTGATGCCGGTCGGGAAGCCGGCGCCGCCGCGGCCGCGCAGGCCGGAGGTCGTGACCTCGGCAATGACGGCGTCCGGCGACAAGGTCAGGGCGCGCGTGAGACCCTTGTAGCCGCCATGGGCGCGGTAGTCCTCGAGCGAGAGCGGATCGACGACGCCGCAGCGGGCGAAGGTGAGGCGGGTCTGCCGCTTCAGCCACGGGATCTCCTCGGTCAGCCCGAGCGAGAGCTTGTGCGGCTTGTCGGCGATGATGGCGTCGAGCAGCGAGGACGCGTCGTCGGCGGTGACGGGGCCGAAGCCGAACCGGCCTTGCGCGGTCTGCAATTCGACCAGCGGCTCCAGCCAGTACAACCCACGCGAGCCGTTGCGGACGATCTCGATCTCGACACCGCGCGCGAGCGCCGCGCCGTGCAGCGCCTGCGCGACCTCATCGGCGCCGACGGCGAGCGCGCCGGCATCACACGGGACAAAAAGACGCACGCTCATCGTTGTGCCTCCGAAACGAGGGCATCGATCCGGGCTTCGTCGAGCCGGCCGACCAGCCGGCCGTCGATCATTGCCGACGGCGCTGTCGCGCACAGGCCGAGGCAGTAGATCGGCTCCAGCGTCACACGCTCGTCGGCCGTGGTGTTGCCCATGGCGATGCCGAGCTTGGCCTCGGCACGCGCTGCGAGCGCATCGCCGCCAGCGGCCTGGCAGGCCTCGGCGCGGCACAGCTTCAGCACGTGACGGCCGGCCTTCTTGGCCCGGAAATCATGGTAGAACGTGAACACGCCGTAAACCTCGGCGCGCGACAGGTTGAGAGCGGATGCGATCATCGGAAGGGCATCCTCGGGCACGTAGCCGAACGCCTCCTGCAACGCATGGAGGATCGGCAAGGTTGCTCCCTCCATCTGGCCATGTTCGGCGATGATCTCGGCGCCGCGCGCCGCGTCCCAACTTTCGTACACCGGCGTCATCCTGATCCCGATTCTGCGTTGCAAGCGTTTCGCACATACAAGTTGGAAACGCTCCAGATATCAATAAAGCAGTCCCGTGCTGCGATAGCGAAACGCAATCGTGAGGTAGCTACAAGTTGACGAAAAACGGACCTTCTCGCGACCGTCATGCGGCGTGTTTTACCCGTGTCCGGCACCCCCTCGTCGTGATAGGGTTTTACCCTGCCCGGAGGCGCCCGAAACGTGCGGAACCGGGCCACTCAACCGCTGGAAGGCCGCCCCCTTGATCGACAAGCTCGAACTGCTGCTGGCGCTGGCCAAGGAGCGTCATTTCGGCCGTGCGGCCGAAGCCTGCGGCGTCACCCAGCCGACGATGTCGACCAGCATCAAGCAGCTCGAGGAGATCCTCGGCGTCATGCTGGTGCAGCGGGGATCGCGGTTCCAGGGGTTCACCCCGGAGGGCGAGCGCACCCTGGACTGGGCGCGCCGGATCGTCGGCGATTTCCGGGCGATGCGCCAGGAAATCAATGGCCTCAAGGACAAGCTGTCGGGCGAGATCCGGATCGCGGCGGTGCCGACCGTGCTCGGCATGGTTGCGTCGCTGACGACCCCGTTCCGCGCCCGGCACCCGGAGGTGCGGTTCCGCATCATGTCGTGCACCTCCGCGGACGTGCTCGGCCTGTTGGAGAACCTCGAGGTCGATGCCGGCCTGACCTACATCGAGAACGAGCCGATTGGCCGTGTCAGAACCATCCCGCTGTACAACGAGAGCTACCGGCTGCTGACCGCGCCAGACGGCATGTTCGGCGATCGCGAGCAGGTGACCTGGCAGGAGGTTGGCCAAGTGCCGCTGTGCCTGTTGACGCCGGACATGCAGAACCGCCGCATCATCGACCGCGCGCTGAAGGCTGCCGGCAACGAGGTGACGCCGACGCTGACGTCCAATTCGCTGCTCGTGCTCTACACCCATGTGAAGACCGGCCGATGGGCCAGCGTGATGCCGGCCAAGCTCGCCGAGACGCTCGGCCTCGCCGACAAGGTGCGCTCGATCCCGATCGTCGACCCCGTGATCAACTACCAGATCGGCCTCGTCATCCCGCAGCGCGACCCGATGACCCCGCTGATCGCGGCGCTGGTGCAGGTCGCGCGCGAGGTCGCGCCGAGCCTGCAGGCGTAAGGCGCGAAGGGTGTCGGCGCGCTTCAAGCTAGATTTTCACGGCCGTCGTTGGCAGCTCAGCTAGCGGCCCCTGGATTGCTTCGCTGCGCTCGCAATGACGGTGCCAAACCGTTCCGTCCGGACCTGGGCTCGCACGATAGGCAGTGACAGAGCACGCCTCTCTCCACGCGTCATTGCGAGCGCAGCGAAGCAATCCAGGATTCTCGAGCGCGGACCGGTGCCGGTGGCCAAACCGATCTGATGCCACAACGCCTGCACCAGAGGTCCTCGGCCGCCGGTCATGCGATCCGCAGATCGTAGTGCGCTGCCTCCGCATCGTAACGACTGAGCAGCTCTCGTGCCGCCGGCGGCACGACTGCCGTCGCATGCGCCGGCCCGGCAAAGCGCACGATCGCGTCATGGTCGGTGAAGGTCATGATCGTCATGAACTCGATCTCGGTCCCGAGCGGTCTGCGCAGCAGCTCGATGCCGAGAAATCCGTCGATCTTCCGACCAATGATGTCTGGAAAGATCGTCGAGCGCAGCAGCTGCTCGTAGGCATCTGCATTCTCCGGGCTGGTCCAGCCGCGCCAAACTCGCTTCAGCATCCGTCTCTCCTCCATGCGATCGTGCGCTGGTCATCGCACGCGCCCGCGGCTCGCACTTGGCGAAAATTGCTGCGGCTGACGGCGTGTTTCTTCACTTTGATTGATTTGCCCGACGGGCAGAGTGGCGCTCGCCACGCGGCGTGAAACGCCGTCACGCGTGCCGAAGACCGTGTGCGCGCGACGCCGGATTTCGCCAGCGTTTTCAAGGCGCGACACGCTGTCCAGATGCGCGGCGAAAAATATTCTTGTTTTCAGAACTCAACTCCCGTGTCTTCCTGTGCGCATCCCGCCTCATGCAAAGGGGCGTTGCGCGCGATCGTCACGACACGCGAGGCGGGGAGGCGATGGCCGCGATGAGCCGCAGCGTGTCCTTGAGGGGATGCGCGGACGAACGGTTTGGCGCGGACGTGAAGTCGCAGCGTGCTGGCACCCCGACGCTGGTGTCCCGCGCAATGTGCGAAAGCGCGTTGTCGCGAATGGTGGCCAACAAGCCCGGCGCACCAGGCAGACTGCGTATAAGCGTTAAGACCGTCGCGCAGGGAAGGCCGGGTTCGTCCGGCTGCACCTGTGGTACCTGCCGCCTGCATTTTTTTCGCAGGCGGGCCGCAGGCGTCAGCCGACGCCTGGCCTTCCCTGCGCCCTTTGCATCGTCGAGGGGCAGAACTGATCGCATCACTCGGGCATCATGTGCCGCGAGACTGCGCGATCACGTCCAATCATGTTGGACGCGCCGAGGTCCATGGTTGTTTGAGATGTTATTTCGATCCTCAGGCGTCGTCCCGGGCTTGACCCGGGATCCATAGGCCGCGGCGGAGATGAGGCGCAGGATGGTCGACGAGCGTGCCTCGCACGACGGCCTGGGGTTATGGGTCCCGGGTCAAGCCCGGGACGACAGCGGTGGTTGTTGATGCAGCCGGGCCGCCTATGCCGCGACCGAGATGTTCGCCGTGGCCTTGTACGCGTCGCGGGGCAGGGTGACGCGGACGACGGTGCCGAGCTCGATCCGCGAGCGCAGGCGCATCGAGCCGCCGTGCAGCTGGGTCAGCGAGCGGGCGATCGCGAGGCCCAGGCCGGAGCCGTGATAGGTCTTGGTCATCTGGCTCTCGACCTGCTCGAACGGGCGGCCGAGCCGGGCCAGCGATTGCGCGGGGATGCCGATGCCGGTGTCGGCGATGATCAGCACGACCTTGTCCTCGAACACCCGGCTGCGCATCGTGACGCGGCCGCCTTCGGGGGTGAACTTCACCGCGTTGGACAGCAGGTTCACCATGATCTGCTTGGTGGCGCGGCGGTCGGCGATGACCGGAATGCTGCCCTCGATGTCGGCATCGAGCACCAGGCTCTTGTCCTGGGCGCGGCCGGACACGACGCGCAGCGACTCCGCGAGCGTCTTGGCCAGGTCGAGCGGCTCCATGTCGAGCTTCATGCGCCCGGCCTCGATCTTCGACATGTCCAGGATGTCGTTGATCACCTCGAGCAGATACTGACCGGAGGTCAGGATGTCGTGGCAGTATTCCTGGTACTTCTCCGACCCGAGCGAGCCGAACATGCCGCTGCCCATGATCTCGGAGAAGCCGATGATGGCGTTGAGCGGCGTGCGCAGCTCGTGGCTCATGTTGGCGAGGAATTTCGACTTGGTCTGGTTGGCTTCCTCAGCCCGGGTCTTTTCCTGCGAGTACTTCTCGGCGAGGTCGGCGAGCTCGATCGCTTGCCGCTCCAGCGCGGTCTGCGAGCGCTGCAGGTCGATGACGGTGGCGCGCAGCCGCAGATCATTGTCGACGAGCTTCTGCTCGTGCTCCTTGATGCGGGTGATGTCGGTGCCGACCGAGACGTAGCCGCCGTCCTTGGTGCGACGCTCCGAGATGTGCAGCCAGCTGCCGTCGTCGAGCTGTGCCTCGAAGGTGCGGCCGCCCTGCGCGTGCTGGCTGTTGTCGTGCAGCCGGGTGCGGATCTCCGGCATCTTGCCGACCTCGATGACGGTCTCGTAGGAGGTGCCGGGGATGACGGCGGACTCCGGCAGCTTGTGCAGCTTCTGGAAGTGCGAGTTGCACAGCACCAGGCGGTTGTTGGCGTCCCAGAGAACGAACGCCTCGGAGATCGTCTCGATGGCGTCGCGCAGCCGAAGATCGGCCTCGACGGTCTTCTCTGCCAGGCTCTTCTGCTCGGTGATGTCGACGGCGATGCCGATCAGGTGCATGCCGGAGGCGGTGGTGCCCTGGCTGAGCTCACAGCGCACCCGCAGCCAGATCCAGTGGCCCTCGGTGTGGCGCATGCGGAAGCTCTGGTCGATCTGGCGGATGTCGCCGGCGACGAGCTGGTCGGCGATCGCGAACAGGTCGATGTCGTCGGAGTTCACCAGCGCATTGACCTCGCCGAAGGTGAGCAGGTCGCTGCGGTTGTCGAGGCCGAGCATTTCGAACATCGAGTTCGACCAGAAGATCCGGCCGCGCGACAGGTCCCAGTCCCACAGGCCGCAGCGGCCGCGGTTCAGCGCGGTGTCGATGCGGCCGCGGACGGCGTCGTTGATCAGGTCGCCCTCGCGGGCGCGGGTCGACTGCCAGTGGAAGGCGAAGCCGAGGATGAGCACGACGAAGCCTGTCGTAGCGGACAGCGTGACCGAGAGCGCCGCGTCCGAGCCCCAGATCGGCTCGAGCTTCTCCTGGATCACGACAACGCGGCCGGGCAGCGCCTTGATCAGCTGCGAGACCGCGAAGGCCGGGCGGCCGTTCGGCAGCGTGATCTCGGTGACCGCGCCCTGCAGGCCCGGCGTGGCGAGCAGCTGCGCGGTCGAGATCAGGTCGAGGATGCGGTCGTTCTCGCCGAGCGCGGCATCGACCGGGACGCGGGCCAGGATGCGATGGTCGGCGCCGGTGACGATGACGTGGCGACCGGGCGACGCGCCCCAGCTCGGGATCAGGTCGGGCAGCAGGGCCTGCAGGTGCTCGATGGTGGCGACCCGGTCCGGGCGCATCGCCAGATGGGCGATGCGGTCGGCCAGCAGGTCGGAGATGGCCGCGAGGTCGCGCTTGGTCGCGCCGCGCTTCTGCCGGCTCTGGTCGAGCACCTGGACGAAGGCGCCGAGACAGATGGTGACGAGAAAGGCAATGATCAAAGTAGGGACAGCACGACGCAATACCGGCTCTGCAGTCAACAGCCTTTGATAGGCCGGTTTCGCGATCGATTGCGCCAACCCTTTGATCGAATCAGAAGATTGGACGCACGCGTTCGCGGCATGCGCACGCGCCATGCTGTAGACCCCCGAAACTTCCTGGATACCCGAATTTCGAAAGAGCCCCAGCCACTTCCGAATCAAGTCAATTTGAATCCAGATTTGTCGGGCTGTCGAGAGTCAACGATTTGGCAAAAGCTAATAAATCTTATCCAATGCGGATTTGCCATGGCGAAAAGCCGGCAACTGGAGTCCGAAGCGAGAACACCACGTGACATCACGGGCTCAGCCGTGCGGCGGCTCGGCGTGACTGATCACGCGCTTGACCGTCGGGAAGGCGCGCCGCAGTCCGCGTTCGATATGGTCGACATTGTCGTGCACCTTGAGCACGCTCATCGACGGTGCGGCACGGCAGTGGAAGTTGACGATCTCGCCGGCCTCGGTGTTGCGGACGCGGATGTTGTGCACGTCGTACATGTCGGTCTCGGCGGCGAAGCGCTGCAGGGCCGCGGCGATCTCTTCGACGCGCTGCGCCGGGGCGTCGACGCCGAACGGCAATTCCGGCTCCAGCGGCTCGATATGCGTGTCGACCTCGACGTCGGCACCAAACTCCTCGCGGATCGAGCGCTCCAGCTCGTGCGCGATCGCGTGCGCGGCGACCAGGGTCATGTCGCCGTCGACCTCGAGATCGATCGCGACGATCAACCGTCCGCGGATGTCGTGGACGGTGACGTGGTGGATGGCGAGGCCGGAATTGCGCGCGATCACCATGATGCGCTCGCGCACGCTCTCATTGCTCAAGGCGACCGGCACCGTGGTGAAGGTGACGTCGGCGCCCGACAGGGTCTTGTCGACCGCGGCCTGAGCCTGGCGCTTGATCTCGTCGACGCGGTCGATCGGGTAGGTGCGCGGCACCTGCACCGTGGCATCGACGAAATGCGTGGCGCCTACGAGCCGCACGCGCAGACGCTCGACGTCGACCACGCCGGCAACCGAACGGATCGCGGCATCCGCCTTCTCGGCCGCGCCGTCCGGCGCGCGATCGAGCAGGGTTTCCACGGTCGAGCGCGCCAGCCTGAGACCAAGCACGGAGATCATGACGGCAACCGCGACGGCCGCGGCGGAGTCGCCCCACCAGAAGCCGAACCCGGTGAGGACGAGGCCGGCGATGACGGCGACCGAGCCGAGCACGTCGGAGGCGAAATGCAGCGCATCGGCGGCGAGCGCCTGGCTGTGGGTCTCGTGCGCCGCCCGGTGCAGCGCGCGGGCGCGCCAGAAATTGACCGCGATGTCGATCAGCAGCACGACGAACGGAATGGCCGACAGCGACGGCGGCGGCGCCGCCTCGCGCAGCCGGCTGACGGACTCGACCAGCACGCCGCCGGCCAGCACGTAGAGCAGGGCGATGACGACGAGCGCCGACAGGCTCTCGAGCTTGCCATGGCCGTAATGATGCTCGTCGTCGGCGGGCCGGTCCGATACCCGAACCACCATCCAGGTGATGATGGTGGCGACGACGTCGACGGCGCTGTGCAGCGCCTCGGAGACCAGAGCGAGACTGCCGATCAGGACGCCGACGATGAACTTCGCCGCGGCCATGCTCGCGCTCGCCGCGATCGAGATCGCAGCGACGCGGGCCTTTCCGGAATCGACATGAGAGACGGCGTCCTTCATGGCCGCGGATTTAGCAGCCGATGCCGCGCCGTGAAAGTCGGCATCGCGCGGCAAACTCGTCTTTGCCGCGCACTGTTTCGATTGCGTCTAAATGTCAGAACAATGGGCTCACAAGGTCACCACGATCTTGCCGAGATGCTTGTTGGCTTCCATGTGGGCGAACGCCGCGCCGATGTCGTCGAAGGCGAAGACGCGGTCGATCGGCAGCCGCAGCGTCCGGGATTCCACGGAGCTCCAGATGTCCTGCTTCACCTCGGCGAAGATCGCGCGGATCTCCTCGATCGAGCGGGTCCGGAAGGTGACGCCGACATAGGTGATGCGGCGCGCCGCATGCAGGTCGAAATTGAAGTCGGCATGGGTGCCGCCGAGCCGGCCGACATTGACGATGCGGCCGAGCACCCTGGTCGCGGCGAGGTTCTGGTTGGCGACGCTGCCGGAGACCTGGTCGACGATCAGGTCGACGCCGTCGCCGCCGGTGGCCTCGCGCACCTGGTCGACCCAGGACGGGTCGCTCGAATCGATCGCGAGATCGGCGCCGAACTCCTTGAGGCGCGCACGACGCGCCGGGTCGGTCGAGGAGCCGATCACGAGCGAGGCGCCCTTGAGCTTGGCGATCTGCATCGCCATCAGTCCGACACCGGAGCTCGCGCCCTGGATCAGCACCCGCTGGCCGGGCTGCAGCGCGCCGTTGGTGACGACCGCATTGTGCATCGTCGTGAGCGCGATCGGCAGCGTCGCCGCCTCGTCGAAGTTCATGTTGGAGGGTGCGTGGAACAGCCGGCCGTGATCGGCGAGGGTGTATTCGGCGAACGCCGCGCCGCCCGAGCCCATCACCTTGTCGCCGACCTTCACCCCCGTCGCATCGGGCCCGAGCTCGGCAACCTCGCCGGCCCACTCCATGCCGAGCACGGTGCCGACACCGCCGGCGGCGCCGTGCGCATGACCCTTGGTCATGCCGAGATCGGCGCGGTTGAGGCCGCAGGCGCGCACGCGGATCAGAACCTGCGTGCCCTTCGGCGTCGGCTCGGCGACATCGGTGATCGCGGCGCCCTGGGCGCCATAAACATAGGCTTTCATCGCAGGTCATCCTGTCGGGACAAGCGAGGCGACGGCCCGGTGCCGTCGCTCTCGATTGCGGACCGCCTAGCAGGCGGCCCGTCGCTCCGACAAGTGTTGATCCGCGATGGAACCGATCGCGAGCCGCAGCTCTGCCGATCAGGCCGCGGCGGAGGCTTCCGCCTCGTCGAAGGCGGTCGACACGTCGCGCATGCTGATGACGCCGGCGAGCGCGAAGTCGACGATGACGGGCAGGTGGCGGATGTGGTGCACGTTCATCAGGTGGCGGACGTGCTCGAGCGTGTCCTCGGTGCTGCAGGAGATCAGCCGCTGCGGCGAGATCAACTGCGAGACCTTCATGTTGACGCCGGCGGCGCCGTGCTCGGCGATGGCCCGCACGACGTCACGCTCGGTGAACATGCCGGCGGCGGTATTGCCCTCGGTACGCACGACGTCCTTGACGACGAGGGCGCTGACATTGCTCGCGCGCATCAGCTGCGCGGCCACGCCGACGGTCTCGTTCATACGCACCGTGATCACGCGCGCCGTCTTGTTGCGCAGGATGTCTCCGACTTTCATGGCACCCTCCCGTTGGTTGTTTTGAACGAGAGCAAGTCTGGTATACGTTATGCCAGATGTCAATGTGGATCTTGTGGTTTCCGAGGCAAATCTCGGCAAAACAAGGTCAGTAGAGCTGTCAGAACTGTGTTGCCTCTGGCATCTGGCATTCAATCTGCGCGAACAGAAAAAAAGAGGCGCACCGGGGGGATGCGCCTCCTGCAGTCGCGGGAAGAAGTGGATGGCTCACGCCGTGCGGACGTCCTGCGCGGCCGGCTCGGCGACGGCGGCCTCCTTGCCGAGAATGAAGGCGCGGCGCAGCGGCTTGATCACGAACAGCGCCAGCAGCGCGGCGGTCGCGTTGAGGCCGACGCCGATGACGAACACCGCCTGCCAGCCATATTTCGCCGAGATGAGGCTCGCGAGCGGGACGAGCAGCGAGGCGGTGCCCTTCGCCGTGTAGAGCATGCCGTTATTGGTCGTGGCGTATTTGCTGCCGAAGGTGTCGCCCGAGGTGGCCGGGAACAGGCTGTAGATCTCGCCGAACACGCCGAAATAGACCGCGGTCGCGAGCACGAACACGATCGGATTGTGGCCGTAGGTCGACAGCGTCAGCAGCATCAGCGCCGCGGTGCCGAAGGCGATGAACATGGTGTGCTCACGGCCGATGGTGTCCGAGACCCAGCCGAACAGCGGCCGGCCGAAGCCGTCGAAGATGCGGTCGAGCGAGATCGCGAAAGTCAGCGCCGCCATCTGGAAGCCGGCGAGCGTGACCGGCTCGTTGGCGATCTTGAAGTCGTGGGCGATCGGGGCGATCTGGGCCGCGGTCATCAGGCCGCCCGAGGCCACCATGACGAACACGAGATACATGATCCAGAAGATCGGGGCGCGCAGCACCTGCGGCGGCGTGTAGTCGATCTTGGTCTGCGGCAAATTAAGCTGCTTCTTGCGCGCCGGCACAGCCTTGGTGGGCGGCCGCAGGAAGATGGCGAGCACGAACACCACCAGGCCCTGGCCGATGCCGAAGGTGAAGAACGCGCTCTGATAGCCGCTCGAGGCGATCATGCTGGCGATCGGCACCACGGTGAGCGCAGCGCCCGCGCCGAAGCCGGCGGCGGTGGCACCGGCGGCGAGGCCGCGACGGTCGGGAAACCATTTCAGCGCATTGCCGACGCAGGTGCCGTACACCGCGCCCGCGCCGATGCCGCCGACGACTGCCGCGGCGTAGAGCAGGGTGAGCGAGTCGGCGTAGGAGTTCAGCGCCCAGGCCAGCGCGATCATCACGCCGCCGAACATGATCACGATGCGCGGACCGTATTTGTCGACGAACCAGGCTTCGACCGGCACCAGCCAGGTCTCGGTCACGACGAAGATCGTGAAGGCCAGCTGGATGGCGGTGCGGCCCCAATGGAATTTGGCGTCGATCGGATCGACGAACAGCGTCCAGCCATATTGCAGGTTCGCGATCATCGCCATGCAAACGATGCCCATCGCGAGCTGGACCCACCGGAAGCCGCTGGATTGCGGCAAGTCGGTCGGCGATGCCTCTGTGCTGGAAACCATGAATCCTCCCAAACGCGTTCTCTTGGAGGGGCCGCTGTGATCCGCGCCCTCCCGACCTGCGATGAGGCATTCTGGTATAATATATTCCAGCTCGCAATATGGCCTGCGACACAGGGTGCGACATGTTGCTGTGCAGCGAGATGGTCTCGGGTGACCAAGCAAAAGAAAACGCTCGGCAAAATGCCGAGCGTTCGCGATTTCGGGTCGATTGACTTTATTTTTATTGCGCTGCGAAGAGCAGCTTCACAGCATCGATTTCTGCACCACCGTTTTGCGCCAGGGCTTCAGCACCGCGATCGCCAGGATCGAGGCCAGGATGTTGGCGCCGGCCGCGATGATGAAGACCTGGTCCCAATTGCCGCTCGACTGCTGCATGTAGTTGGCGATCGGCACCAGGAGCGCCGCCGTTCCCTTCGCGGTGTAGAGCAGGCCGGCATTGGTGGTCGCGAACTTCGTGCCGAACGTGTCGGTGCAGGTCGAAGGGAAGAGCGAGTAGATCTCACCCCAGGCGAAGAACACGAAGCCGGACAGGATCACGAACCACACCGGATCGTGGCCGAGCATGTAGAGCGCCCAGATGCCGATGCCTTCCATGCCGAAGGCGATGAACATCGTGTTCTCACGGCCGATATTGTCGGAGATCCAGCCGAAGAACGGACGCGTCAGGCCGTTCAGCACGCGGTCGATGGTCGCCGCGAAGGTCACCGCCGTCATGGTCATGCCGATCAGCGTCACCGGCACGGCGTCGACCTTCCAGTCCCCGGCGATCGGCTTGAGGTTGGCGGTGACCATCAGGCCGCCGGCACCGACGATCACGAACATGAAGTACATCAGCCAGAAGATCGGCTGACGGATCACCTCGGTCGGGTTGTAGTTGCGGCGGCTCTGCACGAGATTGGCGTTCTGCGTAACCGCGGGCACCTGGCCTTCCTTCGGGGCGAACAGGAAGAAGGCGAGGATCACGATGATGATGCCCTGGCCGAGACCGAAATACAGGAAGGTGGTCTGGAAGCCGGAGTCGCGGATCATGGCCTGGATGGGCGCGACGGTCAGCGCCGAGCCGGCGCCGAAGCCGGCCGCGGTGATGCCGGCCGCGAGGCCGCGCTTGTCGGGGAACCACTTCAGCGCGTTGCCGACGCAGGTGCCGTAGACGCCGCCGGCGCCGATGCCTGCGATGATCATGCCGAGATAGTAGCCGTTGAGCGAGGTGGCGTAGGAATTGATCATCCAGCCGATCGCGCAGAGCACGCCGCCGATGAGCACGACGACCCGCGGGCCGTATTTGTCGACGAACCAGCCTTCGACCGGCACCAGCCAGGTCTCGAACAGCACGAACAGGGTGAAGGCCCACTGGATCGAGGCGCGATCCCAGCCGAACGTCTTGGCGATGTCGGGGACGAAGAAGGTCCAGCCATATTGGTAGTTGGCGATCATCACCATCGCCGCGACGCCGACCACGAGCTGCGTCCAGCGATAGGCGTCACTTACTCTTGCAGATGCGGGGGCCCCCGCGTGAGCCAAGTCCGTCATGTTTCCTCCAGGCTGCCTGTTTTTAGCTAACAGCTATGCGGAGTGTGGTATATGATATGCCAATAGACAAGAAGATTCATCAGCTGTGCCTTGGCCCTCAGGCCGTCCGATCGGCGAAAAAGCGCGAATTAGCAAGGCAAATCGCTGCAGCGACAATACGACGCAGCAGTGCCGATCTCGAGATTGAATGTCCAGCTAAACCAAAGTCAGGATGCCCGCAGTCGGGCATAGCCCTCCTGGAGCGCCGACCAGAACAGAGCGATCAAGCCGAGCACCATGATCGTGCCGACCAGCCCGTTCGAGAAAAACACCCCGAGGGATCCCTGGGATCCCAGCAGCGACTGCCGAAACGCTTCTTCGGCCTTGTCGCCGAGAACAATGGCGAGCACCAGCGGCGCGAGCGGATAGCCGCACTTCTTGAAGAGATAGCCGAGCACGCCGAACACCAGCATCAGCACGACGTCGAACGTGCTGCTATGCACCGAATAGGCGCCGATCGCGCAGAGTACCAGGATAAGTGGTGCAATGATGCTGAACGGGATGCGCAGGATGGCCGCGAACACCGGGACGCAGGTCAGGACGACCAGGAGCCCGGCGAGATTGCCGAGATACATCGAGGCGATCAGCCCCCACACGAATTCCTTCTGCTCGACGAACAGCATCGGCCCCGGTTGCAGGCCCCAGATCAACAGACCGCCCAGCAGCACAGCCGCGGTCGGCGAGCCGGGCACGCCGAGCGACAGCATCGGCAACAGTGCCGCTGTGCCTGCGGCGTGGGCCGCCGTCTCCGGCGCGACGACGCCCTCGATCTCGCCCCGGCCGAAATTCTTGCCGCGCTTGGAGAGGCGCTTGGCGATGCCATAGCTCATGAACGACGCGGGTGTGGCGCCGGCCGGCGTAATGCCCATCCAGCAGCCGATCAGGCAGGAGCGCAGCGAGGTCAGCCAATGCGCCGGCATCTCCTTCCAGGTGTGCAGCACCACACGCAGATTGATCCGCGCGTCGCCGCCGCGGAAGCTCAAGCCTTCTTCCATCGTGAGCAGGATCTCGCCGATGCCGAACAGACCGATGACGGCGATCAGGAAGTCGAAGCCGTTGAGCAGCTCGGTAATCCCAAAGGTGAGCCGGAGCTGGCCGGTGATGGAGTCGAGCCCGACCGCCGCGAGTGCGAAGCCGATCATCATCGCCGCGACCGTCTTGAACGGCGGCTCCTTGCTCAGGCCAACGAAGCTGCAGAAGGCCAGGAAGTAGACGGCGAACTTCTCGGCTGGGCCGAATTTGAGCGCAAAGCTGGCGACCAGCGGCGCCACCAGCGTGATCATCATGACGGCGAACAACGCGCCGACGAACGACGACGTGAACGCGGCCGTGAGCGCTTCGCCGGCCTTGCCCTGCTGGGCCATCGGATAGCCGTCGAACGTGGTCGCGACCGACCATGGTTCGCCGGGGATGTTGAACAGGATCGACGTGATGGCGCCGCCGAACAGGGCTCCCCAGTAAATGCAGGACAGCATGATGATGGCGGAGGTCGGCGGCATGCTGAAGGTCAGCGGCAGCAGGATCGCGACGCCATTGGCGCCGCCCAGCCCCGGCAGCACGCCGATGATCACGCCCAGCACGATGCCGAGGATCATCACCATGATGTTGAAGGGTTGGAGAGCGACTGCGAAGCCGTGAAACAGATTGACGAACTCTTCCATGCCAGCTTGGTCCTGCAACCCTCAGCGAATGAGTTTTCTTGTTTAAAGTCCGAGCCATTCCTCGACCGGTCCCTTGGGCAAGGGAACCATGAACCAGCGCTCGAAGATCAGGTAGGTGATGATCGGCATTCCGATCGCGACCGCCGCAACCGTGAGCCAGCGATATTTGCCGAGCCACCGCATGAACCAGCCGATGAAGATCATCGATGCGAGATAGAGACCGGTGAAAGGCAGGGCGCCGACATAGATCGCCGTCGGCACCACCACGCTCAGGACCTGGCGGAGCTGTCCCCATTCGGCGAAGACGCCGCCGTCATTGTCGCGCAGCGTGTTGCGGACATTCATCGCGCTCGACGCGACGATGAACAGGCCGACATAGAAAGGGAAAAAGCCGGCGCGCGGTCCTTCCGCGCCCCAGTTGATGCCTGCCTTGATGCTGCCGAAGATCACGATGATCCCGAACAGCGCGATGGCCAGCGTGACGCCGAGTTCGACCGCCTTGTGGCTGGGGCCGGTGGATCCGCCCTGACTGCTCATGCGAGCCGCTCAGTTCGAGGCCAGGAAGCCGGCTTCCTTCATCAGCAGCTCGTGACGCTTCTCCTCGGTCTCGACCCATTTGGCGTAGTCGACCCCCGTCATGAACGTGGTGTTGAAGGCGCCGGTCTTCATGAAGTCCTGCCATTCCGGCGTCTCGCGGACCTTCTTGAAAAGGTCGACGTAGTAGTCGATCTGGTCCTTGGTGGCGCGCGGCGACATGAAGATGCCGCGCAGCATCACGTATTCGATGTCGAGGCCCTGCGACTTGCAGGTCGGAATGTCCTTCCACGCCTTGCCGTCGGTGATCTGCTCGTCGTAGCCCATCGGCTTGTCGTCGAACACGCAGAGCGGCCGGACCTTGCCGCCGCGCCACTGCGCAACCGCCTCGATCGGATTGTTGACGGTGGAATCGACGTGATTGCCGACCAGCTGAACGGCGACCTCGCCGCCACCCTTGTACGGAATGTAGGTGAACTTGGCTCCGGTGGTCTTTTCCATCGCCACCGTGATGATCTGGTCTTCCTGCTTCGAGCCGGTGCCGCCCATCTTCAGCGTGCCGCCGCCTTGCTTCACCGCGTCGATGTAGTCCTTGGCGGTGGTATAGGGCTTCTCGGCGTTGACCCAGAGCACGAACTCGTCGAGCGCGAGCATTGCGACCGGGGTGAGATCCTTCCAGGAGAACGGGATCCCGGTGGCGAGCGGCGTCGTGAACAGGTTCGACAGTGTGATGATGATCTTGTGCGGGTTGCCTGCGGACGCCTTGACGTCGAGGAAGCCTTCGCCGCCGGCGCCGCCGGACTTGTTGATCACGACCAGCGGCTGCTTCATCAGGCTGTGCTTGGTGACGATGCCCTGGATCGTCCGGGCCATCTGGTCGGCGCCGCCGCCGGTGCCGGCCGGCACGATGAACTCGACCGGCCGGACGGGCTCCCATCCGGCTGTCGCCGGGAGGCTGCCCATGCCCATGTCCATGGCCAGGGCCACGCCAGCTGCAATGGCAATGCGCACAGAACGCTTCATCGACGCTTTCTCCCCTTCGTTCACGGATGCAACGGCTTCTTCCGGCCGCTCGCTCCGCTCGAACCACTGACGCACTTGATTCCGCTCGTTGTCGTCCTTCAGTTCCGTCGGTCTGACGACGCTCCTGCCGCCAGGAGTTGCGTCAGCGGTCGCGCCAGACGCCGCCAGAGGAGCGTCCGCTGCATTCGACCGATTTGATTTTGGTATGAAGCGGTGACCAATCGCAATTGAGGAGATCGGCTGAGATCGCCGCGGGGCGAATTTGTCGCAGTTCGCTGGTCCCGCAAAAAGCAAAAGCCCCGGAGATCCGGGGCTCTTGTTTGGGCTTCAATCCTGCTGTCCGGGCGCGTCGCCGCGCCAGGGCTGCTCAGAGGCCGAAATAGGGGAGGTCGCCGTTGCGGTTGGCGGCGCGCGCGCTGGTCATGAGCACGCGGTCGAGAGCGGCCAGGAAACGGCCGAACAGGGACACCGAGTTGACGAGGGGGAGGGCGACGGTCTTGGCCATGGTTTGTCTCCTTCAGTGAGGCGGTATGACGTTCTGACTGAGGAGAATTTACGTATACCAGATGCCAGATACAACGGATGATATTGCATGGCAGCATGAGCGTTTTGCGGTGCAGCAGGAATGTTACAATAGGAATTTCCAATCAAAAGTGGCCGTCTCATATGGAAAAACCACCATCTCAATGTCAGGCGGGAAGAATAAAGGTATTATGATGTTCTCACTTCCACCCTTGCATCCTTGCGCGGCGGATCAAGTGCGACAAAGTCGTGGGTGTTGGAGCTAGACTGCAGACACTTCGGGGAGAATGCGCATGAACGACCTCGCTGGAAAGACGGCATTCGTGACCGGGGCGGCATCCGGCATCGGGCTGGGCATCGCGACGGCGTTCGCGCAGGCGGGTGTGAAGGTGATGCTCTGCGACATCGAAGAGAAGGCTCTGTCGGCTGCGCTGGAGCAGCTGCGGCTCACCAATGCAGATGTCGATGGCGTCCGCGCGGACGTCTCGCTCAAGGCCGAACTTGCGGCCGCCGCGGAAGCAACGACCGCTCGCTACGGCAAGGTCCACATCCTGGTCAACAACGCGGGCGTCGGCGGCGGCGGGCCATATGGCACCTGGACCGACGCGTCGTGGAATTGGACCCTCGGCGTCAACCTGATGGCGACGATCTGGGGGATCGAGATCTTCGGCCCGCTGATCGAGCAGCATGGCGAGGGTGGGCACATTGTCTCCACCGCCTCGCTCGCCGGCCTGATTTCGAACGGGAGCACCGCCTACAATGTCTCGAAGTATGGCGTCGTCGGGTTGTCCGAGGGCCTGCGGCACGAGCTCGCGCCGCGCGGCATCGGCGTCTCGGTGCTGTGTCCCGGCTTTATCAGGACGCAGATCATGGACTCCCGTCGCAACGTGCCGCAGCGTTTCGAGGAGCCCGTCCGTCCGCTGCCGACGTCCGGCCCGCTGGCCGAGCGCATCAACATGATCCGGGAGCGCGTGTCGCACGGCATCGATCCGCTCTATGTCGGCGAGCTCGTTCGCGAAGGCGTCGAGAACGACTGGCCCTATATCTTCACCGACCTCGAATTCGAGCCGATGATCGACGCCCGCTTCGCCGCCATCAAGCAGGGCTTCGACCACATCCGTGGCCGCACCCCGAAACGGTGAGCGAGCGGCGCTCGCTCGCCGCGCCCCGCGTGCAACGCGATGCAACAATCGGCGGGAGGCGAGGGAACCGTGGCGCGCGGATCGCAGTTGTTCTGCAATGAAGCGGGATGGCGTCGCCGGATGTTGATCACTGGGTTGGTCGGGCTGTAACTGTCTTGCCGCAACATCATCGGCAGACCTGAGGGCGAAGGAAGGCCATGCGCTTCTTGATCCTGGCACTCTCCATCCTGGCGATCGTCGGAAGCGCGCATGTCGCGAACGCGGGTCTCAGCAGTTCACCGCGTGGAACGACCGCGCCGGCCGAGACCGCGAGCCCAAGCGAGGACGCAAATCAGCAGGCCGAGAACCAGATCGGCCTCACCAAGGCGAAGCGTCGCGCGGTGCAACGCGGGCTGACCCGGCTAGGGTTCGATACCAAGGCCAACGGGGCGTTCGACGAACAGACTCGCGCTGCCATCGCACGTTGGCAGGAGGAGCGCGGCTACCCCGCGACCGGATTCCTCGATGCCGCCCAGCACAAGGTGCTGATGGGCGCAGTCACCGAGGCCGCCAAATCCGACCGTCAAGCGCGCCGGAGCTCAGGCGGACGTACGCGGCATTCGCGAAACGCCGGAGGTCCCATCGGCGCGATCGGTGGCGCGATGCACCGCGTGGTGGGCGGAATATTCGGCCGGTAGGTTGCTCAGCCTCGAACGAGGTGAATTTCGCCTGTAGCAAGAGCGGAGCGTATCATCGGGATCGGGCGATCTTTGAGATTCATGCTATCGTACGGTCCATGATCCCCGAGCGACAAATCAGAGCAGCGTACACCGAAACGACAATCCGGGTATATCAGGCCTATTCAGATAGCATTGCCGACGCGGCCTTGAAGCACGGCACGTTCGTCTCGCCGCCCTTCAGCATGAGCCGGATGACGTGGATCAAGCCGTCGTTCCTGTGGATGATGTATCGCGCCGGGTGGGGCACCAAGGACGACGGCCAGCGCCGCATCCTCGCGATCGATATCACCCATGATGGCTTCAACTGGGCGTTGGCAAATTCCTGCCCGAGCGAGCGTCCGCGCGATCTTGATGCCGAAGGCTGGCGTCGGCTGAAGGATGCTTCGCCGGTCAGGATCCAGTGGGATCCCGAGCGCGATCTCCATCTCGCGCCGCTCCCGCATCGGGCGATTCAGATCGGCCTGAGCGGAGAAGCGGTCCGCCTGTATCTGCGCGACTGGATCAAGGCGATCACGGACGTGACGCCGCTTGCGCACGACATCTATTCCGACGTGAAGGCGGGAGCGCTGGAGAGGGCGCGCGCGAAGCTGCCGGTCGAGCGTGTGTATGAAGCTGCAGATCGGTAACGATCACAATCAGTCGAGCCATCGACCAATGCGCGACATTCGCTGCGTTCGTCGCGTCGGACGCGCAAACGGCTTGAAGCTGAAACGACCGTGATCAGGAGGGCCGATGAAGGTCATCAAGGGAGATTTGATCAGGCTCGCGCTCGACGGCGCGTTCGATGTGATCGTCCATGGCTGCAATTGTCAGTGCAACATGGGAGCGGGGATTGCAAAGACCATCAAGGAGATCTTTCCCGAAGCCTATGCGGCCGATCTGACGACGACGAAAGGCAGCCGCGACAAGCTGGGCTCGATATCGACGGCCACCGTCACGCGCGGCGGCCAGCAGCTGACGATCGTCAACGGCTATACGCAGTTTCATTGGCGCGGGCCGGGGATTCTGGTCGACTACGCTGCCGTGAGAAACGTTATGAAGGACGTGAAAGCCCGATTCTCCGCGAGCCGCATCGGCTATCCCAAGATCGGTGCCGGCCTGGCCAAGGGGGATTGGACACTCGTCGCGGAGATCATCGACGCCGAACTCGGGGAGGAGGATCACACCCTGGTGGAATATGTGCCGTGATCACGCTTGACGCGATCCGGATCCGACCCCGGGGCCCGACGACCATCATGGGCGCTGAAATCGAAAGCCATGCCAGCGCTCCCTGCCAATATCCCGTCAATAATGGCCCGTGCTCTCGCTCACGGATCCAGGGCCATCGCATTTGACGATCGCAGTGGTGCGCCCGTCTTTCTCCACGTCGTCATGGCCGGGCTGGTCCCGGCCATCCACGTCGTTCATCGCGCTGAGAGCCACGTGGATGCCCGGGACAAGCCCGGGCATGACGCAGTAACTCCCTGCCGGGATTCATTGGTGGCGACAGCCCCGTATCTTCAAAAGCGATAGCCCTGCTCACGGATCGTAGATGATTTTGGATTTGATACTCAATCTGGCAGCGGCCGCGTCGACTTCTTCCTGGCTTTGAGGATAGGATTCAAAGACGATGTCTGCCTTGAAGAGACGTGGATAGTATCTCGGGTGGAGCGTCCAAAGGATATCGCGATCCACTCCCGTCTCTGCGTAGATGCTGGCCACTCGCTTTCTGACGTGGGCGCTATCGGGCGGCGCCACGGACGACGGGTCAATCGCTCTCTCCCGAAAATACTGGGCTATGCGCGCCGATGAGTATTCGACGGTGTCGCCCCCCTCACGACATGGACCACGCCGGAACGCTCTCGGGCCACCCTCGCGTGACGTCTTGAGGAAGGCACAATATGGATCGGCCGGGTCGCTGCTTCCGGGATTGTGCCAAAGCACGAGGGCGTCCTTGAGCACGAACGTATGGTCGGGAGCGGTCATGATGAACTCGGCACAGGCCGAGAAACAATAGTCGTAGACGACGACCGTCGCGTGGCGATCGCGAATGAGCTTGGCGAGTTCGAGGGCCTTGTCTTCCCTCCCGCCAAGGCTGCGGATGACGACGAGTCCACCGGGCTCGAGAGTTTCTGCCGGTGAAACGTCGAGGCCTGGAAGCAGCACAGCATCGAGGCACAGGATGTGCTTGTCCGGGCTGAGCGTGATCAGACTCCGCGGCCGGATCGTTCGGCAGTACTCGGCAGCACGGCCGTAGCTCTCACGATCAATTGCACCGTCTTGAGCAGACGCGACGGGTGGCACAAATGGAAGCCCGATGGACAGCAGGACAGCGAACCACCAGCCCTTTTGGACCCGATCGGCCACCGAGACAGCTCCTCAACGGCATCTACTTCCGGCTGCAGATCACGATTCTCTATCATCTGTCGCGCAAGACATCAAAATCGTAATGTCGTGAGGACGAAAGCCACAGCGCAAACGCAGTCGGCTCAGCAACGCGTCGAAGCACGAGAATCATCGCTCGTTCGAAAAAGATTTCATTCCCTTCTGAACCCGAACCATGGCGAGCGACGACGAAGCGACGCCGGGACATGTCTGCGGCAAGGGCGCGCCATCCACGCGCTCGCGTCGTCAGCCTGCACCGCATCGATCGGTTTCTTCCGGGGCGAAGTTGTATCATGCGTTTTTTGTTGCTTGTGATTGTGCTGGCCGCGACGTCGCCAGCGCTCGGCAGGTTCGTTGCTGTGGAAGTGGAGCAGGTCCCGGTCGCCAGACTGATCGAAAACCTGGAGAAGATCACCTCGGACAATCCTGCCAGCGCCGAGGCGTGGCTGAACCTCGGCCGCGCCCATGGCATGGCTTACGCCCGGAAGACCGATCCGCTCGCGGTGCCGAAGACCTACCACGGTATGACGCCTCCGGCCGTTCCTTTTGCGGCGGTCACGCCTGCGTTGGATGCGGCATTGCGAGCGGCCTCCCAGGCGCATCTGGAAGCCGCCTTGAAGGCGTACAAGCAGGCCCTGGAGCTGGACCAGGACAATCTCGTCATCCAGCTCGGCCTCGCCTGGCTGACCGAGCAGGCCGGCAACAAGGACGATGCGGTCAAGCAGTATCGAAAGATCGCAGCCGCCGCCTGGGAGAAGGACAAAAAACAGACCATGATCGGTCTTGGCGGGTACACGCTGACCGGCGAAATCGCCTCCTACCTCGTCCCGCTTCTCAACGTCCGGTGGGACAGGCACGAGATCGCCACCTTGCAGGACCGCGTTGCCACCCTGCGCAAGCTGCCATACTTGGTCACTCCCATCGTCGTGCCGCTGGCCGACGGGCTCTCGCCCGCCGACCTCGAAGCACCCGGCGCGCGGGTGACGTTCGACGTGGACGGCAGCGGGCTCGGTCACGAATGGAGCTGGATCACTGCCAAAGCGGCGTGGCTGGTCAGCGATCCGGCGGGCGATGGCAGGATCACCAGCGGCCGGCAGTTGTTCGGCAACGTGACGTTCTGGATGTTCTGGTCCAACGGATATGCGCCGCTGGCCGCGCTCGATGACGACCGCAACGGCGTCTTGAGCGGCAACGAGCTCGCCGGCCTTGCCCTGTGGCATGATGCCAATGGCAATGGTGTCGCCGACCCCGGCGAGGTCAAGCCGCTATCGGCCTATGGCATTGTGGCGCTATCCTGCGCCTGGCAGACATTTGACGGCAGCGCCGACAACATCGCCTTCAGCCCGAACGGCGTGGTGTTCCACGACGGCAAGACGCGCCCCAGCTTCGATCTGGTCTTAAAGGCGCAGCCGAGCGTCCACGTCACGCATCGTGCGGAAACGAGGACCGTCGTGGTCCCCTGACGGTCAGTCGATCGCGCCGCGGAGGATCTCGGGTTTCCAAATCGCACATTGCTGACACCGAACTTCGTCGTGCCCACAGGCGTGATCGAACAGGGAATACGGCATGTGATCCGAGCAGGATCGTCCATGGTGGAATACTTGCCGGGGGTCGGGTGGTCGACGTCGACCAGCGTGCCGGTCTTGCGCAGCGACCCGTCCTCGGCGATCTCCTTCATCGACAGGATCGGGCCGCAGGTATTGTCGATTGCCAGCGCTGTTGCTCGATCATTGTTCCAAAGATGACGGAGTGCGATAAGATCATGACAGGTGCGTGCCCTTGGCTTGGCGGCCGAGCCGGGCATGCCAGACCCTGGAGCGGGATATGGATGCCGCGAAACGACAGCTTGTTTGGGATCTTGCGCGAGGAGGAGTTTCGGATGACGTCTTCATCGCGCAATTCGGTGCGGACCCACGAACGACGCCTGAGCTCGTTCGCTCCGAGCTTGAGCAGAGTTACGCAGAGAGATCGCCCGATGATCTGCGAGCTGCATTGCTCGTCGCGTTTCGCTTTGGCCTCTCACGGCAGTGGGCTCCATTACTCTGCAAGCTCTTGGAAGAAGACTGGCACGAGAGCCACGAAGACATTGCGGGTGCGCTTCAAAATTTGCGTGTGCCGTCCACGAGCGACTGCCTCTACCGCACCGCGTTGCGCAAGCATGACTATCTCGCTTACAACGACAACGAAGCGTTGGCGGTCAAATGCATTTGGGCGCTCCATGATATCGGAACATCCGAGGCAATCGAGAAACTGCAGCTTCTGTCGCAATCCGATTTGCCCGTGCCTGTTCGCGAACGGGCTCTCAAGCGATTATCGGAGCTCGCGGCAAAACGTCCCGGCGACGAGGAGCCAGCCTATCGCCGCGCAAGAGACAAAAGGGTGCGGCCCGACTGATATTTTGGCGTCAGGGGAAACCGGTTGCCAATAACGTCGACGGAGTGATCTCATTCGAGAATGATCGATATCGGCGAGAGTTTAGGGAGCCTCCGGCAGATGCGGCGCAACGGGACTCTGTTGAGGCGATATCTGACAGGTGAGTTCGACCAAGTCTGGCGAGAAATCCGGGCCTACCCACGCATCGACGGTGAGCTTCGCGACGAGGTCATGGAGGTCGCCGATGCGACCATGCGACGGGTCGCGCAGAATGCCGACCTCATCGCCTCGCGTTTGCAGACCGTTGGCTGGCAGGCCCACTCGTCCTCATATCAGGATCTTCGAACTCCTCCGAGAAGGGGCGACGAGGCCGTTTTCGCTCGCATTGTCGAGATCTCCGGAGCACCGATCCCCCCGACGCTCCTTGCATTCTGGCGTGCCGTGGGTGGGATCAACTGGGTGTGGGACTACAACTCCGAGAATCCTCCGCCGGATCTTGGGTTCGATTTGCCGTCTGAGGAACACGACGCCCTATGTATATTTGCGCCGTCTGTCCTGACGGATCTGTTCGACGAATGGATCTATCAGAAGGCAAGCATCGGCCCGGATGCTGAGCATCAGCTGCAAATCGACTTGGCCCCCGACTATCTCCACAAGGCCAACATCAGCGGAGGCAGCCCGTACTGCATCCTGGTGCCATCTTTTGGTGCCGATCCGTTGTTCTCTGATGAGCGACATGGGTTGCCGTTTCTCGACTATTTGCGCCTCGCATTCCGTTGGGCCGGCTTTCCCGGACTCGACCAGCATGCCGCGCGTAGCGATGTGCAGGACTTCGTCGTCAGATTTGGAAAAGATCTCATTCCCTTCTGAACCCGTTTCAGGACAGCCAACTGTCTGATGGGTAGAATTGAAAAGCCGCCGGGCGACCGCCGGCGGCTTCTTGTCGATGTGAGCAGTCTCAGCGGCAATCTCGCCGAGCCTCGCGTCTCTCACGCGTGCCCGCTTACTCCGCGGCTTCCTTGCGCGGCGGATCGAGAGCGCCGGAATCGTGGATGTCGGCGACCTGGTGGTCGCTGAAGCCGAGCACCTGGCGGAGGATCTCGTCGGTGTGCTCGCCGAGCAGCGGCGAGCGGGTGACGTCGGCCGGGCTGTCCGACAGCTTGATCGGGTTGCCGACCGAGAGGTACTTGCCGCGGGTCGGGTGATCGACCTCGACCAAGGTGCCGGTCTTGCGCAGCGACTCGTCCTCGGCGATCTCCTTCATCGACAGGATCGGACCGCAGGGGATGTCGAACTCGTTCAGGATGTCCATGGCCTCGAACTTGGTCTTGGTCATGGTCCACTGCTCGATGCGGCCGAAGATTTCGTTCAGGCGCGGCAGGCGGGCTGCGGGCTTGGCGTAGTTCGGATCGGTCTTCCACGAGGGCTCACCGATCACGTCGCAGATCTTCTCCCAGACCGGCGCCTGGGTGATGAAGTAGATGTAGGCGTTCGGGTCGGTCTCCCAGCCCTTGCACTTCAGGATGCGGCCCGGCTGGCCACCGCCGGAATCGTTGCCGGCGCGCGGCACGGCATCGCCGAACGGGATGCCTTCGCCGAACTGGCTGTATTCCTTCATTGGGCCGCGCTCGAGCCGCTGCTGGTCGCGCAGCTTGACGCGGCAGAGGTTGAGCACGCCGTCCTGCATCGCGGCCGTGACGCGCTGGCCCTTGCCGGAATGCGTGCGCTGATACAGCGCGGTGACGATGCCGAGCGCGAGGTGCAGGCCGGTGCCGGAATCGCCGATCTGCGCGCCGGTGACCAGCGGCAGGCCGTCACGGAAGCCGGTGGTCGAGGCGGCGCCGCCGGTGCACTGCGCGACGTTCTCGTAGACCTTGCAGTCCTCGTAGGGGCCGGGGCCGAAGCCCTTGATCGAGGCGACGATCATCTTCGGGTTGATCGCCTGGATCTTCTCCCAGGGGAAGCCCATGCGATCGAGCACGCCGGGGCCGAAATTCTCGACCAGCACGTCGCACTTCTTGATCAACTCGGTCAGGACTTCCTTGCCCTTCGGGTTCTTGGTGTCGAGCGTGATCGACCGCTTGTTGTGGTTCAGCATCGTGAAATAGAGGCTGTCCACGTTGGGAATGTCCTGCAGCTGGCCGCGGGTGATGTCACCCACGCCCGGACGCTCGACCTTGATCACGTCGGCGCCGAACCAGGCCAAAAGCTGGGTGCAGGTCGGTCCGGACTGGACGTGGGTGAAGTCGAGAATGCGAACGCCCTCGAGCGCCTTGGTCATGTTGTTCCTCTCCGTAACGAATGGTCATCCCGCATCTCGCGGGCAGGTGATGTCTTGCGGGTGGCCTTACTTCTTCTTGGTCAGCACGCTCTGCGGATTGAGATTGCCGATACGGCCGCTCTCCGAACCCGCCGCGGGGTCGATCACGGCGTTGATCAGGGTCGGCTTGCCGGAATCCATCGCCGCGTTGACGGCGCGCTTCAGCTCGTCCGGCGAGGTGGCGTTGACGCCGACGCCGCCGAAGGCCTCCATCATCTTGTCGTAGCGCGCGCCCTTGACGAACACGGTGGTCGCCGGATCGTCGCCCGCCGAGTTCTGGTCGGTGCCGCGATAGATGCCGTCATTGTTGAAGATGACGACGCAGATCGGCAGATTGTAGCGGCAGATGGTCTCGACTTCCATGCCGGAGAAGCCGAAGGCGCTGTCGCCCTCGATCGCCAGCACCGGCTTACCGGTCTCGACCGCAGCGGCAATCGCCGAGCCCATGCCGATGCCCATGACGCCCCAGGTGCCGACGTCGAGCCGCTTGCGCGGTTGATACATGTCGATCACGCCGCGGGCGAGGTCGAGCGTGTTGGCGCCTTCGTTGACCAGGATCGCGTCCGGACGCTCCTTGATGATGGTGCGGAGCACGCCGAGCGCGCCGTGATAGTCCATCGGCGAGTTGTTGTTCATCAGGCGCGGCGCCATCTTGGCGACGTTGTCCTCGCGCTTCTTCTGCACCGCGCTCAGCCACTCGACCGGAGCCTTGGCCCAGTTGCTGCCCATCGCGTCGGAGAAGGCTGATACGACCGAGCCGATGTCGCCGACCACAGGGGCCGCGATCTCGACGTTGGAGTCCATCTCCTTCGGCTCGATGTCGACCTGGATGAACTTCTTGGGCGCATCGCCCCAGCTCTTGCCCTTGCCGTGCGACAACAGCCAGTTGAGGCGGGCGCCGATCAGCATGACGACGTCGGAATCCTTCAGCACCGTCGAGCGCGCCGCGCCAGCGCATTGCGGATGCAGGTCGGGCAGCAGGCCCTTGGCCATGCTCATCGGCAGGAACGGCACGCCGCTCTTCTCGACAAAGGTCTTGATGGCCTCGTCAGCCTGCGCATAGGCCGCGCCCTTGCCGAGAATGATCAGCGGACGCTTGGCGCTCTTGAGAACGTCGAGCGCGCGCTTGACCGAGTCGGGCGAGGGGATCTGCGCCGGCGAGGGATCGATCACCTTGACCAGCGAAGCGCTGCCTGCCTGCGCGTTCATCACCTGGCCGAACAGTTTCGCCGGCAAATCGAGATAGACGCCGCCGGGACGGCCGGAGACCGCGGCGCGGATCGCGCGGGCGAAGCCGATGCCGATGTCCTGGGCGTGCAGCACGCGGAACGCCGCCTTGCACAGCGGCTTGGCGATCGCGAGCTGGTCCATTTCCTCGTAGTCGCCCTGCTGCAGGTCGACGATCTCGCGCTCGGACGAGCCCGAGACCAGGATCATCGGGAAGCAGTTGGTCGTGGCATGCGCCAGCGCGGTCAGGCCGTTGAGGAAGCCCGGCGCCGAGACCGTGAGGCAGACGCCCGGCTTCTTGGTGAGGAAGCCCGCGATCGCCGCCGCGTAGCCGGCGTTCTGCTCGTGACGGAAGGAGAGCACGCGGATGCCTTCAGCCTGCGCCATGCGGCCGAGGTCGGTGATCGGAATCCCCGGGACGTTGTAGATCGTGTCGATCCCGTTCAGCTTCATCGCGTCGATGACGAGATGGAAGCCGTCCGTCAGTTCCTGGTGGGTATCCGGTGCCTCGGTCTTAACAGCAGTCTGCGGCATGCGCCTCTCTCCCTGGTCGTCTCTTGAAGACGCCTTCGGCGTCTTCTTCTGTTTGATCGTGTCAGCTGGGGATCAGCTGAATAGTTCCTGCCCGTGAGTCTCGACGTAGGTGGCGAGGCCCAGCGTGTGATCGCGGGCGAGCTTCTCGGCGAGCTCGGTGTTGCGTTCCTCCAGCGCCTCGATGATCGCGAGATGCTCGGGCAGGGAGGCCGCAATACGATCGGTGCGTCCGATCGTGAGCTGGCGATAGCCGCGCACGTGCAGCAGAATGTCGTTGGTCATGTCGACGAGGACGGGCGATTCCGACAGCGAGATCAGCGCCTGATGAAACGCGATGTTCGCCTTGGAATATTCCTCGATGTGCTCCTGCGGCGGGCGGTCCTTGCCGAAATCCTTGAAGTAGTCGCGCAGCGCCGTGATGTCCTTCTTGCGCGCGATCGTCGTGATCATGCGCGCGGCCATGCTTTCCAGCGCCGCCCAGGCGCGGATCATGTCGACGATTTCGCTCTTGGTCCGCCTGACAACGACGATGCCACGGCGCGGCACGGTCTTGACGAACCCGTCCTGCTCCAGCATCGCGATCGCTTCGCGGATGGGCGTGCGGCTGACACCGAGACGCTCGGACAGCGCGCGCTCGTCGAGCATCACCGGCTCCGGCGACGCGTAGATGTCCATCTTCAGGATCGCTTCGCGCAAGGCCTCATAGGCCTTGTTCTTGAAGCTCGTCTCCGGGGCAATGCGAGCGATCGCGATGTCGGCCTCGGCCATGATGGGCAATGCCTTGCTTGTTTTCTCTGTAGACAAGACCGATCTCCTCTCCTTGGGAGATGCCTGTTTACAGCATTTTACGTCCAAGATTTTTGGCATACCAGATGCCAGACTGTCAAGCTGCGTGCTTTTTCAGCGTTTCCACACCTTCGCTGACCTTGACAAAGTTTGCTTCTGGCATACCAAATGCCATAAACGACGACACCAATCTCCAGGAGGAAGCCCCAATGTCTGACGCCGCCCATGCCAAGGCCACGATCCGTGCAGTACTGGATCGGGTTAAGGCCGACAAACGCACCAGCCTGACCGCGCCCGAGGGCAAGGTGGTCTGCGACGCCTATGGCATTCCGGTGCCGAAGGAAGGTGTGGCGAAGTCGGCGGCCGAGGCGGCCAAGATGGCCGGCGACATGGGTTTCCCGGTCGTCATGAAGATCGTTTCCCCGGACATTCTGCATAAGACCGAGGCCGGCGGCGTCATCGTCGGCGTCAAGACCGCCGACGACGCGCAGAAGGCGTACGAGACCATTCTCGCGAATGCGAAGAAGTACAAGGCCGACGCCAAGATCGAAGGCATCCAGGTGCAGCAGATGCTGACCGGCGGCACCGAGGTCATCGTGGGCTCGATCACCGACGGCTCGTTCGGCAAGCTGGTGGCCTTCGGCCTCGGCGGCGTGCTGGTCGAGGTGCTGAAGGATGTGACATTCCGTCTCGCCCCCGCGACCAAGGAAGATGCGCTGTCGATGCTCGACGGCATCCAGGCTCATGAGATGCTCAAGGGCGTCCGCGGCGGCGATGCGGTCAGCCGCGAGGCGCTGGCGGATGTCATCGTCAAGGTGTCGCAGCTGGTCAGCGATTTCCCTGAGATGGTCGAGCTCGACCTCAACCCGGTGTTCGCGACCAAGAACGGCGCCATCGCCGCCGACGTCCGCATCGTCGTCGATTTCGACTACAAGCCGCGTCCGGCGCCACGCTCGAACGAGGAAATCGTCACCGCGATGAACCGCATCATGAAGCCCTCAGCGGTCGCCGTGATCGGCGCCTCCGCCGAGGACGGCAAGATCGGCAACTCGGTGATGAAGAACCTGATCAATGGCGGCTACAAGGGCCAGATCTATCCGATCCACCCGAAGGCTTCCGAGATCCTCGGCTACAAGGCCTATAAGAGCGTCAAGGACGTGCCCGGCGTGATCGACACGGCGGTGTTCGCGATCCCCGCGAAGTTTGTCGCCGGCGCGCTGACCGAATGCGGCGAGAAGCAGATCCCGGGCGCGGTGCTGATTCCGTCGGGCTTTGCCGAAGCCAACGAGCCCGAGCTGCAGGCCGAGATCGTCGAGATCGGCAAGAAGTACAACGTCCGCCTGATGGGCCCGAACATCTACGGCTTCTACTATACGCCGGCCAATCTCTGCGCGACCTTCTGCACCGCCTATGACGTCAAGGGCCACGCCGCGCTGTCGTCGCAGTCGGGCGGCATCGGCATGGCGATCATCGGCTTCTCGCGCTCGGCCAAGATGGGCGTGTCCGCGATCGTCGGCCTCGGCAACAAGTCCGATATCGACGAGGACGATCTGCTCGCCTTCTTCGAGCAGGACCCGAACACCAACCTGATCGCGCAGCACTGCGAGGATCTCAAGGACGGCCGCGCCTTCGCGGAAGCCGCCAAGCGCGTCTCCAAGAAGAAGCCGGTTATCGTGCTCAAGGCGGGCCGCACCTCGGCCGGCGCCAAGGCGGCCTCGTCGCACACCGGCGCGCTCGCCGGCAACGACAAGATCTATGAGGACGTGCTGAAGCAGTCCGGCGTCATCCGCGCCCGCTCGCTGCGCCAGCTGCTCGAGTTCGCCCGCGGCGTGCCGGTGCTGCCGACGCCGAAGGGTGAGAACGTCCTCATCATCACCGGCGCCGGCGGTTCGGGCGTGCTGCTGTCCGACGCGGTCGTCGACAACGGCCTGTCGCTGATGGCGATGCCGCCGGATCTCGATGCTGCGTTCCGCAAGTTCATCCCGCCGTTCGGTGCCGCCGGCAATCCGGTCGACATCACCGGTGGTGAGCCGCCGATCACCTATGTGAACACGGTCAAGCTCGGCCTGTCGGATGAGCGCATCCATGCGCTGATCCTCGGCTACTGGCACACGATCGTGACCCCGCCGATGGTGTTCGCGCGCAACATGGTCGAGGTGAAGAAGGAGATGGAGGCCAAGGGCTTCGTCAAGCCGATGGTCGCCTCGCTCGCCGGCGACGTCGAGGTCGAGGAAGCCGCCGAATATCTCTACCAGAACGGCATCCCGGCCTACGCCTATTCGACCGAGCTGCCGGTCGAAGTGCTCGGCGCCAAGTACAAGTGGGCGCGCGGCGCGGGCCTGCTCTAAGTCAAATCGACGCGAATGCCGCTCCGGCCCTGGCCGGGGCGGCACTTTCTTTGCTAGCATTCATCGAGCAAGATCCGTCCGTCCCGCAACGGCGCCGCCTTCGATGGCAGCGCAAAGAGGCGCCACGTGATCCGTCGCAAGACGATTGAGCCACGCGCAGATGCCGCGGCCGAGCCCCGCGACGGCGGCGTGCAATCCGTCGGCCGCGCGCTGCAGATCCTGGAAATTCTTGCCGAGGACGACGAAGGCTATCGCCTGAGTGATCTCGCCGTCCGTGCCGGCCTCTCCACCTCCACCGTCCATCGTCTGCTGACGACGCTGGAGAAGCGCCGCTTCGTCCAGTTCGACCGTCTGGAATCGAAATGGCATGTCGGCGCGCAGAGCTTTGCCGTCGGCGCGACCTTCACCCGCCGGCGCAATTTCGTCGCGCTGGCGATTCCCTATCTGCGGCGCTTACGCGACCAGACGCGCGAAACCGCCAATCTCGCCGTCGTCGACGATGGATCGCTGATGCTGCTGCTGCGGTTGGAGAGCCGCGAGATCATGCGCTCACTGACCAAGGTCGGCGGCCGCCTCGCCATGGTCGCTTCGGGAATGGGCAAGGCGGTGCTCGCGACCTATTCCGACGACGACGTCAACGCCATCATCCACCGCCAGGGCATGCCGCGCCTGACCGAAAAGTCGATCATCCGCGCCAGCGAGCTGTTTCGCGAATTGGAGACCATCCGCCGCCAGGGCTACGCCGTCGACGACGAGGAGGCCCGGCTCGGCCTGCGCTGCATCGCCGCCGTCGTCCACGATTCCTGCCGCGAGCCACTGGCGGCGATCTCAGTGTCCGGTCTGGCGAGCCGGCTGACGGAGGAGCGGGTGGCCGTGGTCGGGGGCATGGTGCGGGACATTGCGGCGGAACTGACGGCGGCGTTGGGTGGGGCGGGGCCAGTGGTCGGGTCTGGCCCAATGACAGCACCGTAATGCCTGATTTTTGTATCATCGATGCTGTTGCGCACCTTACGATCGTTCCGAAATTTTGCGAAGAAGTGGTCGCCATGCATTTTCGAGCAGCCCACGTTGCGGGTGACGAGCCGCGTTCATGAGCGAAGCTCGGATGACGACTCCGGGAATGTTCAAGCCGCAATTCACGGCGACAATCCTGCTCCGGGACCATGTGAATGTTTCCTTCCGGCAACTGCAGGATGAACTGCGCCGTATCGCGCCAGACGAGGTGCTCGGAGACTGGCAAGGAGCCGTCGCGGATCCCGAATCTGTTCCGGGAATAGAGATGTTGACCCTGAACGATCAGGTTCTGTCGGCGATCCTCGTCGATGCGCCGGCGAACCAGGCCATCCTGCAGCCGGGCCCGTTCCGCAACCCGCTATGGCCGAACGCCGAACAAGAGGCTGCTGAACACAAGGCCCACATCCTGGTCATGGGCTTGGAAGACCCGCCTGATCGCGAAGGCTTGCTGGCGAAGGCGCGGGCCGTCACCTGGGTGACGGCAGCTATCGCACGGATCGTACCAATCGTCGGCGTGAGCTGGGCCGATGCCGCGAACCTGGTGAGCGCGAAGGCGTTCGCCTTGACGATCGATAACCATTTCAGCCGGCCTAGCCGCAATGCAGTGCCGTTTTGGGTCCGCATCAAGATTGCGAGGGCAGACGACAGTCCTCAAGGTGAACCGCAGATGACGTTGGGCACACTTGGATTGCGGCTGTTCGGTTTGCGTGAACTCGAATATGCCCCGTTGCCGGCCAATCCAACGCCCCTGATGGAGCACGCGTTCGGTGTGTCGGAGTATCTCTTGAGATCCGGCAAGCGCCTGGACGAAGGTGAAACGATCGGAGTGGATGACGAAGGTGAGATGCGGTTTGCAATCTCGCTTCGCGACGACAGCCAGTTCGGGCCGTATCCGGTCGCGCGTCTTACCCTCGTGAATGGCCTGTGAAAGGACGCCGCCTGTGCCCTACATGTTCGATCCAGTGCACTTCAACGGCACGATTTTCGACCTCGACAGGACCTCACGGATGGCCACGGGGTCCATGCGGTTCGGTCCCCAGCCTATCCCGGCCTCCTATTTTCCGAAATCCCTCGTTTTCGTATCTGCATCCGTAAGGCTGCCTGACATGTTTCACATGTCCCGGGGCTACTTTGTCGTATCCGAGCGGGCGCGAGCGGTGATGGAGCACTGGGCGTCCGGCGAGGTCGAATTCATTCCGGTCTCGCATCAGGCGAAGCCGAAGGTGGCCGCCACATTGAAGTTCGACAGGGCCTATTACTTCATCAACATTCTCGGCCATGCCCAGCGGCTGATGTGGCGTGAAACACCGGCGCAGGACTATCAGTCCAAGACTGACGATGGTGCTGACATTTTCGGGTTGCATCACGGATTCACTGAATGGGTGTTGCGCGCACGTGAGCCTGGGGAGCCGCTGATCTGGAGGGAAGAGGCTTGGCGGGACGGTGACAAGGAATATCGGGCTTGGACTCAAGTTTTCATCGAGGACGTGCTCTGGCGCGAGCTCGACGCAAATTTTCCCGATCAGTTGCATGCACTCGAGATCAGCTGAAAACAATTCGGGCGGTTCGGTGCAGCACCGAAATGCCAGACAGCAGCCTCATCGCCGTCCGCAGCGAGCATATGAGCTCCATCCTTCTCGTCATTCCGGGGCGCCTGCCGCCGTAGGCGGCAGGCGAGCCCGGAATCCATAGCCACAGGCCGGAGTGAGTCGCGAACTGGCGGTGGCGCTTGTCTTCGACAAACAACCGCTCGTGGCTATGGATTCCGGGTTCATCCGCGCTGCTTCAAAATGGCTTCGCCATTTTGCGCGCGGACGCCCCGGAATGACGAGCCTGTTGTTGTCGCCGTGCTGCCTCTCTTGCCGCGTGCCATGCTGATAGTCGGTGGCGACGCTCTCTCTGCCCTCCGATGATTTAACCTAGGAGTACCTTCCCGCGTCGCGGTGCCGGTAGTGCGTAGCCCGGATGAGCACACGCCTACGCCCGAAGGGCGAAGGCGGGAGCGACATCCGGGGTCTCACGAACTGCGCGTGTGAACCCGGATGTTGCTATCGCTCATCCGGGCTACGGCGCCGGTGTCCCTGACGTTCACCGTTGTTTCCACTTGCTCCGTCATTGCGAGCGCAGCGGCGCAACGAAGCAATGCAGAATCCCGCCCACGACTCTGGATTGCTTCGCTGCGCTCGCAATGACGCGGAAAGAGCTATTGTCTACAACTCATGTCGACTTCGCGGAGGCGCTCGCCATGATCGAGGCGCCGGGGGGAGCGCGCTTCCAGCAGCGCTCAAGGAGGAACGCGGCGGTAACGATGCTCAAGCGGTGAGCAGCCGCTTGGCCGTATTTGGGCTTGCCGTTGCCTGGCTCGCGCGCAACCATCCTTACCCGGACCACCCCAACTCGCCCAGGGAGCCTGCCATGACCAAACTCACCCGCTTTTCGGTCGCACCCCTGCACAGCATGACGCGCCGATTGGCCGACGTGGCCTCTGGCCGCGTTGCGCCCGATCTCGTCATCACCAGCGCGCGCGTGCTCTCGACCTATTCGGAGCGCATTCACCCGAACCGCGAGCTTTGGATCACCGGCGGACGGGTCGCTGCCGTGAAGCCTTCGGGCGCGCACAAGGCGCTTCCCTCAGGCTTCGCGATCTACGACGCCGCCGGCGGCATCATCGCGCCGGGGCTGGTCGATCCGCACATCCACATCGAATCCTCGATGGTCACGGCCTGCGCCTATGCCGAGGCCGCGCTGCTCAACGGCACCACCACGATCTTCTGTGACAGCCACGAGATCGGCAACGTCATGGACGTCGCCGGCGTCGAGGCCATGCTGGAGGATGCGCGGCAGGCGCCGCTGTCGATCTTCCTCACCGTGCCCTCGACGGTGCCGGCGACGTCGGCGGCGCTGGAGACAGCGGGCGGCGATCTCACGCCGGACAAGATCGCCGGGTTGTTCGATCGCTGGCCGGAGGCGGTGGCGCTCGGCGAGAAGATGGATTTCGTGCCGGTCTGCATGGGCGACGAGCGCAGCCACGCCATCCTTGCCGCGGCCCTGCAGCGCGGCCGGCCGGTGTCGGGCCACGTCTACGGCCGCGAATTCGTCGCCGCCTATGCCGCCAGCGGTGTCACCGACACCCATGAGGCAATCGATCGCGACATCGCCGACGATCTGCTCGACGCCGGCGTCTGGATCTTTCTGCGCGGTGGCCCGCCCACGACGCCGTGGCACAGCCTGCCGCAGGCGATCCGCACCATCACCGAGCTCGGCGCCTCGCACAAGCGCACCGCCGTCTGCACCGACGATCGCGATGCCGACGATCTCATGCTGTTCGGCCTCGACTGGGTGGTGCGCGAAGCCGTGAAGGCCGGAATGTCGCCGGAGCAGGCGTGGTCGATGGGCTCGCTGCACGGTGCGACGCGCTTCGCCATGGACGGCGAGATCGGCGGCCTCGGCGGCGGCCGCCGCGCGGATCTCGTGCTGCTCGACGACGGCCTCAAGCCGCAATCGACCTGGTATGGCGGCGAGCTGGTCGTCGACAAGGGGAAGATCACCGCGCGGCTCGATGAGGCGCTGTCACAGCGCTATCAGTATCCGAGGACCGCTTATGTGACCGTGAAGCTGCCGGCGCAGATGAAACTGACGCCGGAGCTGCCGACCAAAGCCTGCACCGTCAACGCGATCAAGACTGCGCTGCCCGGCATCACGCTGATCCACGACAAGGTCGCAATCGAGCCGGCCAACGACTGGGAGACGCTGTTCGCGCGCCATGGCCTGTGCTTCGTCGCTGTGATCGAGCGCCACGGCAAGTCCGCCGGCAATGTCGCGCATGGCCTCCTGAAGGACTTTGGCCTGAAGCGCGGCGCGGTCGCCTCCAGCGTCGGCCATGACAGCCACAACATCATCGTCGCCGGCACCAATGAGGCCGACATGCAGGCCGCCGTCGCCGCAATCGGCGCGCAGCAGGGCGGCGTCTGTGTCGTTGCCGACGGGCAGGTGAGGGCGATGGTTCCGTTGCCGATCGCGGGCCTGCTGTCGGACAAGCGCGTCACCGAGGTCGCCGAGGAGGTCAAGCTCCTGAAGACGGAATGGGCCCAGGCCGGCTGCACCATTCCCTACATGGGCTTCAATTTGATTCCCCTATCGGTCATTCCGGAAATTCGTATCACCGACAAGGGCCTCGTGCTGGTGCCGCAGATGGAGCTCGCGCCGCTGTTCGAATAGCGTCGACGCGCCGCAACTCATCAGTTCATGTCATCCCATCTCAGTCGCAACTAATTGAGGATGAGCATGTTTTGCCAAGCATTCTGCATCGTGGGAAAAATCGACGACTGAATTGAGATCGCACCCGTCAGCAGCGATCCTCGCGCATCAACCAAACGGGAGACGCGAGATGGCGAAGATGCGGGCGATCGATGCTGCGGTGCGGATCTTGGAGAAGGAAGGCGTCGCTTGCGCCTTCGGCGTTCCCGGTGCGGCGATCAATCCGCTCTATTCCGCGCTGCAACGGCGCGGCTCGATCCGCCACATCCTCGCCCGCCACGTCGAGGGCGCCTCGCACATGGCCGAGGGCTATACCCGCGCCAAGGCCGGCAATATCGGCGTGTGCATCGGCACGTCGGGCCCGGCCGGCACCGACATGATCACCGGGCTCTATTCGGCGATCGCGGATTCGATTCCGATCCTCTGCATCACCGGCCAGGCGCCGCGCGCGCGGCTGTACAAGGAGGATTTCCAGGCCGTCGACATCGAGCAGATCGCAAAGCCCGTGACGAAGTGGGCGGTGACGGTGCGCGAGCCGGGCCTCGTGCCGCGCGTGTTCAGCCAGGCCTTCCACATCATGCGCTCGGGCCGCCCGGGTCCGGTGTTGATCGACCTGCCGCTCGACGTGCAGCTCGCCGAGATCGAGTTCGACGACGAGACCTACGCGCCGCTGCCGGTCTACAAGCCCGCGGCGACCCGCAAGCAGGTCGAGAAGGCGCTGGAGATGCTCAATGCGTCCGAGCGTCCGCTGATCGTCGCCGGCGGCGGCATTATCAACGCCGATGCCAGCGATCTGCTCGTCACCTTCGCCGAGATCGTCAACGTGCCTGTCGTGCCGACCCTGATGGGGTGGGGCGCCATTCCCGACGATCACGTGCTGATGGCCGGCATGGTCGGCCTGCAGACCAGCCATCGCTACGGCAATGCCAATTTCCTGGAGTCCGATTTCGTCCTCGGCATCGGCAACCGCTGGGCCAATCGTCACACCGGCTCGCTCGAGACCTACACCAAGGGCCGGACTTTTGTGCATGTCGACATCGAGCCGACCCAGATCGGCCGCGTCTTCAATCCCGAGCTCGGCATCGTCTCCGATGCCAAAGCCGCGCTGGAGATGTTCATCACGGTCGCGCGCGAATGGCGCAAGGCGGGCAAGCTGCGTGAGCGGCAGGCGTGGCCGGCGGCGTGCCAGGACCGCAAGCGCACGATGCTCCGGCGCAGCGATTTCGACCAGGTGCCGATCAAGCCGCAGCGCGTCTATCACGAGATGAACAAGGCGTTCGGCCGCGACACCTGCTATGTCAGCGTCATCGGCCTGTCGCAGATCGGCGGCGCGCAGTTCCTCAGCGTCAACCATCCCCGCCACTGGATCAATGCGGGGCAGGCGGGTCCGCTCGGCTGGACCTTGCCGGCCGCTCTCGGGGTCCGTGCCGCCGATCCCAAACGCGAGATCGTTGCGCTGTCCGGCGACTACGACTTCCAGTTCCTGATCGAGGAGCTCGCGGTCGGCGCGCAGTTCAATCTGCCCTACATCCACGTCGTCGTGAACAATGCCTATCTCGGCCTGATCCGGCAGGCGCAGCGCGGCTTCTCGATGGACTATCAGGTGCAGCTGTCGTTCGACAACATCAACGCGCCGGAGGTCGGCGGCTACGGCGTCGACCATGTCGCGGTCGCGCAAGGCCTCGGCTGCAAGGCGATCCGCGTCACCGATCCGCGCCAGGCGCAGGCCGCGTTCGCGACCGCGCGCGAATGGATGGCGGAGTACCAGGTGCCTGTTGTCGTCGAGTTCGTGCTCGAACGCGTCACCAACATCGCGATGGGCACCGAGATCGACAACGTCGTGGAGTTCGAGGAGGTGCTCGATCTGCCGGTGGACGAGACGCCGGCCGAGCCGGCGCGCACGCTGCAGCCGGCCTGACCGCATCAACCGTCCGCATTGGAGGATCATGACATGCCGCGCTTTGCCGCCAATCTCACGATGCTGTTCAACGAGCTGCCGTTCCTGGAGCGCTTCGCCGCCGCCAAGGCGGCCGGCTTCAGCGGCGTCGAATATCTGTTCCCGTACGAATTCGACAAGGCCGAGCTGCGTGAGCAGCTCACCCGCCACGGACTGACCCAGGTGCTGCACAATCTGCCCGCGGGCAACTGGGCGGCCGGCGAGCGCGGCATCGCCATCCTGCCGGATCGTGTCGACGACTTCCGCGACGGCGTCCGCCGCGCGATCGAGTATGCGAAGGCACTCGACTGCCGGCAGCTCAACTGCCTCGTCGGGATCGCGCCTGATGATGCAGACCCGCGCGAGCTCAACCAGGTGCTGGTGCGCAACCTGCGCTTCGCCGCGACCGTGCTGAAGGCGCAGGGCATCAAGCTCCTGATCGAGCCGATCAACACGCTCGACATTCCCGGCTTCTTCCTCAACCGCACCGCGCAGGCGCTGCAGCTGATCTCGGATGTCGAGTCCGACAATCTGTTCGTCCAATACGACATCTATCACATGCAGATCATGGAGGGCGACCTCGCGCGCACCATGCAGAAGCACCTCGCCCGCATCGCCCACATCCAGCTCGCCGACAACCCCGGCCGCCACGAGCCCGGCACCGGCGAGATCAACTACCCCTTCCTCTTCCGCCACCTCGACGCCATCGGCTACAGCGGCTGGATCGGCTGCGAGTACAAGCCGAAGGCGGCGACGGAAGAGGGGCTGGGCTGGATGACGGAGCGCGCGATGGTTTCGGCGGGCTGAGAGTTGTATCTTTCGACTCATCAGATGTGGCCGGCAAGGCGAAACGCTTCTACCTGTCAGTTCGTGCGATGTCAGCGAATAGCGGTCCTCTCCGCAGAGCACACTGCGCTCCCTCTCCCCGTTCTTCACGGGGAGAGGGTCGGGGTGAGGGGCAGCCACAGCGGTGGTGTAGGTTGCTTGCCCCGACGATCTTGTTCAGTAAAGCGACGCCCCTCGCTATCCTGCATTAACGCGAACGGATGGTGCCAGTCCGGCGGACCATGTTCTGAGCTTCGTCCCTGCCATGCCCCTTACCCGGATTGCTGCGCAATCCGACCTCTCCCCGCGAAGAGCGGCGAGAGGTAAGGATCGTTCGCGTCGTACTCATTGACCTGCCGGTGATCTCACGCACTGGCCCGTATGTGCCGCCGATCACCCAGCCGTTCGGCTTCATCATCGTCACCGACGAATTCCGACGTGAACTTGAATCCAGCCAATTGACCGGCTTTGACGTCCTGCAGACCCAGTATGGGAAAGTCGTCCGCCTCGATTGGCAGACCTGGAGCACGGTCGCCGACGAACCGATGTCGTATCCCGAGACGGGCGAGCCAGAGGATTATGTTTTGGGAAGCCCCCACGATCCCACTCTTTTGGCGCAGATGCCTCGGTTGTGGGCTCTCACCGTCCGGCCCACGTCAGGACTGCAGGTCCAGGGCACACGTTCATTCCGCGCAGATCGACATCCAGGGACGGACATCGCTCGTGAGTTTACGATCCATTGGGTGACTGAGCGCATGAAGGTTTGGCTCGAACGATCATCGGCGGGTCCCTGGATCACCTTCCGCTCGATAGCGCCGAAATGAACAATGTCCGCAATGGGTCAAGAGCCGCGCCGGCCGAAGCGGGGCGGGATCTTCAGCTGGCGAAAGCGGCCTGCCGACCAGAAATGACGCGCGCCAGTACGATCGTTATCGGAAGAACCCCCAAAGTCGAACGACGACCGCGTCGCCGCTTTCGCTGCCGTTTGTCACCACGAACGGCGTCGAGAAGGCAACTCCGGTGCTGAAGGTCCGCTCGACATTGGCGGTCGTCTCGCCGACGAAGCTCCAGCGGTTTGTCGTTCCTCCGCTGGGGGGAATATCCTGCCTCAGCGAGACCTCCAACAATATCGCCGTACCATGGATGGACAGCCGCTGGATGGAGATATCCGTTATGACGAACGTCTTGCCGGCGGGGATAGAGAACGCGGTGTCATGACCGTCCGGGTGGACGATGTTTGGGGTGCTGGTTCCGCCCTTCGCCACGGCCGTCTCGAGTTGGACGGGGCGTCTCCCCAGGATTGGGGGCTTCTTGACGGGACTTACCAAGACATCCCTCCATGGCACCACAATCCCCGTACCGCACGGCATGCGCCGCGCCCCAACTCGTTCTGAAGCTCCGGCCGTGTGAAGTTGGGACGCATCGCTGCACCTCCGAGGGGTCCTCGCAGGATGCACATCGAAGCGCGAGAGCACCTTGCTCTGGATCAAAACGAAATGTTTCTCGGAGGTCTGCGAGCGGGCAGGGCTATGCCACCGGCATGCTCGCACCCGATTTTTCCCTGTGAGCAAACGGGCTACGACTCTCGTGCGGTCAACCGCGGAACGCGCCGCGTCATGGCTTCCGATGTTCGAGGAATTCCTTCACCGGCCCGACGAAGGGGTGCATGAACTGGCCGAGCATGCCACCGGGGATCGGCTTCACCGTGCCGTAGCTGACCGGCCAGCGGTCCTTGGGCAGGTGCCAGGTGCCGCCCAGCATGTCGAACAGCGGCGTGTGTGCTGCGTAGTTCTTGTCGAGGGCCTCGGCGTCCGACGCATGGTGCCAGTGATGGAATTGCGGGGTGACGATCACGTAGCGCAGCCAGCCGACATCCATCTTGATGTTCGAATGGATCAGCACCGATTGCACGGAGATGAAGATGAGATAGGCGAAGATCGTGTCCTGCGGGAAGCCGAGCAGGACGATTGGCACGAGCACCAGGGCGCGCGTTGCCAATGGCTCGAAGAAATGCAGCCGCGATCCAGAGAGCCAGTCCATGTGTTCGGGCGAATGATGGACCGCATGGATTCGCCACAACCACGGCACTTCGTGATAGGCGCGGTGGGCGATGTATTCGACGGCATCGGCCGCCAGGATCACCAGCACGAAGCGGACGATCGCCGGCAGGGCGACGACATGCGCCTGCAGTGACGGGCTGATCGCCCAGTTGAAGTAGTCATGGGCAACATGCGTCGAGACCACCAGGAAGACGCCGATCAGCAAATGGTTGACGCCGAAATAGGCGAGATCGAGCTTCCAGCCGGGGCTGAGCGGCCCTTGCTCCGGCCGCACCCGCGGGAAGACCCATTCGAGCAGCACGAAGGCTGCGCCGGTGAAGAAGAGATCGAGCACCAGCCAGTCGAGGCCGAGATAGACGCGCGGCTGGAGAAAATCCGGCGTCGGCACGTAGGGCCCGCCAAGCAGCGTGGCGAGGAAGAGCATGCTGAGCCCGATCGCCGCCTGCACCCGCGGGCCGCCAAGTACGATGCCGACGACACCGAGCCAGGCACCAACGACCATGGCGATCGCCAGCGTGAGGCGGAGCAGCTCGACGTCGTAATGGACGCGCAGCTCAGGCGTCGTGAGAAAAGCGGGGTAGCGCAGGCATAGCACCGCAGCGACGCTGAGCACGCCGATCGCGGCGCAGAGCGAACTGCCGATGCGCCCTTCGCCGATGCGCGGCCGCGAACTTACCTGGCCCATCGACGGCCTCCCCAGAATGATTTGCGGGCGCGTCGGCAGAGGCGCGCGGGCGCGTTCTCCAATCCGCCGGCCGTGGTACGTAGATTGGCTGATAAGAGTTAAAATTGCCGGAAGTCACCGGAAATCAAAGGCTCCTTCGGGTCACGGGCGTTTTTCGGTTGTCGGGCGGCTTACTTCCGGTTGCATCTCGACAGTAGACCTGCTTCGCCCCAACCGGGAGGTCTGGAACGGCGAATTACGGACGTGACAGGGCCGCGCGACCGGGCCCTGAATGGCCCCGGAGGCTGCCGACTTGCGGCGCTGCATCAAGTCGGCAACCATCCGAGGTACGCCGGCCGTGATGCTAGTTCGTTCGGGACGGCAGTACGTGACCCATTGAAGACGTCGCATGGTTCGGTAAATGTGAGGCTCGGAGATATCTTACGACCAACGGAGTGAGAATGAATTTCGTTGCCGTCATCGCTGAATACGGGATTGTCATCCGTCGGCGCGCCTTGACCGAAAGGGGCGTATCGTATCAGGCCGTACTTAATGCCCTTGAGACGGACAAGCCGCACAGTGCTGATGAGGAGCTACTCTCTTTTGGTCCAAGCTTCGGTCCAGAGGCACTCGCATCTCTGACGCGGAGGCTCATCGATCTGGGCCTCGTCTATTTCGATGACTTCTTCGAGTTCGCCAGCGACGTCCCGCGGTGGTGCAAGTTTGCCGTGGCGTTCGTGGCGACTAAGTCAACGTGAACCAGCGCACTGGATGTCTGCTGTTGGACCATAGCGGAAATTGCACCGCGATTCTAAGGTGCAGCGCCGGTCATGACAGGCCGACGAATACAAAACATGCAAACACCATCATATGTTGAGCAGTCACATCGGAATGCATGCCCGGCGTCTGCGATTGGGATGGACCATGAATCGAGTTTTCGTCGCCATACTCTTGTTTGCATCGTCACCCATTTGTCTGGCCGGTTCACCGCCGCCATCAACAATCAATGCCCCGTTCATTGAAACTTACAAGAGGAGCGGTAAGGAGCTGATCTACTTGGCCGTCGTTCATCACTCGTCGTTGAAGTACCCGAATGCCATGAGCGACCCGACGTTCAAGACCATTGCACAGATTTTCGCGCAAACTCCACCGGATGCGGTGGTCGTCGAGGGAGTCGAACCTCAAGACTTGAGCAGCTTTCTTCAATTTGCGAGAAGCTGCGCGGCTGCAAACTTCAACCTGTCTGAAAAAATCTGCAATGAGCCTCCATTTGCTGCCGACCTTGCGACAAGCATAGGCGCCGTGGTGTACGGGGGGGAGCCGCAAGGGGTTTCAGTGTTGGCTCATTTTGAGAAGCATGGATACACCGCTCAGGATGTTCTTGCCTACTACGTCATGCGAATGGTTCCTGTGCAAAACAAACACGCGCCATTGACGCCAGAAACGTTTGATGCCTTCGAGCAGAAAGTCACTCGGGATGCGCGAAGGAAACTTGGAATCTCCGAGCCCTTTTCGCCCGATGATTTTCTCGCTTGGTATGCGAAGAACAAGCCCGGTCCCGAGAATTATCTGACAATCACAGCCAACGACACAGGACCAGGAGCTCCCGGGCAGAAGCCGACCTTGTTGAATACTCTGACGAGAATCAATTTGGCTTTGCGCGACGAAAGTGTCGTCAAAACAATTCAGCAGGCACTTGAAAAGCACAATCGAGTTCTGGTGGTTTACGGATCGGCCCATCTCGTTCTTGAATGGGATCAGTTGGAACAACTTATGGGAACGCCGACATGGAGCAAGCCGTTCTGAGGTTGGGCCCGTGTAAGCCGGGTCGAGTTCATCGTCTTTGCGTTAGGGTTTGGGAGGGTCGCTGTATCGCAATCAGCTCGAGGCCGATCCGGGCATCGTGATCAATCGCACCGGCAACGAAACCATGTCCGACGCCAATTCGGGTGCAGGTGCTGATGGACGTAACAACCTTCAACGCGTCAAGATCGAGTGTTCCCTTGACAACCCTTTCGACCCGAGCATCCATCACAGCCAGCCGGCCGTATCTCTGAGAACTGATATCGGCCTCTATGCCGACGATCGTCACCTCTACGATGACGGGCGCATCGACCTCCTCAGGGATATGGTCAAAGAGCACGCCAGTCTGTGCGCTCGCCACCGCACAGGCCTCTGCCCGGTCGAATAAAAAACAACCCGCAATCAAGTAAAGGGCGCCCAGCCCTGTCATCTTCAATGTACGCATGTTCGCACCCTGATCGCTATCGCAACACGATGCCAAGACTTCTCAAGGTCAGCAATGGGTCAATAGCGGATATCGCCACGCGCGGCCGCAAATGCAGGCTTTGGGCCAACAAGAGACTTCCGGATTCATGTATCCTAATATCACACCCCGGTGTTCGTTTATCCGTGAGACGCTGAGTTCATGGCATTTTTCCCGGACCTTTCACCCTATGCATATGGGTACGGTGCCGATCCAGGAGTGGTTCACGTGGGTTGGCTGGATGGCACCCACCCATTTCCAAAAGGCGCAGTCGATACTCGATTAATTAAACGAATCAAATTCTTGGCCAGGAAGCCGGTTGAGCTTTATCGGGGATATCACCTCTGCGAACTGTGCACAGCGCCTCCCGATATCGAAAAAACATTCATGCCTCACAACGACAGGATTATTGATCCGAACTGCGCGTGGGCTCGATGGGCCAATGAACGCCGCAGCAATGGCGAAGTAAGAGTGCGTTTGGGAAATGTTACTTTTGCTGCGCCAGTTCTTATTGCCCACTACATAGAAGAGCACGGATATTTGCCGCCTTCTGATTTTCTCGCGGCGATCGAGGCAACAGCTTGCTGACCTTCTGATGCCGACTTCCGCTTTGGGTCATAAGCGGAAGTTGGCGCAATAGCCCGAAAAGTGGCAAGATCACATGATCGCTCCCGGCGTGACGGGAACTTTGTAGGCACTTGGTGCATGGAAAACGCACGCGTCGAAATGATGATAACCACCATAGAGCTCGATGCTAGCAGTTGGAAAACAGCCTCCGATTTTCAATCAGCGTTCAAGGCTACAATAGGGGCTCCCGAATGGCATGGGGACATGGCGGGCGCTTTCCTGGATTCAATTTTTGGCGGGGGCATGAACGTGCTCAAGCCTCCATTCGTCATTAGAGTCGTAAATGCCGCAGGGCTTGCCCCAGAGCTTAAGGAGCTGATCCACGACCTTTCCTCAGCGATGCAAGCAACACGCCTGCGTCGGCTCAGCAGAACAGGGGAGGACGTTGCTGCCAGTCTTGAAATCGCAAACTGAGCCGGCTCGCGGAGCGTCAGCTTTTATCGCGGCACGTCGGCTTCGGGTTACAACCAGACCTCCGAGCGTTGGACAAGACACGTTCGGTTGCCCCTCGAGAGCAGACATCCTCAGCGCAGATCCGGAGTGTCCGGACCGGGCCAACAGCGGATACGGCTGCGCGTCGAGAGTGTCCGAGATCTGCATAGGCGATGGCCCTGCGGTCTCGAGGGAGGCGGATCACCCGGCGGCCTCGCAAGGGCGACTGGGGCGATTGGTCCCGAGTTTGCGCCGCGCCTGCTCGTCGGGCAAATCAGCAGTGGTCGATCCTGCGCGTGCCGGCGGCATTCGCCTGCGGCAACGTTGCGGTAGGCCGCATCGGCAAAAACGAATTCTCGAACTGGATCAAGCCGATGCTGCGCTCGTCGATATCGAGCGAAAAAATGTCTTTCATATTTTCCGAAATCATGCATCATGTGTCCATCCTGCCTCGATGAGAGGGACGTTGCGCGCGATCGTCACGACACGTGGGGCAGGGATGCGGTGGCCGTGGGGTTTCGCAGCGTGCTCAGTGCATGTGGACGAACGACGCCTTGCGGACGTGAAGTCGTGTGGTCCTGGCCTCCCGGTGCCGAGGTCAAGTTCGCGACGAGGGCGTTTGCCCTCGCGCAGGCGACGGGGTCAATCAGCCGGTCCCCGGGGAGAGCGCGAAAGAAGCGTTAAGACCGCCGCGCAGGGAATGCCGGTTGATCGGCTTTGCCTGTGGTACCTGCCGCCTGCATTTTTTTGAGCAGGCGGGCCATGGGTGGGGCCTTCACCCGGCATTCCCTGCGCCCTCTCGTTTGATTGGAGGGCAGGTCCATCCGCACGACTCGGGCGTGATCCGCCGCGAGGCCGCGGGCGCGCGCGTGGCTGTTTGAGACGTGGAGAGCAATGGAGCGGTCAGCGTCATCTCCGCGTGAGATACGCGCGATTTCGTTCCGTCGTGCATGATGAAGTTTCGGCCATTCGGAACCGGAACCGCAAGCGATCCGCGTTGTTGACCGGCATCTCTAAACACACTGGAGGAGAGATGATGATGAGGACCCGTCTTGCCGTTTCGCTGATCGCCACCTCGCTGCTGGCATCGACCGCCGCGTTCGCCCAGTCCACCACCGTCGAAGGCGCCGCCAATGGTGCGGCGGCGGGCGGGGCCGTGGCCGGCCCTGTCGGCGCCATGGTGGGCGGCACGGTCGGTGCCGCCGTTGGCGCTGCGGTGGAAATCCCGAACGCCGTGATCACCTCGATCGACGCCGAGCGTGCGCCGTCCGTCGTCGTGCGTGAGCGCGTCGTGGTCGGTGAGCCGCTGCCGGATACGGTCGAGCTGCGCCCGGTGCCGCGCTACACCGAGTATCGCTACGCCGTGGTGAACGATCGCCGCGTGATCGTCGATCCGCGCACCCGGCGCGTGATCAAGATCATCGAGTGATCTGACTTCATCACAGCAAAGGGGCCCCGCTGCTTCGGCGACGGGGGCCCTTCGCATGTGAGGCCGTCTCGTCAGGTGGCTTGGGGACGAAGCTGCCGGGCCAGCCAGTCGAAGGCCGCGGCAAGGCCGAAGCCGATGCAGGCCGCTGCGGCATCGACGATGAAGTCCTCCAGCCGCGCGTGCCGTCCGGGTGCCCAGAATTGCGCCACTTCGAGCGCGCCGATCAGGATCACCGCGACCGCCGTCGTCAGCAGCCGCTGGCTGCGATAGGCCAAGCCGAACGCCAGGCCGATCAGGATGAAGGCGAGGGCGTGCTCGCCATCCTGTCCGAGCGGCGAATGCGGGCGGTAGTTCGGCGGTCCGAGGGTTGCGAACGCAACGGCGGCGGCGAGCAGCCAGGCCGAGAGGCGGAGTGCGAGTTTCATGGCTGCTGCATAGCATGATCCGGGCCAGCCGCCGGGCTCACAGCTGCTTGAGCCTCGGGCTTAGTTAACGCGCGCCAGCCGCGCCAGCGCACGTCAGATCGGCTGCCGAACGCCGAGCCCTTGCATGAAGCGCTCGCGGATCTGCGCCGGATCGCGCCTGGTGGCGCCGACACCGGGCTTGTCGTCGATCCGCGCCGCGATCAGCACCGGGCCATCGGCCTTCAATGCGACATCGACCAGCCGTTCGAAATCCTCCTCGTCCGCCGCCCAATGGCTGGCAGAGATGCCGCAGCCCGCGGCAATGGCCACGATGTCGGCGTGGCGCGCCGGCGTCGGCTGGCTGCCGGTGATCTGGTAGATGCCATTGTCCATGACGATAATGGCCAAATTCTTCGGCGCCAGCGTCGCAATCGTGGTCAGGCAACCCAGCTGCATCAGCAGCGAGCCGTCGCCTTCGAGCGCAAACACCGGGCGTTGCGGCTGCGCCAGCGCGACGCCGAGCGCGATCGGGCAGGCCAGTCCCATGCTGCCGAGCATGTAGAAATTCTGCGGCCGCGGGCCGGCCGCCCAGAGGTCGAAATTGGTGTTGCCGATGCCGCCGATCACGGCTTCCTCGTGGGCGAGCTTGCCGACCAGCCGGCAGGTGAGGTCGAAGCGGTTCATGACCTTGGTGTTGTGGAGGCGAGCGCTCATGCGAACACCTTGCCGCCGGTGAGAAGGGGCGACAGGATCAGGGCGACCGGCGCCTGCGTCGCGATCGCCTGCTTGATCGAGCGGTCGACGGTGAATTCGAGCTCGTCGAGGCGTGTCATGGTGTGATGCTCCATCGCCAGCGCATCGAGCACCGGCCGCATCGTCCGGCACACCAGCGACTGGCCATAGTTGAACTCGCCGAGCGTGCCGCGTTCCGACACCAGCATGATCAGCGGGATCTGGCAGGGCACGACCAGGGAGGCGAGCGCGTTCGGCAGGGTCGCAAAGCCCGAGGTCTGCATCAGCAGCGCGCCGCGCCTTCCGCCCATCCAGGCGCCGGCGAGAATGCCGACGGCTTCCTCCTCGCGCGCGGTGGCGAAGGTGGTGAAGAACGGGTCGTCGTGCAGGGCCTGGATCAGCGGGGTGAGGACGCGGTCGGGAACATAGGGGACGAGGTCGATCTGATTGCGCTTGAAGCCCTGCAGCAAGATCTCGGGCCAGCCGGGCGGCGCTGATGCTGAGCGTGCCGCATCGGATTCGGCGGTCATTCCATGGCTCCGGGTCTCGCTGGGCGTCCTGTCCGGCCCGAGCTTGACGGGCCCCGAACGATTGTCAACATGCCGGCCCGGCCGGTCAGGCATCCGCCTCTCAAGTCCGAAGACAACACTCAACACCCGGGAGGTCGCCCGTTCATGGTCGCAAACTCGAAGCGCGTGTTCTACGTCAAATACCTGGCCCACCCGATCTTCAGCGAGTTGCTCGCGGCCCGTCCCGACGTCCGGCTGGACCGGCTCGAGAACGAGAGTGCTGAGGCAGAGACGGCGGCCATCCTGGCGGCGGCGCATGCCTACCAGATCGGCGCCGCCCGCGACGAACTCGCGACCCGCTTCCATGCCGACGCCGAGCTGTTGCGCCGCGCCCCGAACCTGCTGATCGTCTCCAGTAACGGCGCCGGCTACGACCCGGTCGATGTCGAGGCCTGCACGAGAGCCGGCGTGCTGGTCGTCAACCAGTCCGGCGGCAATGCCCATTCGGTCGCGGAGCACACGCTCGGCATGATGTTGACCTTGTCGAAGCGCATCATCCAGTCCGATCGCAGGCTGCGCCGGGAGCGTGACGTCAACCGCAACGACCTGATCGGCAACGAGGTGCAGGGCCGAATTGTCGGCATCGTCGGGCTCGGCAATGTCGGCCGCCGGGTGGCTGAGCTGTGCCGCGGTCTGCTCGGGATGACGGTGCTGGCCTACGACCCGTATCTCTCCGCCGAGGAGATTCATGCGCGGGGGGCGGAGAAGGTGGAGCTTGATGATCTGATGCGGCGGTCGGACTTCGTCTCGATCAACTGCCCGCTGACGCGGGAGAGCCGGGGCATGATCGGCGCCGCCGAATTCGCGCTGATGCAGCCGAGCGCCTATTTCGTCACCACCGCCCGCGGCTTCATCCATGACGAGGACGCGCTGCTCGCGGCCTTGCGCGAGAGGCGGATCGCCGGCGCCGGGCTCGACGTCTGGTCCAAGGAGCCGCCGCCGCCGGACCATCCGCTGCTGCAATTGGATAACGTGCTGGCCAGTCCGCATACGGCCGGCGTCACCCGGGAGGCGCGCCAGAACATGGGCCGGATCGCCGCCGAACAGCTCCTGGGGGCGCTCGACGGCATCAGGCCGCCGCGGCTGATCAACCCGGAAGCCTGGCCGCGCTACAGCGCCCGGTTCCGCGACGCCTTCGGAGTGCCGCCGGGCTAGGCGGGGAGGCAGAAAGTGGGGGAGAAGATTTCATCCGCCGAGAGCTGCAGCGCAGCAATAAATCTTCTCTCGATCGCAGCCTCGGCGAAGCGATCATTGCTATTTTCGAGTCCGTCTCGACAGTCCCGCGGAGGCTGATCATTTTCCATGATGCGCCATGAGCTTAGCCACGAGTTTTCGCTCGGCGCAGAAGGGAACTGGTCCGATGCGCCGGCTGAATTCGATCCTGAAGTCGACCCATGGTCGCGTGCGGCGCGCCGTCTCGGCCTTCGTGGCGATTGCCGCGGCGAGCCTCCCATCGGTCGGCGCCTGAGGGCGGTTCCACTGCTGCATCAAATATTTGCGGCGTCGGCTTGATATCGGTCAACAGCCGCGGCCGAGCCGAGGTAACATGGACTTCAACAACTGCTGAAACAGCAGGGAGGTCCCATGTCGCGCTATGTCATCCACTTCATGAAGGACGTGCTCGGCGAAAACGGCCGGCAGTGCGAAATCTGCCAGAGCACGCTGGAAGTTGAGGCCGACAACGAAGGCGAAGCCGCAGAAATCGCCAAGCAGGAATTCTGCAAGACCCAGAACCTGCGCGACTGGTCGCTGCACGCCGACCGCATGCAGGTCAAGGCGGCCGACTTCCCGTCCTGAATTGATCGGACGGGAGCGCTTGTCATCGGCCGGTCGCGGTGGCAATCGGAACGCCCCCGTTGCTTCCACGAGAGACCTTGCGTGCTTCCCGACTGGATTTCCCTCGATTGCCCGCCGCCGTCCGAGCCCCATCGGCAGGCGGCGCTCGACCGACAGGCGCAGCTGACCAAGCCGCTCGGCGCGCTCGGGCGGCTGGAGCAAATGGCGGTCGAGCTGGCGGCGCTGCAGGCGGCGGACCGGCCCCAGGCCGATCGCGTCCCGGTCGTGCTGTTCGCCGGTGATCACGGCATCGCGGCTCAAGGCGTCTCGGCGTATCCGCCTGAAGTCACCGTGCAGATGCTGCACAATTTCGCCGGCGGCGGCGCGGCGATCTCGGTGCTGTCGCGCAGCCTGGGGTGCCCGCTCGAGGTGGTCGACGTCGGCACGCTGGCGAGCGATCCCGTCCCCGGCGTCGTGGTCGACAAGCCGCGGCGCGGCACGCGCGACTTCAGCCGCGAGCCGGCGCTGACGGCGGAAGAGGTCGCATTCGCCTGCGAGGCCGGGCGGCGCGCCGTCGCGCGGCAGGCCGATCAGGCCCCCGACATGATCATCTTCGGTGAGATGGGCATCGGCAACACCACATCAGCCGCCGCCATCGCCGCCGCGCTGCTGTCCTGTTCACCCGCCGACATCGTCGGCAGCGGCACGGGTCTCGATGCCGAGGGTCGGGCGAGAAAGGCGGCCGTCATCGCCGCCGCTCTGACGCGACACGGGCTGACCTCGGGAGCGGCTTCGCTGAATATCCTCGAAGCCGTCGGCGGCCTCGAGATCGCCGCGCTGGCCGGCGCGATCATCGCGTCCGCGCAACGGCGCTGGCCGGTGCTGATCGACGGCTTCATCGTCTCGGTCGCGGCGCTGGTCGCGGTCAGGCTCAATCCGTCGTGCCGGCCCTGGCTGCTGTTCTCGCACCGCTCGGCCGAGCGTGGCCATGCCATGGTGCTCGAGGCGCTCGGCGCGCGTCCTCTGATCGATCTCGATCTGCGCCTGGGCGAGGCCTCGGGGGCGGCCACCGCGCTCCCGATCATCCGGCTGGCCTGCGCGCTCCACAACGGCATGGCCACCTTCGCGGAGGCCGCCGTCTCCGGGCGCGACGGCTGATGCGGATTGATCTTCTGCGGCACGGCACAACAGGGCGGGACGGTTATCTCGATGGCCGCACCGACCGGCCGCTCAATGAGCTGGGCTGGCAGCAATTCAGGCGGCAGACGCAAAGCCGCATCTGGTCGAGCGTCGTGAGTTCGCCATTGGCGCGCGCACGGACGGCAGCTGAGGACTACGCCGCGCAGACCGGCTGCGCGCTCGACATCGACGCGGACTGGCGTGAGCTCGACTTCGGTCGGTGGGACGGACGCAAGCGCCAGGATGTCATGGCTGAACCGGGCGGGGCGGCCTTGCTCGAGGTATTCTACGCCGATCCCGCTATCGCTGCGCCTGACGGTGAGAGCTGGGTCGACCTGCAGTCACGGGTGGCGCGCTCGGCCGATCGCATCGTCGCTCGCCCGGACGCGAGTCCGGTGCTGGTGGTCACCCATGGCGGCGCCATGCGCGCGGCACTGTCGCATCTGCTCGGCTGGCCGTTGCGCCAGCTCTGGAGCCTGCGCATCCATCCGGGAACCCGGATCACGCTCGAGGCCGGACAGGGCGGCGGGGGCGTGCCCTGGGGCGAGATCGTCGAGATCATGCAGCCATGAGCACGCGTGAATTCTGGATCGCCTTGCAGTTCCTGACCCGGCTGCCGACGCCGCGGATTGCGGACACGAGGCCGGACGATCTGGCGCGGGCGTCGGCCTGGTTTCCAGCCGCCGGTCTGGTGATCGGGGCGTGTCTGGCGGTCGTGGCGCGGCTGCTGCAGGCCGCCGATCCTTGGATCGTTGCATTGGCCGTGCTCGTCGCCTGGATCTGGATCACCGGCGCGCTGCATCTCGATGGGCTCGGCGATGTCGCCGACGCGTTCGGCGCCGCGCATGGCAAGCCGGAGCGCTTCATCGCGGTGCTTGGCGATCCCCATGCCGGCAGCTTCGCCGTCGTCGCGATCGGCCTGCAGATCGCCGCCAAGCTGGTGCTGCTCGCCGAGCTGGCGACCGGCCCGACAGCCTGGGCGCTGCTGCTCATCCCGGCCTGGGCGCGCTGGGGAACGTTGATCTGCAACAAGACGCTGCTGTCCCTGAAGCCCGGGCTCGGCGCCAGCATCGCCAACAGCGTCGGCTGGAACGTGATCTTCGCCTGGGGTGGCGTGCTCGCAATCGGAGCGCTCGCCGGCGCGGTTCCGACGCTGCTTGCGATCGTGCTGATCCCGGCGATCGCGTTCTATTGGCAATTTCGGCTCGGCGGCATCACCGGCGACTGCCACGGCGCCAGCATCGAAGTGACCGAAACCCTGCTGCTTGCCGCCTGCGTGCTCGCTTAGGACGCCTGACCGAGCGCTTGTGCCAGTCGTTGCCAATCGGGCTCTTGCCCGGGCAGGCCAAAGCGCAGCCAGCTCGGCTGCGCCGGAAAACGCCGGACGTGGATGCCGTGGCGGGCCAGCCGATCGGCGATCTCAGCCGCGTTCACCGCTGTGACCAGCCGGAACAGCGATGTCCCGCCCATCACACGACAGCCGGCTTTGTCGAGAAGCGCGTCCATCCGCAGACAATCTTTCGCCAGCCGGGCGCGCGTCTGCTGCAGCCAGTCGTCATCAGCCAGCGCGGCGGTCCCGATCGCGAGCGCAGGTCCCGACACTGCCCATGGTCCGAGTTCGTCACGCAGCTGCCGCGCGATGTCAGCGGAGCTGATCGCAAAACCGAGTCGTGCCCCGGCGAGGCCGTAGACCTTGCCGAAGGAGCGCAGCACGATCGTCGCCGGTGGCAGGTCGGCCGCAAGACTCGCATCGGCGGGATAGAGGTCCATGAAGGCTTCGTCGACGATCAGCAGACCGTCGCGCCGGCGCAGCCGCGCGGCCAGACCGACGAGTGCTTCGCGCGGCAGCAGGCGGCCGGTCGGGTTGTTTGGATTCACGACCACTGCAACCTCTGCATCCGCAAGGGCGTCGAACGCGTCGACTAGATCAACGCGATGACCGCAGCGGCGCCAGCACAAAGCGTGCTCCTCATAGGTCGGCGTCAGCACCGCAACCCTCGAGCGCGGCCGCAGCCGCGGCAGCAGTTGCAGCAGCGCCTGGGTGCCCGGTGCGGCCACGATGCTGTCGGGAGCGCCGGCGCCGTAGCGCGCGGCGGCGGCCGCGTTGAGCGCGTGCTCGTCGGACTTCGCAGGCAGACGCTCCCAATTTGAAGGCGGGATCGTCGGGAGCGGGTAGGGTATCGGGTTGATTCCGGTCGACAGATCGAGCCACGGCCGTGGCGCATCCGGGTAGCGACGGCTGATCGCATCGAGATCGCCGCCGTGAAGGATCGCTTCCGGCTGGTCCGCGCGCGTGCTAGTCGCTGTATCGTCCATGTCTGTCCTCTAGCGGAGATCGATGTTCGTCTCTCTCGCGCTCACGGCGCTCCTCATCGAGGCGGCGGTCGGTTATCCCCAGGTCTTGGTGCAGCGGATCGGTCATCCCGTGATGTGGATGGGCGCGCTGATAGCATGGGCGGACGATCGCTGGAACGGGGCTGCGGCCGACTTTGCCGCCCGCCGGGCGCGCGGCATCGGGCTGGTCGCTCTGCTCGTCGTCGCGATGATGGCCATCGGGCTGGCTGCCACATGGATCCTGCGGGCGGTCGCCGGCGAGCCGGTCGCAACGATCCTGCTCGGCTGCCTTGCCAGCAGCCTGTTGGCCCAGCGGAGCCTCGACACGCATGTTGCCGCAGTCGCGGAAGCGCTCGAAATGGACGGGCTCGACGGCGGCCGCCGCGCGGTGGCGATGATCGTCGGGCGCGATCCGGAGCGGCTCGATGAAGCCGGCGTCGCGCGTGCAGCCGTCGAAAGTCTTGCTGAGAATTTCTCGGATGGCATCGTGGCGCCGCTGTTCTGGCTGGCCGTGGGCGGGCTGCCTGGGATCCTGATCTACAAGGCCATCAACACGGCTGACAGCATGATCGGCCATCTGTCGGAGCGCCATCGTGCGTTCGGCTGGGCGGCAGCGCGGCTCGACGATCTCATCAACCTGCCGGCATCGCGGCTGTCGGCGCTGTGGATCGCGGCAGCTGCCGGCTTCGTCCCGGGCGGATCTCCGGCAGCCGCGGTGCAGGCCGTTGCCCATGATGCTTCGAAGCATCGGTCGCCGAATGCCGGCTGGCCGGAGGCCGCGATGGCGGGGGCTCTGGCGCTGCGTCTGGCCGGGCCTCGCGTCTATCACGGTCATCTGGTCGCCGATGCCTGGATGGGCGATGGCCGGGCCAACCTCGATGCGTCCGACATCCGGCGCGCCTTGCGGCTCTATCGCCTGGCCTGCGTGATCCAGGCTGTCGTCATCGGCGTCATCTTCCTCATCAGGGTGCTGTAGCGGCACGCGGTGCAGGCTCACGCGCTAGCGCGAGGATGCCGGTGACGTCGACATGCCGCTCGAGATGCGCCGCGAGCGCGTCCAGGGTCCTCTCGACATCGCTCTCGTAGGACAGTCCGCTCGCCGTCGCATTCAGCCTGCGCAGCCATTGCGCGCGCAGGCGATCATCCGTGAACAGGCCGTGGACGTAGCAGCCGGCAACCTGACCGCCGGCCGTAACAGCGCCGTCGCGGCGGCCGTCGGAGAAAACGAGGAAGGGGCTCCGGGCCGCCGGCCCGTCGGTGCGGCCGATGTGCATTTCATAGCCGCGAAACGGCACATCCTCGTTCGTCAGCGTGCCGTCGACCTCGCGGAGCGCCTTGTCGTCCGTCAGCGTCGTCTCGACATCGAGCAGCCCGAGCCCCGCGACCGAACCGGGCGCGCCTTCGTGTCCAGCGGGATCATTGATCGTGCGCCCGAGCATCTGATAGCCGCCGCAGATGCCGAGCACGCGGCCACCGCGCCGCAGATGCGCGGTCAGGTCGATGTCCCAACCGGTCTCGCGCAAGGCAGCGAGATCGGCGATGGTGGCCTTCGATCCCGGCAGGATGACGAGAGCGGCGTCGCCCGGAATCGGCGTGCCCGGCCGCAGGAATTGCAAGCCGATGCCAGCTTCCAGCCGCAGCGGATCGAACTCGTCGAAATTCGAGATGCGGGGATAGGCGAGCACGACCACCTTCGGCCGCCGGCTCTGTTGGTCGGCTTGCGGCGGAAGGCCAAGAGCGTCCTCTGCGGGCAAACGACTTGCTCCGCGGAAATGTGGAATGAGACCGAGCGAGGCCCATCCCGTGCGTGTCGCGATCTCGTTCATGCCCGTGGCGAACAAGGCCGGGTCGCCGCGGAACTTGTTGACGAGGAAACCAGCAATCTGCGCCGCGTCGTCGGGCGAGAGCACGGCCTTGGTACCGACGAGGCTGGCGATCACCCCGCCGCGATCGATGTCACCGATCAGCACCACAGGGATCTGCGCTGCTTGCGCAAAGCCCATGTTGGCGATGTCTCCGGTACGCAGATTGATCTCCGACGCTGAGCCGGCGCCTTCGACGAGCACGATGTCGGCATCGGCGGCGAGACGATGGAAGCTGTCGAGCACGGCCGTCATCAATTGCGGCTTCATGGCCTGATAGGCGGATGCCTTCGCATTGCCGATGACGCGCCCCTGCACGACCACCTGCGAGCCGACCTCGCTCTGCGGCTTCAGCAGCACCGGATTCATGTGCACCGTCATCGGTCGCCGCGCTGCGCGCGCCTGCAGCGCCTGGGCCCGGCCGATCTCACCGCCGTCGGCGGTGACGGCCGCATTGTTCGACATGTTCTGCGGCTTGAACGGTGCCACCTTCAGGCCGCGCAATGTCAGCGCGCGCGCGAGCCCGGCGACGATCAGCGACTTGCCGACGTCGGAGCCGGTACCCTGGAACATGATGGCGCGCGCGGCCATGGCCTAGAACTCAATGCCTTCCTGCGCCTTCACGCCGGCCGCGAAATGGTGCTTCACGAGGTTCATCTCGGTAACGAGATCGGCGGCCTCGATCAGCTCCGGCTTGGCATTGCGCCCGGTGACGACGACGTGCAGGTCCGGCCGCCGTGCGGCGAGCGTGGCAACGACGTCATCGATCGGCAGGTGATCGTAGCGCAGCGCGATGTTGAGCTCGTCGAGGATCAGGAGACAGACCGCGGGATCGGCCATCAGCTCCTTCGCCTTCGCCCAGGCGCGCTCCGCCGCCGCGACGTCCCGCGCGCGATCCTGTGTCTCCCAGGTGAAGCCCTCGCCGAGCGTATGCCAGGACACCTGATCGCCGAACCGCTCGATCGCTTTGCGTTCGCCCGTCTCCCACGCGCCCTTGCCGAACTGCACGACGCCGATGCGGAAGCCGCGGCCGAGCGCGCGCAGCATGAGGCCCCAGGCGGCCGTCGATTTGCCCTTGCCCTTGCCGGTATGGACGATCAGCAGGCCTTTCTCGACGGTCTTGGAGGCGACCTCGGCATCCTGAATGGCCTTGCGGTTCTCCATCTTGGCCTTGTGGCGCGCATCGTCGGCGCTCTCGGTCATCTGCTCGTTCTCCTCTTCACTTCAATGTCAGTGGCAGGCCGGCCGCCATCAGGATCACGCGATCCGCGATCGCCGCCACATCCTGGTTCAGTCGTCCCTGCGCATCACGAAACGCGCGCGCGAGCGCGTTGTCCGGGACGATGCCGAGACCCACCTCGTTGGACACGGCGACGATCGGGCCTTCTGTCGCGGCAAGCGCCTCGATCAGCTCGGCACATCGCGCCGGAACGTCCATGTCGGCGAGCATCACGTTGCTGAGCCACAGCGTCAGACAATCGATCAGCATCGGCGTCCGCGATTTCGATTCGGCGCGAACGAGGCCGGCGAGATCATGTGTGGTCTCCAATGTCTGCCAACCCTCGGCGCGCCGCGACTTGTGCTGCGCGATGCGCGCGGTCATCTCGTCGTCGAACGCCTGCGCAGTCGCAATATAGATCCACGGCGATGCCTGAGCGGTGACCATCGCCTCGGCATGGCGACTCTTGCCGGAGCGCGCGCCGCCGAGCACCAGCGTCAGGCGCGGCAAGGCAGGAGGCGGCGGGGCAGGGACCATGGGGGACGATTCCGATTGACGGGCTTTGGCGCGACCCGTATCTAACAGATGACGGTTCTCCGAAAGGAGAGATTTAGGGAACATGGTGCGGGGTCATACCCAAGGCCGTGGCTGCCCCCGCAACTGTAATCGGCGAGTGTGAGGCCAAAGCACCACTGGGAAACCGGGAAGGTGGCTTCACGCAGCGACCCGAGAGCCAGGAGACCTGCCGTCGACACTGCTGTTGGCCGACCCGTCGCGCGGGGAGTCGCGATGCTGGTTATGATCCTGCCGGAAAGGGCGGGATGCCGTCGGATGCAGCGCATCGTCCGGCCCTCTGGGGGAGCCGGCAAGCGACGGAGACGGCCATGACGTTCAATCGCACCACGTGTTTCGTTGCCGCGAGCCTGATTCTGCTCGCGTCCGAGCCCGCCTTCGCGCATCACATGATGGATGGTAAGTTGCCGCAGACGTTTGCGCAGGGCCTGCTGTCGGGCCTCGGCCATCCCATCATCGGGCTCGATCATCTGGCTGCCATCGTCGGCGCCGGCATCGTCGCGGCCTTGCTCGGCCGCGGCTTTGCGCCGGTGCAGGCCTTCACGACGGCGATGATTGCCGGCGTTGCTGTCCATCTGGCGAAGGCCAACATTCCCGCCGCCGAGCTGCTGGTCGGCCTGTCCACCGCCGCGGTCGGCCTGGTGGTCGCGATGCGCGGCCGTTTCGGTGTGGTGCCGGTCGCCGCGTTGTTCGCCCTTACTGGCGTTATCCACGGCTACGCGTTGGGTGAGTCGATCGTCGGTGCTGAGACTGCTCCGCTCGGAGCCTATCTCACGGGCCTGCTCGTGATTCAGACCGTCATCGCCGCGGGGGCGTTCCTGGGTGTCAAGCTGCTGTCGGCCAAGGGCCACGCGGTTGCGCCGCTCGCGGTTCGCCTCGCAGGCGCAGCGATCGTGCTGGTGGGCGGAGTCGCTGCGGCGACGGCCGCGGGCGTGATCGGCTGATGACGGCATCGCAGATCGGTGAGACGACGCTGTTCGTCTGCACGACGTGTCGCACGCAGCTGGCTGATGCTGCGTCGGATCAGCCGCGGGCGGGAGCCCGCCTGCTGGCGGCAATCGAGACGGTGCCGACTGAGCAGCGGGTGGGCGTTGCCGTGGTCGGCGTCGAGTGCCTGTCCAATTGCAATCGGTCCTGCACGGTGGCGGTGACCGCGCCGGGCAAATGGACATACGTGCTCGGTGCGCTCGACCCGGACCTGCATGTGGCGGACGTGCTGACGTTCGCCCAGCTGCATCAGCGCCACGAGGCCGGCCTGCCGGCCTGGCGCGAGCGCCCCGAATATATCCGCAAGAACACCGTTGCGCGCGTGCCGACGCTGCCGGCACAGCGATGAGAGAAGGATGATGCGGTCATGACGAAGTCATTCGCCAAGACGCCCTGCACGATCGTCACCGGTTTTCTCGGCGCCGGCAAGACCACGCTGGTGCGCAATCTGATCGAGACGGCGAACGGCCGGAGGCTTGCGATCATCGTCAACGAGTTCGGTGACGTCGGCATCGACGGCGACATTCTCAAAGGCTGCGGCGTGCCGGACTGTCCGGAGGATCGCATCGTCGAGCTCTCCAACGGCTGCCTGTGCTGCACGGTTGCCGATGATTTCGTACCCGCATTGAAGAGCCTGCTGGACCAGAAGGAGCCGCCGGAGCACATCGTGATCGAGACGTCCGGGCTGGCGCTGCCGAAGCCGCTGGTGCAGGCTTTCAACTGGCCTGAGATTGCGACGCGCGTCACCGTCGATGGCGTCGTCGCCGTCGTCGATGGGCCGGCGGTCGTGGCGGGACGCTTCGCCGATGATCCCGCAGCGCTGGCCGCGCAGCGCGCTGCCGACGAATCGCTCGATCACGACAATCCGCTCGAGGAGGTCTACGAGGACCAGCTGCTCTGCGCCGACCTCGTCGTCATGAACAAGAGCGACCTGATGAGCGAGCAGGAGCGCAAGGACGTCGCCTCCGAGATCGCTACGACGGTGCAACGTGCCGTCAAGGTGATCGCGACCGAGCACGGCAGGCTGTCGGCGTCGGTGCTGCTCGGACTCGGCGCGGCCGCCGAGGACGATCTGGCGGCGCGCCCTTCGCATCACGACAACGAGGCGGAGCATGATCACGACGATTTCGAGAGTTTCGTGCTCGACGTGCCGGCGCAGGCCTCGCCGGAGGCGCTGGTGGACCGCATCGCGGCCGCGGTCGAGGCGCACGACGTGCTCAGGGTGAAGGGCTTCGTCGAGGTCGCGGGCAAGCCGCTGCGTCTGCTGGTGCAGGCCGTCGGCAACCGCATTCAGCATCAGTTCGAGCGGCCCTGGCGCTCCGGTGAAGCGCGGCAGGGGCGCCTGGTGGTGATCGGCGAGCGCGGCCTCGATGCCGCGGCCATCAAGACGCTGGTCGCGGGCTAGGCGAGGGCGATGCACCTCCTGGCGACATCCGGCGCTGATCTCGACGACCTCGAACAGGCCGTGGATCTCGCGCAGTCGCCAGCCGACATCGTCGTGCTGTCGTTCTCCGACACGGACCTGTCGGCGCTGGCGGAGGCGTGGTCCGCCTCGGCCGAGGAACTGCCGAGCCTTCGCCTCGCCAGCCTGAAGCGGCTGAAGCACCCGATGTCGGTCGATCTCTACATCGATCGCGTCGTGAGCAGCGCGCGCGCCGTCGTCGTGCGCTGCCTCGGTGGGCTCGATTATTGGCGCTACGGGCTCGAGCGCATCACCTCTGTTTGCCGCAGCCGCAACATTCATTTCGCGGCGTTGCCCGGCGACGATCGCGCCGATGACAGGCTTGGTGAACTCTCGACCTTGCCCGCGGAGGTCTCCTCGCAGCTCTACGGCTATCTGCACGAAGGCGGCGTCGGCAATGCGCGCGAGTGCCTGCGCTATCTCGCCGTGCTGCTCGGCCGCGAGACGACATTTGCCGAGCCGGTCGCGATCGGTTCGATCGTCGGCTTCGTGCCGGACCGCGGCGCTGTTGCCGTCGATGAACTCTGTCGTTGCGACGGCGCGCGCCCGACCGCGTTGATCGTGTTCTACCGTGCGAGCCTTCTCGCGGCAGACACCGCAGGAATCGCCGAACTGATGCGGGCGCTGGAGCGCAACGGGCTCTCGGTCCTAGCGGTCGCGGTGACCAGCCTGAAGGATCCCAGCATCGTCGAGCCGCTGAATCGGCTGCTCCGGCAGCGGCGGCCTGCAGTGATCCTGAACGCCACCGCGTTCTCGGCGTTGCGCGACGACGGCACGACCGTGTTGGACGTCGCGGACGCAGCCGTGCTGCAGATCGTGCAGGCGCAGAGCACCGAAGAGGCGTGGTCGACCTCGTCGCGCGGGCTGTCGCCGACCGACCTCGCCATGAATGTGGTGCTGCCGGAGCTCGATGGCCGGTTGCTCGCGCGGACCATCGCGTTCAAAGGGGAGACGGCTGCGGACGAGCGCCTCCAGTTCAGCGCGTCGCGCTATGCTCCGCAAACCGATCGCATCGCCTATGTCGCAGAGCTTGCGGCGCGATGGGCGCGGCTGCGAAGCTTGCCGGCGAGTGAGCGCCGTATCGCGCTCGTTCTGTCGGACTACCCCGCGCGCGGCGGCCGCCGCGGCTACGCCGTCGGCCTCGATACGAGCGCGAGCGCTGCCGCCATCGCCCGGCTGCTGGCTGACGCTGGATACGACGTCGGTGAGGTTCCGACGACCGCGCAACTGGATGCGCTGCTGCGGGATGATACGGATGAGCTTGTCGTGCCGCTGTCGAATCATCGACGCGCGCTTGCGCTGTTGCCCGATGAGCTCCGGCGCGCCCTGCTGGACAGTTGGGGTAAGGCGGACGCTGATCCGGCGTTTCGCGACGGCGCGTTTCGCTTCCCTGTGCTGCGCGCGGGAAAGCTCTCGATCCTGCTGCAGCCGGACCGCGGCAACCGTGCCGACCGCAAGTCAGGCTATCACGACACCACCGTGCCGCCGCGGCACGCCTATGTCGCGCTTTATGCGCATCTGCGCGAGGTCGAGAGCATCGATGCGATGATCCATCTCGGCGCGCATGGCACGCTGGAATGGCTGCCGGGCAAGGCGCTGGCGCTGTCGAGCACATGCTGGCCCGAAGCGGTGCTCGGTGCGCTGCCCGTGATCTACCCCTTCATCGTCAACAATCCCGGTGAAGCCATGCAGGCCAAGCGTCGACTCGCCGCGGTGACGCTCGGGCATCTGACGCCGCCTCTGTCGCAAGCGGGCCTGCACGGTCCTCTGCTCGACCTCGAGGGGCTGGTCGAGGAATATGCCGAGGCCGATGGGCTGGACAAGCGCCGCCTGAAACTGCTGGAAGACGAGATCATCGCGCGTGCTTGGCAGAGTGGACTGGCTGCCGATTGCGGGCTCGAGCGCACGATGACCGGACGCGAGGCGATCGCGCAGCTCGATGCGCAATTGTGCGACATCAAGGAGCTTGCCGTCCGGGAGCGTCTGCATGTGTTCGGCGAGAAGCCGGACGACGCCGCGACGGGTCTGCTGAGCGCTGCGATCACGGCTGCCGCAGGTCAGGCGGGCGGTGCCGTCGATGCCGCCGATATCGAGGTCCTGATCGCGGCAAGCGCTGCCGCCGAGAGCAGCGCCTTGCTGACTGCGCTCGCGGGGCGCCGCGTCGCTGCCGGGCCGGCGGGAGCACCGAGCCGTGGCCGGCTCGACGTGCTGCCGACGGGCCGCAATCTGACCGCGATCGATCCGCGGGCGATTCCGACGCGGACGGCGGCCCTGGTCGGAGCACGCGCCGCCGATGAAGTGGTCCGGCGCTATCTTCAGGATCATGGCGACTACCCGAAATCGCTGGTGCTCGATCTCTGGGCGTCGGCGTCGCTGCGCACGGGAGGCGATGATCTCGCCCAGGCGCTGGCCTATCTCGGCGTGCGGCCGCGCTGGGACCTCAACTCCAATCGTGTGACCGGCATCGACGTGTTGCCGCTGGCGGTGCTCGATCGCCCGCGGATCGATGCGACGCTGCGGATCTCCGGCCTGTTCCGCGATCTGTTCGAAGCGCAGATCGCGCTGTTCGATCTGGCCGTGCAGGCCGTCGCGGCGCGCGATGAGGACGATGCCGACAATCCGCTGGCGGCCGCACGGCGCCGCGGCGAGAGCCTCGCCCGGGTGTTCGGCGGCGCGCCCGGCAGCTACGGCGCCGTCGCCGCCGATCTCGCCCTTGGAATGAACTGGGCCAACCGGTCGCAGCTCGGCGAAGCCTATCTCGACAGCACCGGCTTCAGCTTCGGTGGCGCGCATGACGGTGCGGCGGCGCCCGACGCGTTCCGCGCGCGCGTCCGCAGCGCCGATGCGCTGGTCCACGCCCAGGACGATCGCGAGCGCGATCTGCTCGATGGCGAGGAGGTTGCCGATTTCGCCGGCGGCTTCGCCGCAGCCGCCGAAGCGCTCGGGGCCGCGCCTGCGCTGCTGCATCTCGACACCAGCCGTCCTGACGCGCCGAAGGCGCGGACCTTCAGCGAGGAGATCGCGCGCGTCGTGCGCGGCCGGCTCGCCAATCCGCGCTGGATCTCCGGCATGCTTGCGCATGGCTATCGTGGCGTTGCCGAGATCGCGCAGGGGATCGATGCGCTTTACGCCTTCGCCGCCACCTCCAACACCGTTCCCGAGCATCTGTTTGATCTGGCGCATGGGACACTGCTGCGCGACGAGGCAGTGTTGGAGGCCATGCTCGCGCGCAATCCGGCTGCTGTCGCTGCGATCGTGTCGCGGTTCGAGGACGCGCTGCGCCGCCAGCTCTGGGTGCCGCGACGGAATGCAGTCGCTGACGAGCTTGCTGCCGCCGGCGCCCGCCTGGCGCAGACGGAGAAAGCATCGTGACGGCCGCGGTCGAGATCAAGGGATGGTGTCCGGGCGCGCGCCGGCCGATGCCGAGCGGCGACGGGCTCGTCGTCCGCGTCCGGCCGCATGGCGGCACATTGTCGATCCAAGCCTTGCGCGAGCTTGCCGAGGCCGCGCGCCGCTTCGGCAACGGCCAGATCGATCTGACGCGGCGCGCCAATCTGCAGATCCGCGGCGTCTCGTCCGAAACGCTCACGCCGCTCTGGGCCCTGATGGACGCACTCGCGCTGCTCGACGACAGCGCGGAGATCGAGGCGATCAGGAACATCGTCATCAATCCGCTCGCGGGACTCGATCCGGCTGAGATCATCGACATGCGTCCCGTCGCTGCCGCATTGGAGCAGCACCTCGCGGCGGACCAGACGTTGCATGGGCTGCCCGCCAAGTTCGGCTTTGCGCTGGATGGTGGCGGCAGGCTGCCGCTCACGGGCCTTGCGGCAGATATCCAGCTCAAGGCCGTCGGCCGGGACGGCGAGCGCCGCATGGCCGTCGGCCTCGATCGGGAAGATGGCGTCCTGTGGCTCGGGACGACTGCGCGTGTGGACTCCGTTGGGGCCGCGATGCGACTCGCTCACCATGTGCTGTCGCACAGCCCGACCCGCCGCGCCGTAACGCTGCCTTCGGATGCAATCGATGCGGTCATTGCCGAGCTTCGGCTCGATGCCTCCACCGCGATGGCGATCGATCCGGCCGCGACAGCACAGCAGCGCCGTGGCCTCATCGCGCTGACCGGGCAGAGCTCCGTCATCGGCATCGGCGTCCCATTCGGTCGTGTCGACAGCGCGACGCTGACGCAGCTTGCGGATCGGCTCGCCGAACGGAATGTTTCCGAGGTGCGGCTCTCGCCGTGGCGCACGCTCTACGTCGCAGCCGACCGCGCTCTTGCCGAGCGTATCATCACGGATGCGGCCGGGATCGGCCTGATCGTGGACGACGCGGATCCGCTGATGCGCATCGACGCCTGCTCCGGCGCGGGCTGCTGCGCGTCGACCGAGCTCGCAACGCGCCAGCATGCCCGCGTGCTGGCAGCTGCAATGGCGCGCACGCGCTTTGCCGGCACTTTGCACGTCTCCGGCTGCGCCAAGGGCTGCGCGCGTTCGGCGCCGGCCAATGTCTTGCTGGTGGGCAAAGGCAGCCGATATCACGTCGTGCGCAACGGCACGGTGAGGAGCGCGGCGCAGGGCGTGCTCGATCCGGCCGTCCTCGATGTTGGCGCAAGCGCGCTGTTCGAAACAGGCGAGAAGGTCCATGTCTGATCTGCGCGACTACATCAAGGATGGCGCGGAGATCTATCGCCGCTCGTTCGCCACCATCCGCGCCGAGGCCGATCTGTCGCGCTTCCGCGGCCTGGAAGAGAAGATCGCGGTCCGCATCATCCACGCCTGCGGCATGGTCGAGATCACCTCGGACATCGCGATGTCCGAGAGCTTCGCCGCCGCGGCGCGGACTGCGCTCGATCGCGGCGCGCCGATCCTGTGCGATGCCAAGATGGTCGCGCAGGGCATCACGCGGGCGCGGCTGACGGCCAAAAACGAGATCATCTGCACGCTGGATGATGCGAGGGTGCCCGCACTGGCCACCCAGCTCGGCACGACGCGATCGGCTGCCGCGCTCGAGTTGTGGCGGCCGCATCTCGGCGGCGCGCTGGTGGCGATCGGCAACGCGCCGACCTCGCTGTTTCATCTGCTCGACATGCTCGATCAGGGCGCGCCGCGCCCTGCGGCGGTGATCGGAACGGCGGTGGGATTCGTCGGCGCGCGGGAGTCGAAGGAGGCGCTCGCGGCTGACGGCCGGGTGCCGTATCTGATCGTGAAAGGGCGCAAGGGCGGCAGTGCCATGGCGGTCGCCGCGGTCAATGCCGTCGCGAGTGACGTCGAATGAGCCTGCTCGACACCATCGCAGGCGCAGCCGAGCCGGCCACGCTCTACGGCATCGGCGTCGGTCCAGGCGACATCCGCTATCTGACCTTGCGCGCTGCCGGACTGATCCGATCGGTCGACGTGGTGGCGTTCTTCGCCAAGCGCGGCATGGAAGGCAATGCACGACGGATCGTCGCGCCGTTGATCGAGGCCGGCCGTCACGAGTTGCGACTGGAATATCCCGTCACCGAGGAGGTGCCGGTCGCCGATCCTTCCTATCAGGCGCAGATCGGAGATTTCTATCAACGCGCGTCCGACAGCATCGCGGCGCATCTCGCGGCGGGCCGCTCGGTCGGCCTGCTGTCGGAAGGTGATCCATTCTTCTACGGCTCGTTCATGCACATGTGGCGGCGTCTGGAGAGTGATCATCGCGTCGAGGTCGTCCCCGGTGTCACCGGCATGTCCGGCTGCTGGACAAAGGCGAACGTTCCGATCACCTGGGGCGACGACATCCTGTCGGTGTTGCCTGGGACGTTGGCGGAGGACGTCCTGCACGACCGGCTGACGTGCTGCGAGGCCGCGGTGATCATGAAGGTCGGCCGCAATCTCACCAAGGTGAAGCGCGCCATCGCGCGCGCCGGCGTGCTCGAACGTGCGATCTACGTGGAGCGCGGAACGATGGAGGCGCAGCGCGTCGCGCCGTTGGCCGAGGTCGAGCAGGATCGCGGCCCGTATTTCTCGATGATCCTGATCCCGGGACAGGGGCGAAGGCTGTGACGGGCACGCTCACGATCGTCGGCGTCGGCCCGGGGCGGCCTGAACTCATGACGCCTGCAGCCTCGGAAGCGATCGCCGCGGCGACGGATCTGATCGGCTATGGCCCTTATCTCGACCGGGTGACGGCCAGCTCTCCCGGGCAGGTCCGTCACGCCAGCGACAACCGTGTCGAGCTCGATCGCGCGCGTCATGCCCTGACGCTGGCAAGCAGCGGCAGGCACGTCGCGGTGGTGTCAGGCGGTGATCCCGGCGTCTTCGCAATGGCTGCGGCGGTGTTCGAGGCTGTGGAGGCCAGCCCGTCGGAGTGGCGCAACATCGACATCCGCGTCGAGCCGGGCGTGACGGCGATGCTCGCTGCAGCGGCCGAAGTGGGCGCGCCACTGGGCGGCGATTTCTGCGCGATCTCGTTGTCCGACAATCTCAAGAGCTGGGCCACCATCAGCCGCAGGCTGGAGGCGGCCGCTGCGGCCGACTTCGTCATCGCGCTCTACAATCCGCTGTCCAGGGCCCGGCCGCATCAGCTCGGCCAGGCGTTCGAGCTATTGCGAGCGATCAAATCCCCCGCGACCGTGGTGGTGCTGGTCCGCGCTGCTGGCAGCGGTGAGGCGAGGTCTATCATCACGACGCTGGGCGAGGTCGATCAGGCAAGTGCCGACATGCGCACGCTCGTGCTGATCGGATCGACGGCCACGCGTCTGATCCCTCGCGAGGACAAGCCGCCGTTCGTCTACACGCTGCGCCGCGAGGTCGATCGATGAGCAAGCTGCGCCTCGAGCCACGGCAACGCGGCGCCGGCGCTGTCCAGCGCCACGCCATGCGGCTTGGCGGGACGCGCGATCATCACCACGGGCACGCCGAGCCGGCGTGCGGCCGCGATCTTCGGATAGGTCGCAGCGCCGCCGGAGTTCTTCGACACGACGAAGCCGATGCGCTCCTGAGCGAGGAAGGCCCGCTCCTTGGCATCATCGAACGGCCCGCGGTCGAACACGAAGCGGATGTCGGGCGGCAGCGCGATGTCGCCGGGCGGATCGATGGTGCGCGCGACGTAGTGATGTTGCGGGGCTGCGGCAAAGGCTTCGAGTTCGAGCCGTCCCAGACTGAGGAACACGCGCGCAGGGTCCTTTCCGAGCGCGTCAGCGGCCGCCTGCGGCGTTCCGACCTCGATCCAGTGATCACCGTCCTGGCGCTGCCATTCCGCGCGCCGGATCGACGCCAGTGGCAGCGCGAGTGCCTGACACGCCGCGACGGCATGCCGCGACATCTGGTCAGCGTAAGGATGCGTCGCGTCGATGACCGCATCGATCGCATGATCGGCCAACCACGCCTGCAGTCCAACGATGCCACCGAAGCCGCCGATGCGGGTCGGCAGCGGCTGTGGCCGGGGCGAGATCGTCCGGCCGGCCAGCGAGAGCGTCGTCGCGAAGCGGCGGTCGTCGGCGAGCAGCCGCGCCAGCTCCGAGGCTTCGGTCGTCCCGCCGAGAACGAGAATGCGCATGCGGGGCAGGGTCCATGGTGAATCCGGGCGCAACTTGCAACGCCAGGCGCTGGCTGTCCATCGTCGGCATCGGCGAGGACGGCGTCGATGGTCTTTCGGCGCACGCGCGGCGTCTCGTGGCGCAGGCGCAGCTCGTGGTCGGCGGCGCGCGTCATCTCGAGCTGGCTGCGTCGCTGATCAGCGGCGAGCGGCTGGCGTGGCCGAGCCCGCTGCATCTGGCATTCGACCAGATCGCGGCGCGCAGCGGACAGCCGGTCGTGGTGCTGGCGAGCGGCGATCCCTTCAACTTCGGCGTCGGCAAGCAACTGATGCAGCGCTTCGCGGTGGCGGACATGCTGTGCGTCCCGCAGCCTTCGGCGTTCAGTCTTGCCGCGGCGCGGCTAGGCTGGCCGCTGCAGGATGTCGCCCAGGTCACGCTGCATGGCCGCGCCCTCGAAGGCATCATCCGCCATCTCACGCCGGGCGCCCGGATCCTCGCGCTGGCCTGGGACGGCTCGACGGCGGCAAAGCTCGCGGCGCTGCTGACGTCACGCCGGATGGGACGCTCGCGCCTGACGGTGCTGGAGGCGATCGGCGGCGCGCAGGAGCGCGTGCGCACCGCTGTCGCAGCGGGCTTCGATTTGTCGGGCATCCATCCGCTCACGACGCTGGCGCTCGAAGTGGAAGCCGAACCCGATGCGCCGGTGATTCCGCTCGCCGCGGGTCTCGCCGACGATCTGTTCGATCATGACGGCCAGATCACCAAGCGCGATGTCCGTGCCGTGACGCTGTCCGCGCTGGCGCCGAGGCCGGGCGAGCTGTTGTGGGACGTCGGGCTGGGGTCCGGCTCAGTGGCGATCGAATGGCTGCTGCGTCACGGCTCGCTACGCGCGATCGGCATCGAGGCGCGGCAGGACCGCGCCGACCGCGCCCTGCGCAACGCGCTCGCGCTCGGCACCCCCGATCTCAAGGTGGCGCTGGGACGCGCCCCGGCGGTTCTCGCCGATCTCGAACGACCGGATGTGGCCTTCATTGGCGGCGGGATCTCGGAGCCGGGCGTGTTCGAGGCAGTCTGGTCGCAGCTGAAGCCGGGCGGCCGGCTCGTGGCCAACGTGATTTCGCTCGAAGGCGAAGCGCGTCTGATCGATCTGTTCGAAAAGCATGGCGGCGAGCTGATCCGGGTTGCGGTCTCGCGCGTGGAGCCGGTCGGGCGCATGCATGGCTGGCGACAGGCGATGCCGGTGACGCAATGGCGGGTGAGCAAGCCATGATCGCGCTAGGGATCGGCTGCCGCAGCGACGCCAGCGCCGCGGACATTGAAGCTGTCATCGCCCAGGCGCTGACGGCTGCGCGGCTCACCATCGGCGAAGTCGCCGTGGTCGCGACTGCGACAGACAAGCTGGGCGAGCCCGGCCTGATCGACGCCGCCAAGCGGCGCGGATGGCCGCTGCTCGGTCTCGACACGACCGATTTGACGGCCGTTGCCGGTCTTGCCGCCACGCGAAGCGATCGCGTGCAGCGCCTCAAGGGTCTGCCCTCGGTGGCCGAGACCGCAGCGCTAGCGGCCGCCGGTCGCAACGCGCGCCTGATTCTGCCGCGCATTGCCAACGCGTCAGCAACCTGCGCCGTCGCAGCGGGCGACGGTGCTGCGGAGGATGGCCGATGACCATCCATTTCATCGGCGCCGGACCGGGCGCAGCAGACCTGATCACCTTGCGCGGCCGCGATCTGATCGCACGCTGTCCGGTCTGTCTCTACGCGGGCTCGCTGGTGCCGAAGGCGCTGCTCGCGCATTGTCCGCTCGGCGCGCGCATCGTCGACACCGCGCCGCTGTCGCTCGACGAGATCATCGCCGAAATGGCGCGGGCCACGGCCGCCGGCGAAGACGTGGCGCGGCTGCATTCCGGCGATCTCTCGATCTGGAGCGCGCTGGGCGAGCAGTTGCGGCGGCTCGACGCGCTGAAGATTTCGTACACGGTGACACCCGGCGTGCCCTCATTCTCGGCGGCCGCGGCGGCGCTCGGCCGCGAGCTGACGTTGCCGGGATTGGCACAGACCGTGGTGCTGACGCGCACGTCCGGCCGGGCCTCCGCCATGCCCGAGACGGAGCAATTGGCGTTGTTCGCGCAATCGCGGGCGACGCTCGCGATCCATCTTTCGATCCATGTGCTGGACAAGGTCGTTGCCGAGCTGCGCCCGCATTACGGCGAGGATTGTCCGGTCGCGATCGTCTATCGTGCGAGCTGGCCGGATCAGGTCATCGTGACCGGCACGCTCGCCACCATCGTCGACCAGGTTGCGGCGGAGTCGATGGAACGCACCGCGCTGATCCTGGTCGGTCGCGCGATCGGCGCTGACGACTTCCGCAACAGCGCCCTGTACGACGCCGACTATCAGCGGCGGTTTCGCGGGAGGGGCGAGTGAGCCGGTCCGTGATGTCGTCCGACCAGCCGGCCGTCGCGATCGAACACGGCGATATCGAGCGCGATCTCGTCGTTGCCGAGCGCGCGGTGGGCCGTCTGCCACGCGGCGCGGGCGACGATGTCGCCGGCGGGAAATCCGGCCCGCTCGGCCTCCTGCAGCACCTGCAACGCGGTGTTGGCATTGCGGGCGGTGATGACCAGCGCATCCGGTGCGCCTGCGCCTTGCAGCACGCCGGCGAGCCAGCCGAGATCGACCTCGCCGGCGCGCGAATGCAGATCGAGCAGACCCTGGCCGAGCTTGGTCATCTTGGCGAAGCCGCCGGCGACCGTCACGCGCGCGACCGGATGGCGGCGCAGATATTTCAGCATGCCGCCGGCGAAGTCGCCCATGTCGATCAGCGCCGTATCGGGCAGCTGATAGAACTGCTGAACGGCTTTCTCCGAGGTGCTCCCTGTCGCGCCCGCCACATGCGGCAGCCCGGTGGCGCGCGCGACGTCGATGCCGCGATAGATCGAATGGATCCAGGCGGCGCAGCTGAACGGCACGACGATGCCGGTGGTGCCGAGGATCGACAGGCCGCCGACGATGCCGAGCCGCGGGTTCAGCGTCTTCTTCGCCAGCTCCTCACCGCCCGGAATCGAGATCTCGACGATGACGTCACGCGTCGCGCCATGCGCGGCGGCGGCCTCGACGATCGCAGCTGCGATCATCTCGCGCGGCACCGGATTGATCGCGGGCTCACCCGGAGGCAGTGGCAATCCCGGCCGCGTCACCGTGCCGACCCCTGGGCCGGCGCGAAACGCGATGCCGGAGCTTTTCGCGCCATGTTGGACGGTCGCCTTGATCAGCGCGCCATGAGTGACATCGGGATCGTCGCCCGCGTCCTTCACGACGCCGGCCGTCGCGTTTCCATCGCCGGTCTCGTGCATGGCCACTGCAAAGCTGACGCGGCGTCCGCCGGGCAGGGCGATCTCGGCCATCGCGGGACAGCTGCCGGTGATCAGCAGCTCATAGGCCGCGCGCGCGGCCGCGGTCGCGCAGCTGCCGGTCGTCCAGCCACGCTTCAGCGGTCGGTTCGGCGGATCCGCCAGTTCCATCATGCCCGACCGCATAGCACATTTTGCAGCCGCGCGGCGGTGCTCCGGCCATGACGGCGGGCGTGCCGAAGGGGATCATCATCGCCGCGCCTCGTTCCGGCGCCGGCAAGACCACCATCACGCTCGGGCTTCTGCGCGCGTTCGCTGCGCGCGGCACGGCGGTGCAGCCGTTCAAGTGCGGCCCCGACTACATCGATCTCGCCTTTCATTCGGTCGCGGCGAGACGGACGAGCTACAATCTGGATAGCTGGGCGATGTCAGCGTCACAGCTGACGGGGCTCGTCGCCGATGCCGGCAATGGCGCCGACATCTGCGTCGTCGAGGGCGTGATGGGCCTGTTCGATGGCGCGCCGCAGCCGGGGCGTGCGGGCCGGGGCTCGGCCGCCGATCTCGCAGCCTTGCTGGGCTGGCCGGTGGTGCTCGTACTCGACGTGAGCGGCCAGACCGAGACCGCCGCGGCCGTCGCGCTCGGCTGCGCGCGGTTTCGCGACGACGTTCATGTGGCCGGAGTGATCCTCAATCAAGTCGCCAGCGCGCGGCATCGCGCGCTGATCGCGCCGGCCTTTGCCGGCGTCGGAATCCCGGTGCTCGGCGCGCTGGCCCGCGATGCGCAACTGACCTTGCCGGAGCGGCACCTTGGCCTGGTGCAGGCGCAGGAGATCACGGCGATCGAGCCTCACCTCGATCGCCTCGCGACCTGCATCACCGCATCCGTCGAATTGGATGCGGTGCTTGCACTGGCGCGGCCGATGAGCGGCACGGACCATCCATCCTCGGCAGCGCGCTTCGGCATCGATCCTCCGGGGCAGCGCATCGCACTGGCGTCCGATGCCACCTTCTCGTTCAGCTATCCACATCTCCTGCAGCATTGGCGCGCCGCAGGCGCTGAGATCGTGCCGTTCTCGCCGCTCAACGACGAAGCGCCGGATCCGGCGGCTGACGCGGTCTGGCTGCCGGGCGGCTATCCCGAACTGCATGCGGGACGGTTGGCCTCGTCGCGATCCTTCATCGACGGCCTGCGGACCATGGCGGCGCGCGGCGTGGCCGTTCACGGCGAGTGCGGCGGCTACATGACCTTGGGCACCGGGCTCGAGGATGCCCAGGGTATCCGGCACGCGATGGCCGGGCTGCTGGCGCTCGAGACGTCGTTCGCCAAGCGCCGCCTGCATCTTGGCTATCGCCGCGCGACCTTGCTGGCCGACTGCAGCCTTGGCCGGGCGGGCGCGTCCCTCCGCGGCCACGAGTTTCATTATGCGACGATTCTGAGCGAAGCCGACGATCCCCTGATCGACTGTCGCGATGCGTCGGACTTGGTCATCGCCGAGCGCGGGGCCCGGCGCGGCTCGGTGACGGGATCATTCCTGCATGTCCTGAGCGGGGAAGAGCCATGAATGATCGCGGTTCAAGCCCACCGCAGTTCGATGCCGCCTTCAGGCAACGCTTCGCCGAACTGGTGCGCTGGCGCCGCGACGTCCGCCGCTTCCGCGCCGACCCGGTTCCTCCTGAGCTGCTCGATGCGCTGCTGGCGCTCACCGCTCACGCGCCGTCGGTCGGCTTCTGCCAGCCCTGGCGGTTCGTGCTCGTCGAAAGCCCGGAGCGCCGCAGCGCGATCGTGGAGAACTTCAAACGCGCGAACCAGGCCGCGCTCGCGGGCTATGACGGCGAGCGTCGCGCGCTCTACGCCGGCCTCAAGCTTGAGGGTCTCACCCAGGCGCCCGTGCATCTCGCGGTGTGCGCCGATGAAGGCGCGGTGACGGGGCATCGTCTCGGCCGCGTCACGATGCCGGAAATGCTGCGCTACTCGGTGGTCGCGTCCATTCAGACGCTCTGGCTGGCGGCGCGCGCGGAGGGACTTGGTGTCGGCTGGGTCTCGATCCTCGATCCCACGGCGGTCACTCGCGATCTCGCATTGCCGTCGGAGTGGACGCTGATCGCCTATCTCTGCATCGGCTGGCCGCAAGAGGAGCACGACGATCCCGAGTTGGAGCGTCACGGCTGGGAAAGGCGGCTTGATCCGTCCGTGATCAAGCCGCTCAAGCGCTAGCTCACGACGCCAGCGCCAGCGCGGGCGCGTCGACTGTGACCGGCTCCACGGGCGAGGGCGCGTCGCCCTGCAGCTGAAACCTCATGCCGTGCAAAGTGAGCGTGAGCGGAATGCCGCGGAAATCGTCGTGGAAGGCGCGGATGCGGCGCTGCATTTCGGCGGCGCCGATATCGGCTGGCATGGCGCACATCCCGGCATACATCCGCTTCGTGCTCCTGATCCCGCTCCAGCCGACGGCGAGCACCGGCAGCGGGCCGGCATGGCAGGCGAGGTCGTGCGACATACGCCAGAACAAATAGGCGAGACGCACGAAAGCCATCTGCTCGAGACCGCGCACGTCAAGTCCATTCGGCACGTCGAAGGTCTCGACGCCGACGATCGCGCCGCAGTCGACGCGCGCCTCCATCGCATGCGCCGTTGCGCCAAAACGTGTCGCGCCATCGTACATCGCGAAATGAGCCGGCGCCCAACCTGGATAGTCGGGTGATGCCGGATGAAAATTGTAGGCGCCGTGGCCGAGCGCCGAGAGAATGTCAGCTGGCACGATCACGCTGGTCGTGAAGGCGAGCAGCCGCGACCTGCCGAGCACATCGCGGTCGATGGCCTCGAGCTCCGGCAGGGTCACCACGCAGCGAACGGCGAGGGCAGGGCTGTGAGCCCTCAGCAAGGCGGTGAGCGCGAGGTGCTGATCGCGGCTGCCGGTCAGAAGGATGATGGTGTCGAACATGGTCTGCCTCGTCTGTCCTCAGCGGCGATAAGCCCTGATGTTGGTGGAGGATCGTGTGGCGTCTGCTGCCGCGATGGCTTGAAATAGATTGGGCGCCAGCTCCTGCCCGGTCACGATTTCGACCACCAAATTGCCGGCGCCGGATGCGGCTGCACGCGCGGCGTGAACCTCCGGCTGCGAACAGCACAATGACAGCTCGAATCGAGCGAAGCCGCCGCAACGGGCGGTGAAGGCGCGCGCCAGCGCATCGATGCTGTCAGCGACTGCGCGCGCGCTGCCTGCCACGTCGAGCAGGATCACGGTGACGGCCTTGTCCGAGTTCGCTTCAGAGCCGAGGACGAGCAGCGACTCCGCAGGACCTGCACGTCCGGCCCGGCGTGCCGCCTTTGCCATCGCAGAGAATTCCGGATCAGGACCGAGTTCGCCGATCAAAGGCTTCAAGTTATGGACGATCGTTGCATCGCCGCTCGCAGCTTCACCGGGGATGGCGTGGTAGGAGCGGGGCAGCCAGACGGTGTCGAGCGCGATCTGGGAACTCACGGCACTCCAGGCCTGATCGATCAGGTAGCCGTCCCAGACATCCGGGCAAGATGATGCGATCTCCTGCCACGTTCTGAGCATCGTAGCCGCCGCCCTCGACGGGCCGAAATACAATGTGCGCGCCGACATCTCCCAGCCGTTCCATTTGTGGACGGCAAAGTCGCAGCCGGCGAGATGGGGGAGGTTGGGGGCCGTCTGAAACATCACGTCGGGATCGACGTAGAGCAGCCCCCCGCCGTGCCGCAGCCGCATGCGCGTGATGAAGTTTGCCTTGTCCGACGCGGTCAGGTGCTGTCCGTCGCGACACTCGACCGCCTCGATGTCGAACGCGAGTCCGAGCCGCTGCAGGGAGCGGCGGAGATGATAGAGGTGCAGGTCACCCAGGGTCTTGGGATGGCAGGTGACGATGCGCAGTGCCGTTTCCGTACCCGCCGCCTCCGAGCTGGGCCATGCGAGGCCGCCCCACCATAGCTGATGCGGGCCCTCAGCCGATGCCCCGACGGTTCCGAACTCCGTGAGTTTCGATTTGAGGAAGTCGAACGCGGAATTTTCACCGAACGGGATCAAGACCACGTCGCGCTGGCTCAGCGAGCCGTACAGCAGTTCGGCTCCCGCACCGGTCGGCGGATCGATCACGACGATGGTGCGTGCCTCGCGAGCAGAGACGCGATCGCTCCAGGGCGTGAGAGGTCCGAATGTCTGCGACAGCCATCGTACGCGCCGTTGCTGTTGCCGGCCAAGTCTGACGCCGTACGCGCGCAAGTCCTGCGCGGGGTCGGAATCGATGGCCTCTGCGTCTCGTCCTGTCATGCGGATCCTCCTGCACGATAGAACGGATCACGCCGGTCAATCAGGCGCATCGATCTCGCGTCATCGTGTAGACGCTGTGGTGCGCGTGCAGTCGTGGTTCAGCACGGAGAGCGCGAGCAGCGTTTCGATATGTTGCTACAAACATTTCGGCCTATCGCGCTGAGGTTAATCGAAACAATCAGCAACACTGGCGGAGCGGTCGGACACGAATGCACACATGCAGCAACGGGCGCCCGGCGCAAAGCGCAGGTCGCGTCACTCCTTCTCTGTTGTGACTACAACGGATGAGTTCGAAAGATCAGGCGCGTAACTCAAAAAAATCGTCATGAGATGCGTACATCGCTCTCTCGGGTGACTGACAGAGCCAAAAAATCAGGTAGTTTCGTCTCGATGATTCGGAAAAAATTGCCGGGGCGCGATCGGCGTCGGGCAGCGGAATCCGGATGGAGCCGTTCCACATCGTTCATGTCGGACACGGCTCGTGTGCGTTGTTAGTACGCGTGATCGCTGCGTTTTCTCCTGCTCGCATCGTCCTCCGGAATGAATTCTGTCATGCCGACTAGCGGCTCAATGAGCTCGATGAACATTTGGTGCTTGATCGGGAGGCGGCAAGAATTGCCTGGAGCTAGGCAAAACGTTCCATCTAAGCATCTGAGAAATAACGCAAATACTCCGCCTGATAACTCCGCTCGTGGCGTTCAACGATCGGAAGCCGTCTGCGGCCAGCGCATTCGGCATTGCGGGTTGGAGATGCGGAAATGAGCTACGCGCTGGACGTCTGTGCCTCGGCCGAAGGCGTCACGCCGAGCGAGCCGGCGGCTGCCGAGGCCGCAAGGGTGCCGTGGAGCGAATCCGTCAGCACCGTTCCCGACTGCGTACCGCCGGGCGTAGCCGTCGTGTTCGACGAGGACAGCGATCTGCTCGACCGCTTGGCAACCGGAGATGAGCTCGCCTTTCGCGTGCTGGTCGAGCGCCACATCGACCGTGCCTATGCGATTGCGCTCCGCATCGTCGGCAATGCGGCGGATGCCGAGGACGTCGTCCAGGACACGATGCTGAAGGTGTGGACTCATCGCGGACGCTGGCAGCATGGACGGGCCAAGTTTTCGACATGGCTCTATCGTGTCGTCAGCAATCGCTGCATCGACATCCGCCGCAAGCCTCGGACCGAGAACGTCGACGTCGTGCCCGAAGTAGCCGACGGCAAGCCGGACGCGGCGAGCGTGATCGAGCGTGCCGAGATGACCGATCTTCTCGAGGCGGCCATGCAGCGTCTCCCCGAGCAGCAGCGCATCGCGGTGATCCTCTCGTATCACGAGAACATGAGCAACGCCGAAGTCGCCGGGGTGATGGACACGACCGTCGCTGCCGTCGAGTCGCTTCTCAAGCGGGGGCGTCAACAATTGCGCGACATGTTGAGGCGCCACGAGCGCGACATCCGCGGCGCCTTCACCGATTGCTAACCACGATCGTTCCGGTGCTGCAGATTTTTCGCCTGATGCCGGCAGGCCGCTCCGTTTGATCGGGCAGACGGGGCTGATCCGCACCGTCAGTCCCTTCCAGGATTCGGCGCGTGCCGCCGACCACTCATGGAGTTCTCACCGTGCCCGCCATCTCGACCAACATCGCCGCCAACTCGGCCGTCCGCTACCTGAACATCAACTCCAATCAGGAAACCAGCTCGCTCGCCAAGCTGTCGAGCGGCTCGCGCATCACGTCGGCGTCGGATGACGCGGCGGGTCTTGCGATTTCGACCCGCATCTCGTCTGATATCACCACGCTGCAGCAGGCGGCGACCAACACCGCGCAGGCGACGTCCATTCTTCAGACGGCCGATGGCGGCGCCTCCAACATCAGCGACATCCTGGCGCGCATGAAGTCGCTCGCCTCGGAGTCGGCTTCGGGCACGACGGTCGGAACCAGCCGCACCTACATCCAGTCGGAATTCTCGCAGCTGATCAGCGAAATCGACTCGATCGCGACCGGCACGCGCTATAGCGGCCAGAGCCTGCTCGATGGCACCAGCACGTTCTCGGCGGGCGTCTCGGTTCTGGTCGGCTCGTCGGCGACCGACACGATCAACATCAAGCTGTCGGATCTGACCTCGGCCACGCTCGGCGTTTCGACGCTCGATGTGAGCACGCAGGCCGGCGCCACCACCGCGCTGACCGCGCTGGACACCGCCATCGACACCGTTTCCAAGGCCCGCGCCGATATCGGTGCCCAGGAATCGCGCTTCAACTTCTCGTCCGACTCGATCTCGACGCAGACGCAGAACCTGCAGTCCGCCAATTCGGCGATCAAGGACGTCGACATCGCCTCGGAGCAGGCGAAGCTGTCGTCGGCCCAGGTGAAGACCCAGGCCGCCGTGTCCGCTGAAGCGGCCGCCAACCAGATCCCGCAGTATCTCCTGAAGCTGCTGGGCTGAGCCGTGATCTGCCGGGCCGGCGTCAGGCCGGCCCGGGTCTTTCTGCGGAGGGTGTCGAATGACCGTGAGCAGCGCGACGTCGAGCACGAGCAGCGCGGCGTCGTCGTCATCCTCGTCGACGAGTGCGAGTAGTTCGCTGACCACGTCCGGGACGAGCACCACCAGCACGATCGACTGGACGGCGCTGATCCAGTCTGCGGTGAATGCCAAGCTCACCCAGGCGACCCAGATCTCGACCAAGATCACGTCCAACCAGGCCAAGATCACGGCCTATCAGTCGCTGCAGACGGCGTTGAAGACACTGTCGTCGGGACTGTCGTCACTGGCGACGTCGATGATCAACTCGCTCGCGACCAACGCCTTCGCGACCCGGTCCGCCACCATCGGCGCGACCGGCGACGTCAGCGCGTCGTCGGCCCTGTCGATGTCGGTGAACAACGGAGCGGCGACCGGAAGTCACACGCTGACGATCGGCCAGATCGCCACCGCCCACAAGGTCGCGGGAGCGACCCAGTCCAGCCAGACCACGGCACTCGGCTATGCGGGCACGTTCTCGCTCGGCCTGTCCGGTGGCAGCACATCCGACATCACGATCACGAGCGACATGTCGCTGCAGGACGTGGTCGATTCGATCAATGCCCAGACCTCAACGACCAATGTCGAGGCGTCGATCGTCCAGGTCTCGAGCGGGTCGTACGAGCTGGTGCTCACAGGCACGCAGGACGCCGCCGATATCACCTATGCGAGCTCATCCGGCGACGACATCCTCAATAAGCTCGGGGTGACCGACAGCTCCGGCGCCTTCGCCACTGTGCTGCAGACGGCCCAGGCGGCGGAATTCACCCTCGACGGCATCGCTCTGACGCGAAATACCAACGACATTTCCGATGTGCTGAGCGGCGTGACGTTCGACCTGCTGCAGGCGACGCCGTCCGGCACCACCTTGAACATCAGCATCGGCACGGATACGAGCCAGATCTCCTCGGCGCTGCAGACCTTCGTCACCAACTACAACGCGTTCCGTGATGCTGTCATCGCGCAGCAGACCACCAACTCCGATGGCACCGCCGCATCCAGCGCGGTGCTGTTCGGCGACGGCACGATGCGCGACATCATGAACACCCTCCAGGCCGTGCTGGGAACCTCGGTCGGCGGATTGACGATGGCCGATCTCGGCTTGTCGTTCAACGAGAAGAACGAGCTCGAACTCGATACCGGCACCTTGTCGACGATCCTGAGCACCGATCTCAGCGGCGTCACGACGCTGCTTTCGGCGCAGACCAAGACCTCGTCGAGCCAGCTCAGCGTCGTCAATACCGGAACGTCGCCACAATCCTTTTCGCTGGATCTCACGGTGGATTCGTCGGGCAATCTCACGGCTGCGTCGGTCGGTGGCGACAGCTCGCTGTTCACCGTCAGCGGCAACACGATCGTCGGCAATTCCGGAACGATCTATGCCGGCATGGCCTTCACCTATAGCGGCTCGACGTCGCAGTCGATCACGGTGACCTCGACGCAGGGGCTCGCCACGCAGCTCTATCAGATCGCGAAGACGGCCTCGACGAGCACCGGATCGCTGCAGACGCTGATCGACAATCTGACGTCCCGGGACGAGACGCTGACGACGAAAGTCAACGACATCAAGAGCGCCGCCGCGACGTTTCAGACCCAGCTCACGGCGCAATACGCCAAATATCAGGCTGCGATCGAGAGTGCGAACAACATGCTGACCTATCTGAAAGCCCTCCTCAACGCGAGTTCGAGTAACTGATGACCCAGAATGCGACGGCGCAACGCGCAAGTCAGGCTTATCGTGGCGCGGCGGTGGCGGTTCCGCCGCTGCGTGCTGTCGTCATGCTGCTCAACGGGGCCGCGAGCTATCTGCAAAAGTCGTTGCAGGCCCAGGAGGCGCGCTGCTTCGAGGAGGGGCATGGCCACCTGACCCGCGCTGTCGCGATCCTGCGCGGGCTGAGCCTGCACCTCGACACGGCGCGGGGCGGGGTGGTCGCCGAGCAGGTGTTCGGGACCTACAACGCACTGATCCTGGCCGCTCTGCGCGCCCATGGCCGTCCGCATATGCGCGAGAATCTGCAGCGGATCATCGACAGCCTGGTGGAATTGCGTCAAGCCTGGGAGGCCGTCGAGGTGGCGGCGCGGACCAGGCGAGGTCCGACCGATCCGGCCAATCGCCGGTAGGTGACGAATCAGAGGCCGCGTGCATCGCGGAAACCTCTCGAAACCGACCAGAAACGGGCAGCATCGTCTGGTGTCTGCGGTACTCATTGCAGGCTGTCGTGCAGAGGCGCCCCAGAAACTACGGGGTTTTCAGGCCTAACCTGGGCTTCGAGCTCCGCGATTGCCGATATCAATTTCGTTCGCCACCTGAATGCTTTATGACGGTCTCGGACACGCTGGATGAGCGGACGATGGACGTCAGGGAATTCGAGGATCTGGTCGACCGCCTGGGAGAAGACATCTCCCAATGGCCGGCCGAGCAGCGCCAGGCGGCCGATGATCTGCTCGCGTCATCGCCGGAAGCCCAGAGGTTGATCGCTGAGGCTCGGCTCGTCCGTCAGGCGTTGTCGTCGCCGCCGGTTCGCGCCCCGGCCGGCTTGACCGCGCGGATCGTGGCCACAGCGAGTCGCATGGCGGCGGAAGATGCTCCGTCGGCATCTGCGGATGCTCACCAACCCGGCTGAACCGGAGTCGGACCCCGACCTTTCCTTCGCGTGTTGATCATTACGTACACTCAATAACGTCAGATCGCGCCCGCCGCCGGCAGGGTAGCGCGCGCAACCGGTCGTCGCGTCGGCCGCGATCGATCGCTTCCCAGACTACGACCGTTCATGCGCGCTGCGATCCGTGCGGACGCTTGGCTCGTAGCCAGCACCGTCTCCTGATCGCTGCGGCGGACCGGCATCCGCAGCAGGCGAATTTTGCCGCCTCTGCCCAACGATGCGGCGGCAAATTCTGCCGTGGGATCAACTCATTAATTCAACACATCGTGCGCCTGGATTCGGCGCTCCGGCCGTTTGATCAGCAACGCCCCCTCGCGAGCGGGCGCGCTGTAGTTCACCGCGTGAGGCGGTGAGAGCCGGAGTTCGCCATGACTGTTTCCGCGACGACTTCGTCGACCGTATCGACGACATCGACGTCCTCATCCAGCACATCGTCACGTACGACGCTCAGCTCGACCGACTTCCTGAAGCTGCTCGTGAGCGAGCTGCAGAACCAGGATCCGCTCAACGCCACAAGCGTGACCGACTTCATCAACCAGATGACGTCGTATGCAAACTTCACCGAGCAGCAGTCGATCAACACCAGCATGGATTCGCTCGCCGGCTCGTTCTCGAGCCTGGTGACGCTGAACTCGGTCAACTACATCGGCCACACCGTCGAGGCGAAGACGGACACCGCCGTTCTCTCCAACGGCTCGGCGACATTCGGCTACTCGCTGTCCTCGGCAGCATCCACCGTTTCGATCTCGATCAAGGACGCCTCCGGAAGCACGGTCTGGACTGGCACCGGCAGCGGCAACAAGGGCTCGAATACCATCACCTGGGACGGCACGGATTCGAGCGGCAACCAGCTCGGCGACGGCGGCCAGTACACGATCTCCGTGACTGCGACGGACACGGCCGGAAACTCGGTCCTTAACTACACGACGATCACCGGGACAGTCACCGGAATAGACACCTCGACCAGTACCCCCTCGCTCACCGTCGGCGGCGTGCCGGTCAGCGCCAGCAACATCCTCGGCGTCACCTCCTGACGGCATCATTCGGAGTCAATCATGAGTCTCTCTGGAGCCTTGTCATCCGCGATCTCGGCGCTCAATGCGCAGAGCTCCTCGCTCGCGATGATCAGCGACAACATTTCGAACGCCGACACGACCGGATACAAGACGACGTCCGGTCTGTTCGAGCAGCTGGTGACGGCATCGAGCAACTCGAAGGCCTACTCTTCCGGGGGCGTGTCGGTCTCCGGCCGCTCCAACATCACCCAGCAGGGACTGTTGGCCGCCACGACAAACGCCACTGACGTCGCCATCCAGGGCTCCGGCTTCTTCGTGGCCACCAATTCCACCTCGGCTGGAGGTGGAACCTTCTATACCCGCAACGGCGCATTCACGACCGACAATGCCGGCTACCTCGAGAACAATGGCTACTATCTTGGAGGCTGGCGCACCGACGCGAGCGGCAACGTTGTTGGCAGCGGTCTGGAGCCGGTCAATACCAAGGTCGCACTGACGAATGGCGGGGCGACCACGAAGACGTCGCTTGCCGCCAACCTTCCGGCCGATGCGGCCAGCGGCGACAGCTTCAGCAGCTCGATGACCGTGTACGATTCCTTGGGGCAATCGCACACGCTCAACGTCACCTGGACCAAGGGGAACACGGCTAACGAATGGACCGCTGATTTCGCGCCGGCCACGGCGTCGGACGGGACCGTCACCAGCGGCAGCTACACGATCGACTTCAACTCGGATGGTTCGCTCAGCACCGTCTCCTCGACAAATCTCGGCATCACGTGGAATAACGGTGCCGCCGCCAGTTCGATCGCACTCGATTTCGGTACAACAGGAGGTGGCACGAACGGTCTCACCCAGCTGTCGTCCGGTAGCTCGACTCCCAGCGTCTCCAACTTCAGCGCCAATTCCGACGGCATTTCCTTCGGGACCTTGAGCAGCATCTCCGTCGGCAAGAACGGCCTGGTCGAGGCCACTTACTCCAACGGACAGACGGTCCCGATCTACAAGATCGCAGTCGCGACCTTCGCCGATCCGAACGGCTTGGTGGCGCAGTCCAACGGCATGTACACGTCGACGGCGACCTCCGGGAATGCAACCCTGCAGGCGTCAGGCGAGAATGGTGCCGGTACCATCTACGGCAGCGAGCTGGAGTCGAGCACGACCGACACCACGGGCCAGTTCAGCAACATGATCTCGGCACAGCAGGCCTATTCCGCGGCCTCCCAGGTCATCTCCGCGGTGAACAAGATGTACGACACCCTGATCTCGTCGATGAGGTGAGGCATGGCCGACCTCAAGAGGGACCGGCCCAGCGAAGGCGAGGCGCTGTTGAAGAAGCTGCGGCGGCTGCGGCTGCGCGCCGCGGCGGCCGGACGGCATGACCGTGCGCAGCTCCTGGCGCTGATGGACGATATCGAAACGGTGCGGCGAAAGCTGTTGCGCGAGTGCGCGCAGCTCGAAGCAGAGTTCAAGGTGGCCGCCGTCCGCGTGACGGCGCTGAACACCTACGCAAAAGTCGCCCAGACGGGCCGTCGGCCTTTGCGCGGACAATGAGATTGGGAGCGACAGGATGAAACGAGCAATTCAGGGCTGTCAGCCGGCGGCAACCGATGACGAGGTGCGGACGTTGATCACGCTGATCGACGAGCTGATCGCGGTGTTGTCCGAGGAAAATATGGAGCTCGCCAAGGGCCTGCCGGCCTCGCGCTCCAAGCAGCTCGACGACAAGAATCGGCTGGCGGGCCTGTTCGAGCACAGGGTCGCCGAATGCGCCAGGCGGACCGCGAGCCTCGACGTCCGCGACCGTGTCCTGCGCGAACAGCTGTTGGAGCACATCCTGACTCTGCGCAGCGCGATGGACGAGAATCTCGTGCGCCTGCGGGCGGCCATCGAGGCGAGCAACCGTCGCATCGAGGCGGTGATGCAGGCCATCCGCGAGCAGATCGCCAACGCGTCGCCCTATGGGGCCAGCGGACGGCGGACCGCGCGAGCAACCTCGTGTGGAACAAACCTCAGCGCATGATGGCGAGCCGATACCGGGAGTAGGGTGAATGTCGCTCGATATTGCACGTCTGGTCGCCTTCACCGGCATCTCCACCACGGAGCTGCAGATCAGCGTGGCGTCGTCGAACATTTCCAATGCCGACACGAAAGGGTACACGCAGAAGACGGCCAACCAGGTCGCCAATGTGACCGGAGGTATCGGCACCGGTGTGTCCATCACCGGAATTTCGAGCAATGTCGACAAGCTGCTGCTCAAATCGCTGATCGGTGCCAATTCCGACCTCGGTTCTGCCGATACGACCAACAGCTATCTGGCGCAACTTCAGCAGTTGTTCGGCAGTGCGTCCACCTCGGGGACATCGACCACCGGGACGTCGCTCGCGAACTCGCTGGCATCGCTGGAGTCGGCGCTGTCGTCGCTGGCGAACTCGCCGAGCAGTGTGTCGCTGCAATCGGCCGTCATCAGCGCGCTCGACGACTTCGCAAGCCAGCTGCGCAGCACTTCGAGCGGCGTGCAGACGCTGCGCGGCAATGCCGACAAGGAGATCGCGTCGTCGGTCCAGAGCGTCAATAATGATCTCAAGCAGATTGCCGAATTGAACGTCGAGATCCGGAAGATGGCTGCCTCCGGCCAGTCGACGGCCGATCTTGAGGACGAGCGCAACTCCGCGCTGCAGGACCTGTCCTCCTACATGAATGTGAGCTACTACACCGCTTCCAACGGGGATCTCCAGGTCTATACATCGTCGGGCCGCGCTCTCGTCGATAGTTCGGCGCATACGCTCAGCTATACCGCGTCAGCAAATGTCTCGGCCTCGTCGCGTTTCAACGGCATCATGGTGGACGGCGTCGACGTCACCTCGCAGATCAATTCGGGCAAGATCGGTTCGCTGATCACGTTGCGGGACGACACGCTGCCGGCCGTGCAGACGCAGCTCGATCAACTGGCGTCCCAGCTGAAATCGGCGCTCAACGGCATCACCAACGGCGCCTCGGCGGTGCCACCTCCGACCAGCCTGACCGGATCGGCGACCGTGAGCAGCGCGACGTCCCTGTCGGCGACGGGAACGGTCCGCATCGCGGTCACCGATCAGAGCGGCAATCTCGTCTCTTACGGCGATTTCGACCTGTCGGGCTATTCGAGCGTCGACGATCTCGTGAAGGACATCAATGCGCGCAACATCGGGGTCACGGCCTCGATCGATTCGAGCGGTCATCTTGCGCTGACCTCGACATCGTCCGGCGATGGCGTCGCCGTCAGCGACATGACCAGCAGCATTGGCGGAACCGGCTTCTCGGCCTATTTCGGCATCAACGATCTGGTGACGGGCACCAGCGCGTACGACTTTGCCGTCAACAGCAGCATGCTCAGCGGAACCGCGGGCCTGCCGACGGGCACCCTCGACGGCTCCGCAACCCTGACGACTGGAAATCAGGTCCTGACGCCGGGCTCGGCGACGATCATCAATGCGCTCTACGACACGCTGACCGGATCGACCAGCTTCGCGGCGGCCGGAGGCCTGAGTGCCACGACCGGGTCTTTCGCGGACTATGCGGCGGTGATCTTGGCCAATGTGGCCAGCAAGGCCTCCCAGGCATCGACCAACTACACCGCCAAAGCGACGGCCCAATCCAGCTATGCCAGCTCGCTGTCGTCGCAGTCCGGCGTGAACCTCGATGAGGAGACGGCGCGGCTCAGCGCGCTGCAGAACAAATACGCGGCGGCATCCCAGTTGATCTCGGTCGTCAACAGCATGTTCTCGTCGCTGCTCAGCGCGGTACAGTCGAACTAGCCGGAAAACCATGCCATGACGATGCGGATCGCGACATTTGCCAATGCCGACCAGATGATCGTGAGCGCGCTGCGGACGCAGGCCACGATGGCCAATCTGCAGGTCCAGGAGGCCTCGGGGCTGAGGTCTGAATATCTCGCCGAGTACGGCGCGGACACCCAGCACGTGGTCAATCTGCAGGTCTCGGTGACACGGGCCCAGTCCTACATCGACTCTGCGACTCTGGCCGACAGCAAGGTGCAGGTCATGTACTCCGCCGTAGGGCAGGTATCCGACATCGTCACGCAGTTGCGTTCGGCCCTGAGTGCTGCGAGCTCCGGAAGCAGCACCGGAACGGCCTCGGCCATCAGCTCTGCGCAGCAATTGCTGCAGCAGATGGCCGCCATTCTGAACACGCAATATGACGGGCAGCACCTGTTCGGCGGGGCGCGAACGTCGGCAGCGGCGGTCGACACGTCGACCTTCGCCTCTGGAACCGGATCGCTGACGACCGCCGATACAAGCTATTATCAGGGCGACGGAGAGCTGGCGTCGGTCCGTGTGTCCGATGGCCAATCGGTCACCTATGGCGTGACGGCCGACAATGCCGCCTTCGAGGAGGTGATGCGGGTGCTGAAATTCGTCGCGAACAGCTCGACCCTGTCGACGACCGACATCACCTCCGCCCTGACACTCGCCGACCAAGCCGTCGATGACGTTGCGACCGTGCAAGCCAAGCTGTCGGACGCCGCCTCGCGGATCGAGAGCGCCAAGTCGCAGCAGACCGACTTCAAGAGCTTTGCCGAGAGCCTCGCGACCGAGCTGACCAGCGTCGACGTCGCCGCCGTCACCGCGCAACTGTCGACCTACCAGGCGCAGCTGACGGCGTCCTATACGGCAATCTCCAAAATCCAGAGCCTGAATCTCGCCAGCTACCTCCGCTGACGGCTGGCCGGGCGCCATTCCGCGCTGCGTTACGCCGGCGTTCAGACCTTCAGATCAGGGTCTGGCAGAACTGCCTGGAACGGTCGGCCGGATCGTCCGTGTGCTGGCTCGCTCGGCGGTCCCGCCAGGGCGGCAGTGCAGCGCAATAGCCTCGGCGCCGCGGATTGAAACCATGATGCGCTCCGGAGGTTTGTTGACCGGCAACACGTCGGCGGATCGCTCCATGACCCAACACAATCAGCTTCGAAGCCTCGGCCACGGACTGCGCGCGGTTGCGGACAATGCGTGGATCGTCGATGCCGGTCGCATCAGTGCCGCCGGCCTGCCGCTGCCGGTCCGCATGACGGTGATCCGCCTGTCGAGCGGCGATCTGCTGCTGCACTCGCCGACCCGGTATTCTCTGGCGCTGCGCGAGCAATTGGAACAGCTCGGCCCGATCAAATATCTGCTCGCGCCAAACGTGGCCCATTGGATGTTCCTGCCGGACTGGCAGTCGGCGCTGCCCGAGGCGCGACTTTACGCAGCACCAGGGCTTGCCGATCGGAAACAGGTCCGCCGCAGCCGTCTGCGCATCGATCGCGAGCTGACCGGTGTCGCACCGGACGAGTGGTCCGAGGACCTGCAGCTCGTCCTCGTCGCCGCGCCGCTGTTCACCGAGGTCGAGCTGTTTCATAAGCCGAGCCGCACGCTCGTTCTGACTGATCTCGTCCAGAATCTGGCGCCCGAAGGGCTGTCGATGCTGCCCCGTGCAGCCGCAAGAGTTCTCGGGATCACGGCGCCCGACGGCAAGGCGCCGGCCTATCTGCGCCTGCTGCTTCGCTTGGGCGGCCGCGCGGTTCAGCTTGCGGCGGCGCGGCTGATTGCGTTGGCGCCCGAGCGCGTCATCTTTGCGCATGGGCGATGGTTTGAGACCGGCGGCACCACGCAATTGCGCCGCTCCCTCGGCTGGCTGCTGGATGCCTCGCCCGAGGCGAGGCGACTGATCCGGGACTTGCGAGGAACCCGTGTCGTCGTCACCGGCGCATCCAGCGGCATCGGCCGGGCGACGGCGCTCGCGCTGGCGCGGGAGGGCGCCAGCCTGGTCCTGGCGGCGCGCCGCGAGGATGTGCTGAAGGACGTCGCGACGGAGTGTGAGACGCTGGGCGGACGCGCCATCGCAGTCGGAACCGATGTCACCGATGCGGAGGCTGTGAAACACCTTGCCGACCGCGCTGTGCAGACGTTCGGCGGCATCGATGTGTGGATCAACAACGCCGGAACCGGAGTGTTCGGCGCCTATCAGGATGCGGACATCGCGCTTCATCGAAAGACCATCGAGGTCAATCTGCTGGGCACGATGAACGGCGCTTATGCGGCGCTGCCGACCTTCCTGCAGCAGCGGCGTGGAACGTTGATCAACAACATCTCGCTGGGCGGGTGGGCGCCGACGCCATTCGCCGCCGCCTACACCGCCAGCAAGTTCGGTTTGCGCGGCTTCTCGGCCAGCCTTCGCCAGGAACTCGCGGCTCACAGGGATATCCACGTCTGCAGCGTATTTCCGGCGATGGTCGACACGCCCGGTTTCGTCCACGGCGCCAATGTGTCCGGTCGCAATCTGGATCCCGGACCGCTGCTGTATCGCCCCGAGGACGTCGCCGACACCTTCGTCCAACTGATCCATGCGCCGCGCGACGAAGTCGCCGTCGGCTGGCCGGCGCGGCTCGGGCAGATCTCCTACGCGCTGGCACGCCGGCCGACCGAGCGGCTGGTGAGCACCGCCTTCCGCTTCCTGCTCGCGCGTGCCAAAGGCGCTCCGCGCAGCACAGGCGCCGTGCTGGCGCCCATCACCGCCGGTACCGCCGTCAGCGGCGGCTGGCTCGGGCGCAAGGGGCTGCCGCCGGCAGGACAACTGAGCAGGATCGGCCTGGCCGTCGGCCTTGGCGGACTTGCGCTCATCATGATCTCCCGCGGGCGCCGACCGCATCGTGCATCGCGCGCACACTCGCGCCGCTGATCCGGAGGCTGCATGCTCGGCAAGCTCACCTGGGCGGCGATCCCGTTCGGCCAGCCCATTCCGCTGGTCGCTGCAGGGATCGTGCTTGTCGCCATCCTCGGCGTCCTGCTCTGGGTGTTCTTGAAGGGGTACGTCCCTTACCTCTGGCGCGAGTGGATCACGAGCGTGGATCACAAGCGCATCGGTGTGATGTACATCCTGCTCGCCTTCGTTATGCTGCTGCGCGGCGGCACCGACGCGATCATGATGCGCCTGCAACAGGCGGTCGCGTTCCACTCCAACGGCTATCTGCCGCCGGAGCATTACAATCAGATCTTCTCCGCGCACGGCACGATCATGATCTTCTTCGTCGCCATGCCGTTCGTGATCGGCCTGATGAATCTCGTGGTGCCGTTGCAACTGGGCGTGCGCGACGTCGCATTTCCGACGCTGAACTCCGTCGGCTTCTGGCTGACCGCGACCGGCGCTCTGCTGGTCAACCTCTCGCTGGTGGTCGGCGAGTTCGCCCGCACCGGCTGGCTGCCGTTCCCGCCGCTGTCGGAGCTGACCTATTCGCCCGGCGTGGGCGTCGACTACTACATCTGGGCTTTGGAGATCTCCGGGGTCGGGACGCTGGTCAGCGGCATCAACCTGGTCACGACCGTTCTGAAGCTGCGCACCACGGGCATGAGCTATCTGCGCATGCCGATGTTCTGCTGGACCACGCTGGCCTCCAATCTGCTCATCGTCGCGGCGTTCCCAATCCTGACGGCGACGCTGACGATGCTGATGCTCGACCGCTATTTCGGCTTTCATTTCTTCACCAACGAGGCCGGCGGCAACATGATGATGTTCATGAACCTGATCTGGGCCTGGGGACATCCCGAGGTCTACATCCTGGTTCTGCCGGCCTTCGGCATCTATTCGGAGGTGGTCGCGACATTCTCGAGCAAGTCGCTGTTCGGCTATCGCTCCATGGTGCTGGCAACGATGGCGATCTGCGTGGTCTCCTTCATGGTCTGGCTGCACCACTTCTTCACAATGGGGGCAGGGCCGGACGTGAATGCGATCTTCGGCATTGCCAGCATGATCATCGCCGTGCCGACGGGCGTGAAGATCTACAACTGGCTGTTCACGATGTATGGCGGGCGTGTCAGGTTCACGACGCCGATGCTGTGGTCGGTCGGCTTCATGATTACGTTCATGATCGGCGGCTTGACCGGGGTGCTGGTCGCGGTGCCGCCGGCGGACTTTCTGTTGCACAACAGCCTTTTCCTAGTCGCCCATTTCCACAACGTGATCATCGGCGGCGTGCTGTTCGGGGTGTTTGCGGGCGTCACTTACTGGTTTCCCAAGGCGTTCGGTTTTCGTTTGTATGAGAGCTGGGGGAAGGCGGCGTTCTGGTTCACCTTGATCGGCTTCTACGTCACCTTCATGCCGCTCTACGCGGTCGGCCTGCTCGGCATGACCCGGCGCATGCAGCATTACGACCTCGCCGAATGGCGTCCCTGGCTGGCGGCGGCGACATTCGGCACGGCGCTGCTCGCAATCGGCGTCATCCTCCAGATCCTGCAGCTCGTCTTCAGCATCAGGGATCGCGAGCTGCTGCGCGACACGACCGGCGATCCCTGGGACGGCCGCTCGCTGGAATGGGCGACCTCCTCGCCGCCGCCGGTGTTCAACTTTGCGGTGATGCCGAATGTCACGGGGCAGGATGCGTATTGGCGGATCAAGGAAAACGCAAAAGACCAGCAGCTTCACACCAGGGAAAAGGATCATCGGGATATCGAGCTGCCAAGGAACTCCCCAACGGGATTCGTCTGCGCATTCTTCGCGACCCTCATGGGGTTCGCGCTGATCTGGCATATCTGGTGGATGGTCGCGCTTGGCGCAATGGGAGCGTTCGCGACGTTCGTGGCATTTGCGTGGCGCGATCACGACGAGTACGTCATCCCCGCGGCGGAGGTCGCGCGGATCGATCAAGGCATCATCGCGGCGCGGCAGCAGGGGCTGTCGTCTCCGGGGGGCGGCGCCTGAGGCAATAGGCTTCGGTGCGGGCCGGCAGACCGGCCGCACCGAAGCTAGATCAATCTTACCAGCGATGATGTGTGCGGATCACGCCGTGGCCGCGGCCATGTCCAAAATGGCGTCCACCGTGCCAGCCATGGTGATGGCCCCAGGCTGGACCACGGTAATAGCCGTAGCTGTGCCGCCAGGGCCGCGGGCCGTACGCGTAGCTGCGATAGACCCGGCGCGGCGCGTAGCTGTAGCCATAGCCGCTGTAGTACGGGCGTGAATACGAATAGGCGGGATAGTAGCCGCCGCTATAGCCGTAATAGGGCGAGCTGGCATAGCCATAGCCGCCGTAATAAGGCGAGTAGCCGCCGTAATAGCGGGGCGCTGCGATCGCCGATCCGATCACGGCGCCCGCCAGCAGGCCCGCGCCGATCGCGGCGCCGCCGCCCCAGCCGCCATGCCAGCCGCCGTAGCGGACCTGGACGGCGTGCGAGCTCTCAGGGCCCGGCTTCGCGGCCGACGACAGCGCCGTCAGCGGCGCGGCGGAGGCGGTTTGCAGTGTTGACAAGGACAAGGCGCCGGCGATCGCGAGCGTCGCTGCGGCTTTGAAGGTGACCATCCTGAGTTCTCCCGTTGCTGTCAGGGTGTTGCTCAAACCGGATGCGTGCAGCTTCGTTGCAGCTGTCGGGCGGACCGATTGTCGCGCATCCTTGGTCTAAGGGAACGACCGTGTTGAGGAGCGGTCGATGCCGGATACCGGCATCGACCACGCGTTGTCGTCATGGGCAGGAGTGCCGGCGGCCGTCACGGCCGAGATAGGTGCCTGAGGCCGGATCAAACGACCGATAGCGCTGAGCGCAGTAGACCTCGGACTCGCTGGCCTGGGCGCGGCTGTTGGCGATCGCGCCGCCGATGATCGCGCCGGCGGCGAGCCCGCCGAGGGCGGCGGCGCCAGCGCCGTTGTGGTGATGGCGATAGCCGTACTGATAGCCGTGGCGGCGGCCGAGGCCGGGATGCCAGTCGTGTCCGCCGCGCCAATGGCGGTACTGAACCTGCTCAACGCCGGCCGCCGGGCCGGTTGACGTGCTGGCCGGATGGTTCGGCAGCAAAGGTGCGGCGGCGAGGGGCGTTGCCGCGGAGAGTGTCATGGTCCCGATCGCGGCGACCGTCAAAAGTTTGCGCAGCTGCATCTGCGTGCTCCTTTCTGTTCTTGAGATGTGAGGAGCAACGTTTCGCCGCAATGGCCCGTTCCGCGTCTTGGTGCTGCCCGATCGGTGGCACAAGGTCGCATGAATGCCACAATGTCGCAGCGGCCTCGCAAGGCCGCCGCAACGTGTTTGAAGACGTCAGTGCGGCGGCAGACCGTTGCGCACACCCTTCGTGCTCGGCGAGCCGCCGCCGAAGCTGTTCGACGAGTTACCGGCGGCTGATCCGGTGCCCGTGGCGGTCCCCGATCCGTTGCCGATGCCGCCCGGGCCGGAGGCTCCTGTCCCTGCGCCCGTCGTGCCGCCACTGCCCATGCCGCCACTGCCAGTGCTGCCACCGGCGCCCGCGCCAGCACCGGCTCCTGCACCACCCGCGCCGCCACCTGCACCACCGCCGCCGGCGCCCTGAGCCAGGGCTGCGCCGACCGAGCCGGCTGCAATCACCGTCGCCGCGAAAATCGTGAGAATTGTCTTCCGCATTTTTGCGCTCCTTGAGGTTTCACCAACCACCAATCGAGCGCCTCACGCGACGTTCCTAATTGCAGCCTGTGGCGATCTCGCGCCGTCTCGGCCGGGTCCACGGGCGGAACAAGGGTTCATTGCTCAACTAACAACGAGCGCATCGAGTAGCGCGTCCGGACATTCCGCCATCATCGTATGTCCCGCACCGGGCAGCACGATCGTGCGCGCCTGCGAGATCGCAGCCGCAAGCGCCTTGCCGGCCTTCACCGGGGTCATCATGTCCTTCTCGCCGAGGATCACGCGTGTCGGAACTTCGATCTTCGCCGCCGATGCCAGCGCATCCTGATAGTTGTTGCAGGCGGCGAGGTCGTTGAACAGTACGCCCGGCGCGCAGCGCTCCAGCGTCGCCTGGGCGCCGCCATGCATCCACAGCCCCGGCGCGCGGCTGCCGCCGAGCTCGGCGGCAAAACCGAGGCCCCAGATCGAGACCATGTCGATGGCGGCGTGGTCATTGGCTTCGGCGGCCTTGAGGAGATCGGGCCCGACCGTCATTGTCGCAGCCGTTCCGATCAGGCTCAGCGCCGAGACGCGATCGGGGTGGCGGGCCGCCGCATCGAGCGCGATCAGCGAGCCCATCGAGTGGCCGATGAGATGCGCCGGCTTGGCGTTCACCGCCTGCAACAGCGCAATGATCCAGTCGGCCATCGCCGCGATGGTCGGCAGAGCAGGGCCTGCAGACCGGCCGTGGCCGGGCATATCAGGCGCCAGCACGGCAAAGCCGTGATGGGCGAACCAGCGGCTGTGCAGCGCCCACACCGAATGGTCGAAGCCGGCGCCATGCACGAACACGACGGCGGGAAGGGTGGGATCGAAGTCGCGACCACCGGTCGCCGCGAAAACGTCGCGATCAGCAATGGACAGCTGCATGGCTCACACCTTCTGCGAGGCGCGCAGCGCCTGTCCGAGATCGTCGATGATGTCGCTGGCCGACTCGATGCCGACCGACAGCCGGATCAACTCCTCGCCGATGCCGGCGGCCGCGAGCTGCGCCGCGTCCATCTGCTGATGCGTGGTCGACGCCGGATGAATCACCAGCGTCTTGGCATCGCCGACATTGGCGAGATGGCTGATCAGCTTCAGGCTCTCGATGAACTTCCGCCCGGCGGGCCGGCCGCCCTTGATGCCGAACGAAACGATCGAGCCGGCGCCGCGGGGCAGCAGTTCCTTCGCGAGCGCATGGTCGGGATGTGTCTCCAGCGACGGATGCAGCACCCAGTCGACGGCCTTGTTGGTCGTGAGCGCAGCGAGCACCGCACTGGTGTTCGCGACATGGCGCTCCATGCGCAGATGCAGCGTCTCGACGCCCTGCAGCAGGTGAAACGCGTTGGTCGGCGACAGGCAGGCGCCGAAATCGCGCAGGCCTTCGGTGCGCGCGCGCATGATGAAGGCGGCGGCGCCGAACTGCTCGTCGAAGACGATGCCGTGATAGCCGGCATAGGGCTCGGTCAGCTGCGGGAATTTGCCGGACGCGCGCCAATCGAACCGGCCGCCATCGACGAGGACGCCGCCGATGGCGATGCCATGGCCGCCGAGCCACTTGGTCGCCGAATGCATCACGATGTCGGCGCCCTGGGCGATCGGCTGGCTGAGATAGGGCGTGGCGAAGGTGTTGTCGATCAACAGCGGCACGCCGGCGTCATGCGCGATCGCGGACACCCTCGGAATGTCGAGCACCTCGAGGCCCGGGTTGCCGAGCGTCTCGCCGATCAGCAGCCGTGTGTTCGGCCGGATCGCTGCACGAAAGCCGTCGAGGTCGCGCGGCTTGACGAAGCTCGTGGTGATGCCGAAGCGCGGCAGCGTGTGCGCCAGCAGGTTGATGGTGCCGCCATAGAGCGACGACGACGCGACGATGTGGTCGCCGGCATTGAGCAGGGTGGCGATGGCCATATGCAGCGCCGCCTGTCCGCTGGCGGTGCAGACCGCGCCGACGCCGCCTTCCAGCGCCGCCAGCCGCTCTTCGAGCACGGCTGTCGTCGGATTGGAGATGCGGGTGTAGATATGGCCGGCGCGCTCGAGGTTGAACAAAGCGGCGGCGTGCTCGGTGTCGTCGAACACGTAGGACGTCGTCTGATAGATCGGCACCGCGCGGGCGCCGGTCGCGGGATCCGGGTGCTGGCCCGCATGCAGGCTCAGGGTCTCGAAGGCAGGCGGTTTCGGCGGCGGCATGCGATATCAGCTTTCGTCTGACGATGGTGCTGCTTTCTGCCACAGATTCCGCCGGGCGTCAGGGGCGGTGCCGGGGCAGGGTGGTGCGGTGGCCTCATGGTTCTCAAGGCGATGCGATAGCATCGCCTGAACGCGCCGCGATGCGGCGCTCCTCACCATGAGGGTCAAAAGCCGACGGCGGCACTGCATACGGACCATGAACACGTTGGCCGCGTGCTTGTGGAAAGCAACCTTATGGAGAAGTGGAAAACCAATCGACCTTGCCGCGGGCGGGACGGCCGTGACTGCGCCCTCGCCCCCAAGGCGAAGCAAAAGCTTCGCCAGGGTGGGAGAGGGCATGCATGGCAGCGCAACGATCTCGGTCGGGTGAGGGGTCTGTCTCAACGAGTTGCGCTCGCGGAGAGAACCCCTCACCCAACCGAGTCTGCGGATCGGCCGGCGCTGCCCTCTCCCACCCTGGCGAAGCTTTTGCTTCGCCTTGGGGGCGAGGGCACTGCATTGCGCAGCGGTGCGGAGGTAGCAGCTTGGTTCGAACGAGATCATCAAAAGATCAGACATCGAGACCATCCGCCCAGCGGCGGCGCCATCACGCCGCCCCCGAGCACTTCCATGCGTCAACCGCCAAAGCTCTTCGGAAACAGGCCCGACGCGGCGATCTCTGCGATGGCCAGGCGGGCGCTCGGCTTCTCACGCTCCTTGAGCATGGCCGGCAGCTTCTCGCCGTCACCCTTGCGGCCGACTGCGATCGCGATATCGACGGCGAAGCCATCGGGCACGCCCAGCGCCGTCTGTGCGGCGGCGACGTCGAAGCCGCTCATGCCGTGGGTGGCCCAGCCGGACAGCGCCGCCTGGTTGGCGAAGTTGGCCCAGGCGGCGCCGGCGTCGAAGGAATGCGTGCGGGTCGGCGCCGGCTCGGTCTTGCCGGCCGGGATGAAGGTCTTCTTCGACAGCACGTAGACCAGCGCTGCGGCATGCTGGGCCCAGCCGCGGTTGAACTCGACGAGCGGCGCCAGGAAGGTGTCGAACTCGGCCGAGCCGCGCAGCGCGTACAGAAAGCGCCAGGGCTGCGAATTATAGGAGGAGGGCGCCCAGCGCGCCGCCTCGATGAAGGTCAGAAGCGCGCTCTCCGGCAGCGCCTCGTCGGTGAAGCCGCGCGGCGACCAGCGGTCGACGAAGATGCGATGTGCGGGGTGCTCGGTGCTGCGGTCGGTCGGCGGCGGAAGTTGGGCAGTCAAGGTGGTCTCCTTCGTTTAGGCTCGTCATCGGGCCCCGGGCTCCGCGCCGTTGCGGAGATCGGTTCCAGTGTCTTCTGTGGCTCACGGCGCCTTCGGTGTCCAGATCGCCAATGCCGACGTGTCCACCTTCGCCGGCAGAACGTGCTCGGCAAAAAAAGCGTCGGCGATCTTCTGCTGCTCCGACAGGCCTGCGGCCGTGACCGCGCCGACCTGGTAGGAGCGGTGGCTGTTGGCCTCCTCGACGGTTGCGGCATCGATGCCCCAGAGCGCCGCGAGCTGACTCGCCGCTGCCGCCGGGTTCGCCTTCACCCATTTGCCGGTGTCGACGAGCCTGCCATAGATGACGTTGAGCGCGTCGCCGTGCTTCGCGGCGTAATCGGCCGACGCGAGGTAGTAGCGCTTGTAGTTGGCCAGCCCATCGCGGCCGTCAGTGAGCACGCGCGCGCCCGACTGCCGGATCGTGCTGGTCAGGAACGGATCCCACGCCACCCAGGCATCGACATTGTTGCTGACGAAGGCGGTGCGGCCGTCGGCGGGCGGCAGATAGGCCGGGGTGATGTCCTTGAAGGTGAGGCCGGCCTTGGCGAGCGCTGACAGCAGCAGATAGTGGCTGCCGGCGCCCTTGGTCACCGCGATCTTCTTGCCTTTCAGATCGGTCAGCGATTTCACCGGCGAGGCCGTTGCCACCAGGATGGCCTGCGCCGAGGGCGAGGCGGCTTCCTCCGCGACATAAGCGAGCTTGGCGCCGGCGGCCTGCGCGAACACCGGGACAGTGTCGGCGACGTCGGCACCGACATCGATGCTGCCGATATTGATTGCTTCGAGGAGGGGGAGACCGCTGGAGAATTCGTGCCAGCTGATCTTGATGTCCAGCGGCGCCAGCGCCTTCTCCAGCTCGCCATTGGCCTTGAGCAGCGCGATCAAGGTCGAGGATTTCTGATAGCCGATGCGCAGCGTTTCTGCTGCGTCCGCTCTCGGGGCCGCGAGCGCGCCGAGCAGTGCCACGGCCAGCGCCATCAGGCTGCGGCGAACCAGATCAACGTGGCGTGCGGGACGATGTGGACCGCTGAAAGGCGTCATCTGGCAAATCTCCTGAAGGCGAATGCATGAAATGCTCTTGAGATCATTCGCAGGATCGCTGCCCCTGGGCAATTTTGCAGATCGGTCGGGATGGGGATCAATCTTCTTCCTTCCGCCGCGCCGGGAGAAATCCGTTCCTTCTCGAACGAGGCGCAATCAGACAGCCGTCCATGAACTCGCGACGCGCCAGGCGCCCGAGATGTCTCTGCCGTTCGTCCCTCCTTGGGAGAGGGCACAGGGAAGGCCGGGCATCGACTGACACCCATGGCCCGCCTGCAGAAAAAAATGCAGGCGGCAGGAACCACAGGTTCAGCCGGACATCCGGCCCTCCCTGCGCAACGGGCTTACGGCTTATACGCGATCTCCCCGGTGCGCCGTGCTTTCTGGCCACCGTCGTCGGCAGGACACCCCTCGGCATCCCGCCCACTTGATACTAGCGTCGGAGTATCAGGACCACGCGACTTCGCCGTCCGGCTCCCATCGTTCGTCGGCATGCTTGACGCACGCTGCGACGAGACCCGGCCATCGCATCCCACCCGACGCTTCGTGACGTTCGCGAAACGCCCCTCTCTCGATCGGGCGGGATGAGGCGATACAATCACGAATTCCGAAAAAAAGAAACAAGAATATTTTTCGTGGCGGGACTGGACAGGCAAATCAGCGTTGAGAATGCGGGAGAATTTAGCTCTCTGGCGCAGGCGAGGACGCGTGTTTCTAACCTCTACAGCCTGTTGGCAGGGCTGTCGCGTACGCAGATTGGAGTTTTGCGTTCGTCTGTCTCCACATCGTCATGGCCGGGCTTGTCCCGGCCATCCACGTCGTTCAGCATCCTGAGAACGGCGTGGATGCCCGGGACAAGCCCGGGCATGACGGAGCAACTAGCTGGCAGGTTTGCTTATCGCGAGAGCCCGACATCGACATATGCGATAGCACTACCGTCTGCGGGGGGAGGTCGGACTACATCAAAGATGTGATCCGATTGATGGTGGTGTCACGGGTCCTTATAGGAACACTCGTGCGGCTGCCCCTCACCCCGACCCTCTCCCCGTGAAGAACGGGGAGAGGGAGTGCACCGTCATCGCGGTGAGACGCGCGAGGACGTTCCGGCGCGATGTCGTTGCCGCGCGCCGGCCTTCTCCAGATACGCGCAGAACATGTCCGCCATCGCGTCGGCATAGGCCGCAATCTCCGCGCGGCTGCGCGGCGTGTCGGAGAAGTGTTTGCCGACCTGGCTCAGCGTCGTCTTGATCAGGTCGGCGGCCCGCGCGCGCTCGGAGTCGGTCGCGTTGGGCAGCGCCTCGCGCATGAACGCCAGCATGGCGCGGCGGCTGCTCGCCTGCGCCTTCTTCGATTCCGGCGCGTCGCGATACAGCGGGGCGGCATCGTCGAGGGCGCCGCGGACCGCCGCCTCGTCGCATTCCGATTGCAGGAAGGCGTGGACGAGCGCGCGGAGGCGTATCAGTGGCGGACGGCTGTTGTCATCCAGGATGCCGTGCAGAAGTTCCGTGGTCTGCTGCCACTCGTCGCTCTGCAGCCGGAACAGGATGGCGGCCTTGTTCGGGAAGTACTGATAGAGCGAGCCGATGCTGACACCCGCCTTCTCGGCGACGCGCGCGGTGGTGAAGCGCTGCGCGCCTTCCGTCGTCAAAACCTGAACAGCCGCCTGCAGGATGGCCGCGACGAGGTCGGTCGAGCGCGTCTGTTGCGGCTGTTTTCGCGCAGAAATCGAGGCTTTTCGAGCTGACGCCATGGCGTGGTCCGGAATGCGATTAGCGAATGCGACTGATTATTCGTATTTTGACCGGGACGCAAACCACACCTCTCGAGACCACGGAGTACTCCATGATCACTCTCACCACCCAGCCGGTCGCATCGCTGCTGGATCGCCTTCTCGCGGAGGCCGCGCTGCTGCGCCCGGAGACGAGTCCGGCCTTCGCCGGCATGCAGCAACGCGGCGAAGAGCTGATGCGCAGCAAGTCCGGCCATGTCGAGCTCTACACGCAGCTCAAGGACTTTCCCCTGCCGGTGTCGCGGGACACCGGCCTGCTGCTCTACATGCTGGCGCGCAGCTTCGGGGCCAGATCGATCGTCGAGTTCGGCACCTCGTTCGGCATCTCGACGCTGTTTCTGGCCGCGGCGTTGCGCGACAATGGCGGCGGCCGGTTGATCACCACCGAGTTCGAGTCGTCCAAGGTCGCTCGTGCCCGCAAGCATCTGGCCGAAGGTGGCCTGCTCGATCTGGTCGAGATCCGTGAAGGCGATGCGCTGCAGACGCTCGGTCGCGATCTCCCCGAGACGATCGATCTCGTGCTGCTCGATGGCGCCAAACCGCTGTATGGCGACGTCCTGGCGCTGCTGGAGAGCCGGCTCAGCGCGGGCGCGTTCATCGTGGCCGACAATGCGGACTATTGCCCTGATTATCTCGCTCACGTCCGCTCTCCGGCCAACGGCTATCTCTCGGTGCCGTTCGGCGACGAGGTCGAGCTGTCGATGCGGATCGGGTGAGCCCAACGGGCAGGAGTTGACGGCCGGCCGGCGATTGGTCAGGAGAGAGTTCCGTCATCGTGGACGCCCGCAAGCTTCATGCCTCGCATCCTCCTGATCAATCCCAACAGCTCGGCGGAGACCACCGCGATGATGGTCTCGATTGCCGCGGCCTGCTGTGCAGGGCGGGCCGAAGTGGTCGGCGCGACGGCAACGCGGGCACCGGCCATGATCACCGACGGCGCCGCGCTTGCGGCGTCGGCCGCGGAGGTCATCGAGGTCGGGCGCGCTCATCTGGCGCATTGCGACGGCATCATCGTCGCCGCGTTCGGCGATCCCGGGGCCGCCGAGCTGCGCAGGGCCTGTCCGCTGCCGGTGGTGGGAATCGGCGAAGCGTCGATGCGCGAGGCCGGGGCAGGCGGGCGGCGCTTCGGCGTCGCCACGGTGACGCCGGCGCTGGTTTCGAGCATCGCGGATGCCGCAGACAGGCTGGGTCTGTCGGCGCAGTTCACGGGGACGCGCCTCACGCCGGGTGATCCGACCGTGCTCGCGGCAGATCCGGCGCGTCTCGCCACGGCGCTCGCGGAGGCCGTGCGCGGCTGCATCGCGGACGGTGCCGATGCCGTCATCATCGGCGGCGGGCCGCTGGCGCAGGCGGCCGACCAGCTGCAGCCGCAATTCGCCGTGCCAATCATCAAGCCGATCGCGGCGGCGGTGTCGCAACTGCTGCAGCTGCTGTCCGCGTGAGCGGGGTGCGTCGGGCCTACGGCCGGTAGCTTGCCGCCGGATGCGGCGCGGCGAGCCGCGCGCGGCCGAACATTTTTTCGCGCAACGTGCCCGGTTGATACGCCTTCTTGTAGCGGCCGCGCCTGGTCAGCTCCGGCACCAGCATGTCGGCGACATCGGCAAAACTCTCCGGCGACAGCGCAAACGCAAGGTTGAGACCGTCGACGCCGGTCTGCTCGATCCAACTTTCGATGAGATCGGCGACCTTGGCCGGCGAGCCGACGAACACCGGGCCGATGCCGCCGATGCCGACATGCTCGGCAACCTCGCGCACGGTCCAGACCCGGTCGGGATCGGCGCGGGTGACGTTGTCCATCGCGCTGCGGCCGGCATCGTTAAGCACGTGGCGGACCTGCTGGTCGAGGTCGTAGGTCGAGAAGTCGACGCCGGTCCAGCCGGACATCAGGGTCAGCGACGCCTCGTGGTCGATGTAGCGGCGATAGTCGGCGAATTTTGCTTCCGCCTCCGCATCGGTCTCGCCGAGCACCACGGTGGCAATGCTGAAGATCACGATGTCGGTGCCTGCGCGGCCGGCCTCGACCGCGGCCTGGCGGATCGCGGCGACGCGCGGCGCGATGATCTTCGCGGATGGGCCGGACATGAACACGCATTCGGCGTGGCGGCCGGCGAACACGCGGCCGCGCGGCGAGGTGCCGGCCTGGTACAGCACCGGCGTCCGCTGCGGCGACGGCTCGCACAGATGAATGGCGTCGAGCTGGTAGTTCTCGCCCTGATGGCTGACGCGGTGGACCTTCGCCGGATCGGTGAAGATGCCGCTGACGCGGTCGCGCTTGACGGCGTCGTCCTCCCAGCTGCCTTCCCACAGCTTGTAGACCACCTCCATGTACTCGTCGGCGACGTCGTAGCGGTCGTCATGCGCGGTCTGGCGCTCTTTCCCCATGCCGCGCGCGGCGCTGTCGAGATAGCCGGTGACGATGTTCCAGCCGATGCGGCCCTCGGTGAGGTGGTCGAGCGTCGACATCCGCCGCGCGAACGGGTAGGGCGGCTCGTAGGACAGCGTGCAGGTGACGCCGAAGCCGAGGTGGGAGGTCGCCGCGGCCATCGCCGAGATCAGCATCATCGGATCATTGACCGGCACCTGGATGGCATGGCGCAGCGCCGCGTCGGGGGTGCCGCCATAGACGTCGTAGACGCCGAGCACGTCGGCGAGGAACAGGCCGTCGAAGCGGCCGCGCTCCAGCGTCTTGGCGAGGTCGAGCCAGTAGGGCAGGCGGTTATAGTCGGAGGAGCGGTCACGCGGATGCCGCCAAAGCCCGGGCGACTGGTGCCCGACGCAGTTCATCGCAAACGCATTCAACCGGATGTCCGCAGCCATGATGTCCCTCGACGCCTTCCGTAGGGGACCAGATGGCACGCTTCGGCTGACGTTTTCAATTGCGTCCGTGCGCACGGCCGCTTGCGAGCCGCGCAGGCTTGGCTATGGTTTGACGTGATCGAGCGCGCTGCAAGGCAATGACGGCGCGGGTACAGGCTCAAGGGCCGCGTTGGGGAGGAATAGATTGATGCAGATCCGGGTCACGGCACTGGCCGCGTTCTTGCTGAGCTCTTCGGCCATGGCATCCGCCCATGCCGAGGATTTCAAGGCGAGCTGTGCCGCGCTGACGCAGGGCTTTTCCGGCAGTGGCCGCATCGTCACATCGGAATTCGTCGCCGCTGGTGGCGTGCAGCTTGCCCCGCCGGCGCCCGCAGGCGTGACGAGCCCGGCGCCGGACCATTGCCTGATCCGCGGCAAGATCAACGAGCGCACCGGCATCGACGGCAAGCCCTATGCTATCGGCTACGAGCTGCGATTGCCCGCGACGTGGAATGGCAAGTTCGTGTTCCAGGGCGGCGGCGGCGTCGACGGCGTGCTCCGCCCGGCGCTCGGCCTCGTGACCGGCGCAACGCCACCCAATGCCCTGTCCAACGGCTATGCCGCGGCCTCGACCGACTCCGGCCATCTCGAGGAGCCGGGTCCGCTCGGGCCGTACCAGTTCGGCCTTGATCCGCAGGCGCGGCGCGACAAGGGCTACAGCTCGATCCCGCCGGTGGCCGCGGCCGCGAAGGGCGCGACCGAGAAGCTGTACGGCAATTCGCCCCGGCGCTCCTATTTCGCCGGCTGTTCGAACGGCGGCCGCCAGGCGATGGCGGTGACGCAGCGCTTTCCCGAGCTGTTCGACGGCGTCATCTCCGGTGCGCCGGCCTATCGCGTGCCGCTCGCCGGCATCGACGTGATCGTGCAGGAGCAGGCGCTGCTGGCGATCGCGCCGCCCGGCCCGGACGGCAAGGCCGATGTCGGCAGCGCGCTGACCGACGAGGATCTGAAACTTGTGGCCGATGGCGTGACCGCAGCGTGCGATGCCGCCGATGGCGCCAAGGACGGCATGGTGCAGGACGTCATGGCCTGCCGGTTCGATCCGGCGGTGCTTGCCTGCAAGGACGGTGAGAGCGCGCAATGCCTGTCCGCGCCCAAGCTGAAGGCCATCAAGCTGATGTTCGACGGCAGCCGCAATGCGATGGGCGGGCTGATCTATTCGCGCTGGCCCTATGACCCCGGCCTCGCCTCGCCGGGCTGGCGCGCGTGGAAGCTCGGCACGCCCAAATCCAGCCCGCCGAATGCGCGCAACCTGACGCTGATCGCCGGCGGCGTGCCCTATGATTTCATGAGCCCGCCGGAGACGCCGACCGATCTGGTCGCCTGGGTGCGCAATTTCGACATCGACCGCGACGTGCCCAAGGTGATGAAGGGCGCCGGCGGCTTCGATGCCGGGATGGAATATGAGGCGGCGACCTCGACCGATCTCGACAAGTTCAAGTCGAAAGGCGGCAAGATGCTGTTCTACCACGGCACCGCCGATCCGATCTTCTCGGCGCTCGATACGGTCGACTATGTCGACCAGCTGAAGAAGAAATACGGCGACGCTGACGGCTTCGCGCGGCTGTTCCTGGTTCCCGGCATGAACCATTGCGGCGGTGGACCGGCGACCGACCAGTTCGACGCGCTGAGCGCGCTGGATGCCTGGGTGGAGGGCAAGGCGGCGGCGCCCGAGACCATCCGCGCCACCGCGCGGAAGGCGCCCGACGTGCCCTGGCCGGGCCGTACCCGCGATCTCTGCGCGTTCCCGAAGGTGCTGACCTACAAGGGCAGCGGCAGCCTCGAGGACGCGGCGAGCTTCGAATGCCGCTGACTGAATCGTGCACGTCGCCGCAGCGGCGTGCACGATCGCTTGAGGGTGGTTGACGCGGGACGGTGCAACGCCGATCTACCGGCCAGCGCCGGCCTGTCTCCGCAGCGTTGCGGCTCGTTCCGATCAGCCCACACACGTTCCCTCATGGTTGCCGTCAAGACGCGAGCCTTCACCATCCTGTCCGAGTTCGAGCATGCCCAGACGGAGCTGATCGGGAAATGCGTCGCCTTGAGCGACGGCAAGGCCGGAACCGTGGAGCAGGTCCATCTCGACGAGTTGCACGGCCTGCGCATCACGATCACGGGCCATGACGGCCGCTGGCCGGTGTCGACCATCAAGTTCGCGCAGCGCTGAGCAGCGCGGCGCCTTCGGGAATATTCCGATCAAGGGAACAGAGTGATGGTGCGCTCGCATGGTGTGATGCGGCGAGCCGTTCCGCATTCAGGTTGAAAACGCCGAACCGGATTGGCTCCTGTGCGGCGCGCCGCCAAATATGGATGCCCGTATCAATTGATACACCGCGGGCGCGCTGCAGCGGCTAGCCTCGACGCTCACCGGCGCGGCCATCCAACTCCGCTCCGCCGCGTTGAAATCCTCGGTCGCTACCGATTCACTTATGTTGATGCGCGCGTCAGGTCCTAATTTAGGGTTGTCGACGCGCTGAAATGAAACCGGATCCATTCTCGCATGGAAGAAAGCCAGAAGAAACGGCGCCGGCGCGTCAAGCAGACCATGACGCTGGCCGAGCGGTTGCTGCAAGCGGCGCGTGAGGCGCGCGACATCGCGAAACATCTGCCGCCAGGCATCGAGCAGGCGAGGCATTTGCGCCGCGCCCGCGAAGCCGAGGCCATCGTCGAGCTCGATCGCTTCCTGAAGGCGCCGGCACGCAGCACGCCGCCGCGGCCGCGCTAGCTCGCGCGCATCGGAAGAGCAGGGCGGCCGCATCGGGCCGGTGATCTTCCTGAGCTTGTGGCAACAGGGCTGACCAATCCGCGCGAGCAGGTGCTCGGCGTCGCCGCAGGCCAGCAGGACGCGCACGGAAATACCATCTGTCACTCGGCGATCCCGGACGCACCGGATGGCGTCATCGCAAGACCCACATCGAGGCGCATCCGACGACAGCTGAGCGCGCCTGGGCCGCGGCCGAGCATGTGTGCGATGCCGCGAGTGGCGACCTCGAGCTCGGCGGTGCGCTGGATCCTTGCGGAAGATCTCGTCCGCATGTGCATCCGCGCTCGTGTCGTTCGCTGTTGCAACCTCGGACGAGCAATTTCTGACGCTGCGCGCGGCATCCGTTCCAAAATGGAACGGAAACGGCGTGTGACGGGGCAGAGCGCGGGATGCGACAGCGCTATCCACAATTCTGCACAGCCGTCGCAAAAAGTTCTTGCACGGGATGCGGCGCCGCACTATCTCACCACCACGCCAGCCGGACATCACTGATGACTGAGGCGCCCGACTTTCGGGCCTGATGTTGTTTTTTCTGCTGACTGGCTCCTGAGTTTTTCTTCAAAAAAAGCTCTTGACGGTCTCCGAAAATCAGCTATTTGAAGCGCCCCGGCAACGGGCACTTCGACGGTGAAAGGGACCAGAGAAGTTGATGTACTAAGTAGTTCGAGGCGAACTAATTAGTACGGGCTGTTTGACAAGTGAAGATGAAGAAAGAGAAACGTGGACGGCGGAGTCCTTGCGGGTCTCGGGATTGAGAGCTTCGGCTTTTGGTTCTGGGATCGGACGAGAAGACTTCGGCGGACAATGTTTCAAAGGTAACACCATGGTCTTTGCGCTGTGAAGCGCGGGATCGATTGGTGGGACCTCGTCAAACGTTGTGATCAGCCGGTTCAAAGCTTCAAGTTCAACTTGAGAGTTTGATCCTGGCTCAGAGCGAACGCTGGCGGCAGGCTTAACACATGCAAGTCGAGCGGGCGTAGCAATACGTCAGCGGCAGACGGGTGAGTAACGCGTGGGAACGTACCTTTTGGTTCGGAACAACACAGGGAAACTTGTGCTAATACCGGATAAGCCCTTACGGGGAAAGATTTATCGCCGAAAGATCGGCCCGCGTCTGATTAGCTAGTTGGTGGGGTAAAGGCCCACCAAGGCGACGATCAGTAGCTGGTCTGAGAGGATGATCAGCCACATTGGGACTGAGACACGGCCCAAACTCCTACGGGAGGCAGCAGTGGGGAATATTGGACAATGGGGGCAACCCTGATCCAGCCATGCCGCGTGAGTGATGAAGGCCCTAGGGTTGTAAAGCTCTTTTGTGCGGGAAGATAATGACGGTACCGCAAGAATAAGCCCCGGCTAACTTCGTGCCAGCAGCCGCGGTAATACGAAGGGGGCTAGCGTTGCTCGGAATCACTGGGCGTAAAGGGTGCGTAGGCGGGTCTTTAAGTCAGGGGTGAAATCCTGGAGCTCAACTCCAGAACTGCCTTTGATACTGAAGATCTTGAGTTCGGGAGAGGTGAGTGGAACTGCGAGTGTAGAGGTGAAATTCGTAGATATTCGCAAGAACACCAGTGGCGAAGGCGGCTCACTGGCCCGATACTGACGCTGAGGCACGAAAGCGTGGGGAGCAAACAGGATTAGATACCCTGGTAGTCCACGCCGTAAACGATGAATGCCAGCCGTTAGTGGGTTTACTCACTAGTGGCGCAGCTAACGCTTTAAGCATTCCGCCTGGGGAGTACGGTCGCAAGATTAAAACTCAAAGGAATTGACGGGGGCCCGCACAAGCGGTGGAGCATGTGGTTTAATTCGACGCAACGCGCAGAACCTTACCAGCCCTTGACATGTTTGGGACCGGTCGCAGAGACGTGACCTTCTCTTCGGAGCCCGAAACACAGGTGCTGCATGGCTGTCGTCAGCTCGTGTCGTGAGATGTTGGGTTAAGTCCCGCAACGAGCGCAACCCCCGTCCTTAGTTGCTACCATTTAGTTGAGCACTCTAAGGAGACTGCCGGTGATAAGCCGCGAGGAAGGTGGGGATGACGTCAAGTCCTCATGGCCCTTACGGGCTGGGCTACACACGTGCTACAATGGCGGTGACAGTGGGAAGCTAAGGGGTGACCCTTCGCAAATCTCAAAAAGCCGTCTCAGTTCGGATTGGGCTCTGCAACTCGAGCCCATGAAGTTGGAATCGCTAGTAATCGTGGATCAGCACGCCACGGTGAATACGTTCCCGGGCCTTGTACACACCGCCCGTCACACCATGGGAGTTGGCTTTACCTGAAGGCGGTGCGCTAACCAGCAATGGAGGCAGCCGACCACGGTAGGGTCAGCGACTGGGGTGAAGTCGTAACAAGGTAGCCGTAGGGGAACCTGCGGCTGGATCACCTCCTTTCTAAGGATGGCTCTTCAGTCTGACCGTTAGGATCGCAAGATCTTGGGGTCACGATCTTCGGATCGCGCACTATCGAGCTGTTTTAGAAACATCAGGGACCAACACGATCGCCAGATCGGGTTGAGTTCCATTGGCGGGATTTCGCCGTCTTCGTTTCTCTTTCTTCGCGGACGAACACGCTGCCTGGGGCTGCGCGGTTGCTGCTTTTGCTCTGTAGGCTTGGCCTCTTGGGGCGGGGTGGTGACGAGCTTCGAGCGTTAGGGCTTGTAGCTCAGTTGGTTAGAGCGCGCGCTTGATAAGCGTGAGGTCGGAAGTTCAAGTCTTCCCAGGCCCACCAGCCTTCGCGCCTACCGGCGCTTCGGCTCGGCAAGCCAGAAGATGCGCGAAGGCTGTCGCGCCGTAGCCCGCAAGGGCGAAGGCGGACTGGTCAACGCGAGCTTCGGTTAGCCATCGTCTCGACGATCGCGCTGCTGCATTCGTCTTTCCGAGTATGGGGCCTTAGCTCAGCTGGGAGAGCGCGTGCTTTGCAAGCATGAGGTCGTCGGTTCGATCCCGACAGGCTCCACCAGCCTTCGCAGGCTGCGCCTGCTTCGGCTCGGCAAGCCGTCTGTGCAGCGAAGGCTGTCGCGCCGGAGCTCGAAAGAGCGGAGGCGGACTTAGCGCCTGGCGTGTTCAACATTCGTCCGCGAGACAACATTTCGCATCTTCTGGTCCTCACCGGGACTACAGAAGACTGCGTGTTATCTGACATCGTGAAGAGGAGATCGATCCGAGTAGGGTCGTGCAATGAGCGCCACCGCGCAAGCGGTCCGCGTTCGACTTTGCACCGACGCCTTCACTATCTCCGGGTCATTTCGGCGCAAGTATCGAGCTGTGAAGCTTGTCACTTGTTGTAAATGACTCTGTTCGCCGCGCTTGACCGCACGGCGATCGGTTCGATCTTAAGAAGCAAGCTGGTCTTTCTAATCATTGTCCTGCAGCTCATCTGACGCTTGTCCCTCGGGGCAGGTGAGGTGGCTGACAACATTCTGCCGAGTGTGTGGACATTGATAATGAGAGCAATCAAGTGCCTTAAGGGTGTTCGGTGGATGCCTTGGCGCTGAGAGGCGATGAAGGACGTGCTACGCTGCGATAAGCCGTGGGGAGCTGCGAAGAAGCTTTGATCCGCGGATTTCCGAATGGGGAAACCCACCTTCGATAGCCGGAGCTCCAAGACCTCGAGTCTTGGTGTTCAATTGGGAGACCGAGAGAATTCAAGGCCGTGAGGTTTTGGATTTCCGGTTATCAAGAGAAGGTATGAGATCTCTGAATACATAGGAGGTTTCAAGCAAACCCAGGGAACTGAAACATCTAAGTACCTGGAGGAAAGGACATCAACCGAGACTCCGCTAGTAGTGGCGAGCGAACGCGGACCAGGCCAGTCATGAATGTAAGCCAACCAGAACCTGTCAGGAAAGCAGGGCCTCAGAGGGTGATAGCCCCGTATGGGTAATGCAAGCATTCATGCTCGAGTAAGGCGGGACACGTGCAATCCTGTCTGAACATGGGGGGACCACCCTCCAAGCCTAAGTACTCCTCAGCGACCGATAGTGAACCAGTACCGTGAGGGAAAGGTGAAAAGCACCCCGACGAGGGGAGTGAAATAGACCTGAAACCGGACACCTACAAACAGACGGAGCCCAAGATGCGTTCTGGGTGACGTCGTACCTTTTGTATTATGGGCCAGCGACTTAATTTAACGAGCAAGCTTAAGCCGATAGGCGTAGGCGTAGCGAAAGCGAGTCTGAATAGGGCGTCAAGTTCGTTGTATTAGACCCGAAACCTAGTGATCTAGCCATGAGCAGGTTGAAGGTGAGGTAACACTCACTGGAGGACCGAACGGGTGCCTGTTGAAAAAGGCTCCGATGACTTGTGGTTAGGGGTGAAAGGCCAATCAAACTGGGAAATAGCTGGTTCTCCGCGAAAGATATTTAGGTATCGCCTCGGACGAATACCTCAGGGGGTAGAGCACTGGATGGGCTAGGGGGACTTACCGTCTTACCAAACCCAACCAAACTCCGAATACCTGAGAGTACTATCCGGGAGTCACACGGCGGGTG